>QWII01000070.1 GCA_021405325.1 Caldilinea sp. CFX5 | reverse complement strand
TCAACCTGGTCGAAGCCCAACTGCTGCACAGCCGCGGCCACATCATCGGCCATCGCTTCCATACTCATGGGACGATCAATATCGGCGGTGCGCCCGTGGCCTTGCAATTCAAAGGCAATCACTTGGCGGCTCTCGGCCAGGTGGGGCAAGATTGCGCCAAAAGAGGTGCCGATGGCGGAAACCGGGTGGGTTACGAGCCAGTAGACCGCCTGCATCCCAACCAGCCCCGCCAGCGCCAGGAGGGTTAGCCAGAAATCCGGGCTGCCCCACGGCGTCAACCAGAGCAGGAGCAGGGTGAGCAGCAGGCCAACCGGCTCGCTGATGCCGCCGATGGTGAAGCCCGGATAGTAGATCGGCTGTACGGCGTAGTAGACCGCCTGGCTGAGGCGCATTTTCCCCGGCAATTCGAGCGCATGAGCCAGCGCCAGGGCAAAGGCGACGGCAACCAGAAACATTATCAGCAGTTGTAACAATTCGATCATCATGACCCGACTGTTCCTATGAGACAAAACAGCACTCGCCAAGCATGGCAACCCTATCACCGCGAATCATGGGGATTAGCGAATCGCTACAGGGGCAACATTCGCTAATTCCCATGATTCGCGGTGATATACTGCGTCATCCATCACCCCTCGGTCAGAAAGCGACGAATGATTGGCGCCACTGCCTGCGGCTTTTCCACCAACAACAGGTGGCTGGCCTCTTCGACAATCGCCACCTGGGCGTTAGGCATCCGGGCCGCCATCTCTTCAGCTTCGGCGGCGTTCGCCATGCGATCCTCACGACCGGCCAGGATTAAAGTAGGGGTGCGGATCGCGTCCAGTTGTGCCATGACATCGCTGCGTTCGCCGGCGGCCATTGCCGCCTGATACATCCCCTCAACTTCCTGCATGGCGACAGCTTTGTGGCGGTATTGCGCCACAAGCTCCGGCTGTTGCTGAAAGGTGGCACGGGCAAAGAAGAGTTGTAAGGCCGGATCGACAATCATCTCGCGCTGGCCGGCGCGAAAGAGATCCCAGAGTTGGCGGGTTTGGGCGGCCAGCGGGGATGTGTCAGCACGAGCGTTGGTCGCGATCAGGACGAGCTTGTCCAGCAGCGCCGGCTGTCGCACCCCACAGCACCGTGTGCGAGAGCGCAACGGTTGGCTTCTGCGGGTCGCTGCTGGTGCGGTAGTTGAGGGCAACCCCATTGATCGTCTGTTGTGGTATAACAATCTCCTGCGTACCTAGTCAAGCGAATGGTATTCATAACTTTTCCCACCACACCGTACCAACCCTGAGCTTAGCACTGCATTTCCCACCAAGCATAAATTTCCTAGTATAGGACACCAGCCGTGCCAGCCAGTAGAGCAAGGTATAGGAACGGGGTATAGGGAAGATACAGGTAAGGCGGCCTTTCAGGCCACCGCCGGCGCCACCCGCCGGAGACCGATGTACTGTATATCGCGTTTTGAAGACGCACGCCGTTACTTCTGTGTAATTTTCTCCAATCATATGGAACACTGACCAATGTCACCGCTTCTGGACAGATTGCGCTCAAGGATTTACGAACCCTGATCCAACTGGGTCTGATCCGGCTCATCGGTCAAGCGCCCAGTATTCAGTATGTGCTGCCGTTGCTGGATAGTTTCCGATAGTTGCGCGTAGTTTCGGATAATTCTATTTGTCTTCGCTAATGCTATCTTCTATTGTCAGCTAGCTGTTGCTTGTGGTGCTTTCTGTTTAGCCGAGTTTAGATTACCTACAGCAGTATACACTTTACCGAAAGATGCTGCATGCAATGTTGCTCTAGAAATTTTTCCTCAGTCACTGGAAGCCGTAAGAAGTCACTTCAATCTTCCTCACCGAGAAAATCGTTTTCGGCTGCTTTATGAAGGATGTGATATGGCCACACAAGCCGGTAAACAATCACCTTCATGCGGCTGACGCCAGTGCGCGATCGTGAAGAATGGCACGGGTGCGCTTCTGAATCGTTTGTGTCTGCTGGGTGGTAAGCGGGTTAACCTGGCCGGTGACGCCATCGACCTGAATGGCGCCCAATGCCTTGATCTCGCCAGTGTGAGGTAGACGAAAGTGGATCGCAAATTGCCAATAAGGTGACGCGGTCTTGAGGAACTGGCCTTCGGTTGCCACAAAATGCATTCCGAGGTGATCACTTAACCACTGCGTCGCCTGATCGCCGGCGTAGGTGCGTAACACATAGCCCTGGCTATCGCGTGCGAGTGTACGGCAGCCTTGGGCTAGTTGTACCGCAGCTCGCTCACGCGCCTGGCACAGTTGCTCATCGATGAGGGCGATCACGCCGGCGGTTGTACTATCGACAACCAGTTTGCCAACTGTGAGTGCCGCTTGGCGGCCATCGGTGCAGCAACGGATCAAAAAATACCAATAACCATTGTCGGTAAAGCCGTTGGTTGCTTGATAGGAGTGGCCCAACGATGTCGCCAGATAGGCATTCGCCATCTGTTGCGCCATCGCTGCGGTGATTGATTGCGGTTTCATAGGTGACGCCGTAGTCAAAGTCATGGGTACTATCCCTGATTGACCACTGTCGCCACACTGCTGACCGGATTCGGGCCGGCATTGCCTTGCTTGACCGTGATCCCCAGGCGGCGCAGGCGTTTCGCTATGTGCTACCCCAAGCGGCTGTCAGGGCTAGTGATTTTGCTGATTTGCTCTAAAATTTCGTTTTAGGTATACTATAATCCTACATAATTTACTTTGTCCAACAAGCTGAAAAGGAATGAGTTCGATATAAGGCATGGGGCTGTACGCCTTTCAGGCCGTTTCCTGGGGTAACTACCCGGTAATCATGGCGATCAACTTTATTTCAGCCGCGCTGGTCTTGTTTTCTAACTTGTTGGCCGCTATTGCCTACGCCTGGGCCGATCCGCGCATTCGCTATCAATGAGCCGGGCGGCCCATGACCAGGAAAAGCGGCTTTAGTTGATTCAGCTTTGCAGCAAAGGAGAAGGTATGCCAACTTATCGCGCCGTCATCGTTGGGTTGACCGGCATCGGGGCGCGCCGACCAACGGAGCCGGACGATCTACCGATCTACGGCGTCGTACCCCGCTCTCATGCCGCCGCCTACTATCGCCATCCACAGACCCAAGTGGTGGCGGTGTGTGATATTCGGCCGGCGGCGTTGGACCATTTCAAACGCGATTGGGCCGATGTCTGGCCGGAGGTGCGCTGTTACACCGATTACCGGGCGATGTTGGCCCAGGAGAAACCCGACTTGGTGAGTGTCTGCACCCCGGACCATCTGCACAGTGAGATTACGGTGGCGGCGGCCAATGGCGGCGCCAAAGCGATCTTCTGCGAAAAACCCATTGCCACCACGCTGGCCGACGCCGACCGCATGATCGCCGCCGCCGCCGCCAACAACACCCTCCTCTCGATTGACCACACCCGGCGCTGGTCGCCCTTTTTTCTCAAGGCGCGTGAACTGGTACGGAGCGGCGAGCTTGGCCCATTGCGTGGGATTGTCGGCAACTTATATGACCCGCGCGCCATGCTCTTTCGCAACGGCACCCACTGGGTGGACACGATCTGTTTCTTTGCCGAAGCCGATCCGCGCTGGGTTTTTGCTGAACTGGAAGAGGGGTTCGACCATTTTACCCAGTACCGGAGCGACGGCGGCCACGATCCCACAACGGACCCGGCGGTGACGGCCTATATCCACTTTGCTAATGGGGTGCGTGCAGTTTATCACAGCTTGAAAGTGGAGCTGCCAGCCGCCAACGCCTACTTTGAATTAGTTTGCGACAAGGCCAGCCTGATCGTCTCTGACCGCGGCCTTGCTGTCACCAAAGCCGCCTCCTATGTCGAGGTGTCAACCACGACCATTGCGCCGGGCGATTATATGTTTACCTATCAGTTGGGGGCGTTGGCTGAACTGCTTCAGGGATTAGAGCAGGGCGGTTCACTGGTCTCGTCGGCACACGAAGCGCGCAAGACCCTGGAAATCATGTTGGCGATGCTCAAGTCGCACGAACAGGGTAACGTACGTGTCAATTTACCGTTGCAATTGTAACCATGCTGTTCACTGAAACCAATAAAGGAGAGGACAATGGCACGCAAGACAATCACACGACGGACGTTCCTACACCTATCGGCGACCGCGGCGGCGGGCGCAGCTTTGGCCGCCTGCACCCCCATGGAAGCGCCGCCAGGGCCGGCAACCGGCGGTCAGGCGGCCGCCGCCGCCGCGCCCAGCGCAGATGTGGCCGCCGGCACCCTGCGCACCGACTGGTACACCAATCTCAACCCGTGGACCACCGGCGGCGGTATTCAGTTGACCGACATGATCTTCAACCCGTTGGTCCAGGTGGACAGCCACTATGATCAGGTCATACCCGGTCTTGCCGAGAGTTGGACTGTCTCGGACGATGGCTTGACCTGGACCTTTAACCTGCGCAAAGATGTCAAGTGGCATGACGGCGAAGCGTTCACCTCCGCTGATGTCCTCTTCACCTATATGACCTTGCTCAACCCCAAAATGACCGGCTGGCAACCGGCCTATCTTGCCAGTATTCAAGGCGCCAAAGCCTATAAAGAGAGCGGCGCCGGCGAGGTGGGCATTACCGCACCCGACGATTTTACGGTGCAGATCACCCTTGAACAGCCTAGTTCGATCATGCTGAGTAATGTTGCCTTTGTCTGGATCTTGCCGGAACACCACCTGAAAGATGCGGATCTGGAAAAGATCGGCGAGCATGAATTCTTCGCCAAGACCCTGGTCGGCACCGGCGCCTTTAAGTTTGTGGAGATGACCCCCGATCAATTCCAGATCGTCGAGCGCAACCCCGACTTTTTCCGGGGCGCCCCCAAGATCGAGCGCATTATCGGTAACAAGATCGCCGATGCCAGCGTGCGCATGCTCAGCCTGGAAAAAGGTGAACTGGACATTATCCGCGTCGTCGCCCCCGATGATATTGAGCGCGCGCGCGCCAATGCCGACCTCATGGTCTTCCCCCACAATGCGCCGCTCACCCAGTTTATTTCGGTGAACTCGACTCAACCCTATCTGGCCGACAAACGGGTGCGTAAAGCGCTGATCCATGCCCTTGACCGTGAGACGATGGTAAAGACGCTCTTCAAGAACACCGCCGAGATTGTCAACTACGGCGTCTTCAAGAGTTGGATCGACACCAGCGACCTGGATCCCTATGGCTTTGACCCGGCGCTGGCCAAACAACTGTTGACAGAGGCCGGCTTTGATCTAAATCAGGAACTGGAGATCCAGTTCTACTACACCGACGAGTTTCATGTGCGTCTGGCGGCGATCTTTCAACAATATTGGCAGGATATTGGTCTGAAGATCAAGATCCGCCAGGCCGAGTGGGCTGATCTGGAAGCCGATTACAATGCCGGCAAGTGGGACATGCAATATGCCGGCGGCGGCGCCGTGGAGCCGGACAACCTGCGCATCTACTTCCACAGCAAGTCCCAATACTTCCCCATCTACAACGATCCCACCCTAGATGAACTCTTTGACACGGGGCTGGTCGAACTGGATGAGGCCAAACGCGCGCAAATCTACCATGATCTGCTCGCCAAACTCAACGATGAACTCTACTGGATCTGGATGTGGAAGCCCCTGCGCAGTTGGGCCGTGAGCAACAAGATTGGCGACATCGAAGGCAAACTGGGCGGCGTCGGCTATCACCCGCCGATCTATCACGGTGAAGAGACGTGGTACTTTAAGACATCATGATCATTCGTTTTGATTGATCGACGGCGTGATTCGTGCTGCGTGCTGCGTGTTGCGTGATTCGTGATTCGTGATTCGTGAACTGCCCATGAGTCTTTGGGGGAGCGGGAAGACTAAAGTCTTTACTACAGTTCACGCAACACGCAACACTTATCACAAATCACTTATCACGAATCACGCAGCCCACAGGTGAGAAGCTCATGACCCAATACATCCTGCGCCGGCTGGTCATTGCATTCCCCGTTCTGATCGCGATCACGGTGATCAACTTTCTGTTTATCAACCTGGCCCCCGGTGATCCGCTCTCCTATATGACCAGCCCGGAATTTGGTTTCCGTCCTGATCAGGTGGAGATGTGGCGGCAGCGCTTTGGGCTGGATCAGCCGCTGCCGGTGCGCTATTTTTACTGGTTAAAGGAGGCTGCGCAGGGCAATTTGGGCTGGCGCATGGTGGCCGATGACCGGCGCCCGATCAATCAGGTGCTGGCAGAGCGCTTGCCCTTGACCTTTGAGTTGACGATCTGGGCGCTCCTCGTCTCCAACGTGCTGGGCATTAGCTTGGGTGTGATCGCCGCCTTGCGCCAATATTCGTTGCTCGATCACATCCTGACCTTTATCAGTTTTTTCCTGGCCTCGACACCCGGCTTCTTTCTGGCCGTCGGCCTGATCTTTCTCCTGGCGCTGCTGTTGGATTGGTTTCCGACCCACGGCGTCCGCACACCGGGCGTCCCGGCTACCTTTCTGGATCGGCTGCATCATCTCGCCTTGCCGGTACTCTCCCTCTCGCTCGGCTCGTGGGCCGGGATGATGCGCCAGGCGCGCGCCAGTATGTTGGAGGTGTTGCACCAGGAGTATGTCACGACGGCGCGCGCCAAAGGGCTGCAAGAGCGGGTCGTCTTTCTGCGCCATGCCTTTCGCAATGCGCTTCTGCCGTTGATTACCCTGATCGGCCTGCAAATTCCCTGGCTCGTCGGCGGCTCGATCATTATCGAGTCGATCTTTGCCTGGCCCGGCATGGGGGCGCTGGCGATTAGCGCCGTGCAGGCGCGTGATTACAACACGCTGATGGCGCTGAACCTGGTGGGCGCCGTCGCCGTGCTGATTACCAATCTGTTCACCGACATTTTCTATGCGGTCGCCGATCCACGTATTCGTTATGAGTAAGGGGAGTCCTGTGTGATTGCCGCCAGAGCAACTGCCACTACCATCGCCCCCAAACGCTTTGTGACAACGCCGGCCGAGTCACCGGCACACCGGGCCATGCGCCGCTTTTTTCGCCATCGACTGGCGGTTGGCGCGCTGGTAGTGTTGGCGTTCCTGGTCGGTATGGCGCTCTTTGCCCCCCTGCTCGCGCCCTATGACCCGAATCGCGCCGATCTGTTGGCCATGGATGCCCCGCCCGGTCGCGCCCATTGGCTGGGCACCGATGGCGTGGGACGCGATACCCTCAGCCGATTGATCTTTGGCAGCCGTGTCTCGCTGGCGGTCGGTCTCATTGCTGTTACCATCTCCACCCTGATTGGCACGCTCTTGGGCACCATCTCCGGCTACTATGGCGGCAAGGTGGACAGTGTGATCCAGCGGTTTACCGAGGTGGTGATGACCTTTCCCACCCTGATGCTGATTATTACCGCTGTGGCGCTGCTCGGCCCCAGCATCTACAATGCGATGGCGGTGATTGGGCTGTTGGGCTGGCCGGGGATCTGTCGCCTGGTGCGTGGACAGTTCCTGTCGCTGCGCGCCCAGATGTTTGTCGAGGCGGCGCGCGCCACCGGTGTCCGCGACCTGGGCATTATGTTCCGCCACATTTTGCCCAACGTGCTGCCCTTTATCCTGGTCTCCGCCACCTTTGGCGCGGCCGGGGCCATTCTCACCGAGGCCGCGCTCAGCTTTCTGGGGCTGGGCGCCCAGCCGCCCACAGCGACCTGGGGCAACATGATTCGTGAAGCCCAAACGTTGGATGTGATGGCGACCAAACCCTGGCGTTGGCTGGCCCCCGGTCTCGCCATTGCGATCTGCGTGGTGACGATCAACTTTATCGGCGACGGTCTGCGCGATGCATTGGATCCGCGTACCAAGCTGGAGTGAGCGGTGCAAGCGGGCGAGCGCATGGGTGACGAAGCGCAGGGGTAACTGGAGAGAGGCAGCTTCATGAGCAGTGCAACATACAACGAAGCCAGGGGCGACCACAAGCCAATATGCCTGGTTCGCTTCAGCCCCTATCCGCTGAGACGCAGGCGCGGCGTCACACTCCCACCCGTCGCTTTCTGCGTCGCTTTGCCCGCCATCGTCTGGGGGTAATTGGGCTGGGGGTGCAGGAGCCGATGCCCAGTTGGGGCAGCATGGTGCAACTGGCAATGTCGCTGCCCGTGCTGGAAAATATGCTCTGGCGGTGGATGCCGCCGGCGGGGATGATCGCCATCACGGTCAAGCGGTTCCCGGTTACAGGTGTGAAGAAGCCATTCCGGCCATTATTGACAGTATTGACACGGCGGCGCGCTGGCAGCAGAAAGACGACCTGGCCGATCTGGTGGGCAAGCAGGTGCGCCGGCGTCTCCACCTCTGGCAAGCGGAGTTGTACGCCTTCTGGTTTGGCGACTGATCACGCACAGGACAAGGATTCCTACCATGACACAGCAGCGACAAGGATGGGAACCGCTTCCCATTGGGGGGTGACGAAAGCGGCGGCATCAACGGGCAGAGCGCAGGGCCAGAGCATTTCTAACGGGTAGTTGCTTGGAAAGCGGAACCCTGAGGAGGAGTAATAAAAGTAATGGCGAATATACGCGCACAGGGCGTCAGCAAGACCTTTCGCGCCAAAGGGGCGCTGGTGGAAGCGGTCAAACAGGTCGATGTCGAGATTGGCGAAGGCGAATTTGCCGTTTTTGTCGGGCCGTCCGGCAGCGGCAAGACGACCTTTTTGCGGCTGGTCGCCGGTCTTGAATTGCCGACCAGCGGCCACATCTGGATCGGCAACCGCGAGGTAACCACCATGCACCCGCGCGCCCGTGGCGTGGCAATGGTCTTTCAGGATTATGCGCTCTATCCCCACATGACGGTGCGTCAGAATATGGCCTTTGCCCTGGAAAATCTCAAGCACCCGCGCCCGGAGATTGAACAACGGGTGAAACAGGCGGCGGAACTGCTGCAAATCGGTGAGTTGTTGGAGCGCCGCCCGCGCGAGTTGAGCGGCGGCCAACGCCAGCGCGTGGCGGTGGGCCGCGCCATTGTGCGTCAACCGGAAGCCTTTCTCTTTGATGAGCCACTCTCCAACCTGGATGCCAAATTGCGTGTGCAGATGCGCGTCGAACTGGCCGAGTTGCACCGCCGCCTGGGCGCCACCACCCTCTATGTCACCCATGACCAGGTGGAAGCGATGACGCTGGGCGAACGCATCTTTGTCATGAACGGCGGCGTGATCCAGCAGGTGGGCAGCGGTTCGACGCTCTATGAGCAGCCGGCCAACACCTTTGTGGCCGCCTTTCTTGGCTCGCCGCCCATGAACCTGCTCCCGGCGCGACTGGCTGCGGATGGCGATGGGCTGGCGGTTGTCGTGGATACGCTACAGTTGCCGCTCCCGCCTGAACTCTGCCGGCGCTATCAGGCGTTTGCCCCCTGCGCCGTGACCTTTGGCATTCGACCGGAGCAGATCAGTCCCGGTAACAGTGCGGTTACAGCCGCACCCGGCTGGACGCCCATCGCAGTTCAGCTACTGCTCACCGAGCATCTTGGCTCGGAAAAATTGGTCTATTTTACGATTGGCGCGCAACGGTTGGTGGCGAAGATTCCTGAAGACGCGCCGTTGGCGGCCTTTGGCGCCGGTCAACTGGCCTTGAACATGAATCGCATCCATCTCTTTGATGGCGCAACAGGCAAGGCGTTGGTGCAATGAACACAAATTTACGTCAGCTTACCCGGTGGCCGCAACGGCTGCTGGAACACCGGGCCTACAGCGAATATCTCTGGGCCTACCTTTTTCTATTGCCCTTTCTGCTCGTTTTTGGCGCGTTTACGGTCTATACCCTGGCCTGGGGCGTGGTCATCAGCTTTCAGGATTACACGGCCTTTCGCGCCGAGCATCGCTTTAATGGGCTGGACAACTATCTACGCGCCCTGCGCGACCCGGTCCTCTGGCACTCGCTGCGCGTCTCGGCGTTGTATACCCTGGCGACCGTGCCGGTGGGCATTCTCTGGCCCTTCTTTCTGGCGGTGATCATCCAGCAGCTTCATCCCCAGTTGCGCGCCTTCTACCGCAGCGCCTTCTATCTGCCCGGCGTCACCTCCGGTGTGGTGATGACGTTGGTCTGGGTCTGGATCTTCTACCCGATGGCCGGCGGGTTGGCTAACGGGCTATTGAGTCTCTTTGGGATCAAGCCACAGCTTTGGTTCGGTGACGCCAACCAGGCGCTGCCCGCGCTCATCTTTATGAGTTGGCTCACCGGCTGGGGGGGCGGCGTGGTGCTTTACTCGGCGGCGATGAATAACATCCCCAAGAGCCTATACGAAGCGGCTGACCTGGATTGCGCCTCGGCAGTGGGCAAATTTCGCCACATCACCTGGCCGCTGGTCAAACCGACGACGCTCTTCCTGCTGGTGACGACGACAATTGGCTCTTTCCAGGTCTTCCAGTCCGCGTATATTGCTACCCGTGGCGGCCCCCAACTGGCGACCACCACCTTTGTCTACCACATCTGGACGACAGCCTTCGAGGTCCTCCACCTGGGGCGGGGTGCGGCCATGTCGATCATCTTGACGCTCATTGTGATGGCGGTGGCGGTGATTCAGTTTCGTTACCTGTCCACAGACGTGGAGTATTAAATGACAAATGGCAAACTGACCGGATGAAGGCTGAGGGATGAGTATGGAGCTTGAACAAGGCAAGGCGATAACAACAGGTATGGAGATGGGAGAAGGACAGATCCCGTCGCGCGAGCGGGTGGGACGGCGAGCGCTGTTGATGGATTCACTGCTCAAGGCTGGGTTAATTGGGCTGATCACCATTCTGGCGCTTATTTACCTGCTGCCCATGTATTGGCTCTTTGTCACCAGCATCAAGTTCCCGGACAGTTTATATGAACTGACGCCGGATCTCTTTCCCCAGCGGTTGAGCTTTCTCTCCTGGCAGCGCATCTTTGCCCATCCGTTGATCGGTCAGTGGTTTTTGAACAGCGTGCTGGTTTCGGTGGCGGCGACGGCGGGAGTGATTGTGGTGGCGGCGCTGGCGGGCTATGTCTTTGCCAAAATGGAGTTTCCCGGCAAGCGCCCGCTCTTCTGGCTGGTCTTGTTGACCCTCATGTTGCCCGGCCAGGCCACGCTCGTCCCCATGTATGCCCTGATGATTCGGCTGGGCTGGCTCGACACCTTCTGGCCGCTGATTATACCGGCCTTTGGCGACGCCTTTGCGGTCTTCCTCATGAAGCAATTTATGCAGACGCTGCCCTCCAGCCTGATCGACGCCGCACGCATGGATGCGTGCAGCGAATGGAAAATCTTCTGGCGCATTGTGTTGCCGCTGGCCCGACCGGGGTTGGCGGTGCTGACCATCTTTACCTTTGTCGGCCACTGGAACAGCTTTCTCTGGCCGCTGCTCATGCTCCGCCACAATGATATGTACACCCTGCAAGTCGGGCTGGCCAGTATGCGCTCGTCCATGGGCAATATGCAGTTGCTCATGGCCGCGGCCGCCTTTACCGCCATCCCTATGATTTTGGTCTTTGCCCTCTTCCAACGCTATTTCCTGGAGGGGTTGACAATCGGCGCGTTGAAAGGATAGCTTTTACTCACACAGAAGGAGAATTGTCCCATGAAACGAATCATGTCGTCGAGCCTGGCGCTGTTGTTGGCTTTGAGCCTGCTGGCCGCCTGTGTCGCACCGGCCGGTCAACCGGCCGCAGTGGGCGGTGCGCAGGCGCCCAGTGGTGAAAAGGATCAAATTATCTTCTCGGCGCTGGGCGACCCCAACACCATCGCTGAACACCCCTGGTCGAAACTGGTGGAGGAATATAACGCCGCCAACCCTGAAGTCGAAGTCGTGGTGGTGGCCGGACTGGGCTGGGATGCGCTGGGAACGATGATCCTGGCCGGCAATGCCCCCGACCTCATGCACGTCTCCATGGCCGGTATCTTTAGCGCCATTCCCCAGATGCCCTATGCGGTCAATGTAGCGCCCTATCTGAGTGAAGCGGATATTGCCGACTTCGGCCCCCTCTTTGACAACCTGCGCCACCCCACCGATCCCGACCACATTCTGGGCTTCCCGGTGGAGTTGCGCCCCGAACCGGAAATCTGCGCCAACATTGACATCTTTGAGGAAGCCGGCATTGATTGGCAAGCGATCCGCGCCAATGGCTGGACGTGGGACGAGTTTATCGCCGCCGCGCAACAGATTACCACCGACAAAAATGGCAAACGTGCCAATGAGGCCGGCTTCGACCCAGAGAACATCGAACGCTGGGCGTGGGTCGATGTGCGCGATGGTTTAGCCTGGCAACTGGGCATTACCATGATGAACAACGGGCTGGCCCAATTCACCGGCCCCGGCACCGCCAGCGTCGGCAGCAAATGGGATCTCACCGGGCCACAGGCGGCAGAAGCGGCGCAATTTGTCCAGGATTGGCTGTACAAATACCACATTGCCGACCCGGCGACACGGGCCTGGGGCGACCCGCAGTTTATGCAGATCTTCCAATACCTGATCGATGGCCGCGGCGCCATGAACTCCTTTGGCGGCGCAACCTGTCTGGGGGGCGTACAGATGTACAACCAGGCCATTGAGAGCGGCGAGATTGCCGGGGAAAAGTTGGAAGCGCGCCTCTGGCCGCTGCCCACCCCCTACAACCCGGCCAACATGCAATCGGAGGTCTACTCGATCCGTCCCATCTACTTGCAGATGATGAAACAGGAACCCTACAAGGGCGACCAGCACACCGAAAATGTCGCCAACTTTGCTAAATGGTTTATCAGCGCTGAAACACAGATTCATCTGTGCAAAGAGATCGCCAAAGCCCCTTGCCCCTTGCCGGCGCGCAAATCGGTGCGCGAAGCGATCCTCACCGATCCCCAGCGCCTGGCCGACATCGACTATATGCTGGCGCGCGGCAAATCAATCCCGCAACTGGGCCACCCTGCCAACAGCCTGATCAGCAAACAGGTCTGGGGGCCGCTGGTCGATCAACTGCTGGCGAATGAGATCAACGGTGAGACCTTCGCCGCACAACTGGGCGAACAAGCGCAACCGCTGCTCGACGACTGGGTCAACAACGCCACCGACCAGGACACCGCCCTGATCAAAATCTGGTGTACCATCCCCACTTGGTTCCCAGGGCCGCACTACCCCAACTATACGCCGCAGCTTTCCGACGCCTGTCAGGCCAAGGTGAAAGAACTAGGCATTGCGACACAGTAGCACAGGATTGGGACGCGGATTTGCGCGGAGTAACGCGGATTCTGTTCTGAAAACAACAGGGATTTCACAGATTGCACAGATTAACTAGGATAAAAATCTGCGCAATCTGCGAAATCTCTGTTGCATTTTCATCGTTATTGGTGTCCGTAGACATTTGACCTGATCTGAAATAATCCGCGTAGTTCCGCGAGAATCCGCGTCCAAATCCTGTTGTTTGGAAAGGAACAAGCAACCATGCTATTGCAGATGGGCGACGGTCACGCCTGGCACTTTGTGAACGGCCCCTGGGTTGACAGCGACGCTCAAGGCATCACCGTCCCCGACGACTGGCGGCGGCAGGATGGGGACGCGATTCAGGGAAATCACTATGCGTTTCTGCGCACCCACAGTTATGCCGACGCAGAGATACGCTTTGAATTTCAGTTAGCCAACCATGCTGACGTGGGCATCATTTTGTGCGCCCGCAGCGAGAGTGATTTTTATCTGTTGCACTTTCCCAACTGTGGACAGGCCAGCCGCGCCCAACATTTCTGGGTGGCGTTCTCGCACATGGGCGCCGATGGCTATCTGCGTCACATCAAGGTGGAGATGGTGCGGCGCGTCGCCAGCAATAGCGGCCTCTGGCTGCCGGCGGCGATCACGCGCCAGGGAGATTCGATTCAGGTGCGGATCGGGCGGCACGGTCTCTTTCAGGCCACCGACGCAGGTCTGACTGGCGCTGGGCGAATGGGCCTCTATGCCTTCATGCCCCGCACCGATGCCGCTGTTGGCATTCGCAACCTGACGGTTGAAGGCACACCGATTGCAACCGATCCCTGGCGTGAAACCGAACGCCAACCGACCAACTGGTTCCATCCCCAGGCGGAGATCGGCGGCTGGCAGCGCCCCGCTGACCTGCTCCGGTTTCCCGATGGCGAATTGCTTCTCAGTTACTCAGTGCAGCAGGAGGCATTTCACGGCGCCATTACGCCGCTGTTGACCCGTTCGTACGATCACGGATGCACCTGGTCGCCGCCGGAGCCACTGCAGGTGAGCGAAGGCGACGCCGGTTGGGAGCCGGCCCGCTTGCATCTGACACCACAGGGCCGCCTGATCTGTCTGAGCAAAAGCGGCGCTGGGTATGTCACCGCCGAATCGGCAGACCGTGGGCGCACCTGGTCGGCGCTGACACCGCTGGCATTGGCGCCTACGCCGCCCAATCTGTCGGGCATCCATCTGGGGCCGCAAGCCTTTGTCAACCTGGCCGATGGCGCCATGCTGCTCTTGGGCTATGGCAGCCGGCCCGATCTCAACAAAGAGGGGCTGACGATCTACACCTGGGGATCACACCACTGTCAGGCTTTTGTTTGTCGCTCCACCGACGACGGCCACACCTGGTCGCCCTGGGTCAACCTGGACAATGCCGGCATCGATACCTATTCTGATCCCGCGCACCCGGAGCGCCTGCTGGGTCGCCCGATTGAAGGCAATCTCGATCTGACCGAAGTCTGTGCCACCCAGGTGCGTGATGGTCGCATCCTCGCCCTGATCCGCCCCATCTATTCACCCTGGATGTGGGAAAGCTGGTCAGAGGATGGCGGCCTCACCTGGACGCCCTGTGTACGGGGGCCGTTTCCCGGCTATGCCACCCCCAATCTATTGCGCACCCAAGCCGGCGCCTTGCTCGTGGCCCACCGCTTGCCCACCATGACCATCAACCGCAGCGGGGACGAGGGGGCCACCTGGGACGAAGGCACGCAGATCGACAGCGCCATCTGGGTCATGGGCGCCATGGTGGAAGTGGCGCCGGCTGTCGTTCTCTATGTCTATTGGGATTCCTTTGAGTCGCTCATGCGGGCGCAGTATCTCCGGGTGACGCCCACCGGACTGGAGCCGCACCATGCGCATTGAGCAGGTTGAATTCATCAAAGTCATCGTCCCCATGCGCCCCGACACGGTCCACAGCAGCGGCATCACCGACCCGCTCTGTGCGCCCGACCCGGTGAGCGGACGGGTCGCCAACTTCTGGGAGTTTCCCAAGTGGATCATCCTGCTACACGCCGACAACGGCCTCACCGGTCTGGGCGAACCACGGCGCGGCGACCTGGAACCTCTGTTGCAAGCGTCGGCGCAACGGCTCATTGGGCAGCCGTTGTTGGCTTGTCCGCCGGGCAACCTGCCCCTTGCGCGCGACCTGGTCTATGATGGCTTTGAGATGGCCTGGTATGACCTGTTGGGCAAATATCTGGGCGTCCCGGTCTGGCATCTGTTGGGGGGCCGGCGGGTGGATCGCGTTCCCGTCGATTATTGGATGGGCCGCTGCACCCCTGAGGAAACTGCGCGCCGGACACAGCACGCGCTCGCTTTGGGTTTCAACGGCGTCAAGATGAAATGCGCCTTTGGCGATCCCATTGCCGAACGGGTCGCCGCGGTGCGGGCCGTGGCGCCGGACTTTACCATTGTTTTTGATCCCAACGAGCGTTTTTATGATGTAGAGCGAACCTTGCAGGTGGCGCGTACCCTGGATCCTTTTGACCGCGTGATTCTGGAAAGCCCGGCGCCACAGGGACGGCTCGATTGGTATGTGGAACTGCGCGGCAAGCTCCGCCATGAACTCGCCCTTCACCTGACCAGCTTACCGGAACTGCTGGCGGCGCTCAAAGTGGACGCGGCCGATCATTACAACCTGCTGGGGAGTATCCGTGAATTTGTCGATTGGGCCACCGTGGCGCACACCGCCGGTTGCCGGACCTGGCGCGGCACCGGCATGGATTTAGGTGTGCGTGACATGAGCAGCGTCCACGCCGCCCTGGCCGCCGGCTGTGCGCTGCCCTGTGACATTATCGGCAATGTCTTCCGTGAGGATGATCTGATCCGCACCCCTATCCGTATCGAAGATGGCTACGCCTACCCGCCCGACGCGCCTGGCCTGGGGGTGGAACTGGATATGGCGGCGGTTGAAGAGTACCGTGTCGACTGAAAAGGAAAAACCATGTCACTCGAAGTCGCGGCGCTCTGCGCCTTTCCCTGGGATTTTGCCGACAAGGGGGTAGACGCGACCCTGGCCCGTTGTCGCGACTGGGGGATCAGCCATCTCTTGCTGGCGGTCAGCTATCATGCCGGCTATTTTTTCTACCCCGACAATCCCGTGCGTCGTGTCCACTTGCTGGAAGATGGCGTCACCTATTTCCGCCCGCGTGCACATTTCTACCAGGAAACGCCACTCAAGCCGCTGGTTGCGACCATGTGCGCCGAACGTGACTGGGTGGCGACGATTGTGGAGCGCTTGGACCACTTTGGCTTACAGGTAGGCGCCTGGACCGTCTGTCTGCACAACAGCCGACTGGGGCTGCTTCACCCTGATTGCACCGTGCAAAACGCGCTCGGCGACAGCTATCCCCATGCCCTTTGCCCCAGCGATCCACGGGTGCAGGGGTATGTTCTGGGGCTGGTGCGTGATCTGATCGACCGTTTTCACCCGGCGCTGCTCCTCCTGGAAGCGACCGATTATCGGGGGCGACGGCATGGCAGCGACTGGGTGGGCGGCCATCACCATGAACGCGATGGCACGATTTTAGCGCCGTTGGAGCAAACGCTCTTCGATCTGAGCTTTGCCCCATCTGATTTGGCCGCGGCCGCCCTGGCCGGCATTGACGGCGAGGCAGTGCGTCATGCCGTGGCCGACCATCTGCGCACCTGTTTGGCGGCCTATCCAAAGCGTCCACCCAACCGACCGGCCACCCTAGGGGAGTTTGAAGACGCGCTGCCGGTAGTAGCTGCTTATCGCGCCTGTCTTCAGCAACAGACGGTGCAACTGGGCGGGCTGATTCGGGCGGTGACGGCGCCGGCTGGCGTGCAGCTTGTCGGCGGCGATCCGACCGCCTGCGATTGGCGACTGGCCGGCGCCTATGGCAAAACGCCGGGGGAGATCGCCACGCTAGCGCGCACAGCGAAGGCTGCGGCCCAACCCCACCAGAAAGTGATGGTGGGCATTCGGCTTGGCTTTAATCCGCCGACGGTTGGGGCGATACACAGCGAGAGCCAACTTGTGCGCAGCGTGTGTGCCGCGGCAGAAGGGGGTGCGACCGGCGTTTACTTCTACAATCTCGCCGAGTCCCCGCTGCACACGCTCAACTGGATCGCACCGGCCTTGCGGCCATCGCAGCCACCGACTCTGCGCCCGGTCCGCCTGGGATTGGTCGGCTGTGGGGGGATTAGCGAGGCTTATCTACGGGCGTCCCAACGGCTGGCTGAAGTTGAGATCGTTGCGGTAGCCGATGTGGATATCGCCCAGGCGCAGCAACGGGCCGCTCAATTTGGCATCGCAACGGCGGTGCGGACAGGTGAAGAACTACTGGCGACGGCGGCGGTCGATGCGCTGGTGGTGGCTGTGCCGCCGCGCTGGCACGCCGAATTGCTCCTGATGGGGCTGGCTGCGGGCAAAGCTGTGTTGATGGAAAAGCCATTGGGGCTGAATCTGGCCGAGGCCGATACATTGGTGGATGCGGCGCTGGCGGCGGGTCACGTCGTGGGGATGGGGTTGGTGCATCGCTACTTGCCTTTCTATCGGGTAATCCGTGACCTGATTCGGGGCGGCTCTCTGGGACGGGTGCGGCAAATCCGCGTGCAGACGGGGCGCAATCTCTACACCGACCCCCGTTTTCGCAACCCGGCGCAGACGCGCGGCGGTTGGCTTACCCAACCGCAGATTGCCGGCGGCGGCATTCTCATGAGCAGCACCATTCACCTGCTCTCGGTCTGCGCTTTTCTGCTGGACAACGTGCCCTTTACTGAGGTAGGGGCGCAGGTGCGACAACTCCATGCACAGCGCTACCCAGGTATTGAGGACGACGTGACCCTTTTTGTGACCGCCGACAATGGCATCGAATTACAGGTCGAGGATAGCTGGGTGCGCGACTGGTCCTTTGCCCTGGAGGTCTGGGGCGAGGCAGGCTGGGTGCGGGCGCAGGGACCAACCTGGGCAACCAACGTCGTTCTCACCGGTAAGCTCATGGCGCCATTGCCGGCTTACCCGGAATTGAAACAAGGGCAAGAATTCATGGTCAATGCCGCCTGTTTTGAGGCGGCCTGTTTACCCCTCTTTGACGGATTGTTGGCCGATTTTGCCGCCAGTGTACGCACCGGCCAAGCCGCGCCGGATCTACCCGGTATTCTCCATGCGCGCAACATGCAAGCCATTGTTGCAGCCAGTTATGTAGCTGCCCGTCAAACTGCGGCGGCGCCGGTTGATTGGCGCAAATTGGCAGAGAATTGAACATCACTTGCCGTTGAGGTACGGGCGGCTCTACATCGAAGGCGAAATGGACAAAAAGCAGGGCGCTCAGGTGATTGATTGTCCCACGGTCGATCCCAACGCCACCCAGGCGATGTTAAGCGGCGGTCACGGCACCTCCGAGTATTTTATGGTGCGCGATTTCATTGCCGCCATCGACAAGCAAAGCCAACGCCGATTGATGTCGCCCGCACCATGGATTTTACCGTCCCCGGCATCTGTGCGCATGAAGCGGCGATGCAGGGCGGCGTCTGGTTGGTGAGCTTGAGGCTGCGTCGAAAAAAGCCATTGGCCGGGTCGAGTTGGTAGACCAGATCCAGCGTCACTTGGGCGAAGGCAAAGTGATAGGTAAGACTATCCAGTGTATGGGTAATGCCGACGGGGGGCGTCTCTACGTTGGAAAAGCGTCCGTGATCCGTATCCACAACAAAGTGATCGGCAACGAAGCGATACTCTTCCGCGGCCAGATGATTTATGACTAACAGCAAGCTACCGCTGTCGGCAATAGCTACTTGGAGTTGCTGGTTGGTAAGTTGCTTCATCGCTGCCTCTAAAGCTCATACAAACCGTCAAAGAGTTTGACCAGAACGGCCGCAGCCCGCAACACCCTCACTCACCGTTGGCGATCACCACCGCCACGCCACGGGCAGCGATGGCCTGGCGGTCGGCGGCGGCGAGGCCGTCATCGGTGATCAAGGTATGGATCGCCTCGACCGGCCCGACCGTCGCCAGCGTATGTTTGTTCATCTTGCTGCTGTCCATGACCAGGATCACCTTGTCGCTGGCGGCGATCATGGCTCGCTTGACCTCGGCCTCGGTGATGTTGCGGTTGGTCAACCCTTTGCTCAACGAGAAACCGGTTGTCGCCAGGATGGTCAGATTGGCGTTGATCTTGCGCAAGGTGTCAACCGCCAGCGGGCCGAGAAAGACCTGGTTCTCCCAGTGAAGATCGCCGCCGGTGGCGATGAGATGGAGGTTGCGTTGGGCCGCCAGCAGACGCAGATTGGGCATGGAGTTTGTGACGACGGTCAGGCGGTTGGACGGCTGATCTTGCTGGTGGTTCTGCTGATAACGGAGCAGCAACTGGCGGGCGACTTGGAGGGTGGTTGTGCCGCCGTCTAGGATCACCACGTCGCCATCCTGGACATAGGCGGCCGCGACTTTTCCGATCTGTTGTTTGGCAACCATCTGTTCCTGGGCGCGCAAAGGGTAGGGCCACTCCATCTCCCCCCGTTCGGGCGCAATGCTGGCCCCGCCAAAGTGACGGGTGACCAGTTCCAGTTGTTGTAATTCGGCCAGATCGCGCCGAATCGTCATCTCCGAGACATTGAGCTTCTGACTCAAGCTATCGACTGATTGATAACCATTCAGACGTAACAATTCGAGAATTTGACTTTGACGTTCCTCGTGCTTCACAGTGAACCATCCGACAAAAGTGATAAAAAAATCCGCAAAAATCCGCGCAATCTGCGTTCAAATTGGGTCTGCCGGCCTCGGCCACTCCGCCAGCGTCGCCAGGTCATCAAAGAGCGGCTCCGCGTGCGCCAGCAAGCGCCCATAAAAGGCGGTGTACTCCTGATAAAAGGCATGGACAGCCAGGTTGGGCGGAAAGTGATGGGTGCGCTTTGTCAGCCGGGCCGCCGTCGTCACCAGGTCGTCGTAGAGACCGACCCCATAGCCGGCAATCATCGCCGCCCCCAGCGCCGACAGATCTTCGCGATCCAGCGCCACGTAGGGCAGCCCCAGCACATCGGCCTTGATCTGGTTCCACAACTGACTGCGCGCACCGCCGCTGTAGACAATGATCTCGGTCACCGTCGCCGCCGGGTGCGCGGCCAGCAGCGACCGGAAGGCCAGCGCCTGATCATAGGCAATGGCCTCCAAGATAGCCCGGTAGAAATGTTCACGCTTGTGCGCCCAGGTAAAGCCCACCCACGCCCCCCGATAGTTGGTGCGGGTGGGGCAAGCGCGCCCGCCGAGATGGGGCAGGAAAAACAAGCGATCCGCTCCGGGTGGCGCCAGGCCGGCCTTGGCGTCCAGTATATCATAGACCGTGGTTTTTCCTCCATGTTGTAAGGCGGCAGTTGCATCAGCATGGGCAAAGGTCTCCTGGAACCAGTGGTGGGTCAAGCCGCCGCCGATAATGAGCGAGACAGGATTCCACAAACCGGGAACGACCGACGGGATAATCTCGGCAATTTGGTGGGTGAGGTCTGGCCGAAATTCGTCCGTACAGAGCGCGATGATCGGGAAGGTGCCGGCAGCGTCGCCGGCGCAATTGGGCTGGGTCAGCCCGGCGCCCACAAAGGCCGCCGACTGGTCGCCCGCCCCGGCGACAATCGGCGTACCGGCCTGGAGACCGCTGGCCGCGGCGGCAACCGGGCTGATCCGGCCAACCATGTCGGTCGGTTTGACAATGCGCGGCAATTTCTCCACCGTCACATCCAACGCTTCGCACAGCGCCGGCGACCAAGCGTAGTGCTGGGTATCGCTCAAGCCGCTGGCCCACAGGTAGGTATAATCAAGCACGGCAGCGTCGGCAGGGAGACCGGCCAGCTTGCCAACCAGATAGCCGGTAATGGTGACAAACTTGGCGGTTTGCCGATAGAGGGCGGGAAATTCGTCGCGCACCCACATCATCTTGGGGCCGATGGTCGGCTGGCCAGAGCCGGTCTGCGCCCGAATCAGCGCGTGGTGCTGCGCCATGACCTGGTTCAACTGGGGCGCAAAGCGCATATCAAGCGTGGTGGTGTAGGGGGTAGTCGCCTCGCCGTCGGCGTCGATGCCCATCGCACCGCTGATCATGCCGTCCAGACAGATGGCGGCCACCTGTCCCGGCGCCACCGCTGTTTTTTCCAGCACTTCCCGAATGGTGGCAAGGGTGGCCTGGAGCAGGTGCGCGCCATCATATTCGGCAACGCCCGGTCGCGGCTGCTGCGGGTGGGTGTCACGCCGGGCCTCGCCCAGCGGATGGCCGTCCGTATCAAAGAGAAACGCTTTGGTGAAACTGGAGCCGACATCGACGCCGATCAAATAGCTTGCTGCCATTTTGTTGCCTCCACTCATGACTCCTCAGCAGGACCCCTGGGAACGCCGGCATCCTTGCCGGCAAGGATGCCGGCGTTCCCAGCGCGTCACTCCTGTCCGTGAATAATCTGGCGAAAACGCGCCAACTCAGCCGCGGGGTCGCTGGCTTCGTAGATATTGCGGCCAAAGACAAGACCCGCCGCACCGGCTTCCATTGCACTGCGCGCCCGTTGATAGGCCACGCTGGCGTCAGCCTCCTTAGGCCCACCGGCCACCAGCAGCGGAACCGGACAGCTTGCCGCCACCTCGGCCAGCGCCGGCGTGCTGCCAGGGTGGACACACTTGACAATATCGGCGCCAATCTCGGCGGCGATGCGACAATAGAGCGCCAACAAAGCGGCATTGGCGTCATCTTGGGGGTGGGTATGCTCGCGGGCGGTGCGCGGCTCCACCATCAGCGCGACCCCCCACCGTTCACAAGCGCGGGCGACCCGTGCGTTGCGTTCGATCTCCAACTTTTCCCGCTCCGGGTCGTTATAGCCGATATAGAGGTAGGTCATCACACCGTCGGCGCCGGCGGCCACCACCTCTTCAATGGTGGCAAGCGCCACGGTTGCGCCTTGTTGATAGGGCAGGATGGTGCGGTTGAAGCTCTGATAATCCAGGTGAATCAACAGGGCGGGGCGTTGGCGGCCGATAAAGGCGTCCTCCAGGTGGGTCAGTGAACCGGGCGTCACCAAGAGGCCGTCGGCGGCGGCCATCTGGCGGGTAAAGTGGCGCATCTCGGCCAGGGTGCGCATCCCCGGCTGCGGCCCCATGAGGACGCCATGCGAATAGGCGACAATCAATGATTTGCCGCTCTCCTGGTTAAAGAGGCGACCCAGCCGAATTTTTTTGCCGGTGCGTGCGTCCATGTTTATCTCCCCGCTTGTTGCAATGGGGCGAACCCCAGTTTCCCCGGATTCATGATGTTGCTCGGATCGAGCGCCGCCTTGACCTGCGCCAGGAGCGGCGCCGTCGTCCCCAGATCCGCCGACAAATAGGGCAGCCGGGCCAGCCCCACGCCGTGGTGATGGGAGATGACCGCGCCCTGTTGCAGCGCCGTGCGCATCGATACTTCCCAAATTTCATGCAGACGCGCTTCGGCAGCCGCGGCATCCGCCACCTCGCCAATCAGGATCATATAGAGCGAAGCGCCCTGGGGATAGACATGGGAAAAGTGGCCCCAGACGTGGGTGGCGAGGGGCGCCAGTGCTGTTTTTAGCGCCCGATACGTGTCAAGAATACCAGACCAGAAGTGCGCCACCTCTATCGTCTCGGCGACGCCGCCTGGCCGCGCCAGCACCCGTTCCACGGACGAAAAATCAAAGCGGCGCGCCAACCAGGCCGTAACCGGCGCCGGCCCCAG
Source organism: Caldilinea sp. CFX5 (assembly GCA_021405325.1). The sequence continues at coordinate 28,675 of QWII01000070.1, read as the reverse complement.
CGGTTCGCCGCCCGCTGCTCTGCAAAAGGCCAAGCTGGCGGCATATTCGGCCTGTGCCACAGCTTCAATGCCGGCAAAACCCAAAAAGAGAACACAGCGGCTGAAGGTCGGCTCTTGCATGGCGTGCGCCGCTTCGTCCTCGTCATAAAAGCGCACCAGAAAGGGGCGCAGGTCGGCTTGCATGATCTGACGCATGGCGGTCAAACCGGAAGCGACGTCAGGGAAGACAAGGGCTTCTAACCGCTGATAGGGCGCCAGGGGAAAAATTTTCAACGTGACCGCCGTAACGACCCCCAAGGTCCCCTCGGCGCCAATAAACAGATGGCGTAGCTCAGGGCCGATCGCCGCGCGCGGCGCCACTTTGGTTTGGACAAGCGCACCGGTCGGCAAGACGATGGTCAACGCCACGACCAGATCCTCAATCCCGCCCCAGCGTGACGAGAATTGACCCGTCGCCCGTGTCGCGACCCAGCCGCCGACCGTCGAGCGGTTGAGCGATTGGGGGGAATGGTTGAGGGTATAGCCGTGGGCGTTTAGTTCCTGCTCCAACTCATGGCCTAGCTTGCCGGCCTGCACCGTCACGGTGAGATTCAGCGGATCGAGCGCTACCACCTGGTTCAACGCCGTGAGATCAAGGCTGATCCCGCCATGGAGGGGCAGCGGCGCGCCTGTGACCGCCGAACCGGCGCCCCACGGCGTCACCGGGATGCCCTGCTGATTGGCCCAGCGCAACAACTGACAAATCGCGTCCACCGTCGGCGCACGCACAACAACCGCCGGGCGACAAGGTTGTTTCCCCTGCTGTCGCCACTTGGTCGCGACCGGCCACTGGTCATAGCTGTGCTGCTGTAACGCCTCATCGTCAGTGAAAACATGCGCCGCGCCCAGCAAAGTACGTAGATCGGCGATCCAGTCCCTATTCATCATACCATTCCCTTTTCCCAAGTGTCCGTTTGCTGTGAATCAGCCATCTGACGAATTGTTTGTCTAAAGTAACTACTAACCCCTCCCGCGCCTAGAAGCGGTGGCCTACCAGGCGCGCTCCCCTGCTAAGGGAGGGAACCGCGGTACACTCGGCAGTTCCTCCCCTAAGCTGGGGGAGGTTAGGAGGGGGTGGCTTGGCAGTTATGGATTTTGTTCGACTTCAATCATAATATCAAAATTTATGCAATAAGTCAAACATTTCATCTTGACACCACTGGCTTTATACTGTACAATAAAGACAATCCATGTTTGACTTAAAACCAATGTTGTATTCTAGTGGGTACGGCCATCGCTTGCCAAAGGGTTTTGCGCAACCAAGTTCACTGTAAACCTGCGCACTTTCGTCCAACACCTGCCTAAAAGCGGTGGGTGGCTACTGCATAACTGTTCCCCCCAATGCGCACCAACCGCTTCTTGCATCATGATTGTGTTAGCGATTTCATTCTGTTTTGGCTTTAGAGGAGGAAACGTATGTCTGCCCTTGCGTCATGCCGTTTAACCAGACGAACATTTTTAACGCTCAGTTTGACCGGAACCGGGGCGCTGGCCCTGGCCGCCTGTGTTCCCGCCGCCTCCCCCGCGGCGGCGCCGGCGAACGAAGCCGCGGCCCAACCCGCCGCCGCCCGCACCGAAGTCCACTGCTGGCTGCGTGGCTATACGCCAACCGAGTGGACCAGCCGTTCGGCGGAACATCCGCAAGTGGTCAATGCCGCGCGCATTCTGGCCCAACGCTTCGAGGAAGCCAATCCAACGATCCAGATTGTCTTTGAAGAAGGTCCCGGCGGCGAGGATTACTTTGCCTGGCTGACGGCGGCAGCGACGGCAGGGACGGCGCCCGATCTGGTGGGCAGCACCCATAACTTCGCCGTGCAAAATGGCTGGGCCATGGTCTTGGACGACTATTTGGACCTGCCCAATCCCTATGCCACCCAATATGGCGCTTGGCGCGAGATTTTTTACCCCACGTTTATGACCTCGCTCATTCAACCGGATGGGCATGTCTATACGGCGCCGCTGGATAACATCTGGCCCAACGTCGAAGTCGGCCTGGCCTACAACAAAGAGATGTTCGACAAACTGGGGCTGAAGCCACCGGCCACCTGGAGCGACGAGATGGAGGCGGCCAAGGTGTTGAAGGAATCGGGCAACGGCTTTGCGCCCTGGCAAGTTGAGGCGGCCAGCGGCAACCTTTGGCCGTTGGCGTTGCAGATCCTGCCCTCGATGATGCAGCCGATCCTGCCGGAAATGGATCTCAATGGCGACAAATTTGTGGGTATTGAAGAGGCGCTGCCCGCCTATCGCAGCGGCCTAATTGGCCCTACAACCCCCATCTACCGCCGCGCCTTTGCCGAGATGCACCAAATGGCCTCCTATTGGATCGACGGCTTTAACACCACCGACATTGACCTGTTATGGCGCGAGGGGAAACTCGGCTTGCGCTATTCCGGTTCATGGGAATGGTCGCAGATGGCTAACGACCCCAACATCACCTTTGAACGAGGTTTCTTGCCGCCGCCCATCCCCAACAGCAACGATATTGTCGCCACCCCCAGCCAACCGGGGGCGACCGATCCGCCGCGCACCACAGCCGGCGACGGCACCGTGCCGGCTGATCTCGTCACTGCAATCCAGGGGTCGGAATGGGTGATCATAGCCGGCTCGGTCGAGAAACGGAACAACCGCGCCGAGGCCATCAACTGGTGGCAATTCCTCACGGCGCCCGATAACAATGCCTTTTTGGTCAATGAAAATCAATTCCGCATTCCGTCGGCCAAAGATGCACCGCTTGGCTCGATCTGGCAGGAGATCGCCGGCTATAAGCTGCCGCTCTATGACTATGCCGTCGCCTGGTGGGGACAAGGCTGGTATTGGGACAATGACAACTTTAACAAGTGGCGACCCATCTTTGTCGAGTGGATGACCGGTCAGATCGACGAAGAGACCTTCTTTAAGCGGCAGGAAGAGGAATTTGCCGCCGGCGCTGACCGTTATGAGGCGGTTTTGAAAGAGCAGCAGCAAAAATCAAAATAACGCTCAATCGCACTAGGACATGAGGAGATCAATCGGCTATGACACATCGCGGACGCTTATGGGCGCTGGCGCTCGTTGGCATTTTGCTGGCCGTTGTGGGTGTTGATTGGCTGCAAGCCCAAGCGCGCCTGGACAACATTGTGATCGAGGGTCAACTCGATCCGCCGCAGGTCATCGCCAATGGCAAAGATACGATTGTCCTAACCGTGCGCGTTACCGAAGATGGTCGCCCGCGCGCCAACACGCTGTTACAAGCCTGGTTGGAGAGCGGGGGCGGCTACTTTATCCCGCAATGGACCTATACCGATGCCGAGGGGCGGGCGCAATTTTCCTATACCCCGAATGCCGCCGGCCCCTATGACTTGCTCGAACCGACGGTGATCCATCTGATTGACATCAATGTGGCGCGCCTGTTTGAGGTGGACAAACATTTTCTGATCGAGGTGCCGGTGCAGGCGCCGCTCACCAGTGACACGAAATAGTAGTAAGGACGAGTGGCATGGCCTTTGTGCAACGAACCAAAAAAGAAGCGACCCACCCCGGCGCTCGACCCACCCTTTCCGCGCCGGCCACAGGGCAGAGGCGTGTCAGCACCTGGACGGCCATGCGGCGGTCATGGCAAGCCTATGCACTGCTCGCCCCGATCTTTTTTCTGCTCATAGTCTTTGGCTACTACCCGCCGCTGCTCGGCCTGGTGCGCGCCTTCTACCGGTGGCGGCCCGGCATTCCGGCCACCTATGTCGGTTTGGAAAACTTTACCAGCTACTTTAGCTATGCCGTGACCCCAACCGAACTGGGCAACATGGTGAAACTGCTCGGCTTTGGTCTCCTGGTCGGCGTGGTGGTGCCGTTTGTAATGGCCGAGTTGATCTTTTTTGTGCGCTCGCCCGCGGCCAAAGAGTTCTACCGGCTGCTGGTCATCATCCCCATGTTGGTGCCGGGCATTGTGACGATTCTGCTCTGGCAGAAGATGTATGACCCGCAGTTGGGGCCGATCAATGATCTGCTGCGCACGCTGGGGTTGGAAGGGCTGGCGCACAACTGGCTTGGCGAACCGGCGACGGCCCTCTATGCCATTATGTTTGTAGGCTTTCCCTGGGTCTGGGGTGTCGGCACGTTGATCTACCTGGGTGGATTGGGCCAGATCTCAAAATCGGTCTATGAAGCCGCCGCGCTCGATGGCTGCACAGGGTTGCGGCGGCTCTACCAGATCGACCTGCCGCTGGTTTTAGGCCAGGTGCGGCTCCTGGCGATTCTGGCGGTGATCCATGCCATCACCTCATTCCAAAACATTCTCGTGCTGACCAACGGCGGCCCCGGTTTTGCAACGATGGTGCCGGGTCTCTCCATGTATCACTCGGCCTTTCGCGGGCAGCAATTTGGTTACTCATCCGCCATCGGCTTGATGCTCTTTATTGTCGCCATGACGGGGACGATCATCATCAACCGCAGCATCCGGCCCACGAATGAAGAGCTGGCGCGGTGAGTGTGGGGCAGGAATTTAAGATTTTGGGTAACGATCCAACGAAGCTGCGCCTCAAACCGACAAGAAAGTATACACGGATAGGCGCCCAGGGGGCACCCGGCACGGATAAAAACAGTGTTTCTCCCTATCTGTGTAAACTAAAAAAGTTGAGTCGAGGGGCGATTTGGATGAGGAGTGGCGTATGGCAATGGTTGATCGAGCAATAGCGCAGCGCATGACCAGGAAGATGGCGCCGCGCCAGGGTTGGGCGGTGGGACAAGTGGGGCTGCATCTCACCATCGTCATTTTGCTGCTTCTCTCGCTGATCCCGACTTATCTGATGCTCTTGCTTTCATTCAAGAATGGTTTGCAGTATCGGTGGGAGCGCTGGAGCCTGAGTCTGCCGTTGCGTGGCAGTAACTATACCGCCTCCTGGCAGGTTATCGACGCCTTTATGTGGAATACGCTGCTGGTGGCGGTGGTGGGATTGGCGGGCGTCCTTTTGCTGTCGCTGATCGGCGGCTATGTCTTTGCGCGGATGCGTTTTCCGCTGCGCGAGCCGCTCTACTATGCTATCATCTCGCTGCTGATGGTGCCGTGGGTCCTCTCTTTTATCCCGGCATATATGCTCTACAACGATCTGGGGCTGCTCAATTCACGCTGGGCGCTCATTATTCCCAACATCGCCGGCGGGCCGATCTTTGGCATCTTTTTGCTGCGCGCCTTTATCACCGGCATTCCCGAAGAACTCTTTGAATCGGCGCGCTGTGACGGCGCCGGCGTCTGGTCGCTCATCTGGCATATCACCTTGCCGCTGAGTTTGCCGGGGCTGGCAACGTTGGCCGTCCTCAATTTCATCGAGTCGTGGAACTCCTTTCTCTGGCCGTTGGTGACGATCAGCGACGCCAGCCTCCAGGTGATTTCGGTGGGGCTTTACAAATTGTCGCGCATCACCAACGACGGGGTCGATTTTGGCGCTGGGGGACCGCTCTTTGCCGGTTATGTGCTGGCCTCACTGCCCCTGGTCATCTTATTTTTCATCCTTGGCAAGTTCTATGTTGAAGGATTAATGGAATCAGGCATCAAGGTATGATCGATTATTGCGCCCCTTATCGCCACCTACGTGGCTTCAACTATACGCCGAGTACGGCCGCCAACGACATTGCCTTCTGGCGCGACTACGACGCCGCGCTGGTCGAGCGGGAGTTGACCTATGCCCAACGGCTGGGTCTCAACAGCGTGCGCCCTTTTCTGGCCTATGTGGTCTATGAGCGCGAACCGGCGGCCTTTCTGGCGCGGCTGCGCCATTTTGTGCGCGCCGCCCACGCCCGTGGCATTAGCGTCATGCCGGTGATCTGGGACTCCTGTTTCGATGAAACGGCGCCCACCTACGAAACGACCGAAAACAAGTGGATTCCCAATCCGGGCGTGCAACGACTCGGCCCCGCGTTCTGGCCGGCGGGGGAAGCCTATTGTCGCGATCTGGTGGCAACGCTCGGCACGGAACCGGGGCTGCTGCTCTGGGATGTGATGAACGAGCCAACGATCACTTCCTGGATCCGCGCGGACGCGCCGAACCGTGAACAGCGTATCCAGACCATCTGGAGCTTTGTGCGCCACTTTTGTGGGGTGATGAAACGACTCGACCCACACCACCCGATCACCGTCGGCGTGGCCTATGCCAAAGAGCTACCCGCAGTTGGCGCACAGGTCGATGTGCTTTCCTATCATGATTACCGGGCCACCCGTAGCGCCATTCGCGCCCAGATCGACGAGGCGCTGGGCTTTGCGCAACAGTACCAGAAGCCGATCTTTGTCTCCGAAATCGCCTGTCTGGCGCGGGCGAATCCCTATGATGTCGCGTTAGAAATCTTTCAACAAAACGGCATGGGCTGGTATCTGTGGGAGTTGATGATCGGCGTCAGCCGCTGGCGGGACATTCACGGCGTTGTCTACCCCGATGGCACGGTACGCGACCCCAGCATTGTGGCTGCCATCCAGGGCTTTTTCCGCAAGCGCAGCGGTGCGCTTGTCCCGCCCAATGTGGATAAAGAGGGCGCTGCTACTCGTGTGTTGACCCAGAGCCAGGCGTGGCTGGGCAGCGCCGCGGGCGACTATGCCGAAGGGCTGCACCTCTTGGAAACCATCGCCAATTTGTTGGAAAGCGGCGAACTTGTCCCTATGGTTGCGCCGCCCAGCGTCCAGGTGTTGGCCTTGGGCGCAGAGAACGGCGCTAACCGCGCTGAACTTTGTCGTTTATTGGTGCTGTGGGCTGAAAGTTTGAAACGCCTGTCTATCAATTAAATTAACGATGCGTACTCACGCAAGCGGGCAACAGTTCGGCTTAACCCATGTCGTTCTAGTGAAGCAAGGTAATCGTGGACTCTTTTAGGCGGGTTTTGGAGGCTCAGGCGATGCTTGCTGGCCGCAACGCAAACATTGGCCATATCCATTTCCATCAAACGAATAATAAAGAGGTCAGGATGTTGTGCTTCAATGTGATACGGATGCAGCGCTGTAGCGGGAAAGTCACGCAAATTAAAGGTAACGATCAGATCGGCTTTGCCAACAATGGCCGCCGCTAACACATGGCGATCATCAGGGTCGGGTAATGTCAACTGATGGGCCAACGTTTCATAGTCCTGGACAAGGCTGTCCTCGACATTGGCATCCATCAACTGACGTGTGCGTTCCAGCATAGCATGTGTAATCTGTGGGCGATCGGCCAGCACATTGCGTATCCATTCTTCATGCACGCTAGCCGACCACTTTGCCTGAAACAAGCCCTGAGTAGCAAGGCGTAAGAGTAGATTGCGGAGACCTGCCGGATAGAGAACATTCGCATCCAGAAACGCAGTCAATGGCGCCATTGGTTATTCAAGGCCCAGTTCTTGATCATAGGCGGCAAGTTCATCAAGCGTAGCGGATCGCACAGCATAGCGCCGTTGTTTGTAGGCCATTACATCGTGTAAACGGAGACGGCGACGCGTGCCAACTTTATGGAAGGGGATTACACCATTTTCTAGGAGTTGCATCAAAAAAGGTCGTGAGACATTCAAGATATCAACCGCCTGTTGCGTAGTAAGTTCGGCTTGCATGGGCATTACCGTTACGGCATTACCCTGCGCCATCTCGGTGAGAATTTGCACCAGCAAGTGTAACGCTGCCGCCGGCACAGTAAGCACCTCGCTTGGTTCGCCATTAACGAGAATTTGTAACTGATATTTTGTAGCTTTGCCGACTAGTGGCGCCAGACGGCTGCTACTAGCCTGCGCAAGCAGTGCATCGCTTTCGCTAGATGTCGCTGCCGGAATGGTGTGTAAGTGGCGTGTGTGCATGGCAAGTCCTTCCTTTCCATTGATGCTTAACTATACCATACAAACGAAATGATCGCAATGAGCGGGAGAAACGAATTGAATGCGATTTTGAACAAAATTAACCAAAGGAACCAGTCATGATCTTCAAACCGGCTATCGTCGCCCGTATGTGGGACACCTGGCTCTACTATCACGAAGGCCAACATTATCTCTTTTATCTGCACAATTCGCGCGCCGATGCACGCTGGGACGGCATGAGCGTCGCCGTGTCAACGGATGGCGTCCATTTTGTCGATCATGGCCCGATCATTCACAAAGCGCCCGATGCCGTCTGGCTGGGCACGGGGATGGTCTGGCGCATGGGCGATCACTTTATGCTCAACTTTTCGGAAGAGCGCAACGGCGATCAGTCGATTTCCTTTGCTGAATCGACCGATCTGCTCCATTGGCGTCGCCTGCCCGATGCCGATTACCTCTCCCTGGCCGACCCGCGCTGGTATGCCGGCACCACCCGCTTTGGCAGCCAACGGTGGGATTGCATTTGGGTCTTGCCACGGTCTGATGGCCCTGGCTATATCGGCTTTTTGACAGCCGTCGCCAAGGATGGGCCGCCCGGCCTCTGTGGCACGGCGGGGTGTGTTGTTTCGGCGGATGGTCGCCACTTTCACGCCGCGCCGCCGGTCATCGAAACCGGGCTGTGGGGCGACCATGTAGAGGTGGGCGCCGTCGAGCCAATCGCCGGCCGCCACTATATGTTGTTGGGGGTCGGGTCGATGCCGCTGGGCGCTCGTCACTTGTCGCGCCTGCCCGCTGGTGAAGGCGGCATGTTTGTCCTCGCCGCCGACCAGCAGAGTGGTCCCTACCGGCTGGATCCGCGCCAGCCCCTCTTGCTGGGCAGCAGCCCCAACTTGCACACCTATTTTGCCCGCTTCTACCGCTGTGGCGACACCTTGTTGCTCAATCATCACACCGTACCGCGCCGCTGGCAAGTGGATAGCCCGCAGGATATTTATTTTGCGCCGCTCAAACAAGTCCACTGTGATGCGTCCGGCATCCTCGCGTTGCAGTGGTGGGCTGGCAATGAGGCGCTCAAAGGCCCAACCCAGCCGGTCGTGTTAGACCATTGCCAGTTGCACCGGCTGTTGCCCGAAGATTGCATTTATCAGGCCGGACAACTCCAGTTGCAGGCGGCGGCCGGGGGCGTAGCGATCTTGCCGGTCAAATACAACACTGCCCGCGGGGTCATCCTGGAAGCGGAGATCACCGTGACGGCCGCCACTGGCCCGCTCTGCGGCGTCGGCTTGTTTATCGAAGGGGAGGCAGCCTATCGCGGCACGATCCTGCTGACGCAAAACGATGGCCGGCTACAGGTTGGCCCCTATGACGGCTACGCTTTCAAACCAGAAGATGGCAAGCCGCTGCCCTTTGTCCTCAACCAGCCCATGCGCTGGCGCCTGCTGGTGCGCACTGGTCACGCCGAGTTGTACGTCAACGATGAACTCATCCAGTGCTATACCCTGTCTCATGCGCCCGGCGGTCGGCTGGGTTTTGTGATTGAGGCCGGTGTGGCGACAGTGGGCCAGGTGTGTGCATGGGAGATGTCACTCTAGCCATAGGGCGCCGGCTGCTTTGTCGTTTGCCGGCGTCCAACGCTGTTTGCACTGAAGCTACCATAGACTACTCACCAATGAGTCAAAAAGGAGAAGATCATGTTCCAACAACAAACCATTAGCCGCCGCCATTTTTTACGTATTGCGGGTGCGGGCGCCTCTACCCTGGCGTTAGCGGCCTGTGTGGCGCCGGGCGCGCCGAATGCCGCACCGGCTGCCGGCTCCGCTCCCAGCGCCGAGGCTGTGATCTTGCGTGTGCAGAATAACCCTGACGTAGTAGGCGCCATCGCCGAGCGTTTTCATGAACACAACGCCAACATTGAAATCGAGTTCATCAGCGTCACCGGGATCGACCACGAGGAGGTCGCCAGCAAGATTCTCTCGATGGTGGCCGCCGGCCAAGCCTTTGATTTGGGCAATGCCGCCACGGAAGCGACCCAACTCTACGCCGGGCAGGGGCTGGCCGTGCCCATTGACGACTGGGTGCTGCGTGATGAGGCGGATCTAGCGGAGTATTTCGCCGATGTCCACCCGGCCCTGATTGAGGCGATGTTCTACGAAGGGCATCTCTACCAGATCTGCGAGCGGTGGAATGCCGCCAATATGTTTTACAACACAGCGCTCTTTGCCGAAGCGGGCTACGACCATCCGGCGGCGGATTGGACCATGGAAAATTTCTATGAGATCGCCAAAGCCATCACCAAGAAGAATGCCGGCGGCGAAACCGATGTCTTCGGCTATGCGTGGACTAATCGTCTGTGGGGCAGTTGGACGCCGTGGATCTTTGTCAATGGCAGCAATCTATTGACCGAGGAGCGAGCGCCCGGCGGTGAATGGTTCTGGAGCAAATTCTATGCCGATGATCCGGCGGCGGAAGGGCGGGGCGGCGGCTGGCGTTGGCTGGCGCCCAAGGCCAATGACCCGGCCAATGTCGAAGCGCTCTCTTTTATGGTGGAGATGACCAAAGAGGGAGTGGCGCCCGCCATCGAATTGGGCGGCGGCGCCACCTTACAGGGCTTTTTCACTGCCGGCAAACTGGGGATGACGCCGGCCGGCGCATTCTGGGCCGGCGGCCTCTTTAACGCCGGGATGGCCCCGGACACCTTTGATGTACAACTCTTCCCACGCTGGCAGTCGCAGCGCCATCAATTTGGCTCCGGCGGCTATTTTATCTTCAAAGATTCCAAGTTTAAGGAAGAGGGCTGGGCCTTCCAGAAGTTCTCCGTGAGTCTCGAAGCCTTGGCTCTGGATAAGCGCATGATCGAGAACACAACCACGCCGCCGCGGCGCTCGGTGATGACTGCCGAAAAATATGCCGGCACCGGTCCCAAACACTGGGAGGTCTTTTACAATACGTTGGATGAACATCCCGATACAGCGCCCATCCCGGCCCCGCCCGTCTCCAACCCGATGACGACTCTCTATACGGCCTATACCGGACGCGCGATGAACTTTGAAATGACGCCCCAAGAGGCATTGGATGGGTTACAGAAGGAGTTAGAGGATCTTTACGCCCGGACACCGAATATGTATCCTGGGTAAATAAATGGTAGGTGCGGTTTGCAACCGCACGGTTCTCAGGGATTCGTGCGGTTGCAAACCGCACCTACCGTTATTAGGTGATTTTTACCTTTGGAAGCCGCTTTCTTTCGCCAATAGGAAGGGCCGAGCAGAATGAAGCAGCAAGCAGTCACGCAACAAAAAAGAAGGCAGGGCGCCCCGCCCTTTTTCTGGCTTACCCAGGATACGTTGACCGGTCTGGCGCGCCGTAAAGCGTTGATGGGGTATCTGTTCTTGTTACCCACAGTGTTGGGCATTCTGATCTTCACGGCCGGCCCGGTGATCGCTTCGCTGGGGCTGAGTTTTTTCAGTTGGAATGTCTTCGCCCCGCCAGTCTACATCGGCGCCAGCAACTACACACGGCTGGCAGATGATGTGCGCGTCGCTATCAGTTTTGGCAATACCATCCGCTTTGTCCTGCTGGCGATCAGTACACAGCTTGTGCTGTCGCTGCTACTCGCTTTGAGTATGCAGCGCCGGATGTGGACAGGGCTGCGCTACTACTTTCGGACCGCCTACTTTCTGCCTTTTCTCATGTCGGGGACGGCCACGGCAATTGTGTTGGGCTACATGTTGCACCGTGAATTTGGTGCTGTCAACTACTATCTGGGGCTGCTGGGCATCCCGCGCATCCCCTGGCTGACCTCCTCAAACTGGGTGCTCTACACGGTGGTGCTAACCTACATCTGGCAACATCTTGGCTTTACGCTGATTGTCTTTATCGGCGGCATTGGTAACATTTCGCCCGAAATTCTGGACGCGGCCGATGTGGATGGTGCGACCGGCTGGCGGCGGCTCTGGTTTGTCACCTTGCCCATGCTCAGCCCCACCCTGCTCTTTGCCGCGGTGGTCGGCGTCATCGGCGGCCTACAGATCTTTGACCTACCCTATGTGATGACACGCGGCGGGCCGGGCGACGCCAGCCGGACAGCCGTCATGGTGATGTATGAGTCGGCCTTCAAAAATATGGAGATCGGCTATGGCTCCGGGGTGGCGGTGATCCTCTTTCTGTTGATTCTGCTGGTCACCGCCTTCCAGTTCTGGTTGAGCAAACGCTGGGTCTTTTACCAATAAGAGGAGTTATGCCAAGTTCTGCCCCACAGCTTCCCTCTCCTACCTTCATCAGCAAGCGGACCGCGCTACACTATGTTCGTTATCGGCTTGGCTATTGGTTGGTTGTACTCGCTCTGCTGGTCGGCACGGTGTTGATGTTGGCCCCCTTTGCCTGGGCGGTGGCAACGTCGCTGCGTCTGCCGGCTGAATCCTTTAGTGTGCCGCCCCAATGGCTGCCCCTCGACCCGGATTGGAGCAACTATCGCCAGGTCTTTCAACGGATCCCCTTTTGGACGCAGATCCGTAACAGCATTACCGTTACCGCCAGCGTGGTGATCGGCCAATTGACCACCGCTTCGCTGGCCGGGTATGCCTTTGCCCGACTTCAGTTTCCCGGCAAAAATCTGCTCTTCTGGCTGATCATGGCGACGATGATGATTCCGCTCCAGGCCACGATTATCCCGGTCTTTGTGTTGATCAGCCGCCTTGGTCTGACCGACACATTGACCTCGCTGATCTTGCCGTCGCTGCCCACCGCCTTTGGCACGTTTCTCCTGCGCCAATATTTCATGGCCATCCCCAAAGAGTTTGAAGAGGCGGCCATGATCGATGGGGCCAATCCTTTTCAAGTCTTCTACCGCGTCTACCTGCCGCTCGTCGCGCCCGGCCAGGCGGTGTTGGCGGTCTTGGCCTTTAACAATCACTGGAATGATTTTTTTCGCCCCCTGGTCTTTTTGCTCTCCAACACCAAGTTCACCATTCCGTTGGGGTTGAACGATCTAAAAGGCTTTGAAATGACCGGCAGCATCTCCGTGGTTCTGGCGGGCGTCGTTCTCTCGCTTATTCCGGTTGTGCTGGTCTATTTTCTGGGACAACGCTACCTGATCGAAGGGATTATGATGGGTGGGGTGAAGGCGTGATTCGTAATTCGTGTTGCGTGCTACGCGATAAAGTCATGAATCACGTAGCACGTAGCACGGGGCTTTGTGCCTTATTTTTTAGGAAAATCCTATTGTCATTACTCCTGTACTGGAAAGGATATGCTCGTGACTGTACCACGATTTGAAGCGCTGCAAGGCAAGCGTTATCCGGCTACGCTGGAAGAGCAGATGAAAGCGCTGGCGACCGATGCGATGGTGCAACGCTTTGCCGCGGCGCGCCAGGACTTGGCGGCCGACCCCTATCGACCACTCTATCATTTTTCCCCGCCCGAAAATTTTATGAACGATCCGAATGGCCTCTGTCAATGGCAAGGGCGTTATCATCTGTTTTACCAGTTTCGACCGACCGGTGAAGATCGCGTACACTGGGGCCATACGGTAAGCGAGGATTTGATTCATTGGCGTGACCTGCCGCCGGCGCTCTACCCCGACACGGAAAGAGATTGTTACAGCGGTCAAACGTTGGTCGAAGCCGAGCGGGTTATTGCCATGTACCACGGCACACAAGCGGGCAACGCCATTGCTACGGCGTCCGACCCATTGCTGCTCAACTGGCAGAAGCATCCCAACAACCCGGTGATTGACGGCGATATTCACCATCGCACCGGCGGCACGATTGAGCCTGTGGCAAAGGATGGCGCCTGGTATCGCGTCTTTGATCCCTGTATCTGGAAGGAAGCTGACGGCTACTATTCCATCTCCGGCACCTTCAAGGACGGTGTGCGCGGGGTGGATTGCGTCGGCGTGGATCATCTCTTCTACTCGAAAGACCTGGCTGAGTGGACTTACTTGGGGCCGTTCTTTGAAGACGCCTTCTTTGCCGAGCCGGGCGAGGACGCCGCGGTGCCGAACTTCTGGCCCATCGGCAACGGTAAGCATATACTCCTGCTCTTTAGCCACAAACATGCCGGTCGCTATTACATCGGCCATTACGACACGGTTACCCATCGCTTTCAGGCTGAAACGCATGGTCGCATCAACTATGGTCCGTGGACGGTGGGCAGTTTGCACGCGCCATCAGCGACAATTGACGACCAGGGCCGCTTTCTGGCGATTTTCAATGTCAAGGAAGGGAAGGAGCGCCAGGGTTGGGATGATGTCATGACGCTGCCCCGTCATTACTGGCTGGATGCAGAGAACAGCTTGCAGATGGCGCCGGTCCCGACGGTCGCCGCCTTGCGCTTTGACCGGCGCACCGTTGCCCCCATGACCATCCCCGCCAACGCGGAAGTTGTGCTAGAAGGGATCGGTGGCAAAGCGATTGAAATCGCAGCCGTGATCGAGCCAGGGTCGGCACGCGAGGTCGGGTTCGTCGTCCTCCGTTCCCCGGATGGGGCGGAGCAGACGCGTATTTCCCTGTTTCGACAAAATCACCGCTATTTCGGACTTAGCTCATTACAGATTGATGTCGCCGCCGCCTCGCTGCGGAGCGATGTCTATGCCCGTACACCGGAGAGCGGACCACTGCAACTGGCCAAGGATGAGCCTCTTCGCCTGCGGATTTTTATTGACCGGAGCCTGATCGAAGTCTATGCCAACGAGCGCCAATGTCTGACCATCCGCGTCTACCCGGCGCGCAGCGATAGTACCGGGATTGCGCTCTTCGCACGGGGTGACATGGCGCAACTGCTAGCGCTGGATGTCTGGCAGATGCACAGTATCTGGCCGGAGTTGAGCCAGTTTGAAGGAAACATAGAGTGAGGCTGTTCGGCGCGCTGCAAAAAAGCAACCTTCTTAGCGATAAAGACGCCCCACCGCGCAACGTCCAATAATGCCGATGCCGTCCGGTGGTCGATGGATCTGCGCTATGAGCCGACCGCCTATACCACCCCTGAAGGCAAGCCTCAGGGCTTTATTGTCCGCAGCGCCGGCGCGCCGGAAAAGGTCATTGGCTACGCCGAATGGCTAACCCAATGGACAGGAATTCCGGCTGCAGTTATTGAGGGCGTTAGTGCTATGTCCTAGGCGCCGCAGAGACCGCTCTAAGCTACATTTTTAGCGTTTGACAGGATAGTAGTGCTATGTTATTGTAGGATAACATAGCCGAGAAATTTCTGGTGACACCCACTCCCCCCTATGATGTATGATGCGTGGTTTTGTCAGGCACACAGTGCTGGTCGTTTTGACTTAGCTTGGTGATATAGAGGTAGACGCTTGACCCGACCGCCGGCGACCCCGTGAAGGCCATCCAAGCGTTGACTCACGGCGAGGGGGCGGATTGCGCCTATGAAACTTCCGGCAGCGCCGGTCAAAATGGCGCGGTCGATGGGTTGCGCCATGTACTTTGCGATGTTGCGCTTTATCCAAGACCGCCGTGTGCCGCTGGCGGCGTTGGTGACCCATCGCTTTCCCATTGAACAAGCCCCCGACGCCTTTACCCTCTTCGACAGCAGCAAGACCGGTAAGGTGGCCTTTGCATGGGCGTAACAATGCGCCCATCCACAACGGTGTAGCCTGGGTATCCGAGTAAGCGTTGGCAATTAGCTAGAAGCATGTTCGCTAGATCATTTCGTTGAGATTTGCCAAGGAGAAATAATGCCATGCAAGCCCAATCAACAACCTTCAATCGTCGTCAATTTTTGCAGATCGCCGGCATCGGCGCCGCCGGCGCGGCCTTAGCCGCCTGCGCCGTACCTAGCGCCGCCCCAAGCGCCGCGCCAGCCGCCGAAGGCGGCGCCGTGACGCTCACTTTCCTCACGGGTGAAGACCCGCGGGCGCCCATCGGGGAGCAGCCGCTCTTTACCGAATGGCAAAAGGCGACCGGAATCACCATTGAGTGGCAACCGGCACCCTCCTCCTCGCTGGGCGAAAAGGTCAACCTCATGCTCTCCGCCGATGAAGCGCCCGATATTTTTATCGGCCCGCGCAATACCATCAAGCAATTTGGCGCCGAGGCATGTCTGCCGCTGGACGATCTGATCGCCGAACATGCGCCCAATTACACCGCGCTGCTCGAAGAGTACGCCACCGCCGCCAAGGATTTGCGCGCCGCCGACGGCAAGATGTACGCCATGGCCGGTCGCAACAACAATGTCTACATGGGCTGGATGTATCGCAAGGATCTGGCCGACAAGTTGAACATTACGCAGATGGCTACGCTGGACGACTGGTATAACTACATGGTGGCCGTCAAAAAGGATGACGCCAACACGCACGGCGTCGGCATCTATGGCGATGTGCTGGGGGTCGTTTACTCGCTCAAGGGCGCCTTTGGCATCAAGGGGACGATGAACGACTGGATGACTCAGGTCGATGGGCAGTGGGTGAACGCCAGCATTTTGCCCGGCGCCAAGGCAGCGGTGGCGACGGTGGCTAAGTGGTATCAGGAGGGCTTAATTGACCCGAATATGCTCAGCACGGTCGAATGGGAGCAGGGCAAGGAAAAGTGGATGAACGGCACGAGCGTCGTCGGCGTCAATGATTATCTGGCCGTCGATTCGTATGAGTTGCAATACCGCGAACAGCACCCCGACAGCAAGTTCGACATCGTTGCTGTTGCCCCGCCCACCGGGCCGGATGGGGGGCAGACCGAACTCTATAACTTTACGGGCTTTGCCGGCTTCGGCTATGCGTTGGGGAAAAATTGCAAAGACCCGGTGGCTGCCGTCAAGTTCTTGGATTTTATCTTTTCCGAAGAAGGGCTTCTGCTCTACTCGCTGGGCGTGGAAGGGGTCACCTTTAGCAAAGATGGCGATAAGTACGAATTCCTGCCGGAGGTGAAAGATCTGGTCAATCAGACCGTCAAAGAAGGCGGCATGGAGATGGGGGTGGCGCTCTGGAAGCTCTATGGCATCGGCTTCCCCTTCTTCTCCAGCAAGGCTTTCCCGGCGCCGGCGCCCTATAACAGCGCCCACATCGGCTTTACCGTCTCCGAAGAGATGGCAGCCGCCCAGGCGATGGGCGCCCAGTATCAGGAAGTGAAGATCCCGGCGCCGGTCTTCACCCAAGAGGAGCAGGATGAACTTACTCAGATCAACGCCGACATGGATACCTATCAGGCCGAAACCTGGGTCGGCATGATCAAAGGCGATGTCAGCATGGATACGTGGGACGCCTATGTAGAGCAGATGAAGGCGCTCAACGTCGAGCGTGTTGTCGAGCTTTGGAATACAGCGGCGGCGCGCGGCTAGGGTGCAGGGTTTTTCAATGTGGTAAGTGTCCGCATTCTCGTGCTACGTGATTCGTGCTGCGTGTTTGGCACGAATCACGCAGCACGAATCACGTAGCACGTAAGTCAAAGATGACTACTGCTTAACGCTGGCGTGGGAAGGAAACGATCATGGCGACCATCAGCGATGTGATGCCGCAAGCAAGCCGGAGCAGGCGGTCGGCGCGGCTCTGGCGAGAGCTTAAGGCGCACACGACCCCCCTGATCATGCTGATACCGGCGATCATTTTGTTGATCCTCTTTAACTACATCCCTATGGGGGGTGTCGTGCTGGCCTTCAAAAAGTACAATGTCGCCGACGGGATCTGGGGCAGCCCCTGGGTCGGGCTGGACAATTTTGAGAAGTTTTTCAACAGCATCTATGCCGGCCGCATTATCAGCAATACCATCATCCTCAATCTGTTAGGGATTGCGGTCGGGTTTGTCGTTACGGTGACCTTTGCGCTCTTGCTCAATGAAGTGGCGCAGGAGGGTTTCAAGCGGGTCGTCCAGACCATCTCCTATTTTCCCTATTTCGTTTCGGTAGTGGTGATGGTCGGCATTGTGCGCATGTTGGTCAGCCCGGAGCTGATGACCGGGCTTTTAAACCAGCTCCGCGTCAACCTCTTCGGGCTGGAGCCGCTCAACTTTTTGGCCGAGCCGGCCTATTTCCGGCCGATCTATGTGCTGATGGGCGTCTGGCAGGGGACGGGCTTTGGCGCCATCATCTACCTGGCGGCCCTGGCCGGCGTCGATGTGGAGCAATATGAAGCGGCCATCATCGACGGCGCCAATCGGCTGCAACTGATCTGGAACATCACCATCCCCGCTTTGGTGCCCACGATGGTAATTCTGCTCCTGCTCAGTATCAGCGGGTTGTTGCGCAGCGGTCTCGAAGCGATCCTGTTGCTCTATAACCCGGTGACCTATGTGACCGCCGACGTGATCGAGACCTTTGTCTATCGCCGCGGCATTGCGGGGGATGGCGGCCTCCGCCCTGATTATGGCTTTTCGACCGCCGTGGGGTTATTCCAATCGGCCGTCGGGCTGCTGCTCATCGTCACGACCAACTGGGTGGCGAAACGGACCACGGACCATAGCCTGTGGTAGGCCAGCACGCAAAGAAGTTGAAGGAGACGCGCAATGGTAAGCCGGCTCTATCGTCAGGGTCTGGGCAGTCGTATCTTTGACGGCGCGATCCTGGTGATCCTGACCATCACTTCGCTTTTGACCCTCTATCCGCTGATCTATGTCGTCGTCTTATCGTTCAGTACGGCCAACATCCCCAACCCCTATCTTTACCTGTGGCCGGTCAAGCCGCAACTGGAAAACTATCAGGTCGTGCTACAATTTCCGGTCTTTTGGCGCGCCTATCTCAACACGGTTTTGTATGCGGTCTCCGGCGCAGGGTTATGTGTTCTCGTCACCATGCTCACGGCCTACGCGCTTTCGATTGAGACTTTGCCCTTTCGGCGCGTCCTCTTATTTTTGATTGTCTTTACCATGCTTTTCAGTGGCGGGCTGATCCCCTACTATTTGCAGATCAGAAATCTGGGCCTGGTCAATAACCCGTTGGTGATGATTCTGCCGGGGGCGCTGTCGGGTTTTAATGTGATCATTGCGCTCACCTTCCTGCGCACCAACATTCCCCGTGAACTGCGCGAAGCGGCCCGGATCGATGGCGCTGGTGACTGGGCCATTCTCTGGCGCATTGTCTTTCCGCTCTCCAAGCCGATTGTAGCCGTCTTGGCCTTGTTTAGCGGTGTGGCGATCTGGAACAGCTATTTTGGCGCCCTGATCTTTTTGAATGATCGCGATCTCTTTCCCGTGGCCCTGGTCTTGCGCGAGATCGTCGTCGGCGTCTCCATGATCGAATCGTTGCCCGCCGAGGTCAAGACCCAGACCTCGATTGCCGGCGTGCGCACGGCCACGCTTGTGCTCTCGGTCTTGCCCTTGCTGGTGATCTATCCCTTCCTCCAAAAATACTTTGCCAAGGGCGTCATGTTGGGCGCGCTCAAGGGCTGAGGCCCGTACAAACAAGGATTGACACAGATGGACCATGAGCCAAAATTGCCGGCGGATAACCTGATTGCGTTGCGTGTTGGCACGGCGCAATGGCTGACCGACGTGGGCTTTCAGGAGTTACTGCACTTTCTTGCCACCCACCCGCAAACCATCGACGAAGTACTCTTTTTCACGGCGTTTACCCATCCACCCCTGCCGCTGGCTGAGATGGAGCGCCGGTGTATGCGACTGGCTGAACTGTTACCGCAAGTGCGGGCGGCGGGCTATCGCGTCGGCATCAATGTGCTGGCGAGCATGGGCCATCACGAGGAGAATCTGCCCCATTCCCTGGCCGCGCCCTGGCCACGGGTGACCGACCCGGAGGGCAAGGTCAGCCAGGGCAGCTACTGTCCCGCCGACCCTGACTTGTTGGCGTATGTGCAGCGCGTCTACACCCTGGTCGCTCAGGCCGGGCCGGATCTGATCTGGGTGGATGACGATGTGCGCTTGTATGGTCACATGCCGGTGGTGGCGACCTGCTTTTGTGATGGCTGTATGGCACGCTTTAATCGCGAGTTTGGCAGCGCATTTACCCGTACAACCCTGGTGGCCGCCATGCAAGGCGAACCTTCCGCCGAACGCGATCGTTGGCGCGACTGCTGGCTGGAACACAACCGACGCCTTGTCACCACCCTGTTGCGCACTGCCGCCGAGGCTGCCCATCAGGTGAATCCGCAGATCGTCATGGGCTTTATGACCGGCGACCGCTTTTACGAGGGCTATGCCTTTGCCGAGTGGGCGGCGGCGCTGGCCGGGCCGATGGCCGGGCCGGCGCGCTGGCGACCGGGCGGCGGCTTCTATAACGATGACGCCTATATGGGGTTGGTGGAAAAAGCGCACGATGTGGGTCGCCAGGTCAGCCAGTTACCGGCAACCGTCACTATCCTCCAATCGGAAATTGAGAACTTTCCCTACCAGAAGCTGCGCAAAAGTGTCGCCATCACCATGCTGGAAGCGGCCGCGCACATGGCCGCCGGCGCCACCGGTCCGGCCTTTAATATCATCGGCACCAATGACGCGTTGGCAGAATATCTGCCCTTCCTCGCGGCGATTAAAGCCGGCAAGCCCTTTCTCCACGCGTTGCGCGCCAGCACCGGTCGTAGCCCGGCGGTGGGGGTGTGGCCGGCCTGGAATCGCGATCTATTTGCTAATCATGGCGCGACCGGCAACTGGCTGCGTCAGAATGAAAGCGTTGCAGCCCTACGGCGCACCTATGTGTTGGGGGAACTGGGCTTGCCCATCGCTTATGGCCCCCAAGGCGCCTGTATGAGCGTTCTGTCGGGGCCACTGCCGGCAGCCTTTAGCCCCGCGGCGCTGGAGCAAATCTTTGCCGGCGGCGTGCTGATGGATGTGGCGGCCCTGCAGAGCCTGACGCAGATGGGGCTTGGCGCATGGAGCGGCGTCCGGGTGGCAGAAACGTTCGCCCATGATATGAGCGAAGTGTTGAGCGACCACTCCTTGAATGGGCGCTTCAGCGGTTGGAGCCGCGACTGTCGCCAATCATTTTGGCCGGAACCGGCCTACCATTTGGCAGCGCTCTCCGCCGGGGTTGAAGAATTGGCCCACCTAGTCGATTATGCCGGCGCCGCCTATGGTTCCTGCATGACGGCCTTTCGCAATGGGTTGGGGGGCCGGGTTGTCGTGGCCGGCTACTATCCCTGGCAGTTGATTCATAACCTGTCCAAAAGCAGCCAACTCAAGGCCGTCTGCCAGTGGTTGAGCAACGATACGCTGCCGGTGGTGGTCGAGAGCTATGCGCGGGTGGTGGTGTGGGCGCGCCGTGACAACCAGGGCCGGTTGGTTCTCGTCTTGTTGAACGCTTCCTTAGACCCGGCGCCTGTGATCACCTTGCGCGTGCGGACACACAGCCGACAGGTTCAGCAGCTTACTATGACGGGTGAGGAGCAGACCTTGACCGCACAGGTGACCGGGCCGGACCATGTCGCTGTGACCTTACACAATGTCGCGCCGTGGACTATCCATCTGCTGCGGTGGGACTAAACGGAAGGAGATCAAGTGAATTCAGCCTTTGATTTTGCAACCGGGCGCTGGCGCATCGGCTGGCCGGGGCGGGTGGCGCGCCACGATTTGGTCTATCTCAGCCCGCCGGATGATCCGACCCAGGGGCTGCCGCTGGGCAACGGTGATCTGGGCGTGCTGGTCTGGACGGAGGGATCTAAGCTCATCTTTGTCCTGAATAAATGTGATCTGTGGGATGATGGCCCGCCGCGCCTGCGCAACTGGGCGCCGGAAGAAGAGGATTACTGTTCGGCCCTGCGCCATGCGGGACGGATCGTGCTTGATTTTGGCGTGCCGCTCTTTGATCTCTTTTACCTACGTGATTTTCAGGGGCGTCTCCAGTTGGCCGATGCGACATTGCAGATAGCCGCCAGCGGCCCCTTGGGTGAGGTGACAGTGCGCGCTTTTGTCAGCCATGCCGAGGGCGTACTGTGCATCGACGTTGCCAGCGCTCTGCCGGAAGCAATTCCACTTGCGATCACGGTGGAGCGCTATGGTTCTCGCACCTTTGGTCACTGGTATCAACAGATCAACCGGGATCCCACGATTGGCTTGGCCGGGACGCAAGCCACAGTCAACGCCAACAACGCCTTGATCACGCATCAGTTGACAAGCGGTCGCTTTGCCCTGGGTTGCCGGGTTACCCACAGCGCCGCCGCGCCGGTGATCGCCACCCGCGAACACACACACTGCGCCAAGCTGCGCATCCCCGCCGCGGCCAACCACCAAGTGGCGTTGCTGGCCGCCGTCACCTCGCCCGTGGCCGGTGATGCGATTGCCCTGGTGGATGAATTGCTGGATCACAGCGAACAGCAGACGACGCCGACCCTTTATGCCAACCATGCGGCGGCCTGGCAAGCCTTCTGGTTGCGTTCATTGCTGGATTCGGGCAACGACTATTTGGACAATCTCTGGCATCTGACCATGTACTATGCCAATGCGTCACAGCGCGGCCCTTCACCGGGGCGCTTTATCCATGGCCTGTGGACCTTTAGCCGTGATGTGCAGCATTGGACCTTCTACTTTCATTGGAACCAACAAGAGATCTACTGGCCCCTCAACGCGGCGGGCCATCATGACTTGATCACCGCCTATCTGAACTATCGTTTCAACGCATTGCCCTACGGACAGCAGGATGCACGTGCGGTCTTTGGCGTCGATGGCGCGGTGGTATCAGATGTGACGGATCGGCGCGGCTACAACTCGTCCGGCGAACTCGCCAACCACACTCCGGTGGCGCAGATCGCGTTGGAGTTTTGGCGGCAATTTCAATATACGGGCGATCAAGCGTTCCTGCGTGAACGAGCCTTACCCTATCTCCTGGAAGCGGCCAAGTTCTTCGCATCCTTGTTTGTGCGCGGCGACGACGGTCTCTACCATGCACGCGCCGGGACGGGCTACGAAGGCTGGATCAAACTGTATGACGCCATCACCGAGCTGGTCTGTGGCCGGGTACTCTTTGCGACGACCCTGGCCGCGCTGCAGGAGGCCGCGGTCGACGAGCCACGGGCTGCTCACTGGCGCACCATCCTGGCGCATCTGGCGCCGCTGCCCGTTACTGAGCCTGACGATTGCCTGGTGCAGGAGGGCGAGCAGTGGCGGCTGAAACGGGGACATTTTAAGGGCCACACCGCCTTTGGCAACCAGACCTTTGCCGCCGGGTGGGGCATTGCGGAAGGGCGGCTGCTCACTTCGAAGATCCCATCGAATGATCCCTTACAGGTTTTCCCCGATGCCTATAGCACATTGCATCATTTGGAGAAGAACCAGACCCTTTACACCAGCCTGCGCGAAGATATGAAGGTCTATGATGGCATCTTCCCCTTTGTCGAGTATGCGGCTGTTTTTCCTTCCGGCCTGGTTGGGCTGGCGCAGCAGGGTAGCACAGCGTACCAATTGGCGGTCAATACGGCCAAGCTTTACGCCCCCGACTGTATGGGCTGGGATCCGTTGCCTATTGTGCTGGCGCGCCTGGGCTTGCGCAATGAGTTGGCCGAGATTCTGCACCATTGGCCTGCCCGCTGGCAATTCTACTGCAATGGCTTTGGTCACTATGGCCCGCGCGATATTCAAAAGGCCGAGGCCGCCTTGCGTTTCCGCACCAATCAAGTGCGCGATACGGCGCAGCCGGACGGCCCGCGTTTTCCCTTCCCTATGTGGCCTTTCCGGCACATGGGCATGGAGTCGATGTCGGTGCTGGCCTGCGCCCTGAATGAGTCGCTTTTGCAAAGCTATGACGGCGTTTTACGTGTAGCGCCGGCGACGCCTACGCAAGGTCAGGCGCGCTTTACCTTGCATGCCGTCGGCGGCTTCATTGTCAGCGCCGCGGTTGTAGATGGCCTGCCCCAGTGGGTCTTTATCGAGAGTTTGCGTGGCGGTGAATGCCGGCTTGTCAACCCCTGGCCGGCGGCCTATCGCTACTGTAACGGTGAAGCGCTGGGCTATGACCCTGCACCGACGCTCCACCTCGCCACCAGCGCCGGCCAGCGGTGGCTGCTGACGGCGACAGCCACGGACCCGGCCACCTGGACGGCTGAATTTATCGACTACGCCTCCAATCAGCAAGCCAAAGTTTGCCCGGACGGATGGACCCAACTGGGCTTGCCGCGGATGTTCTAGCGTTTGGTTAAAGCACCTTTGCTTGTTGACCCGTCCCATAGGGTCGCTTGCGTTTAGGAGAACCGATCATGTTAAAGGCCAGACCAACAGTTGCGCTAGGAAAGGGGTTGCCTGCGCTGGAAAAACCCTGGCGCCGGTGGCTTACAAATCATGAACAGCATTTTTTGACGGACAACCAGCTCTCGTTGTTCGTTGATCCCAAGCATCCAGGGTGCGAACGCATTCATTTTTACCCGCTGCCCTTCCCCCATCACTTTGCCGATGGCTGGGATTTTGCCGAACTGGTTAACCACGATAGTGTACGCAGCACCGGCCCCAACCTGGCGCTCACCGCCGATGAGACGACGCTCACCTTCCAGCCACACCAGATCGTCAAACAGATGCGGATCGGGGCGGCCACGGTGCAGGAACGCACGGCGGTAGCCGGCAATACGCTCGTGATCCGGTGGACAACTGAGGAGTTGCCCAGTGCCACGTTGCGCTTTACTCTACCCTACTTTGCCGCAACCGTAGCGCCAATCGATGATGGGCTGCTGGCGGTGATCGATGCCGAACTCTACGTGGCGCTCGTTGTGCGTGGGGCGGACGCGATAAGCGTTAGCACCGAAAACGCGCCTTTTTCCTGTTCCGCTACCCTGACCCTGGCGCCACAGAGCGAACTGGTGTTGAGCTTGTGTTGCGGCTATGCGCGCACCGACGTGGTGGCAAGTGCGCAGGCGGCGGCGCGTCAGCCTGACCAGATCTTCAGCGCAGCGGAGGCGACCTGGGACGACTACTTTCGGCAAGTCGTGCCATTCTTTGCCTGTTCCGACACGGCGTTGGAACAGCTTTATTACTACCAAGCCTATGTCACCCGCGCCAACCTGTACGATATTCCCTACGAGCCCTTTACCCATCCCTACACCTGCCCGTGGAAGACCGGCGCCGTCTGGCAGTGGAGTTGGAACACGCCGATGAATGCGATCTGCGAACGCTGGTTGAATGACAAACAGCTTGGCGCCGGCGGCATTCTGCTGCAAGCCGCGAATAGGGGCGGGCTGAATATCGGCACTTATCTGCATCCCACACGCAAGATGACAACCATGCGCGGCCATGATGAAGCTATGCAGGCGGTGGGCGCGTTTCGTCAACAGTGCCCGCCCGATCTCGATCTGGCTCTCTATACCACCATTCCCCACACCGCGCCCAATGGCCTTCTTGGCGCCTGGGAATTCTACTTGACCTGGGGCGATCCGCTGTTTCTCCGCCAGATGCTCCAGGTGATGGTGGCAGCTGAGGAGGCGTTTTCTCGCCATGAATTACCCAGCGGCCTCTATGCCTGTTCCTTTGTCGATGAGTTTGATTATTCGCTGCGCCTGAAACCCTTTATTGCCGGCTTCCGCAAAGGCGATCCGGAGATGATGCTCAAGATGGATACGCCGTTTGTCGCAGTCGATTACAACTGCTACCTCCATGCCCTGCGTGAACGGATGCTGGCGGCGGCGGCCCTGCTGCCCGCTAGTGGCGTGGATGCCGATGCGCTCATTGCCAAGAACGCACGACTCAAAGCGGCCATCAACCAGTTTCTGTGGGATCCGGCGGACGGCTTCTACTATGATCTCGATCCACGGACGATGCAGCGTTCGGGGGTGAAATGTATTGCCGGCTTTGCGGCCTTGTATGCCGGCCTTGCCGACCGGGCGCAAGCTGACCGGCTGGTGGCTCATCTCACCAACCCCATGACGTTTGGCGCGCCCTATCCCTGTCCCTCGGTCGCCCTGGATACGCCCGATCTTGACCCCAGCTTGCCCACCTATGGCGGCGATTGTCTCGTGACCTCGGGCATCTGGTTCACGATGGAGGGGCTGGTGCGCTATGGCTTTCCGTCGCTGGCCGCCGACTATCTCCGCAAGACGCTCCAGATGATGACGCTGGACGGACCGAGTTCGTCCTACTCGTACCATGCTGTGACGGGCAAGTACAACCAGCCCAAGCATACACTGGCCGCCCAGAGCGCGATTGTCACTGACCTAATCTGCAAATATGTCGTCGGCCTAAGCCCCCGTCCAGGCGGCGCGCTGGAAGTAGCGCCCCTCCTCTTGGACGGGATCGAACAGTTGACCTTTGGGCCGTACCACTACTGCGGGAAGTGGGTGACGGTCAACTGGACGCAGGCGAGCGGCTATGATCTGCACGTCGCGGCGATGCCATAACAGGCCGCCTTTTGCAATCCGTCGCTCTTTACAAAGTAAAGTCTAAAAAGTTTTTAGAAACCAGGTTTTTCGCCATCAGCCAGCGTACAGAAGACAAATCAACCAAAAACCTGGTTTCTTTTTCTGAAGACTTTTCGGGTTTTACTCATTAAGCCTACATCATAGCTGAATCAAAATATCCGCGGTTCAGAATTCGCCGCCTAGTGTTCATTTGTTCGCTGGCCTAGGTGCGACTGCGGCTTGCCCACCCGCTGATGCATTTTTCTTATTTTGACAGAGGCACCGACTGTGGTACACTGATTATATCCCATAGTACGGCTATACAATATATGATTGCCCCGCAGCACGTAGCCCAGAAGTTGAACGGGCAGTAAGTCAAAGCGTTATCCTTTGCTCCGGCAGAATTTTTTAGAAAATCACAAAGTTTGTCCAACCGCAGCATCGTCTGGTCAATCGTTCCGCAAGATGTTATCGCTCAACGTGATGTGTTAAAACAATTGGCGGACCTTTCGCATCCACCATTGTCTACTCTTTCTGTTCATTGAGGAGGAACTTCTATGCAGGAAAAGAACAAGCTCAGTCGCCGCCGTTTTTTGTTGGTGACAGGCGCTACCGGTTTGACGTTGGGGCTGGCGGCCTGTGTGCCCGCCGCACCCGCCGTGCCCGCCGCTGACACCGGGAGTGGCGCCGCGGAGCCGGCCGCCGAGCCGATCACGCTGATCTTCAACATGCGCGCCGGCGGCGACCAGTCCGAGCCGGCCATCTATGTGCGCCGTCCCGCCAAGTTTATCGAGGAACACCCCAACGTCAAGATCGAACTGGCGCCCATTCCCGGTGGCGAGTATGATGCTAAGATTCTGACCTCGGCTTCCGCCGGCACCATTGGCGACATCATTTTCACCTCCGATGTATGGACGCTGCACACGCGCCTGGTCAAGTTGGGGGTGATTGCAGCCGTAGATGACTATCAGCAGGCGCATGGCATCTCCAAGGAGGAATGGCTGCCCGCCGCCGTCGATACGTTGACCCACGACGGCAAGATGTATGGGATGCCTAAGTCCTCGCACCCTGGTGAAGCCTACATTTGGCTCAATAACACGCTCTTTGAGGAGGCCGGCATCCCACTGCCGGCATCGCCCTATGGGGTGACGCACGAGGAGATCACCGCCTGGGCCGAGGCGCTGACCAAGGGGTCGGAAGACGATCGCGAAGTCTATGGCATCATGATCCAGGCCGCCGGCATTCAAGCCATTGTGAATGGCGTGCGTCAGTTCGGCGCCTACGAGAACAACGAAGAGGGCACCGAGAACCTGGCTGACAATGAGGAGTGGATGGCATGGGCCAGTTGGGTCAAGAACTTCTATGACAAGAAGCTGACCGCGGTAGAAGCATCCTTGCCCAGCGGCGGCGCCGATGCGCTCTTCCTCGCCGGCCGGTTAGGGATGCGCCACAACCAGCGCTATTTTTATCGCCGCTCGCGCGAGGGTATGAAAGAGGTCGAAAAGCCCTTTGAGATGACCATCATCCAGGCCCCGCGCAAACCCAATGCCAAGGGCTGGGTGGCTTCCGTGGATACGCACAGCGCCACCACCAGCACCAAACATCCGGAAGAGGCTTTCGCCTTGAGCTATGCACTAGCCGATCAAACCTTTACGCGCTATGTCGCCGAAGATCAGGGCTATCTCACGGCGCGCGTAGATGACATCGAAACCGTCAAGGACATCACCTATCCCTTCCTCGAACTGCAGTATCAGTGCATGACCGAAGAAGAGAAGTTCCATCAGCCGGCCAACGCCAGGGGCCTCGAAGTCCAGACGGTCTATGTCAACGAGCTGGGCAAACTCTGGCTCGGCGAAGCCGACTTGACTCCGGCCTTCATGCAAAACCTCAAAGACGCTGTTGACGAGATTCTGGACAAGCCATTCTAGGGTTTTGTTACAGTAGTCATGATCAGTTTACCCGTCCCGTAGGCGCCCAGCGGGAACCCACTGGGCGCCTACGGGACAAAAGCACACGGTGGTTAGCGATTGAACATTGGGCGGTATAACGCATGACAACCAGAGAACAGACACCACCCGCTTGGGCGGCTCGTTTGCCGTGGGCCGGCGCTGCTCGCCCACGCATGAGCGTCGCGCGCCGGCGCGAGGCCCTCCAGGGGTACTTGTACATTTCACCCTGGATCATCGGTTTTCTCCTCTTCGTCGCTGGCCCCTTGGTCGCCTCGCTCTACTATAGCTTCACCTACTATCCGCTCCTTGCACAGCCAAGTTGGGTCGGCCTGGAAAATTATGAAACAGCCTTCTTTAAGGATCGCATCTTTTGGCTCTCTTCCTGGCGCACCTTGCTCTGGGCCATCACGACGGTGCCGCTCGGTATCGCCGGCTCCTTTTTTGCCGCGTTGCTGCTGAACCGCGCTGTGCGTTTCAAGACGCTCTGGCGCATCTTTTTCTTCTTGCCCTCGCTGACCCCGGAAGTCGCCGCCGCCCTGCTCTGGCTCTGGATCTTGCAGCCTGATGTCGGCGTCGTCAACAGCACACTCAAGGCGTGGTTCGGCATCCGCGGCCCCGATTGGCTCGCCAGCCCGGATTGGGCGTTGCCCTCGCTGATCATTGTCAGCCTGTGGACGGGCATCGGCAGCATTCGCATGTTGATCTTTCTGGCAGGTCTCCAGGG
>QWII01000181.1 GCA_021405325.1 Caldilinea sp. CFX5 | reverse complement strand
ATCACCGCCTACCAGTGGTCGATCCGGCAGCCCGCGGGCTCGAACGAGACCATCCGCCCGAGCGCCACGCAGCGCGACATCCAGTTCACGGCCAACATCATCGGCAGCTACACGTTCGTCCTCGACGTGTGGGACCAGTTCGGCACGCAGAGCTGCAGCCCGGCCGAGTACACGGTCATCGTGACCTCGGACGAGGCGATCCACGTCGAGCTCATCTGGCGCACCCCGGGCGACATCACCGAGACCGACACGGGCTTCACGCTCGGCGGCATGTCGGTCGGCTCGGACGTCGACCTGCACGTGCTCCACCCGAACGCGGGCGACTACTTCGACGACCGGTATGACACCTACTGGCTCAACCCGAACCCGAACTGGGCCGGCTCGGGCAGCAACGACGACCCGAGCCTCGACCGCGACGACACCGATGGCGCGGGCCCGGAGAACTTCCACCTGAGCTTCCCCGAGTTCAACAAGACCTACACGGTCGGCGCCCACTACTGGGACGACTGGGGCTACGGCAACGCCTACGTGACCATCCGCGTCTACATCTACGGCCAGCTGCGCTTCAACTGGAACGAGGTGCTGCTCGCGACCCAGGACATGTGGGAGGTCTGCGAGATCGACTGGCCCTCGGGCGCGGTGCGCGGCATCGGCGGCAACACGCCGGTGATCGAGTCGAACTACCCGGTGCACCTCAACGCAGGCTGGCCCTTCTAACGAATTCGCGCGGGCCGGCGCCATCCGCGGCGTCGGTCCCTCGGTCGGTCGTGCGGCGTACCTGGGGTACGCCTCCTCCCTCCCTTCGGGCGCCTCCTTGCGGCTGGCGCCGTCGCGCGCGAATTCCATCCGCCAGGGCAGCCTGGCTTCGCCAGGCCTTCTGGCGAATTCGAGCCGGGGCGGCCCAGCTGGACCGTCCGGGCGCGATTGACATGAGCTGATGGTAAGACGGGCGGGGCGACGGCGTTGGTAGCTCTAAATCTTTAGTCAATGGGCTAATGCGCGTTACATCACTCGCAATCGCCTGCGCTAATCATGGCGACGCGATCGTGCTTGGTCATGACGCTCTGTTCTCTTTCCTGACGCCGGTCGGCGGGCAGCGTGGGGGAAACCCAAAGCGCTGTTGGCCTGGCCGGTCGTGACTGTGTGCTTGTTGGGTAAATGCCAATGGGATCGAGTGTACCGCGGGATAGAGGAATTGGTACAGTTGGATTAACAGAAGAGGACAAAAAGTGCGCTGCATCTTTGGTCGGGCCAGTGCATGTTCGCCCTGCTATCCGATGAGCGAACAGCAGGTAAGACTGGTACAACCCCTATGCTGGAACCAAGACAGGCATTTGCGTTGCTTGTTCTCCTTTGACTAAGGAAAGCAAATACTCTGGTGCAAAATCAGCCCCATTCGGCCATTCAATCGTGCGGCTTGTCAGAAAGACTTGCCGAAATAACGCTTGATTGAGTAGCGGCTCAAAGATTTTTCCGTATAATTCAGGTTTTAAATCGATAACCCCTTCAACGCCATTACTAAATGTGAGCCGTAATTGATAATCCTTTAGGTATTCTACCTTGGTTACATGTACAAACATACATCACCTCATGGCAACGGTTCAATCGGATCTAACGGCAGTCTTTGCCGTGCTTTATCCCAATTGACAGCGAGTTCATTGACCTGATTCCAGAACATGTTGCCATTGTGACCAGTGTGACAACGGGGCGTCCGGGTGTGTGGCAAAATCTGTATGGCGCTTTTCATTATCACCATATTCAACCGGCCCTCTTTTTTGGCTTTCAACACCGCCAGGTAACGACAACCCAGTGGGCTTATCTGGCGACGCCGGAAAAAGCGCTGCTCGATCTCATCTACCTGACGCCAGATGCGGACGACCCAGCGTATATTGAAGCGTTACGCTTGCAAAACCTGGATCAGCTTGATCTGGCCCGCCTGACTGCTTATGTCGAGCAGGCCGACAAGCCGAAACTCAAACGCGCGCTTTGCCATATTTTACAAGTGGTCAAAGCAGAATTGACCGAGTACGTTGCCCTATGATTCCCTACTTGGAAGCACAGCTTGCTGGGGTTGCGACACCGGAAACACAGCGCTCATTGGTGCGCGAGTATCTCCAAATGCGGATTTTGCAAAGCCTACAGCGGGCCGGTGCGATGATTCCACTTGCCTTTCATGGTGGCACGGCTTTGCGTGTTCTCTATCACCTGCCGCGCTACTCGGAAGATTTAGACTTTGCCTTGGAACGTCAGCAAGCCCACTACCAAAGCACGGATCTCATCAATGCGCAAGTGGTACTTTGTTAGGCAACCGCAAACTCCGTATGAACTCGCATCTCCGGAGGATGGAAGGCCAATACCACATCTTCACACGGTACGCCCCGTTCTAACAACTCGGTCGCCAGTCCGTCGGAAGTCCAGTCATTTTCAATCCAAATTTTGCCATCACGCAAGCGGGCGTACAAGGTTGGCACAAAGACGCGTCCCTTGGGGGTCCAGCCAAGCCGTAGCACCATGTAGTGATCGCGATCCTCGTCAAAGGTTACTTCGGTTTCGGTCTCTGGTTGTGGACGGCGGTTCATCCGTTCGGCATGTTGACTGAGCAATTCTTTCAGTAAGGCGCGATAGGTTGCTACTCGATCCATTCTACAACCCCCTGTGCTTATATATCCAGGCCAACCAATCGAATCTTTCTGGTCGCGTTGCAGACTTCTTTCAATCAGCGCCAACGGGCAAATCCAGCCGTTCATCGATCCACTCGCGCAGGAGCGCAGACATACTCTTGCCCTGTTGATTGGCAAGTTGATAAATTGTCGCCTTCATCGGTATGCTCAGTCCAACCGTAAGTTCGGTGAAGAGACTCGACAAGTCGTATACTTCCTCGAACAAGTCAGCGTCAAAGAGATAATCTTCGCCTGTATTATCCACAATGCGTAACAGCCCATGCGCTTCGGCTTCATCAGGCACAATTTGGTAAAATTGCCCCGGCGTTAACGACAGCGTATCGCCACCATTGCCCAAGCATTTCGCATAACGCGCTGGCTGATTTTGTGGTTTCTCTGTTTTCACTTTAGTTCGCGTTTGACTTTCCATTTGGTAGCCCCAATGCCGTGCGCTTCGTACCAGTGGATTTCGGCGGTGACGACTCGCCCATTCTTCTTATAGCGAATGGTGGCAACTCCTTTACGTTTGCGCCAACGGCCTACACCATACTGACGATTCAATTGCTCCCGTTCCCGGATAGAATGATTGACAGACATGGTCTCTACACTCGTAATCTCACTCAATAAATCAAAATCTTGCGGCTGCATGTTTGACAATTCTTGTAATTGTAGAGAATTTAACACAAATGTACCATGATCCAAATCGCCCGTCAATCATCAATCTTACATTATTTTGTCATGGCATCGCCCTTCTCTTCAATCACCAACTGTACCCCACCACTCCGTCCCATCACCTGCGTAAAGTACATCATCTCCGCATACGCCGGCAGCACGCGATAACTTCCCGCCAGCGTCGCCCGCACCGGCACGGTGACATAGTAGTGACCGGCGGGCAGGTAGGTGGCAAAGAGCGCCACTTTGTCATCGCGCGTATCGACATAGCTGGGCCACAAGGGGCGATAGTCCACCTTTTCGCCATTCGCGCCCAGCCAGGTGCGGCTACCCTCGCCCGTATTATTCAGATTGTTCGCTTGGGTGGGCAGCCGGTTGTCGATGGGTTCGCTGCCCGCCAGCAACGGCACTTCCAGCAGCAAATGGTGCAACTCCTGCGTCGCCGTGATCCGCACCGTCATCGTGAGCCAGTCGCCGACCTGGGCGCGGTTGACGGCGTTGCCGGCCATCTCAAAGTAACGATCCACGCTCACCCCCTGGCTGACCGGCGCGACCGCCAGCGCATCGACGGCATAGCGCACCGCCGTCGAATAGTAGAGTTGCCCGGAATCGTTGCTGCGGCTGATGGTGAGGGTGTTAGTTTCGGTGGTTGCCGCTTGCAGGAAGGTCAGCAACTGGCTGCGCAGTTCAACGCTCTGTGTGCGGCTTTGCGCATCGACAACGCCCTTGCCCAAGGCCGCACCATTGAGATCGACCTGCCAGGTGTAGTTGCCTTCTAGTTCTTTAGTGGCGCGCAACCAGTCGGTCAGCGCGATGAGCGACCAAGCGGTCTCCTGGGTGTTGCCCCAATAGCCGGTTTGGCGCGCCGCCAGCAAACCGCGCACGGCATCGGGCAGGATCGGGTGGGTCGGCCAGAGGCGGAGTAGCATGGTAACAACAATGGCGGAGGTGCGCACATCAGTGTTCATGCTCCAGTAGTCCGGCTGTTCCTCGCGCCAGAAGGCCTGGTCGCCGTTGTGGTGGGTCGCTTGCAGGATCTCGTTAATGAGCGTGTCAATCGCCTTGACAAAGTTGGCATCGGGCGTGTTCAACTGGGCCATCGCCATGGCCAGATAAGCTTTGCCATAGACCCCCAGGCGCGCCCGGTTGTCATAGAGGACGCTCATATCGCCGGGGTTGCCCCGTCCCAGGTCGGCCAGCACAAAGTGTTTGAAGGCCGCTTCATTCAACTCCCAGCTTTGGGCCGTCGAGGCGGCAAGATAACTGTTTTCGAGAAAGGCGCCGGCTTGCTGGAAAAGATCATCGCTCATGGGGTAGCCAAAGTGGCGAGCGGCGTGCAAGCCCCACAAGACATAAGCGGTGGTAAAGGGCGCGGACGGGCCGCCCGGCCAGTAGCCCCAGCCGCCATCGGGATTCTGCCGGCTCATCATGCGCTGGACGCCCACCGCCAACTGGTAGTTCAACTGCCGTTCCAGCGCGGCGTCATGAAGGCCCAGGTCGCGGAAGGCGCGCACGGTGAAGAGATTGGGCAGGAAGCGGCTGATCGCCTGCTCGTTGCACTCATAGGGGTAGTGTTCCAGATAGGTCAGGCCATCGACCATGCTGTCGGCTAGACTGTCTTGCAACTTCACCAGCAACTCGGCGTCACCGGCAACCGCTTGGGGTAGCGTCAGCGGCACCTGTAAGGTCGTCGTGGGGACCGTGCCGGCGCTGGCGAAGGTGGCCGCGGTGATAAAGCGTTTGACCGGAATGACCAGCCGCACCGCATCACTGAGCGCCTGGCCCGTTGCGGTGGCCGGGGCGCGGGCGGTCATGGTCAACACCACCTGTTCCACTGGCAAGGTCACACTGATCGGGAAGAGCAGGCGATGTTGGCTGTTGGCGGCCAGCGTCATCGTCACCTGCTGTTGGCCGTTCCCCAGCGTTGCGCCTTCCACCGCCACCGCAAAGGCGACAGCGGTCAGGGGATGGTCGGTGGCGTTCACCAGGACGCTGCCCACCGTGGCGCTGTCCCCCGCCGTCAGGAAGCGGGGCGCAAGGGGGCGCACCTGCAAATCCTTGGTGGCGACGATCTCCTGGCTGGCTTCACCGACATAGGTTTTCTGGTCAAGCGCTTTGACCAGCAACACCCAGCGGGTCAGATTGTCGGGCAGCGTCACGGTAAAGCGGCCTTGGCCCCTGGCATCGGTCACATAATCGGCGCGCCACCAGGCCACGTCGGGGAATTCGGAACGCACTTCCCAGCCGCCACCACCGCCACCGCCGCCCCCCTTTTGCCCGCGGCCAATCTGCTGGCTCAAGCGGTCACGGTTGATGATGATAGTCGCGCCGGTGGTCACGCCCAGTCCTCGTTCGTAGTAGAAGAGGTCGAGCAACGAGGTGGCAACCATTGGGCGCAGCGCCAGGACTGCCTTGTCGATCAACGCCACGGTCACTTCGCTGTTGGGCGCGACTGCCCCATCGGCATGGCGCACCGTCAACGTATATTGCACCGTTGCACCGGGTAGCACCTTGATGGCCGAGGGTTGTACGGCGATCTGTAACGCTTTGGCGCTGCTATCGACTTTGAGTTGCGTGTAGCCGATGCGCATGGCCGGCACCGGGTCATCCTTGTCGCCGGCGCGCACGAGGACAACGCTGACATAGGCGCTGGGGACATAGTCGGCCAGAATCGGCACATCAATGGTAGAGCTGTTGCTGGTCAGGTCAAGGGTGTGCGCGTCCAGCACGCCGCCCCGTTCAATCGTCACCAGCGCTTTGACCTTGCCTTGCCAGGGGCTGGGGACGAGGATGTGCGCCGTCTCGCCGGGGCGGTAGAGCGCTTTGTCGGCGACCAGTTCCAGCCGGTCATGGTTCGCTTGCGGCCAGGCGACATAGGAGCCGACATCGTCGCTGACCCAGAGCGTCTGGGCGCTGTTGATCGGGTTGCCGTGGCGGTCGGCGCTGCGCACGGTGAGCAGATATTGACCACCCTTGGCCGGCGTCCACGGCAACTGAGCCACGCCATTGCGGTCGGTTTGCACCGTGGCGGTGAGCGTTTCGATGCGTTGGAGCGTATTCTCCCAGAGGTAGGAGTCGGTGCTTTGTCGTTTGCGCACCGGGTTCCACTGGTATTCGTACAGGGTCACGTCTAGCGTCGCCTGGGGATAGGGCGCGCCGTCGGGTTGCAAGGTGAGAAAGTCGATCTGATTGGCTTTGCCCTGGGCCAGGACATAGCTGCGTGGGCTGATCCCCACATAGTAGTCGCCCCGGTGGACGAGCAAGGTCGCGGCACGGTTGACAAACTGGTTGGTGCGACTCTGCACCGTCACATCGACCGTCCAGCGTTGGCTAAAGACGCTATCGCCCAGGTCGGCGGGGAGTTCCAGGACAAAACGGCCACTCTCATCAATGACGCCATCGCCTTCTTTGACCAACCCACCCAGGAAATTGGCATAGGGATCAGCGCCCAGTTGATGGGGGTCAAAGGGGGCAAAGCGATAGAAACGGTCGGCGTTGGGGGCTTGCCAGGTGAAAGTGTGGGGCGCGGCCACCAACCGCCAGTGAACCGTTGCGCCGGTCACCGGCCCGCCGCTGAAATAGGTGGCTTCGGTGGTGATGCGGATGGGGTCGCCCTGCTGCACTTCGTCCTGGTCGCTCTGTACACTGATGTCAAACTCCGGTTTGCGATAGGCCGCTACCAGGAAATTGGCGCTGGTGTTCAGTTGGTAGTTCGGGCCATAGGTAAAGGTGGCGTTCAGATAATAACCGCCGGTCAGGGCTTCGGGGTTGAGGTCGAAGAAGCCATCGACCGTGCCAAAGCGACTAATGGCCGGCGTCGCCTGGGCGATAATAGTACCCCGGCTATCGATCAGTTGCAGTAGCACCTTTGACCCCTCCGCCGGCAACTGATATTCCTCGCCCCGCCAACGGCGAATGATGCCCTTCCAATAGACGCGCTGACCGGGGCGGTAGAGCGGGCGGTCGGTGAAGAAGTGGAGGATGTGCTTTTCGTCATAGTTGCGATAGGGCAGGTTGAAATCGCTGAGGGTAATACCCTGGTTCCAGTCGGTCGCGCCGATGGCAAAGTCAGCGCGACCCGGCTCACCGCTGACGGCGACGACCGGCCAGTTGCCCTGTTGCTGGTTGAGCTGGAGGCCGGCGCGGGCAAGCCCTTCGTCGTCGGTCGCCACGCTGCTTTGCAAGAAGCCATTCACCAGAAAATTCAAGGAACGATTGGCCACCGGCTGCCCACTGCGGAAATCGGTGAGCCAGGCCAGGCTCTGCCCCTGCGTCGCTTTTTTCACCACCAGATTGTGGTTGCTGAGGACGATTAGCGCTTGCAGTTGTGGCATGACCCAGGTGTTCTGTTGCGGGTCGGGGTCAGTCACGGTCAAGAGGTAGAGACCCGGCGGTAAGCGCTTCCCGGCTTCATCCCGCAATTTAATCGGCAGCGCCTGGATCACATTGCGTGTCGCTGCCAGTTCATAGCGCTTTGTCCAGAGCATCTGCTCGACTGGGTCGGCGGGTTGATAGCCAGCCCCGTTGTTCAACGATTGGTTGCTAAAGACACGCACAAACTCACTCAGCGGCACTTGATAGAGCGTGACCTGGCTGGCCGTGATGTTGCGGTAATACAGCCCGACAAAGGTGTCGGTGTAGACACTGAAATGGGTGAGTTGGTCGATGTTGAGCCGGGCAAAGGCGGGGAGATCGCCGGTGGTAAAGTGGAAACTGGTCGCCTTGTCCGCCCCCGTCGGTGAGATGGGGACGCCCGCCTTGATGGTGTCGCCCAGGCGGTTGCCATAGGCATCGGTAATGGCGGCGTCCAGGGTGACGGTGTAGGTGGTGGCCGGCTCTTTTGTCCAGTTCAGGGTCAGGCTGTATTCATAGGGAGAATAGTTGCTGTAGACCTGGGTGTTGGTGATGGTCGGTGTAATGCGCCAACCGTTGAGGACGCTGGTCTCACTCATGGCGGTGCTAAATTGAATGGTGATTTGCCCATCGACGGGGACACCGGTCGCTGCCTTGCCCGGCGTGATCGTTGCCACATAGGGCAGCGGCAGCGTGGCAAATTGAGAGCGGTAGGGCTGCTGCAAGCCACCACGGCGACTGGCCGGCATGGCGCTCTGGGCGACATTGAGCAGGTAGATTTCGTCAAACTTCAGCCGGTCGCTGGGGAAGAAGCGCAGGGTGCGATAGCCATCAGCCCAGCTATAGTTACCCCGAATCAAGCGTTTGGTCGATAGTTCTTGCAAGGTAAAGGCGGCGCGGGTGCTGTCTACATCCATTGCCTGGTCAAACTGGATTGTGATGACGCGTCGGGGGTGGGCATAGGCGTTGTTCGGTTCGCTACCGGTGACATAGGGCAGCGCAGTGGTAAAGGTGAAGGTATGGGCGGCGCGTAATGTCCGTTCTTCCATGCCGACAAAAGGATCGACAATCACCCGGTAGGTCGTGCCGCCGTCCAGGGGTTTGAAGGGTTGAAAGCGGTAATAGTTCGGGTTGGCCCACTCGCCCTTTCCGGCTGCCGGCGGTTCCAGGCGTACCGGATGGGGCAACTGCTGCTGATCGACATTCTCGCCCAGGATCACGGCGGGGCGGTTAAAGCCAATCTCAATCGCCGTATCGACTGCCACATTGAGCCAGGTGCTGACTGGGTTGGTGGCGTCGATTCGTAGGTCGCGGTCAACCGTGGGCAAGGGCGATGGTCGTTGGTCGGCGGTGGGGGCAACGGTTGGCGTCGCTGTTACCAGGGCCGTGACGGTCGCCGGCTCTCCACTCTGGCGCAGGACAAACCAGCCGCCGGTCACAAGGATCAACAAAACCAAAACGAGGCCGGTCGGCTTTCGCCAATGCAAACGCAGCGTCTTCATACGGGGTCACTCCTGATTGAGAACGGGTTGTGAGTCTGGGTACACCTGAGCAGGGCGCTCACCCCTATGATGCCGGATCGCGTGGAACTTTGCTGGATTTGATTCAGACCGGTAGCCTACAGAGAGGAAAAAAGGGTAGACATGAAAAGGTAGTGATGGTATAAGGAAGGGATGAAATGTCCAACATGTGAAAGCCAAGCGATTGTGAAAAATGGTCGCAGCCATAACGGGAA
>QWII01000069.1 GCA_021405325.1 Caldilinea sp. CFX5 | reverse complement strand
CGACACGACGCCCCGCTTCCAGTTGCCGGCCGATCTGCGCCAACGGTTACAACCACCGCTGGCCGCTCAGTTCGCCGGCACGGCGCGCCCGCGCCGGCCTATCACGCCCGTACCAGCACAGCCGCCCCCCTTGCTCCACGATCTGGCGCAGTGGTTGGGTGAAGCTGCTTATCCTTTCTCCAGCCGCCGCACCTGCCCCAACCCAATCGTCGTTTTGACCCCCACGCCGCTATAGAGGGCAAAGTCGGCCAGCATCTGCATGGTGGCGAGCCAGTAGCGGTCGCCGCCGAGCGCGGTGTAGGTGGCGCGCCCGACGCCGCCGATCAAGGGGGCGCCATTCTTTTGCACCACTACCTGGCTCTCCAAGCGGTAGCTGCTCAGGGCCACCATCTCTTCGCCAAAGCGGCGCACGTCGGGGCTGAGGGTGATGGGGCTAAAGGCGTTCCAGCGGTCCACCAGGCTGCCAAAGAGCAGGTTGGGCAGCGGCACGGGGATGTGCATGCCCTTGGATTGAAAGGTGGTGGGGCTGTGGAAGAGCAGGGCGACCTTGCGCGGCAACGCCTGGGCCTGTAACAACTGGGTGGCGGCCAGGGTTTCATAGGTGGTGCTACCGCTCCACGGCTCCTGGTCGGCGTCACAATCAACCTGGCTGACCACAAATTCATGGTCAGCCAGTGGCCAGGTAGTCGGCGGCTGGTGCAGGAAAGCGGCTTCCAGCGCCCCACTCGCCAGCGGTGTCAAGCCGGTCATGCGCACATGGTAGACGCCGCCGGCGCGGACGCGGATCGGGTCGTGACCGCTAGCAAAGGGCAGCAACCCGGAGCAGGTGAGCGGCTTGATCCCCTCGCCGTCATGGAGCGCCGGCCCCAAGGCAGGGTCGATCCGTTGGAGCGCGGCCAGGGTGGCGGCATAGTTGGCCCGTCCCAGGTGCGGCGGCAGCGTCGCCTCGGTGGGCGAGGTGAGGGTCAGGACAATGGCAATGAGCATGAAAAACCTCCGGTTTGCACAAGCAAAATGGTCATGGTATACTGGAACAAGGTTCGTTTTGAGCAGCAGCTTTACCCAACAAGGAATAAATACAGTTCATGGATCATACTGTCACCCTTACACTTCCGCCCAAAGTTTATCGGGAAGCAGCAAAACAAGCCACGGCAACCAACCGTACCATTGAGCAAGTGTTGGCCGAACAACTTGAGGAGACCCAGCAACCTTTTCCCAACATTCATGTAAGTCCAAACCGGGCAGCAATGGCTCGTGAGGATGAAGCTTATCAAAGGTTGCATCCAGCCCTGGCACAACAGTTGTTAGGCTATTATGTTGCCATTTATCAGGGTCAGGTTGTGGATCATGATCTGGATGAAGATGCCCTCTTAGAACGGCGACGGCGCAATTATGCTGGCAAAGTCGTTTTGGTTCGTCGGGTGGAAGCGGAAGCTGTACGCGAATTGGTGTTGCGTTCACCACGCTTTGGCGGCTACTAATCCAACGCATTCCTCTATTTTTACAGGTAGTTTGCCAATGGCGATTTACACCTATCATTCTTGGGCGTGATGTCCTCAACCACCTGATCGTGACGCTCAACGGGCTGGCTGCGATGACGGAAATCAGTCAGTAACCGGCCAACGCCGTCCTATCGCGCCTTGCGCGCCGTCTCCCGTATCCCTTGCAAATCCAAAATTTCGGCCACTTCATAACGCCGTGGCACGACATCGGCCACCGGTCGCGTGCGCACTACCGGCGGGAAGTAGCCCATGCGCCCATGCAATTCGGCCAACAACGCCGCGGCAATAAAGTTGAGCGACGGCAAGACCACCAAGATCGGCTCGCTCTGCCACTGGGCCGGCGTCAGCGCAACGCCCATCACCAGCGCCTGGAGTTGGGGGGGAAAGGGCTGCTGCTCATCAAAGTGGGGCATGGCGTCGACGATCTGGGCGATGGGCTGCCCGGTGAGCGCCTCGATCTGCGCCCGTTGCGCCGGGGTGATGGGATGGGAAAAGTTGAGTAGGATCATGGGTAACGCTCCTTTAAGCTTTGACTACGGCGACGGGCGGCATCACGCAACGCTTGTAAGTTGATGATTTCGGCGACGGTATAGGCTTGCATTGTTCCCGCTGGGGCCGGACGCGAGCGGATCACTGCCGGGCGCCGGCGCAAAACCGGGCGGGTTTACCAGCAGCGGGATCGTTTGCCACTCATGCGCCGTAAAGCCGATGTCATCGAGCAGGGTCACGACCTGGGGGCCAAAGTCCTGATCCTCCGGGAACTCAACTGGCCTGATAATGATCCGGCTGATCCGAAAGCCCAACGCCTGTTCAATCTGGTTACGCTGATACTCACTGAGCGGTCGCCCAAAGTTGAGCAGATGCAGGTCGCTAGGCGGCAGCGGCGGCGCCGGTGTCATCACCACGGTCTGTTGAATGGTGATGTTGATCTGGTCGCGACCGATGACGTCGCGGGCGGCGGTTACCATGCCGTCGATCATGGCGCCGCCGCTAGTGTTGATAGTAACCGCCCTAGCGCTGGCTGTCATGGGTTGGTCGGTTGGGGTTGTCATACAAGCAAACGTTCTTTCTGTTTCTGATAGGTGAGCGCCTTCTAAGGTTTTCATGAGATACGTTGTGGTGCGAGGCGGTACCCCATTGCTTGCAGAATGGCGCTGATACTGGCAAATTTCGGATTCCCCTGTTCCGAAAGCGCTTTCTGTAACCCTTTCCGGGTCATGCCGATTTCTTCTGCCATGGTAGTAATCCCTTTGACTCGGCTGAGTACACGTAAGGAGGCTAACAACGCCGCCAGATCACCATCATTCGCATATTCGTCAAAAATGAGTGCAAGATAGTTGTCGATCTCCTCCGGATGAGTGCGGAAATATTCCTCTTCCACTTCACGGAACGTTCTAAAATTTTGCACGACTTTGAAACTCCTTCCAATAGACTTTGGCCTGTGCAATGTCCCGGTGTTGGCTACTTTTATCACCACCGCATAGGAGGATAATCACTGTATTGCCTTCTTCGGCAAAGTAGATACGGTAGCCTGGGCCAAAGAATAAACGTAGCTCGCTCACTCCCTCGCCAACTGGGGCAACGTCACCATAATTCCCTTGTTCCAGCCGTCCGATACGGACAAGAATCCGCTGTCGCCCTTGTGAATCACGCAGGGCCATGAGCCAATTGGTAAATGGCTCGTAGCCCTCAGCATCGGCATAGACAACCGCCTGCTTTGGTTGTACAACTTTAGGCAAGACAGTCTCGCTTTCTACTTCTAAGAGCGTACCACAGTACGCAACAAAGTGCAACTGGCGTCATTAGGTTGGGTTTTATTTAACACCACTCATTGTGCTAGTGCCTAAATCACCCTATCGATTAGCGTTTATCGTGAAGCGACCAGGCAACCAACAGCAACGAATCGCATGAGTGAGCAAGTTGTTGGTGTTTACTACGCCGTCGATCACGGCTCCGCCGCCGGTGTTGGTGGTCGCGCTATCGTTTGCCGTCACGGGTTGGTCGGTAGGAATTGTCATACAAGCAAGCGTTCTTTCTGCGTCTGATAGGCAATAAGAAATGGATGGCGCATGTGGAACAAATCAGCTTGAATCATCTTGATCACTTGCGCTATACTACCACAATGATTTTGGTGTTAGGAAAGGAAATGTCAGGATGACTCAAGTCTTGGTTGAATTGCCGGCTGCGTTAGCAGAGCTGCCAGAGCCGGAACGCGCCGCGTTGATTCGCGCCGGCTTATATGAAGCAACACGCGCACGGCTTCATGAAGTTGAAGCCACCCTTGCCGAAGCAAAGGCTCATCTTCAGCGTTTTGAACAACAGTATGGCCGATCCTTTGACCGTTTCGAGAACGAACTGCTCCCCACGCTTGATTCGCCGCAAGCCCATGAAGATTACCTGGACTGGTTCTTCTGGCATTCGGTTTGGGCGGAACATAGATAGAATTCGAGCGGTAGGGCGTTTCTTGCTTGAACAACCTGCCGTTTCAATCGATTCCCATTGAGATCCTGTTAAGCCTAGATCGTTTACTGGGGTGGTTGTAACGAGAGATAAAGTGTCCCCTTATTTTTCTTAATTCTAAGCTCTTTGACATATGCAAAGATCGTTTGCCCTACCGGATATGCTTCTTGCAATGCCCCTTGGGCAAGATGTGAGTCTTCGAGTTTGAGAGTCGCCTTTACCTCTCGAAGCCCTAAGTCTACGGTTAACCCTGTAAAGTTACTTGTAGTGACGACCCCTTTAGTATAAAGACCAACATAGAGTTCAGATGTTGATGAAACTTCAACGGGGACGCCTTGAAATTCTGATTTTTGAATTTGCGCAACTGTGGGGACAGCAGGTAGCGAACGCTCTCCTTTTAAGAATTCTTCAATTTCACCCGCCACTCTTGTGTTGCCCTGCTTTTCAGGAATTGCAGCCACACGTGGCGTACGGTTATTTTTTTGCCGATTGCGCTCGGTTTGCCGATTAGGATCAGTGATCCATAAAGGGTCAGGTAACACTAGACGTTGCTTAAATTCTTCAAGCTGCATATATTTAGTTTGGTCTTTGCTTGGACCCGGCCAGCGCAGGAGTGTCAACAGGGTCTGTACACGCATTAACTGTGAAAATGTCTTATCTGTTTCGCTAAGTTGAGTGAGAACATATTTCTCAAATGCATCAATGAACAAGGACCAGTCTGTGGCCTGTAAGTCCTCTTGTTCTTGCAGTTTTCTTTTCAGTTCCTCGAGTTGTATAGGTTGACCAACAGATTTATCTTCTCCTATTTGCGAAGGCTCTTGCCACTGAGCATTACCAAACAATGATCGATAACGCGCACTTCGTCCACTTAAACAAAGCCGTGACTGGATACTGATCGTACCTAAGCCCAGTGGTTTTGCCATACCAATCTTTAAGCAGTGTTTGCCATCTCCTGTTATAGCTAAAATCCATAAGAGCGCGCCTAGCTCTTCAGCAGCCAAATTCTCGAAGTGAATATCAAAGTTAAAAAGCACTCCTTGGTTAACTGGTCGCATCACCGTGAGTTGTTTTTCATTGTCTGCTGTCTTTGGTGTGTGATAATCCAGCCGTACTAGTTTGCTATCTTTATGCCAGTAAAGCTTATGACCGCGAAGGGTTGTATCGCCTGCATCCTGATAATGATAGAGTTCTTTCTTTTCATCGCTGCCTTGTGTTAGATAGTGCTGAAATGTGGTTGGTTTGGGTCCACTTAGCAATGGTGTCAGCGATTCTTCATTTTGATTTAGCAGGTAGATCTGACCAGCAAAGTCTTTCGGAATATGTGCGTCGCTAACTGATACACGCCCAGCAATGGTACGTCCTTTCTTGTCATCGACCCAGCCAAAGATTGCCTCAGCAAAATCTGTTGAAGTCATTTGCTCTGGCAAATAGAGCAGTAGGTCGCGGGGTGAATATTCATAGGGCAAGCGGAACATAGCCGTATGACCAAAGGCAATACGCTCATTCCCCCCACTGTCTTTCCATTCTGTATAGAAGCAAGGGATGAGTTCACCGGGCTGTTTTGGTAATACACTCATCTTTTGAGTTTCGACGGTCTGTGAGCGGCCTGCATTTAATTCATCGTATGCATCGATATCGATATCAGGAATAGTAATGAATTTGTTTTGCTCCGTGATAGGAGGCGCAATAAGCCAATGCCGA
Organism: Caldilinea sp. CFX5; assembly: GCA_021405325.1. The sequence continues at coordinate 48,427 of QWII01000069.1, read as the reverse complement.
TGTTTACCTTTTCCTTTTGAGGGAACCCAACCACTAGCAATAAGCCAACCTTGTACATAGCCGTTGCCCGGAGAATGATCTGTGGCAGAAAGCTGAGTAACGTCTGCATAGAACTGAGCAGAGTCATCATGGTAGGTAGGAGCTACTGGCCGAAACCAGACTCGGCATCGTTTCCAGCCGTCTTTTTTATAGGAGCGATCTTCCTTCCACCTTTTCGCACTTTTGTCATACCAACGCATCGCTTTCAGTCCTGGAACTGCGCTAACAGCCAAATCGTCTTCGACCCGAAAGAATTGCGTTCCATGTAAAGACTGCGCAGGACGAATTCTGTAATCATGTCCAACTCGTTCCATATAGCCAGCTTTAACATTAGGATATGAACCTTCTTGTCCTCGGTCTCCGGCGACCATTCGTTTGCCATAGGCTTTACCAATAGCAGAATCATCTAATGTACGAAAGAACAACTGACGATCCGTTATAGGTTGTGGCTTACTGTAAGTAATGATTTCAATCAACGTGCGTAATGCACCACGAATACCGCTGCCAGGGATCACTGGTAGCTTCGTTTCCGAATCTACATAGAAAAAATCAGCTTTATCTTTTGCCTGTTTCTTCTCTTTTGATTCGCGTGGTTCTAATGCTGCACGGGTATAAAGGGGCGTCTCCGTCTTTAGTGTGCAATGGAGAACGCCTGTGTATCGATCCAGATGATAAACGTCACGGTCGATTGGGGGAATTTGTTGTACAATCTGGTCAGCCAATGCCACGAAGTTATAAGGTGCGGTTGCATGTCGACCCTTAGTGGGATTCTGGTGTTTAGGAAAGCTCATTCGGTCACCTCCTCTGGTTCTGGCTTTACCAATCGACTAAAGACAACACGTAGCCAACCATCGTCGTCATGGAGATAGTGGCGCACGTTCAAACTTGCCTTGTGTTCATGCTGTTCATCGGTGAACAGATCTTCTGGCGGTGTATGATACATTCCTTCTGAACCTTCGGCTAAGTACACAAAACCCTCTATACACTGTTCCACTTTGTTTCCCCATAAAATCTGGGTTTCGTCATAATAGCTGCATGCTTCTCCCATGCTATCGCGTATCTGACGGGCACGCCAGATCCCTTCTTCTACTTGCCAAAGAAAGATCTCCTGCTCAGTATCAAAGAGTCGTGCCATGATGAGCGTTTGGTGACGAAACGGGGTTTGTTTTGGTGACGAAAGTTTAAGGTCGATGTTGCCGTTGTCGGCATCAACTGTCGCTCGCCCCCAAATAACACCGTCATCTGCATGAGCTAACAACAACATACCAGACTGCGCTTGTTGCTCTAGCCACTTAACTGGATCAGTGCCGACTTCATTGGTAGAAAATGGTGTCATTGCCACTTTACCGGTTTTAATTTCCCGTACCTTATTACCTGCCATTGCTACCCTCCTCAGCTAATTTCGCCCATAGCGCATCAATATATGTTTGTAATTCTGTACGTTGTGTGTCGTTTAGTCCTAAAGCAGCCTTGTCATGACAGAGTTTGATAGTCTTATTGGTCTCAGCCTCACTCTTCGGTAGTTGAAGATTTGCTTCCAACCCAGTTAGCCGACCTCGCCCAATAGCTACTTCACCACCAATCGGCAGATCGCCTGTCCAGAGATCTTTCAACACGAGTAAGAGTAAACCGATTTCATATTTCTCAGGGTTGCGTACATGGAGTTGAAAGCCTATGCGTGTTTTTCTTGTACCGTAAATGGGCGCCTCCTCAAAGAGCGCGCTTTCAAAGGCCCCACCAGTAAAGCGATCAATGCGGACACGGGTTTGGTAAAGAGATTGCCCCTTATCTATCTGGGTTTCATCAAAGGTGATGCGGCTTGCACGCCCTACTAGTTCATCTGCTGCCGGCATACCGCCAAATAGTTCTTCAACCAGCTTTTCGGCATTTTTCTGCTCTATGTTGCTGGCAATAGCTATCGTGTTGGCGATACGCAACATCCGATGACGTACCACACCTGCCCAACTCGTGCCAGGAATCGTCGGGCGCAACCGACCGTTCTCATCAAGCGTATGAAGATGCACAAAGTCCGCGCCCATATCAGACTCGCCAAAGCCGGAGCGGATGAGGAGCGAGGATTTTTCAAGGCCAAAGATTGCCTTCATTGTAAATTGATAGCGCTCATCTGTTTGATTAGAGGTTAAACCTATCTGATCGGTGAAAGCTTTAGCGAATGCCTCATATAAGGTTCCGGTGCCTGCATCCGTACGATGACTAAGGTTTGGCATTTCCAGCCAAGCACATAGGTCAGTAGGCTGTCTCATTTGATAACGGCTAACTGTCCATTCTTTTACTTGACACCGGCCGTATCCGCGGCGCTTGCGTAGACCTAAGCGAATTTCACCTTTGTCCAACCCTTCAAGTGCGGCAATTACGTACGGTACAATTTTCTTAGCTGGTTGCTTATCAGTTAATAGAAGTTCAAAGTGCAAATCAAAGCTTGTGCCGGCTTCTAGTAACTCTACATCAAACTTAGCGCCGCCACTGTCATCTTCATAGGCAGTTCCTGTCTTTGGGTTAATGCGCACGCCATCGCGCAGCGTTATGCTTTGGGTGGTTGCGAGTGCATCTTCAATAATCAATAGACTCTGTTCGGCGGATTCGTCATCTGATATACGCAACGGGCCAAACAGATTGCTAGCAGGACTATGCTTTACCTCCTCTCTGCCATATCCTTGTAATCGTTCACGTAGATAACTACGTAGCGCTCCGGCAATCGTGGTTCCTGGGATAAGCGCATACAGTTGTTCATCCGTATCATCCAGTAATAGTGCCATATCGACCAATGCATCGCCACGTATATTACCGTTGCCAAAATGGGCTGGTGTCTGTAGAATTAGCGTTCCGCTAATGTGGATGCGTTCAGTGATTTTACGCGATTGATCATGGTGTGCCATTTTTCACCGCCTCCTATATGTTTCGGTTGCGCCGCTTACTAATGGCTTGCCCAAGAACGGCATCGATCAGCCGTACTGCATACTCAGCCGCCAAATCCTGCTGTGGCTCTACATGACCAAGTTTACTGCTTGGTTGACCAATCTTGGCCCATACAGTCTGCGGATCATCGGCTAGTTGGACAATCCAGTCATTCAGACGCGTTCCTTCATCAAAACGCGCCCTTTCAAACTTACTCCGTGTGCGCAACTTCATGACGTTAGGGTTATCATTACCATCAACCTGTTCTTTGAAGAGATTACTAATACGTCTTAGATTACCTTCTTGCAAGGCGTGGCGGGCAATGATGCGAATCCCCGACAATTGACTGTTTGGCGGGGGCTGTTTGATAGTAAGCGAGCGCACTGCTTTCAATAGTGCCTGGTCAAGTTGTTGGCGTTGGCGTCGATTGGTCATACGTTGTGCTAGTTGATAAGCCGGATCTTCTATGTTATCCGACAGTTGTAAGGTAGATAGGGTCGAATATGGATCGGGCGAAGTTCCATGCGTCAACCGTTCTGCCCTTTGCCAATTAAAGGCAAGACGACCAAATCCTTCTGTACGCCGTTCACCTACTCCGCGTTCCAACCATTCTTCAATTTGCTGTTGGGTTATTTTGTCCATTGTGCGGCATACAAAGACACTGCCTGCTCCTAATGCTTGTGTTTGCGGCAAAGGCAGACCCCATGTGCGATTGAAGCCACCGATGACAGCAACCTGTTTGAATGCACTATGTAGGCTAAGAGGTAAATTTAAGGCAGCGAGTAGATCTGTATGAGTTGCACCATAGTCGTCACGCAAGATGGCATCGCTCAAAAGCGTAATAACCAGGTTTTCTCCTTTAGCCATTTCCTCCGCTTCGCCTTTATATTCATGCCATGGCTCAGTGTCCGGTACAATCAACACATTTTGGATTCGTACACGTCCATAGCCAGCAGTCTGCACACCGCCTAAGTAAGCAATGTCTTCAACAAGCAAATCTTTTACTTGTTTTGCCAAGGTGCTATTCTCACATAAAACTACACCAGCAAAGTGTTGGCTTGCAGCTAGGGCCTCGTAACGGTAGACCGCGCCATCATTCCTCGTTGCACGCCCTGGGCCTCGCGCTCGTTGGGTATGTACCGTGATCTGACGTTCCGGCGAGCAAATGATGGCGTTCTTTTCATTAAGCCAAACAAAGCTACCAGAAACAGCGATCGCGTCTTCTTTGAATTCGCTGTCGCTATCAATATCCTCAAAAAGTGCCCAGTCTTCAATTTCCCCATGCTTGCTTGGCTGATCCTTCTTTTTGCGCCAAGAAGCTGGGATCGGCAGACTTCGCTGCCACTCGGACCGATTTAGATCAGCAGGATAAGCGTTAAGGTAACGCACTCGACCACTGAAGAAAAGTTCTCTATCGCTTATAGAAAGGTTGTTATGTGAACCGTAACGTGTTATTAACATCCCTCGAATCATACTGCCGGGAATATATGAATAGCTGACTCCACTATTTGGGTCGCCGCCAAGCATTGTTGCTAGCAAAGGTCCCTCTAGCGATATGGTGTAAGTTATCGCAATCACGCTGCACCCACCTTTTGTTTAAATTTATTAAACCAGTCATCGCAAACCTTATTATTGTGAGCATCAGTAATCCATGCAGACAGCCGACCACGTCCTCGGTTACGCGCTGTTCCAGCCCGGCGCAAACCTTTTGCACAGGCCGCTAACAAAGCCTCTTCAGTTGCTTCCATCTGTTTCATTACTGTGAGTTCAGCTTCAAAATAGGTCTTACGCAGAATCATTCGCATTGAACGCAATGTGCGGGGATCAGGGGCGCCGTTTTCATCCATAGCAGTTTGATGTCGTACTGTGGTTAGTGAAGTAAGAACATCTTGTGGTGTCCAATCCTTTGCCTTTTGAATGGTTGAACGTAAGGTTACAGGTAATTGGGCATGACCAATACGCAGAATGCCTTGTTGATAACCACTTCCTGGCACACCAAAAAGGCGATCTGCCGCTTCTTTCCACGGCTGAGCATAATCCAGTGCAAAGAGAATATCAGCACACACTTCAGCCAATAGACCCTTTAGCGTTCGTCCATGAAGGTACGGGCAGCCATCAGCATCTACAGCAACTTCACGATCAACTAAACCAGGGATCCCATCACCACGGCCAAATGTTGCATCGCTTTCTAGCTGAAAACGTAGCCAAAGCTGCTGTTGTTGTACACTCATTACCACACCTCCTGTTCGATCATCTCAATAGCATCAAAATAGACTGAACGCCTGCCGATGAGTCCTGTGTTGATATGTTGTGAATCAGTAGGATCGATTTCTGGAAGCTTCTTGTACCCCGCTGTAAATGTCTCAACTGCTACCGGACCACGCCGAATAGCATCTCGCAGTTGCATCACCTTATTACGAGGCCATTCTTGCACATCCTTCAACCCTGCATTTTGGAAGGTTTTGAGCAATGAGACAAAGTTTTGCCAAGTGTGCCACTCACCGACGGGATTGTCACTCATAATGAGCGGACGCATAAGTAGAGTGCTTTTAATCTTTCCATCGCTACCGCGAACTTCATCATACTCACGTTGGCGAATATCGTTCAAGTCACCAAACAAGCCACTTTGAGCCAAATGCCAATCTATTGCCGGGGCGCGACGGTCAAAAACATTCTTGGCATTTTTGCACAACTGTTCACTAAGTTGATAGGCACGGGCAAAAGGATAATGTGTTTTGACAATGGCAACGCCAGCAGCAGCACGGCCCAACTGTTTGTTACCGTCTGCATCGGGTATGCTTTGTTTACAGAATGCATCCAGAAAAATTTGTGCAGCTTTCAAACCGATACGACCGTCGCAAACAAAGGTTACATCATCACCACCAAAGACAATCGGGCGGAGCGATAGTTTAAGTTTGTCCTTGTGTTCTTGAACTGTATTCCCACTTTTATTGCTGCTCGATTGTTCACTCCAGTGAACAACTTCTTCGACCACGGCCCTAAGCGCCGCTGCCCCAGCTTTGTTCACTGCTTTAGAAAATGCTCGAATCCTCTTGATCAATTCGCGGTTAGCATCTATACCGATCTGATTTTCAAACTTCTGAATAATCTTCTGCAATGTTTTGCCCATGCCATTACCATCTGCATGAACTACGGCAATGTAGCTAAAATCGCCTTTGCTGCGCCCCAAATCGTCGAAGTCTAGAGGAAACTGATAATGGTCTGATAAAAGATCCCCAAGCTCTTTATTTAATCGGCTGGTAGCAGGTCCGTTATTGTCCCACTTCGCTTTGACTTGCGATGAGATCAAAAGCTTTGTTTCCCCACCTGGTTCGGCTTGCTCATGGTTAGCAGCCAATCCTGTTGACTGGCAAGCGGCTGTTACCCCTAAACCTAGTAGTGGTTGTGACCGCTCTCGTTCAGCTTTGCGCTTACTCAGCTTTTCAAAACCCAGCTTGAATGCTTGTGCCAATGATTCGTTCGTTAAATCTACTGGTTGATGTACAACCACTACTTCAAGACTTGGTGCCTCTTCAATTAGCCTTCGACTTAAACTTCGCGTAAATGTCTTAGATGCTTCATCATTTCCTTCATTCCGGAAAAGCATAACTGTATTTCCACCGCCAGCATAGAGAATTTCAGCATCAAGTCCATCTTCAATTTTTAAATCTTCTACAATTACTCCTTCGCGCAGATTATGTGTGCTTGTCTTTAGTAGCGAAGCGGGATCACTATACAGCCAGCCTTCTGTTGCAAGATAAACGAGGTGTGACGCACCTGTATTCTCACGCAAACGGTTGCTGCCGAAGATATAGGATTGAATGCCTGTTGTATCGACTATCACAAGAGTGTAATCAGACATAACTTGTAGATACCTCCTTTAATGTATGCCAGTATTATGAGCTTAACCACTGAGCAAATTTTTCTGGCAATTCACTTAAGTCACCTGTACCAAAAACCCGCATCCGGTTATTTTCTGTACGCCAAACTTCAGCAACCTGTTTCTGCAATAGTTGCGGATCTGGATGTGCGCAAACAAGTCCAACGTGTGCCTCTTCTCCACCCATTTGGGTAGCACGTGTGAACGCTTCAAAGAGTTTGCCCTTGCAAAGCTCCTTTTCATCACTACGTGTGCAGGAAACAGCATACATCTGGTACCCCTGCATGGCTGCCACATCGAATTCAAAGTCCAATCTAGTACGTGTTTTAAGTGACATTGCCACACTGTGAAGGTTATGTTTATCCTTATTGGCAAGAAATGCACTTAATGTCCAATACTCCATCCAAGTACCATCGAGATACTTGACTAAGTGCTTAACTTTTTTTATATCACTCTGTCTGTTAATTTTGTCAACGACAGCCTGTGGGTCAAACGCATCCCCACTTATGTTGAACGACTGCCGCATTGCGTCAACGACAGCAAGCAGCTTTGGATGATCTGGAAAAGGAATGGGGTTCTTGAAGAATTGTGAAGCTTTTTCTACTCTTTCACTCTGGTAAATATTGCTTGAACGTAATTCAGCTAAAGCTAGCTTGTAGGATTCATCGTCTGTTATGGAATTAGCTAGACTGAAAATCTGTTCTAGTGTATGGCGATTCCTCGTAGTGTTTTTCTTTTCTTGTACTCTGAGATAGCGATTGCACCATTGGTCATAGGCAAAAATGCCATCACTAGTACCGTGAGCTTTAGCCAAGGCTTCCTCAAGCTGGGGGAACAGTGCATGTGGCCATTCTTCCGGCAGCGTTTCGGTTAGTTCAATGTTATGGATATCAAATAAGGTGCTAATTTCTGGGGTAGTAAGATATTGGATTTCGGGTTTCCGTTCGTCACCGTCACAGCGGATGGTCTTTGTATGAGAGTCTAAATATGTAAAGACAATGGCATTAGACATTCTGCTCATTGCCTGATATGTGTGTATAGCCATTGCCTTGGTCCCACCCGTGTAGTGCAGACCAATAGTACCTGACTTGCATTGATTCCGTAAGGCATATTCAATGACCCGCTTGATTTCTCCATGATCTGCCGGGTCTTGAATCGGATGAATTTTGAAATAGCCAGGAAAATATTCGCTGAGTTTCTTTGCAATCTTTTCAGTATCAGGGGAAGATACAAGATGTAGTAGGCCCGTATCTTTTCTTAGTAGCTGGGCTGCCACATAATTGGGCAAAGGATTTCCACCAATCAGCAAAAACAGATTATCGGTCTTCCAAGCCTCTGGTATTGAATCAGACATTTCTCACATCCTTTTAATGATTACTGCTAATTGATTTAAGATTACCTGCATCACCTATAACGCACAACTAAAGTAATCTACAATAAATAAAAAGGGCATGTTTTCGTAATTTTTATACCTTACCACATCTCAGCCTAATCGAACTCAGCACTGCTGTTGAATCTTTTCATCACTTCCTCTGATCCCCGCCACCCTTATCCCATGTTACACTCTCCCCAATCGCGCCAGAAAACCGGCAAAGTGTTCCTTAAAAAAGCGGTAGTCGAGCCGGGCATCCTCGGCCAGCCCCCAGGCGACACGACATTCAGCGAGGATGGCGGTTTTGTGCGTGTTGACCGTGCTGAGACTGATGGTAAGCGTTTCGGCCACATCTTGCGGCGCGCCGCCACGGGCAAAAGCAAGCAGGATTTCTTGTTGGCGTTCGGTTAGCGCTTTATATACCTGACGACACTGTAGGTCATTAGTCGCGCTCAGTTGACCAATTTGTTGAGCAACCGCTTGCGCCGGCGGTAAGGCCAACGCCCGCAAAGCCGGGAAGTAGGCGCCCCACGGCACCAACGGCGCCGCGATGAGTTGCACGCCATCCCCCGGTTGTGCATGCATCACGGCGCCGTCGCGGGCGCGAGTTTGGGTGGCTTCGGGGGTGTACATATGCCAGAGGCGATCCTGATGATCACAGAGCAACATCGCCGCCGAGGTGACCAGCAGCGCCAACATGCGCCGCCCACCGGCGACACAGAGATGCAGCTTATGGCCCTCCACCTTCAGCCGCGCCAACAAGTTGCGAATGGTCTGGCCGGCGATCTCGGCTTCGCGTTCGTTGCGGATTTCGGGCAGCGGCGTCTCGCCATCATGGATGGGGCAACGGTGGACGCGGCAAGGGCGACCGTGATAGCGTTGCTGCTCAAATTCGGCCAGCACCTTCTGGATCGACCCTTGCCACCGGGCGCTGGGTGGCGTCAAGTGCAACAAATAGAGTTGCGTAATTGGCTCCCCCTGCGCCAGCAGGGTGTCGAGGGCAAAGGTAATGATTTGAGGTTGACCGCCGATGGTGGCGACAAGAATGGTTTCGGCCATTGCGTTTCCGTTGAGTTGTTGGCTATCGGTACATCGGTTATGCTTGTAAGTAGCCGATTCATTAAGCCAATTGTTAACTAATGTAAAACAAGTATACACCAAAACGACGAAACTGATCTATTGAAAACCTACAGAATTCCTCCAAAAATCCTCTACGGAAGGAGAAGAACCATGCATACACTACCGGCTATTGCCATTGGCGGCCCGCCCCATAGCGGGAAATCGGTGTTGACCTATAGTCTCACCCAGTTATTACGCACCCAACGCATTGAACATTATGTCCTGCGCGCCTGCCCCGATGGCGAGGGCGATTGGAGCAACGAGACCACACCGGAGCGCGTCTTGGCGCTCCGGCAGAAAGGAAAGTTTACCGACACCTTCATTGCTAATGTCTGTACGGCGATTCAATCCCGCCATTTACCGCTCCTGGTCGATGTGGGGGGGGCGCCCACAACCAAGGATGAGGCGATCTTTCGTTGCTGTACCCACCTGCTGATCCTTTCCAAGAGTCGGGAAGAGCTGGCATTATGGCGCGCCCTGGCCGAACGCACCCACCTGCCGATTATTGCGGAGATTGATTCAGCGTTGACGGGCGAAGAAGAAATTTATGGCGCCTATCCCATCTTAACGGGACGGATGACCCATCTGGAACGGGGAACCACGGCGACTGGCCAGGTGATCGAACACCTGGCCGGCCTGGTGAGTACACTCTTTGCGACCAAGGAAGAAGCGTTACGGCAATTGCATTTGAGCATGGCCCCCACGGAGTTAGTGGTCGATCTGGATCGCGTCGCGGCACAGTTGCACTTAAAAAAGGATGGGCGCTGGCAGCCGGACGACCTGTCGGCCCTCTTGCACTATTTGCCTGCCCAAACGCCGCAGGCGTTCTATGGCCGTGGCACCGTCTGGCTTTATGCCGCACTGGCGCACGCCATCCACCCGGCCGCCTTCTATCAATTTGACCCGCGCTTAGGCTGGGTCGAGCCGGTGCGCCTGCATTGCACCAATCAGCCGGCAAATCCCTGGCTCACCTTTACGGTGGCAACCAATCCCACCTATAGCCGCTTGCTGGTGCAAATTCCCGACACCTATCTTGATTATGAGCGTATCCAAGATTGCCCGGTTCCGCTCCTCAATTTACAGGCCGGCATTATATTGGATGGAAAGTTACCCTATTGGCTTTACTGTGGTCTAGTACGTGCCTATCGCCAAGCGGCCTGGTTGGCGATCCACCAGCCGCCATTATACGGTGCGGTTGTCGTGGCGTCACGGGTGGCGGATTACCCACTCGGTACACTCCTTCCCTTATAGGCGACATTTCCCCACCAAAGCATAAACAAAGCGCGGCGGTTGCGCTGGTCAACGGGTACCCGTTGACCAGCGCAACCGCCGCGCTAACCGCCGTTCTCAGCTACAATTAATTCGACAGCTTATTACATTGCGATCAGATCCAGCGCCTTCCTTACCCCAACCAAATTGTCCAAAATGCCAATGCCGAAGAAGACGGCAGCAAATAACAGAACGGCCAGGATCAAAAAGATAATAAAGAGCCACTTGGCAATGGTGGCGGCGCCGGCAGCAACGCCGGTGAAGCCCAGTGCGCCGGCGATGACGGCGACCACAGCGGCAATAATGGCCCAGGTTAACAGATCCATTGCACTCCTCCTTTGGCTTAATCTGCTTTTGTAGCGCACACGCCCAGCCTATCAACTACCCCCCCATAAAACAATCGATCTTGATACAGAACTACGATACAGCGTAACAAGCAAAATTGATCATTGACAAAGCGAAAAAAGTTGCTACAATAGAGTAAGCTTGTGGTATAGACCTCTATAGCACAACGATCCCTTTCCGAATTCGCTTTATGCTCAACAAACAAAGTCCCATTCCGCTCTACTACCAGTTAGCAGAGCAGTTGAAAGAACAGATTCACGCCGGCGACCTGGCCGTGGGTGACCAACTGCCGCCGGAGCGCGACTTGGCCCAACAGGTGGGCGTCAGCCGCATGACGGCGCGCCAGGCCGTGGCCTACCTGGTCAATGAGGGGCTGATCGAGGTCAAGCCGGGGGTGGGCACCTTTGTGGCGCAACCAAAGCTGGCCTACAACGCCCTCCATCTCTCCGGCTTTAGTGAAGAGATGGCGCGCCTGGGCAGTACAGTGGTCTCTACCGTGCTGGAACAGCGACTCCTCACCCCGCGTCGCCGCATTGCCGAACAGTTACAAATGGCGCCCAATGAACAGGTGGTCGCGGTGGTGCGTCTGCGTCAGGTTGACCAGACGCCACTGTTGTTAGAGACCAGTTATCTACCGGCCCGCCTCTGTCCTGGGCTGGAAAGCGTCGATCTGGCGGAACGCTCGCTCTATACGTTGCTCGAAACCGAGTACCACCTGGCAGTGCAGCGGGCAACGCAGAGCCTCGAAGCGACGACCATTAATGAGTATGAGCAACAGCTTTTCCACTTGGCCCCCGGCACGGCCATGTTGCTGCTGGAGGGCGTGACCTACAACCAAAACGACCAGCCATTTGAGTATTTCAAAGCCATCTACCGGGGCGACCGTTTCAAGTTTGTGCTCAAAAGCCAACGCAATGGCGTTGATGTGGCTGTCCTGAGTCCGCAAGCAAGAGGAAACCGTCTATGACCAAAACCAAACTAGCCCTGCTTGGCGTCGGCGATGTGGCCCAGCGGGATTATCTGCCCGAGTTTCATCGCCTGGCCGACCGGGCCGCGATTGTGGCTGCCTGTGGGCGTACGGCCAGCCGTCTACAGGCCGTCGCTGATCAATACAACATTCCCAACCGCTACACTGACTATACGCAAATGCTGGCGGAAACTGACGCCGAAGCAGTGATCAACCTGACGCCCATTCAGACCCATCTGGCAACAACGTTGGCGGCATTGGAAGCGGGCAAGCATGTCTACACCGAAAAGCCGGTCGCCTCCACGGTAGCCGACGCCGACCGTATTCGCCGCACGGCGCAAGCGCACGGCTTGACCATTGTCTGCGCCCCTTGCGTCATGCTCTTTCCCCAGGTGAAATATGCCCAGGCGCTGCTGGCCGAGGGGGCGATTGGGCCGGTCTACGCGGCGCGCGGCCACGCGCACATGGGGGTGCCGCCCTGGTCAGGTTTTCCCTCGGACCCCAGCCCTTATTTTGCCAAGGGGGCCGGGCCGGCGCTGGATATGGGGGTCTATCCGCTCCATGCACTCACCGGGTTGTTGGGGCCGGTCAAGCGGGTGACGGCAATGGTTGAGCAGGCGCTGCACGAATTTACGGTTGGCGATGGTCCGTTCGCGGGCAAGCGGGTGCCAGTCGAGGCGCCAGACAACTGGCATCTGGTGTTGGATTTCGGCAATGGACGGCTGGCGTCGCTCACCACCAATAGCTGTGTGCAAGATTCCTTAGCCCCGCCGCTGGAACTCTATGGGCTGCAAGGGACAATTGCGTTGGATCCGATCTATGTCCATAAGCCGGTCGATGTGCTGCGCCCTGGCGGCAACTGGGAAAAGGTGGTCTTACCGCAAACGGGTCGCGCACGGGGGCCGGATCACCACCTGGGCATCGAGCATCTGGTCGATTGTATCCAGCACAAAACCAAGCCGATCTTGAGTATTGACCATGCGTTGCATGTGGTGGAGATTCTGGAGCAAGCCGCCGCCTCTTCACGGGAAGGGCGGACAATGACCATGAGCAGTACATTTTGAGTAAGCGTCTGAAACTGCCTTTCCCACTTGCTTCCTGCGAGTCTGTGACTCGCCCCGGCTTGTCGCAAGTCACAGACTCGCAGGAAGCGCAACTTTATTGGAGATTGCGTGCTTTATTCAATTATCTTGTCGCTCCATAATCTTAACCGTTGGCTGGTGTTACTGGTCGGTTTATGGACAATCTGGCAAGTGATGCGTGGTTGGCTTGGTCACCGGGGCTGGCAGTCGCACTATACGACGCTGCTTCAGATCTTTACGCGCACCATCGATCTGCAATTTCTGCTGGGCCTGGCCCTCTACCTGCTGCCCGGCGCCTTTATCCAAGCGGCGCTCCAAAATATTCCCTGGGCGCAGATTATGCAAGAGCGGCTGTTACGCTTCTTTACCCTGGAACACCCCCTCCAAATGATCATTGCCGTTGTTCTGGCTAATATCACCCTCTCAATGGCTAAACGCATCCCCCAGGAGCAGCGTCGCTTGCGGTGGACAGCCATCTTGCTGCTCCTCACCATGCTGTTGATCGTGCTGGCGATTCCGTGGCCGGGCTTTTATTATGGGCGCCCGTGGCTACGCTTACCCTGGTGATGTTGGACAGATCTTGTAAAAAGGAGATATTCTGTCTATGACCAATCTTCTCAGGGCCGGTTTAGTCGGCTGTGGCAGTGTCGCGTTACGGGGTCTGTTGCCGCATTTGACTTTACCCGATGCCAAAGCCAAGGTGCATCTGGCGGCGGTGGTGGATGTCGATCGAGAACGGGCACAGCAGACTGCGGCAAAGTTTGGGGTGCCGGCGTATTTCACCAGCATTGATGATCTCCTGGCCAAAGGCGATGTCGATCTGGTGCTGATTGCCACCCCGATCCCCTACCACTTTAGCAACGCCATGAGCGCGATTGAAGCGGGCAAACATGTCTATCTGCAAAAGACGATGACCACCACGCTGGCCGAAGCCAACACGGTGTTGGCCGCGCGCAACCACAAGGGGGTTAAACTGGCGGCGGCCTGTGGCTATGAACTCTTCCCCACCACCAAACAAATGCGCGACGTGGTGCAACGCGGCGAGTTGGGGCGGGTGAATGTGGCCTACACCTATACAATGGGTTTTGGTCACGAACGGGAGCCGATCCGCAGCGGCAAAGGCGCGCTGGCTGAGATCAGCCCGGCCTGGTACTACCAACCCGGCGCCGGCCCCCTGCCCGATGTGACAGTCTACGCCTTTCACCTGATCACCAGTGTGCTGGGGCCGGTGCGTAAGGTCACCTCGCTGGCCAACCGCACCGCCGACGAACGGGTCTGGCAGGGCGAAACGATTCGAGTCAACATCAACGACAACAGCATGGTGATGATGGAGTTTGCCAGCGGAACCATCGGCATGGCGGTCGGCACCAAGAGCCGGGGCAGTCCGCGCATTCCGTGGGGTGCGCTCGGCCTCTATGGCACGCTCGGCGGCCTGGAAGTGACAGCCACCGAAGCGCTCAGCGGCTTCCCCACCCATTTTGAAGTATGGGGCCAAACAGAGCAGAGCTACGCCAGCACCCTTGCTGACCAGCCCTACATTCAAGGCGAACATGTCACCATTGAAGAGCCGCAAGCCTACGCCGACATTATGGATCTGGTGGATGCCATCTACGAAGATCGCGCGCCCCTTGCCGGTGGTGAACAGGCGGCCCATGTTGTCGAGATCATCGAAAAAAGTCTGATCGCCGTCGCAACCGGCCAGACCCAGATGTTGGAAAGCACCTTCTAAATGAAACTATCTTGTGTGACTTACAGCTATCTGGCCGACCCACTCGGCTATCCGAACCAGATTGATTGGCGGTTGGCAACCCAAAAGGCGATTGAAACACCCATCCTGAAGGGGATCGACCGGCTAATGGCGCGGCTGGCGCCGGCCCGCTTGGATGGCTTTGAATTCTGGTATCCCCATGTTTGGCCGGGCAACCTGACGCCGGTGCTGGCGACTGAGGTGCGTAAACGGTTAGCCGCGCAAGGGATGGTCTGTGCTGCCTGTGCCGGTTCGCCGGGCAATCCGCAGAAAGATCGTTATGCCAGCGAGGAACGCTTTCAAACCGCCCTGTTGTTGCAAGCAGGCACTATTGCCGGCGACGTGACAACCGCTGCTGTGCCGGAGCTAACCCAACTCTGTGCGCGCTACGGCGTGCGCGTGGCCTATGAGAATCACCCGGAAAAAGACGCCGACGAGATCCTGGCCGTTATTCAAGGCGGCAATGAATGGATTGGCGTTGCCTTTGACACCGGTAGCATCTTACAACATGGCGGCGATGCTGTGCAGGCCATTCACCAACTGGGCAACCGCATCTTTCATGTCCACCTGCGCGATGCGCCGGCGGTTGGCTCAGAGAAGTCGGTGGCCATAGGAACAGGGCTAGTCGATCTCCCCGCCGTACTCCAAGCCTTGCGCGCCATCGGCTATGACGGCTGGCTTAGCATCGAAATCCCCGCCGAAGACCATGACCCGACGGCGGAGATTATTGCGGCGGCGGAGCAGGTGCGCCGGCTTTGGCGGTAGAAGATTGGGTGACTCGGTGATTTCGACAGGCTCAATCACCGAGTCACCCAATCACCTGCCTGACATCAAGCTTCAACTCGTTCTCTTCTACACAAAAGGAGCGACCTATGACCCAACGGATGATCACGAAATTGATGGTGCCCAAGCCGATGACAGTGCAACTGGAACAGGAACTGATCGGCGACCCTGGCCCGCGCCAGATTTTGATTCGTAATGACTACACCGTTATGAACCTTGGCACAGAGATGACCATCTTCACCGGCGACTTCCCCAAAGGCTCGTGGTGGGATATGCATGTCAACTATCCTAACTGGGAGGGATGGGGCTGTGTCGGCAGTGTCGTTGCGGTAGGGGAACAGGTGACAGAATTTAAAGTCGGCGACCGGGTGGTGGGCGATGGCGAACATGGCAACTACTATCTGGTCAATATCGACATTCGTGACCGCCCACAACTGATCCCCGAAGGCATTACTGATGAACAGGCAGGGCTGTGGTCGTTGAGCCGGGTGTCGTTGCATGGCGTGCGGGTGGCGCGCATTGATGTGGGCGAAGCGGTGGTGGTGCAAGGCCAGGGGATTGTCGGCCAGCTTGCGTTGCGCTTTGCCCGCTTGAGTGGCGCCTTCCCGTTGATTGCGGTGGATATGGCGCCGTCACGCCTCGAATTTTCTAAACTGGGTGGTGCGACCCACACCTTGCAAGGGCCGATTGACAAGTTCCTGGACGAGATCACCCGCATCAACAAGGGGCGCAAGGTCGATTGTGTCCTCGAAGTGACGGGTAATCCTGTCGCCATTCCTACTGCACTAAAGCTACCCCGCAAACGGGGGCGGGTGATCATTCTTGGCTCACCGCGCGGCGTTTCGCAGGTAGATTTCCATGACCAGATCCACTTCGGTATCGACGTAATCGGCGCCCAATGGAGCACCTACCCGCCGATAGAGAGTCATCTGAACCCATGGACGACGGCGCGCAATGGCGAACTCTACCTCGATCTGGTCAAGGCGGGTCAGATCAATGTCGATGGCTTGATTAGCCACACCTTTAACTGGCGTGAAGCCCCTGAGGTCTATCAGGAAATTCAAGAAGAGCGCACCCGCTTCATGGCTGTACGCTTCGACTGGCGCGATTGTGAGGGCTAAAAAGTAGCATCAGTCCTTACCGTCGCATAGCGACGACTGAAGGTAGCCGAGGGTTTGAACCCTCGGCAGAAAGAGGAATCGCCATGCAATCAACCTATATCGTTTTTCCGGAAAAGGGCAAAATCGAGGTGTGCGAGGAGGCCATGACGCCGCCAGGGCCAGGTGAAGTGTTGTGCGCAGCCCGGCAATCGCTCATTAGCATTGGCACCGAACTTTATTGTCTGCGTGGCATCTTTGACGCCGATAGCAACTGGGCGCGCTGGGTGCAATACCCATTCCGTCCTGGCTACAGCATGGCGGCGCAAGTGGTGGCCGTGGGCGAAGGCGTGACCGGGTGGAAAGCGGGGGATCGGGTCGCCGCTTGGGTCACACACCGCAGCCACTTCAAAGCGCGACCGGAGGAGTTGCATCGCGTCCCCGACGGCGTCAGTGATGAAGAGGCGACCTGGGGTATACTCGCCACCACAACCCAATTGGGCGTGCGCCGCGCCGGGCATGTCTTGGGCGAGCGGGTCGGCGTGGTGGGCATGGGGATTCTGGGCCAGTTGGTGGTGCAATATCTGGCCCTCTCCGGGGCGCGTCAGATCGTTGCCATTGACCCGGTGCAAAGCCGGCTGGCGGTGGCGCAGGCGCACGGCGCTACACATGGCTTGGCGCTCAATGTTCACGAAGCGCGGACGGCCATTGATGAGATAACGGACGGCAAACGACTCGACGTGATCTATGACATTACCGGCCACCCCACGGTTCTCGCCGGCTGCATTCCGCTGGTGCGCCGCTTGGGGCGGGTCATTCTGCTGGGCGATTGCCCCACACCGTCGGAGCAGCATTTGAGCGCCGGGGTGGTGAGCAATTCGCTAGCGATTCTGGGCATTCACGGCACAATGACCCCGGCCCACGCCTCCGACTATAACCCCTGGACACGCGACGAGATCACGTCGCTCTTCTTTGACTATTTGCGCCAGGGCCGGATGCAGGTGTCACACCTGATCACCCATCGCTATTCGCCGCTGGATGCGCCACAGGTCTATGAACAGTTAACGCGTGACCGGTCGGCGGCGTTAGGGGTACTTTTTGACTGGACGATGAAATGAGGCAACTACACAGACATCTTTTACTTATACATCAGTCGTCATGAATTAGCTACATGCATAATCATGAGAATCAGATTTTGATCAAAGATTGCGCAGATTTCACAGATTTTTTTCTTTGTTTTCATCTGCGGAATCTGCGTACTCTTTGATAATTTTCACATCAGTCGTCATGAATAGGTACGCCCATAATCATGAAAATTTGATCTGGATCAAAGATTGCGCAGATTTCACAAATTTTTTCTTTGTTTTCATCTGCGCAATCTGCGTAATCTTTGATGATTTTCAGAACAGGGCAATTGAGCAGAGGAGGAACGCAATGGCAACGCAACACTATTCGCGACGTACATTTCTCAAAGCGGCCGGCTACTTGGGCGCCACTCTGGCTGTAGCGGCCTGTACACCGGTGGCGGCGCCGGCTGGCGAAGCGGCTGCCCCCGCCGGCGAAAAGATGACCGTCACCGTCTGGGGTTGGTGGGAAGAGCGGATGAAGATTTTCCAGACCGCCGGCGATGATTATGCCGCCGCCAATGGCAATGTCGAGGTGGTAGTGGAAACCATTGCCGAGGGCATTTGGGAGAAAATCTTTGCCGCCGTCCCCGCCGGCACCGGGCCGACGCTCTGCAAAATGCAGACGACCAACTATTTCAAGCTGCGCGACCAGGGCTTGCTCAACGAACTGAGCGACGACATCTTCCCCGGCGTCAGTTTGCGTCAGAAGTATCCGGATCATGGCTGGGATCAATATGGCTTTTATTGTACGCCGGAAGGGGTGCAGCCGGCGGTCTTCACCTATAACAAGCAACTCTTTACCGAAGCGGGTCTTGACCCGGAGCAACCGCCCACTGACTGGGCCGGGTTCTACGCAGCCGGTGAAAAGCTGACCAAGAGTGATGCCAGCGGCGTCATTCAACAGGCCGGTTTTCAATACGATGATTGGTTGCCGCTGCTCAACCCGCTCTATCAACTGGGTGGCATGATCGTCAAGCGTGATGGCGATACGCCCGTTGCTAATTTTAATAGTGCCGAGATGGAACAGGCAATCCTCTTCTTCATCGACGCCGCGCAGAAACACAAAATCTGGGACCCCAACTTCCCCTACGTCTCCGACGCCATCGGCAATGCCCAGGCAGCGATGAGCATTGGCGAAGCCTGGGTGCATGGCGTCTACAAGACCGATTTCCCCGACACCTACGCCAATCTCGGCTTTGCCGCCCCGCCCACGCCCACGGGTGAAGCAGCCCCCTACTATGGCCGCAAGAATGCCGTCCTCAGTCTGGCGCTGATGAAGAATCGACCGCAGGCAGAGAGTGATGTCGGGCTGAAATTCTTGGAATATCTGGTGGTGGACCGGCTAGATACCCAGTTCGATCTAGCGAATATCTCCGGTCTGGTGCCGGCCCATGTAGAATTAATGAATGGACAACAGGTCAAGGATGACGCCTTTTTGACGCTGGGGAGTCAACTGGCGCCGAAAGAGTATGACACGGTCGAAGTGTCGGATACGCTTAACACGATCATCGCCGACGCGCTCAACCGCATTTTGTTGGAAAATCAAGCGGTGACGGCGACGCTGGAGCAGGGGCAGGAAGAACTGCAACAGGCCATCGACGATGGGGAGATTACCCATGTCTATTGATGGGTGAGGGTGGCGTTATCACCGCGAATCATTGGATTAGCGAATCACGTCAGGGAAAAAAGATTCGCTAATCCAATGATTCGCGGTGATAGGACGAAGACGATCCCGGAATGGTCAACCCATGAGGACAACGACGATTTCAACAACGCAACGGCAAGCGCCGGTCAAGTCAAGTGGCTGGCTGGGCAACCGGCGCGCCTGGCCGCAGCGGCGGATGACCTTGACGATTGTCGTGCCGGCGTTGATCTACTATCTGCTCTTTCGCTACTACCCGGTGGTGCAGACGCTCTTTCTCAGTACCACTGACGCTACCCTGTTGGCGCCTACCTACCAGTTTATCGGGCTGGCGAATTTTGTCAGAATCTTTCGCGACCCCGACTTTACGCAGATTATTTGGAATACGACCTACTATGCCTTTGCCACCACCTTGTTGACCACGGCGTTGGCGCTGCTGGTGGCTTTTGTCTTTGAACCGGTGCGCCGTGGAGTGGGGCTGTTGCGCCTGCTCTACTACCTGCCGACCGTGACCTCGACGATTGCGATTGCGGCGATCTGGCTCTGGTTCTATCAACCCAGATTTGGTCTGTTTAACCAACTGTTGAGCATGGTCGGCATCCCGGCGCTGGGGTGGCTCAAATCGCCGGACTGGGCAATGCCGGGGCTGATCATCATGGCGATCTGGGGCGGCGTCGGCTTTTCGGCGTTGATCTTTATCGCCGGGTTACAGGGCATTCCGCAGGATTACATTGAAGCCGCCAAGATCGACGGCGCGACGGGTGTGCAAATTACCCGCTTTATCAAGTTGCCATTACTCTCACGGGTGATTCTCTTTGTCGTGGTGACAGGGATTATCGGTAGCTTTCAGGTCTTTCAACAGGTCTACTTGATGACCCGTGGCGGCCCCCTGGGGACGACCCAAGTGCTGGCGCTGGAGATCTATCAACAAGCGTTTCAACATCTCAAGATTGGCATGGCGGCCAGCCTGTCGTTTATTCTCTTTGTGATTGTGAGCCTGTTAACGGTCGCACAGTTGCGCTTGCAGCGCAGCGATTGGGAGTTATAACGATGACGCAAAGCTCAACGATGCCCATGCGCACGGCGTCGCAACCGGAGCGCCGGTCTACCGTATGGCACGCATGGCAGCGACAGCCTTGGCTCAACTATCTGGCGTTGATCGTGGGCGCGCTGATCATGGTCTTTCCCTTTCTCTGGATGCTTTCAACTTCGTTCAAGCCGCGCAGTGAGATCATGATCTTTCCCCCGACCTTGCTCCCGAAGGTCTTTACCTTTGAAAACTATACGAATGTCTTTGACCAGATCCACCTGGCGCAGTTGTATTGGAACACCACTTATGTGACGATTGTCAAGACGACGCTGATGATCTACACCGGCGCGTTGTTGGGCTATGTCTTTGGCAAGTTCCATTTCTGGGGGCAGACGCCGATCTTCTACTTCATTCTCTTTACCATGATCGTCCCTTTTGAAGTCTATATGATCCCGCTCTACCAGATGATGGTCTTTGCCCAACTGGGCAACACGCACACGGCGCTCGTTCTCCCCCACATCTTTAGCGCCTACGCAATTTTTCTCTTTCGCCAATTCATGTTCACGATCCCAAATGACCTGATCGACGCCGCCCGCATTGACAGCGCCGGTGAATGGTACATCTTTCACCGGCTTATCCTGCCCCTTTGCGGACCTGTGCTGGCGACAACGATCAGCTTTTACTTTATGTGGAACTGGAATGATTTTCTCTGGCCGCTCATCGTCATCACCACCGGCGCAAAAGCGATGTTGCCGGTGGCGCTGGCCGGTTTTGTGGCGGAACATGGCACCGACTATGGCATTGTCATGGCTGGAGCGACGGTGGCGGTGATTCCGGTGTTGGTGGTTTTTCTGGTGTTGCAACGCTATGTTGTACAGGGCATTGCATTAACTGGTTTGAAGTGAGGTTTAGGCTTTTGTGAACAGTATTTACGCAGAGCAATTCAAAGATCACAGCGTTGTCGATGCGTATGCTCATCGCCCGCCAATTCCAGATCCGGTATTTACTGTACTCGATCAATTATTGGTGGATAAGCCACGTGTTGTCTTAGACGTAGGCTGCGGGACTGGTGCAATTGCACGTCGTTTGGCTTCCTCGGTTGAACGCGTTGATGCCGTCGATTTCTCTGCTGCCATGCTTGCGAGGGGACGCCAGCTACCGGGTGGAGACCGAGACAACATTCGATGGATCCACGGCAAGATGGAGGATGTACCCTTGTCACCACCTTATGGATTGGTTGTGGCTGCGGGCAGCTTGCATTGGATGGAGTGGGAAATTGTTATGCCACGTTTCCGTTCTATCCTCACGCCACAAGGATTGCTCGCCATTGTGTGGCAATCTGAAGTAACACAACCCTGGAGCTATGAAATCGGACAACTTGTTCACCGCTATTCGACAAATCAAGGGTATCAATCGGTGAATCTGGTGGAGGAGTTAGTTACGCGACAAATATTCCAGCAGCTTGGCGAACAGCATACTCTACCTGTATCTTTTACACAGAGCATCGCTAATTACATTGAATCAATTCACTCTCGAAATGGCTGTTCACGCCAAAGAATGACTTTAGAAGCAGCTACTTTATTCGACAAAGCTTTAACTAGTCTTCTAGAAGATGCCTACCCGGATGGAGAGGTGTCTTTGGGCATTGTTGGGCATGTAGTTTGGGGCAAGCCTGCACCTGTGTAAACAATGCGGCAGAGAAAGAAGGAGAATGGTAGATGATCGAAGTAACGACACACCCACAGTACACGATCCCCTATCGCGTACTTTCTCAATATTTGGCGACGAAGGAACGCAATGTAGAGGTTCATGCGACGCCGCAGGAAATTCAGCAGTTGGTGAACCAGGGTTATCTGGTGCGTGAGCAGTTGTTGACGGAACGATCACTGGAACAATTACGCAATGCGCTGGATGAAGTCGAGGCGCAGGAGCGGGCCGGCAAGCATGTGACCGGCAAGGGCTTTGGCGGGCTGTTTCTGCGCCACCTGCCGGATAAGCACCCGGTCTTTTGCGAGATGGTGAAGTTTGCGCCGACGCTTTCGGTGGCGCGGGCGGTCTTGGGGCCGCTGGTGCAGATGCGTGGCTTTAGCGCCCGCATCAGCTATCCCAACGAACCGAACCAGGAGACGCAGTGGCATATCCACCAGCAGGTGATCTCTGATCCGCTGCCGCCCTTTTTTGTCCATCCGCATGGGCTGGATTGTCTGCTCTATCTGGATGACTTGAATGACGCCAACGGGCCGCTCACCTTCTTACCGGCTTCGCACTGGAACACCCGCTATCATACCCCGAATGAAGATTTTGAGGACAAGCCGGGGCAGGTGGTGGTCAAGGCGCCGGCGGGGAGTTGCATTATCATCCATAGCAACCTCTGGCATCGTGCCCTGCCCACCCTGCCGGAGGGCAAGAAGCGGCGACTGATTATCATGACCTACACCCCCACCTGGATGAAACGGGCGCCCTACGGGATTCAACCCGAACATGGGTTAACAGGGGCGCTGCTACAAAGTGGCGATGAAGAAACGCGTGAACTGCTTGGTGTTGGCGGATACACCTAAGCCTTGACCTGAAAGTATGGTATACTGTCCTTGCTGACTGGTTTGCTGGTGATGCCGTTGTGGCGCAATTGTCATTGCGCCACAACCAAGGTAGGTGCTGCAATGAGATTAGTGATGACCGACAAATTCGTTGATGAATCGCTTGTAGACAAGGCGCGTTGGTTTGCTTCACTGTCGATGGAAGAACGCATGGCCTGGCTGGATGAATGGACGGAGATCATCCTGCAAAATAACCCGGATGTCTTCAGGAGATTTAACGATGATAGCACGTTCCAAGGCACTGTTTGCGTCCTTAGAAAAACACAACGTTAAGTATGTGGTCATCGGCGGTATTGCCGCCATCCTCCATGGCGTGCCGCGTATGACCGGTGATATAGACCTCTTCATTGAGGCAACGGTTGAAAATGCACGTCGCATATTGGCTGTATTAGCTGAATTGGGCTATGACACAGCGGATCTGGTCAACCCGGAAGGGTTGGTCTTGGTCAAGTTTTTGTTCTTTGAAAACGGGATCAAGATCGATGTCATGTTACAAATTCCGGGATTGGATTTCGCAACGGCCTGGCAGAATAAGTTAACCCGACACACAGGCGAGCAGATGTTTTACATCCTGGCCAAAGAGGACTTGATCGCAGCTAAACGCGCAGCCGGTCGCCAACGCGATTTGGAAGACGTGGCAGTCCTCGAAGCAATTTGAACCGATTAGGAGCAGAAGTTGGACTTTTGGCAAAAGTCCAACTTCTCTGGTCCATCGCCCGTCTTGCGTAAGTCCTATATCAGTAGAAGAGAATTATGGCACGTATCAAACTAGCCTATATCGGTGGCGGCAGCACACGCGGCCCTGGTACAATGGCCTCCCTGATCGACCAGGGGGAGAACTTTAATGGCTCCGAGATTGTGTTGATCGATCTCAATACCGAGCGGTTACTGTTAGTCAAACAGTTGGCGGAGAAGATGGTTCGCGCCCGTGGTCTTGACATCCGCATCAGCGCCACCACGGAGCGGCGCGCCGGGTTGGTCGATTGTAATGCGGTGTTGACCAGTTACCGCCCCGGCGGTTTTGAGGCGCGGGCGTTGGATGAACGCATTCCGCTCAAACATGGCGTCATCGGCCAGGAGACGCAAGGGCCGGGCGGCTTCTTTATGGCGCTGCGTTCGATCCATGTCATGCAGGGCATTGTTGCCGATATGGAAGCGGTCTGTCCGCACGCCATCTTGTTTAACTACACGAATCCGGTCAACATCGTCTTGGAAGCTGTCGCCCAGCATAGCGCCATTCGGGCGTACTCGTTCTGTGAAGGACCGCTCATCTTTGCCCGTTCGCTGCTGCGCCTGGCCGAACTTGACCCGGACAAGGTGGAGACACGAATGGTCGGCCTCAATCATGGCTGTTGGTCAGTGCGTCAACAGTATGATGGTGAAGACATCATGCCCCGCCTGGTAGCGACCTATGAGCAAAAACGACATGACCCGACGATTGCAAAGTCTACACTGCGGCTCCTGGAACTGGCCGTGACCATGAATGCGCTGCCGGCCCACTATTTCCAGTATTACTACTTCAAAGATGCGATCCTGGCCGAACTCCAGGCCAAGCCAACCACACGCGCCGAGGACATTATGGCGGCGACGCCCGACTACTGGGCGCACTATCGCGAACAGGCCGCATCTGACCATCCCCAACTCGATCCGAAACGCTCACGGGGCGGGGTTCACGAGTTGGAACTGGCAATTGATGCGATGGACGCCATCTTTAACGACCGCAACGAGGTGCTGCCGGTTAACCTGCCCAACCACGGGGCGCTGGCCGATTTTCCCGATGATTTGGTGGTGGAGGTCTTTGCCCAGTTCAATCGTACTGGGGCCACCCGCCTGGCGCAAGAGCGGCTGCCGCGTCAAGTCTTGGGGCTGGTCAAAATGTTGGGCGAATACCAAGCGTTGACGGCAGAAACCGCCTGGTCTGGCACACGGCGGGAGGCGATCCAGGCATTGGCGAGCAATCCGCTCTGCTTTTCGCTGCAAAAAGCGGAGACAATCTACGATGAAATGGCCGCGGCCCACCGTGCTTATTTACCGGAGCGGTTACTACGATGAGTACAAGGATACCTTATGTGCTCGGCATTGACGCCGGCAATACCAAAACCGTAGCCCTGGTGGCCCAAGCTGATGGCGCCATTGTCGGTTTTGGCCGCAGCGGTTGTGGCGACATTCATGGCGGGGGCGGTGAACCGGCCATCGTCGCCATTGACGAAGCCGCGACCCTGGCTTTGCGCATGGCCCACGTCGAGCGTAGCGCGTTGATTGCCACCATTATCAGCGCGGCCGGCGCCGACTGGCCGGAGGATTTCGATTATTTGCGGGCCGGGCTGCTAAAGCGCAACCTGGGCCGGTCACCTGTCATCTACAACGACGGCATTGGTGCACTGCGCGCCGGTTCGCCCGATGGGACAGGGGTGGTCGTGGCCGTCGGCACCGGTACGGCGACGGCGGCGCGGTCGGCGGATGGACAGGTGTGGCACACTGGTTTCTGGCAAGAGGTGCAAGGTAGTGTCGAACTTTCCAGGCGCACCCTGTGGGCCGTCTACCGGGCGGCGCTGGGCATCGACCCACCGACAGCGCTGACAGAAGTGGTGCTGGACTTTTTTGGCGTCGAGGAGGTGGAAACCATCCTGCATCAGCAAACGACGCGTCAGGGGGCGCAGCCCTTCCCACGCGGTAAGTTGACCCGCCTGCTGCTTGATGTGGCCGAGCAAGGGGATGCAACGGCGCGACGCCTGGTTCTTACCCACGGGGCGGCCTTAGGCGATTATGCCTTGGCCGCGGCACGCCGGGTCGGCATTGCGGCGACGCCTTTTTACCTGGTGTTGACCGGTGGCGTCTTGCGTCATCCATCGACCTTGTTGCGGGATGCGATTGTGGACTGTGTTCACACGCAGTCGCCACAGGTGCAACCGGTGACGAGCCAATTTGAACCGGCTATCGGTGCGTTGTTGTTAGCGTTAGAGGCGGCCGGCGGGCCGATGGGGCAGCCAGTGCTGACACGAATTAAACAGACGATGCCGCACGACGATCTGTTTGCGACATAGCGCGTCAGCCATTGGGTGAACAGAGAAGGAGAGGATTTATGAAACTAACCGAGGAGCAGGTCAAATTTTTCCGCGACGAAGGCTATTTGGTGGTCGAAAATGTCTTTACGACCGGTGAAGTAGCGGCATTCCAACACGCTTGTGACCTCATTTCTGCACAGGCCGCAGGCTTAACCGCCAGCACCGACCGGCTAAAGATGAAGGTCTTTGAGGACAGCACGAAGTTGGTGCAACAGGTCGGCGACCCGCACGAGATGAGCGGTGTCTGGCTCGATCTGGTCAAGGATGTGCGGCTGCTCGACATGGTGGAGGCGTTGTTGGGGCCAAACTTGCTGGTTTACTACTCGCAATTGATGATGAAAGCACCGCGCCAGGGTTTTACCGCCCCCTGGCACCAGGACTTCGCCTTCTTCCCCCACAGCAGCGCTGAGATTCTGGCCTGCACCGTCGCCATCGATGACGCCACGCTGGAAAATGGCTGTGTGCGGGTCATCCCCGGCAGTCATAAGCTGGGCTTGATCAACCACTACGATCAAAACGGCGTCTTCACCGGCATCGTGCAGGATGATCACAGTTTTGACGCGCGCACCGAAGTGGCGTTGCCGGCCACAGCAGGCAGTGTGATCTTCTGGCACAGTTTGACCCTTCACGCATCACACCCCAACCGCACCGAGAAACCACGGCGCGCGCTGGTGATTGAGTACAAAAACCCGGCGCACCGATTATTGACCGGTTCATTCAGCAGTCGCGGCGAAGTACGTAACATTGGGTTGATGGTGCGCGGAAAAGATCCCAGTCACGATCTCTTGTCCCCGGTTTAGTACAAAAGGCGTCTTACCGGCTTCGGCCGTTTCGTTTCGTTGTCCGTGACGTTTGTTCCCGCGTGTGTCGTATGTTCGTTCCATTATGGTAGGTCAGGAGGAAACATGATACGCAACCGAGTGAATCACAGACTGAATCGACGCCGTTTTTTGCAGCTTTCGGGGATGACCGCCGCCGGGTTAGCATTGGGCGCGTGCGCCCCGGCTAGCCAACCGGCCGCACAGCCGGCGGCTGGCGGTGCAGCAGCCGCCACCGGTTTCCAAGGCGAAGTGGAGTTTTGGGATTGGGATCATGAACCACGGGTTCTCTTTACGGAAGAGTTGGTGAAAGAGTGGGAGACCAACCATGCGGGGGTGACGCTCAAGTATAACCCGTTGGGCTGGACCGATATTGAAACCAAGCTGTTGACGGTTGCCACCGCCGGGAGCGGGCCGGCCTTCTCTAATATCCACTTCTTCTGGCGCTATGACTTGCAGCGCGCCGGCGTTCTCGCCGCCTATCCCGATGACATGTTTGAGTGGGATAAACTCATCAGCACCCCCTTTACCCGTGACCCGGAGAGCGGCAAGATCTACACCTGCAACTTCTGTTACTACGCCGACCAGCTCTATTTCAACCAGGAATTGCTCGACGCCGAAGGGATCAAGGCCGACCAGATCCCGACCAACTGGGATGACTTTATCAAGATGGCGCAGCAGTTGACCAAGGCCGATGGCGGTACGATCAGCCAGGCTGGTTGCTCCTTGAATGATTACTGGTCGCGTGAATGGTTGTGGCATACCCTGGTCTATCAACAAGGGGGCTGGCTCTACAACGAATCCGGCACCGAGGCGACCTGGAACAGCGAAGAAGGGGTGCGCGCCCTACAATTTATCCAGGATTGGTATCACAAACACAAGATCGAAGACCCCGAAGGCTTGGGCCAGGGTGACGCGTTTGGCAATGGCGCGGCGGCCATGTATATCAACCAGGGCTATAGCGCCGCCGGCATCGACACTGGTTTTCCCGATATGAAGGGCAAATGGAGTACCGCGCCCACGCCCACCTTCACCGGCAATGGGTTGCCTTCCTGGGGCTTGCAAATTCCCGAAGAGGGTTTTGGCGTCTTCAACACCTTCCCGCCGGAGGTGCAGGAGATCGCCTTTGATTACATCCAGTTTATGATCGGCAGCGACGAGCGTCGGATCGACTGGGCGCTGATTATGGGTGGGCCGCCGGATCATCGCGATCTGCTCGACAATGAGCGGCTGAAGACAGAGGATGTTGGCCGCGTGATTGAAACGCAAGCCATGACCCTGCCCTATCGCGTCAATTATGGCGAACGCCCGATTGAGGCCGAAAAGTTCTGGCGCGTTATGTTTGATGAGGTAGTGCTGAACAACGCCGATCCCAAGGTGGCGTTGGACGCAGCAACCGAACAGATGAACGCCGCGCTCAAAGAATCGGGCAAGCGCCGGTTAATTGTCGAACGCAACTACCAACCGCCCAGCGCCTAGGTTTGCGCAGTCGTTCTCGTCACGCCGCAGAGCGGCGTGACGAGGATAAGGAGGATAAGGATGAAGCATCATGACAACGGCAACAGCGATACAACCGACGAGAAGAGGCGCTAGTCCACGTTGGCATTTTTCATGGGAGCAGATTGTGCTTTGGCTGGTGTTGGGAGTTGGTTCCGTTTTGATGGTTGCGCCTTTTTACTGGACATTGGTGACATCGTTCAAATCGCGTAGCGAGGTGCGCGCCTTTCCACCGACTTGGTGGCCGACGGAGCCGACGCTGGAACATTGGATCAAGTTGACCGACTTGCGCATTGGCAGCTTTGAGCTTTTCTTCCGCAATAGCTTACTGGTGTCTGTGAGCGTCACCCTGCTGGTGTTGTTGACCAGTACGCTGGTGGGGTATGTGCTGGCCAAGCACCAGTTTCGTGGGCGGGAGGTGGTCTTCTGGTCGATCTTGAGCATGATGATGATCCCATTTAATATCTCGATCATCCCGCTCTATGCGCTGATTGTCGATTTGAACTGGAGCAACACCTTCTGGGCGCTGATCATCCCCAGCATCTATAGCCCTTTTGGCATCTTTCTGTTGCGCCAGTTTATGCATTCGATCCCCGACGAGTTGATTGACGCCGCCCGGATCGACGGCGCAACCGAATATGGTCTCTTTTTCCGGCTCATCCTGCCATTGTCGGCGGCGCCCTTGGCGGCGTTGGGCATCTTTACCTTTATCGGCCAGTGGGATGATTTTCTCTGGCCGTTGGTGGTGATCAATGAGCCGGATCGCTATACCATTCCGCTGGGGCTGTCCCAATTTCGTGGCCGAGTCGGCACGGATGTGGGTGGGCTAGCGGCAGCGTCGATGGTGGCGGTGCTGCCGGTCTTGATCGTCTACTTTGCCGCCCAGCGGCGCTTTATCGAGGGCATTACGTTAACTGGTCTGAAAGGGTAAGCACGATGGCATCGGTCAGCGCAACCTTGCTCCCGCAACCGTGGCGACAGCGGTGGCAGCAACAGCACCTACAGAAAACGCTCTTTATCATCAGCGTGCTGACCCCGATGACGGTAATCTTTCTGCTCTTTTGGATCTACCCGATTGTGCGGGGGATCTGGGGTAGCTTTACCTTGTGGCGCGCTTTTAACCCGGTGGCGCCGTGGGTGGGGGCGCGTCATTATGAGGGGCTGTTGACGGACCCGATCTTTCTGAAAGCGTTGCAGAATACCTTTTATTTTGCGCTGCTCTATCTGCCGGCGGCCATTGTGGTGGCGTTGGTGGTCGCGTTGGCAGTCGAGGCGGCGGGGAGCGGGCGCAACTTTTTTCGCATGGTCTACTTTATTCCGGTTGTCACTTCGACGATTGCCACGGCGCTGATCTGGACTTGGCTCTACCAGCCGGCCTTTGGTCTCTTCAACCAGCTTTTGCAGATGGTCGGGTTGCCGCCGCAGAGTTATTTGAAGTCAACCAGCCAGGCCATGCCGGCGATTGTCCTCTATACGCTTTGGAAAAATCTGGGCTTCAATATGGTACTCTTTATCGCCGGGTTATCGTCCATCGACCCCAGCTTCTACGATGCCGCCAAGGTCGATGGGGCAAACCGCTGGCAACGCTTCTGGCGCATCACCCTCCCCCTGCTGGAGCCGACACTGGTCTTTGTCTTTGTGACTGGCGTCATTGGGGCATTGCAAGTCTTCGGCCCGATCTATGTAATGAGCGCCGGCGGCGACGGGCTACCCGGCGGGCCGGCGAATGCTACGATGGTAGTCTCCGTCTATCAATGGCTCATGGCCTTCCGTGAACTGGAATTGGGCTATGGGTCGGCGATGGGCGTGATTTTGTTTGTGTTAATTCTCCTGCTCACGTTGGCGCAGATGCGTTTCTTGCGCACACGGTGGGAGTATTGACGTGATTGCGTCACTCAGTAGTATAATCGAGAAATTGCTAACTTACCTTACTAAAAGTAATTGAAGGAGCTTGCTTCATGGCGAATCCAGTTCGCATTGGTGTGGTCGGCTGCGGCAGTGTGATGCAGCGGCCTTATACCGGTCAAATCAACAACTTGAAGGTACGCGGCCTGATTGAAACGGTCGTGGCTTGTGATGTGAAAGAGGAACGACGGGAAAAGATGCTTGGCCCCGGCTACGCCTACCAGCGTTTCACCACCGATTTTGAAGAAGTGGTCGGCGCCGATGATGTGGATCTGGTGCTGATCACCACCTCCATGCAGGAACATGGCATGATCACCAAAGCTGCCCTGCAGGCCGGCAAACATGTCTTGGTCGAGAAGCCCATGTCCAGCAACCTGGCTGAAGCGGCGGAAATTGTGGAGATGGCGAAGACGAGCAAAGGCTATCTCGTCCCGGCGCCCCACGTGATCCTCAGCCCTACCTATCAGCGTATGTGGAAACATATCCACCGCGGCGACATTGGTCAACCCTATCTGGCACGCGCCTTCTATGGCTGGGCCGGACCGAGTTGGGGGCAGTGGTTCTATCGCCAGGGCGGCGGCTCGATGTTTGACCTGGGCGTCTACAACGTCGTCAGCCTGACCGGTTTCCTGGGGCCGGCCAAGCGGGTCACGGGGCTGGTCGGCACCGCCATCCCTGAACGGCTGGTCGAGGGCAAGCTGATGAAGGTAGAGACCGACGACAACGCCCATATCTGCATCGAGTTTGCCAATACCTGTTATGCCGTCATCACCACCGGTTTTACGATCCAGAAGTATCGGGTGCCGGCGATTGAAATCTACGGCAGCGAAGGCACTATCCAAATGATGGGCGATGACTGGGACCCCGAAGGCT
Organism: Caldilinea sp. CFX5; assembly: GCA_021405325.1. Next base: position 17,257 of record QWII01000069.1, on the reverse strand, counting down.
ATGAACTCTGGCAGAACAAAGAAGGCGCCTGGAAAGTTTTTGAAGAAACTCACCCCAACTGGCCCTGGACAGATGGCATCAACCACCTGGTCGAGTGCATCATTGAGGGCAAGAAACCGATCATCACGCCGGAGCAGGCGTATCATGTGATTGAGATCATGGAAGCCGCCCGTGCTGCCGGCAAGGATGGCCAACGCCGCGAGATCCAAAGCACCTTTACACCGGCCAGCTTCTTCACCGAAGAAGAGGAGCAGGAAGCGCTGCACCTGCGGCACGATCGGACCAATTAAAATAATTAATGGAGAATGGAAAATAGTTAATGGTTAATGAGGGTCAGCGCGACGAGCCATTAACCATTTTCCATTCTCAATTTTCAAGTAACAATTCTTATGGCTTATAAACCTTCTCCACGTCCAACTTACACTGAACCAACGCATCTGCGCTACGAAAATGTCACACGTTATCTGTGGGGCGACCCGGTGGCCGGCACCGTCGCCGATTGGATTTATGTTTCGACAGACAAAATTCACCAAATCATTTATGGGTTAGCGCCTGGCGGGGAGTTTCGTCATTCGGACGAATTCCGCACCATTTTTGCCGCCGACCTGATCTATTATGTCCTCAGCGGCACGATGGTGATCGCCAACCCGGCCACTGGCGAGGTGCATCGCGTACAGCCGGGGGAAGCGGCTTTTTTCCGGCGCGATACATGGCATCATGCCTTTAACTACAGCCGTGAAACGCTGCGCGTCCTCGAATATTTTGCGCCGCCACCGTCGCAGGGCACATCGGGCGCTTATGCGCGTAAACAACCTTTACTCACCGAAGTAAAATATACGCAGGATCATGTACTTGGCCGATGGCCGATGGCGCGCAATGAAATTCAACAGGATTTTACCATCCGGGTGTTACGGGAACAAGATCAACTGTGGCGCTATGAAGGGGAAGCCGGGCAGGAAGTGTTGGTCGGTCTCCTGGTGGCGACGGAGCATTTGACCGTCGGTAAGATCTATTTGTTGCCCGGTCAGCACACCAGTCTCCAAACACATGGCGGCGACGAAAGCCTTTACCTGTTAGAAGGCACGCTCAACATGCACTGTCCCGAAAAAGAGGGCCAGCAATGGTTTGAACTGAAACCACAGGACGGCTTCTACATTCCCGCCGGCGCGCCCCACGCCTATTACAACATGACCGATAAACCAGTGACGCTCATCTTCGGCGTTGCCCCAACCTATCAATAGGCTAATCCGTTACTGCCTGAATCCGTTGTTGTGTTGTATAATGGGGAAGACAAATGGACGGCCCCAAACAATCTTGCCGACCTGATTGAAGATGAGCCGGCGTTGGGCAAGTATCGTTTGAACTTTGAACACTTTGTCATTGCAGAAAACCGCTTTGGCAAAGAAGCGTTGTTAGCCATCCGGAACATTGTTTCCACTTTGTTCCTGGCCGAAGTTCACTATGATCTGCCCCTCTTGGTTGAACAATTGTTTATCCTCTTCCTCGAAGAGGATGACAAGCAAGCCCTCTCGCTCTTCTTAAATTGGTTTCGCCAACTGGCCGCACGCGGATACATTCCGCAAAATGATTTCGCCCAAATCGAGGAGCAATACCGGACGAAAGAAGAGGTGACAAGTATGTTAATCAAAGCCTTAGAACGCGAACGCGAAGTCATTCGCCAACAAGCCACAGAAACGCGAAACCGTGAGATTGTCCGCGCAATGGCGGAAAAAGGTCTTGCCCTCACGTTGATAGCTGAGGTTACACAACTATCGTTAGCCGAAATCGAACGTCTGCTCACCGAGGAACCAACTCCCAGTCGGTAAGCAGCTTTAGCAACAGGAGTAACAGCTATGTCGATAGCCGGAATACTTGTCGGCTTTATCGCCTGGTTTGCCGTGCGCTATATTCTGACCAGCTTCTACACGGTGGATCAGAATGAGCGCGCCGTCAAGACCAGCTTTGGCCGCGCCGAGCGGGTGGGCGGCGCCACGACGCTTGATACCCCGCTGGCCGAAACGTTGCGCGACCATGAACGGGAGCGCTACGCCTGGCCGCAAGTGCGGGTCATCGGGCCGGGCGGTCCCTATTTTAAGTGGCCCTGGGAGCGCATCTACAAAGTTTCTGTCGCCACGGAAACGATGAATATGGCCAAGGATTTGCAAGATCCGACCGCCAATCGCAACGGCACCATGCTGGAAGCCGTCACCAAAGACCAGCTTAATACCGGATTGGAAGGACAAATTCGCTATCGGGTTTCCGAACGCAATTTGTATGCCTACCTCTTTGGCGTCAAGCAGCCGATTGTTCATACAATGGGTTACTTCGTCTCTATTCTGCGCGAACGCATTGCCAGCTTTGAAGCGCCTAGCGCCCCATTGCTCGACACCATAAGCGCCGAGGAGGCCAACATTATGGCCGGCATCTCGATCAATGATATTCGCAAGAATCTCAGTGCGCTCAATGACCAGATGGAAGCCGACTGCCGCTCGTCCGAGGCGCGCTATGGCATCCTCCTCGATGCCTCACTCATCACCGCCATCGACCCGCCGCAGGAGGTGGAGTCGGCGCTGGCGGCCATCAACACGGCGCACAATCAGGTCTCTTCGGACATCAGTCTGGCCCAGGCTTCGGCAGACCAGAAGATTGTCCAGTCCAAGCGGGCCGTCGAGATTCAGACGCTGAATGCCCGCGCTGAAGTCGAACCGTTGCAAGCGCTGGCCGAGCAACTCACCGCGCTGAAAGCCGGCGGCGGCGCGGTGCTGCAAGCCTATTTACGCAACGTCCGCCTGCAACTCTATGCCCAGGCGCAACAGGTGATCATGGAGGAGCGCAACCATGGATAATTTCTTAATTGCCGCCGGGCTTACCTTTTTTGTGCTGCTCATTGGTGAACCGATCGTCAAAGGGTTGACCCGCATGTTTGGCGTCTACGACGTTGTCGAAGAAGGCACCAGCCATGTCTATGTCCTCTTCGGCAAAGTGCGCGGCGTCCTCACCGAGCCGGGCTTGTATTTTCTGTGGCCCAAGTTGGGGCTGGCCGCGTTGATTGTACGCTGGTTTGGCCGGCGCTATGTGTTGGATATGCGGCTCGACCAGAAGTACCTGCGCAGCCTGCCGGTCAACTCGGAAGAAGGCGCGCCGATGGGCATTGGCGTCTGGTATGAGATGTTTATCAGCGATCCGGTCGCCTATCTCTTCAAAAATGCCGACCCGCAAGGTTCGCTTTCGGCCAACGTGAGCAACGCCACCGTGCGCACCCTGAGCAATATGCCCCTGGCTGATATGTTGGAGACGCGCCACCAGATGAGCCAGACCGTGCGCGCCGAGGTCTCGCCCAAGTCCGACGAATGGGGGTATAAGCTGGGGTCGATCTACATCCGCAAAGTCCATTTCCGCGACGCTCAGATGATCCGCCAGATCGAAGAGAAAGTCGTCAACCGTCTGCGCCAGGTCACGGCGGCCATTCGCCAGGACGGCGCTAACCAGGTGAGCATCATCACCAGCAAAGCCGAGCGGGAAGCGGCGGTTGAGTTTGGCAAAGCCAACGCCATGCGCCCCAAGATTGTGGGTGAGGCGTTGCGCCAGATTTCCGCCGATCGTGAGGTCGCCGACGCTCTCTTTGAGATTCTCGAAACGCAACGGGTATTGGACGGCGAGGCGCAGATCACCCTGATCCCCCCCGGTAACAACCTGTTGACCCAATTGGTGGCGGCGGAAAAGAGTGACAAGGCGACAAGGTGACAAGGCGGTTGTAGGTGCGGTTTGCAACCGCACGAATCTACCCAAAGCTCGTGCGGTTTGCAACCGCACGAATCTACCCAAGGCTCGTGCGGTTGCAAACCGCACCTACACAAATGACAAGCAACAGGGTCTTATGACGAGCTATGCAATCGGATTAGATGTAGGCGGCACCAAGGTGGCCGGGGGGGTGGTTGATTGCACCACTGGTGTGGTCATTCTACGCGAAGTCATTCCCACGCTGGCGCAACGCGGGGGCGAAGTGGTGCTGGCCGATTGTCTTGCGCTGGCGGAACGTTTGGCGCAACAAGTACGCAACCAGAGCAAAACGATTGTTGGGCTGGGCATGGGCGTCTGTGAACTAGTCGATCCGCATGGCAATGTCACCAGCGCCTACAATTTTGATTGGTGTCACCTACCGGTACAGCGTCGGTTAGCAGAAATTTCACCGGCAGTGGTCGAGTCCGATGTGCGGGCGGCGGCATTGGCCGAGACGCGCTATGGCGCGGGCCAAGCATTTGCCTCGTTCTGTTACATCACCGTTGGCACAGGGATTAGCTCCTGTTTTGTGCAGGACGGCAAGCCACTGGCCGGGGCGCGGGGCAATGCGTTGGTGTTGGCGACCATGCCGTTAACAACGACTTGCACCACCTGCGGCGCCGTTTTACAGCCAGTGTTGGAAGAGTTCGCGTCCGGGCCGGCCTTACTGGCACGTTATCACCAGGCTGGCGGACAAGCATTGCCAAACGGTCAGGCGCTCTTTGCTGCGGTGGCTGATGGTGATACACTGGCCGTTGAGATTGTGCGCTCTGCCGGGGAAGCGTTGGGCAATAGTGTTGCTTTTCTATGTAACGTTCTGGACCCGGAAGCCGTCATTGTGGGCGGTGGGCTGGGGTTGGCCGGTGGGTTGTATTGGGACGCCTTTGTCGCTGCCACCCGCGCCCACATCTATGCAGAAGATACGCGTGCGTTGCCCATTTTACCCGCAGCATTGGGTGTGGATGCCGGGTTGATTGGCGCAGCAGTGAGGAGTCAGGCAAATTTCTAATGACAGAGATTACAAAAACGACCTGGATCATCGGCGATATTCATGGAATGTACGACCCGTTATGCGCCTTGATCAACCGGTTGGATAACGAATATCTCGACAAATTTATCTTTACCGGCGACTACATCGACCATGGTCCGTCGTCCAAGGCGGTCGTCGATCTGATCATGAGTTTGGGTGACAAAGCGGTGACGTTGATCGGCAATCACGAACATCTACTGCTACAAACGCTTTTCGATGAGAAATTCAAGGAGCGCTGGGGCAACCGCATCTGGGAGGAAAACGCGGCCGAAAGTACCGTGCGCTCCTTTGGCTACCCGGACATCGACACCTTTGCCGCCAACGTTGCCCCCAAGTATCTCGACTTCTTCAAAAAGCTGAAATGTTTCCACGTGGAAAGCTTTAGCAACGATGAGAGCGAGATCAAGTTCCTCTTTGTTCATGCCGGTGTGATGCCCGAATTGTCACTGGCGGAACAGATGACGGCGACTGATTACCTGACCCACAACCAGATGATGGAGGCACATCGCATCTGGATCGAAGATTCCTTTATCTGGGTGCGCAGCGATTTCTTACGCGCCGACCCCAGCCATTGGGAGGGCTTTGTGGTCGTGCACGGCCATACGCCCACCCATCTGCTGCCCTATTCGCTTTCCAAATTTGATCTGGAAAAGGATCTGCACAAAAATACCCAACTCTATCTGCGCCCCCACCCGGAAGATGAAGAGCGCATTGTCTCGATTGACATTGACACGGGTGCGGCCTTTGGCAAACGGCTTACGGCGCTAGGGTTGCGGCCAACCGGGTTGGAATATGGCTATTTTACGATTGAGGTGCTGCAGCTCGATTACCAGCAGGGCTACTATCGCGCTCAGCCTTTTGTGCGCGACCGGATTCACATTAAGGCATTTCCCAAAGCGCCGCCGTCAGCGTAGCGTGTAGATGGAGTTAAGATAATGTCTAAACAAAATGTAGTAGTGATTGACAAAGAGATTTTGGGCGGCATTCCTGTCTTTAGAGGCACACGCGTACCAATCCAGACCCTCATGGATTATCTGGAAAAAGGGTATCCGCTTGAAGAATTTTTAGATGATTTTCCTACTGTCACGCTTGCCCAAGCACAAGCAGTGTTGGAACAAATGAAACAGATGTTTTTGGAAGATGCCTATGCGCGTGTTGCTTGATGAATGCTTGCCACGCAAACTAAAACGTGAATTACAAGGGCATCATGTTTCAACAGTGCCAGAGATGGGATGGGCTGGTGTTAAAAATGGTGCGTTACTACGTCTACTTCAGACATCAACCATTGAAGTATTTGTTACAGTTGACGGCAATCTTGAGTACCAACAAAATCTACGCCGAATCAACCTAGCGCTGATTGTATTAAAAGCGCCCGATAACACGATTGAAACTTTGCGGCCTTTAGCTCCGCGTATTCTTGCTGCCTTGCAGTCGATTCAACCAGGTGATTTGATCCATATTGCCGCGTGAGGATCATAAGGCAAAGAACGGTTTGTATGTCCAAAAACACACAACTTCGGCAACAGTACCAACAAGTGAAAACCGGCAACCACTGGACAACCTGGCCCCTCCTGCGCGATCTGCGCACGCTGCGCTTTCGCCGCTTGCAACCGCTGGGGGGGGGACGGTCCACCGGCTTGTCGATCATTCGCTACTACTGGGCTGATTTCCTGGAGCAGCATCAAGCCGACATTCGCGGCCACGCCCTGGAAATCGGCGAGACGACAACCATCCGGCAATATGGCGGCGACCGGCTCACCCAGGCTGACGCGCTGGATTTGGCCGCTCATACCCCCGAAGTGAAAGTAGTAGCTGATTTGAGCCGGGCTGACCATGTGCCGGGGGATACCTATGACTGCTTTGTGGTGCAATTCACCACGGCGGTGATCTACGACCTTGACGCTTTTGTCTACCACGCCATCCGCTTGCTCAAGCCGGGGGGCGTGTTGCTCATCAACTTCTGGTGTGTTGACTTCTATCTCCACCGCGGCTTAGACATGGGAACAGGGGCGCCGCTCTATATGTATCATTGGTCAACCCCCATCGGCATTCATAACTTGTTGCACAATTTGGGCCTGGGCGACAGCGATTACCAGATGCAAGTCTATGGCAATCTGATGGCGCGCATGGCCTTTTTACTAAACATCCCCGCTCGTGAGTTGACTGCCCAGGAGCGCAACCAGGTTGACCCCGGCCAACCGTTGCTCATCTGTGCGCGGATTGTGAAACCGGTCGATTGGTCGCCAGCCAAACCGGCCTATCGTGATCCGGTCTGGCTGCCCACCAACGCCCCCGCCAATCTCAGCCGTGGCACCGGTCATTATGGCGATGAATATGAAGGAAAACGCTTATGATCCAACCGACCCTGACCTTAACCCCCGACCAGATTGCCTTTTTTCAGCAGAACGGCTATCTCACCCTCCCCGCCATCACCACCGCCGCCGAAGTGGAACAACTGCAAGCGATCTATGACCAACTCTTTGCCCAGAAAGCCGGGCGCGACCAGGGTGATCACCTCGATCTGGTGACGACCGATGAGGATGATCAGAAACCGGTGCTGCCGCAGATTCTCAACCCCGGCAAATATGCGCCGGCCCTGCTCGACACCCTCTTCCGCGCCAACGCCGCCGCCATTGTCAAACAACTGCTTGGCCCGGAAGCAACCCTGGGCGGCGACCACGCCATCCTAAAGCCGCCCCACACCGACGCCGCCACCCCTTGGCACCAGGATGAAGCCTACTGGGATGCCGACAAAGAGTACGATTCGCTCAGTATCTGGATTCCGCTGCAAGAGGCGACCTTGGAAAATGGCTGCATGTGGTTTGTCCCCGGCACCCACCAGCAGGATGTGTTGCCCCACCACCCCATTGGCAATGACCCACGGGTGATTGGCTTGGAGGTGGATGATGTCGAGGTGCGCATCGCCAATGCGGTCGCCTGTCCCATCCCGGCCGGCGGCGCGACCTTGCACCATTCGCGCACTTTGCATTACACTGGCCCCAACCGCACCGACTATCCCCGGCGCGCCTATATTGTGGGCTGTGGCGTGCCGGCCAAACAACGGGCTGTCTCCCGTGATTTTTACTGGCAAACGATGCAGAAAACCCAGTGGCATGAACGGGCCGCTAAAGCAGCGAGTAAGGCAATGGGGAAGAATTAAAGAACAGTACGTGTTGTTTAGCTTGAAGAATTTGGGGTTCTTCGGTATGCTTGCGTTCCGCTACAAGCAAGATTATAATTAAGATGAACTTTTCGATTGTCTTTGGAGGACATTTCGACCGATGGCTAATTCAGTTGCCAACGTTTACCAATATCCACCATTAAAGCAAGCCTGGCCGGCCAATGGCAAGCCGCTCTTTCGCGAAGTACGCAGCCCCTATTTTCTCCAAGTAACGGAAGAGATCTTGTTGGAAATTGTACGCCGGATTGTGACAGCTTTTACACCTGAAAAGATCATCTTGTTTGGTTCTTATGCCTATGGTGCGCCTTCCGCCGATAGCGATGTCGATCTACTGGTGATTCAAAAAACAAACTTGCAACGCGTCGAACGATCTGTAGCGATTTCAGAATTGATCCTACCGCGCCCGTTTCCAGTCGATATTCTTGTGAAAACGCCAAACGAAATTCAGGACGCGTTGAGCAAGAATGACCCATTTATCAAAGAAATCATCAGCCGAGGGCGCGTACTCTATGAGCAGCCCCACTGATCCCCGGAGTTGGATTGATAAAGCGGAAGAGGATTACAAAATTGCTCAACTCACGTTGCGCCGCAAACAGCCGCTTACTTACGGTGCAACTTATCATGCCCAGCAGTGCGGTGAAAAGTATCTTAAAGCGCTACTGGTAGACCGCGGGCTGATTCCGCCGCGCACTCATGATTTGGTTGCTTTAAGCAATCAGTGTCTGTATGCCGGTATTATGGTTCCTGTTAGCACGGCTGATTTGCAGCGACTGAGCGATTACGCGGTTCAATGGCGTTATCCAGGGAATGATCCCACAGTTGCTGAAGCAAAGGATGCCTTAACAATTGCAAAGGCGGTTCGCAAATTCATTAGAAAATTATTCTCATTATAAATAATGTTCCCCTTTATCCAATTGCTGCTCCATCTTATCGGTGGAGATAATCAAGTCATGGTATTTCAGCTTCGTTTTGAAGCATGTTCTCAATCCTTATCATTTTCAACTGTCAAGGAGGGTTAACTCTATGAACACAACTTTAAGTCGTCGCGCATTTCTCAAATCAACCGGCGTTAGCGCGGCTGCGCTCGTCCTCGCGGCCTGCGCTGTCCCTGGTGGTCAACCAGGCGGGCAAGCAGCCGAAGGGGGCGCGGCCACCGGGGAAAAGATTAGCATCAGCTTCTGGACCCCCGGCGGTTCGCAGATCTATTGCGAAGGCTTCGGCACCATCGCCGGCAACTATGAGGCGGAAAACGCCAACATCGATATTGAAGATGCCCAGTGCGGCGTCGGCGACCAAAATTTCAACGAGGTGTTGCTCGCCCGCATCGCCGCCGGCGATCCACCGGACAGCACCATTATCTGGACTTCACCGGCGGCCTTTGGCGCACGCAACGCGCTGGTCGAGTTGGATGAATTGATGGCCGGCTCCAAGTATTCGCAAAAGGAAGCCTGGCCGGAAGGGGTGTTGGCAAGCTGTCTCTGGAATGGCAAAACCTATGGCCTGCCCGTCGCCGCCGGCACCTATGCCATCTTCTACAACGAGGTGATGTTTGAAGAAGCTGGCCTTTCCTCTAAGCGCGAGGATTTTCCCAAAACTTGGGATGAGCTGCGCGAAATTTCTAAGCTCTTCAGCAAATGGAATGGCGATACACTGGAAACGGCGGGCTATATTCCCCTCCAGGATCAATTTGAACTACCGGTTTGGTCCGCCCTCAATGGTTCGCAGCTTTATGATGGCGACACGCAGACGTACCAACTAGATAACGATGCCAACATTGCTATGATGGAATACATGATGAGTTGGATCGATGAAGAGTACCAGGGTGATGTCGAAAAGGTCCGCCTTTCGAACAACTGGGGCGCCTACCCGGATGGGGAAGGGCGGCCATCGGCTCTGCTGGAGGGCAAGCTGGCAATGAATATGAATGGCTTCTGGGTTTGTGGCGATATGTACAACTCCGAGGTCAAGATGGAGCGTTGGAATGTGGCGCCCTTCCCTGTTGGCCCCGGTGGCACCGGCACCAAGTCCGGCTACTGGCCCAACTGGCTGGTGATTCCCAAAGGGTCGAGCAATCCTGAAGAAGCCTTCCGCTATTTGGATTATATGTCTGTTGAGGGGATCAAAGTCTGGTTCTCCAATGTGCCTGACCTGCCAACCAACAAAAATGTGCCGACCGATCTCTTCCCAGCCTTGACGGCTGAAAAACGTGGAGAGGAATTTGCCAAAGAGGTTACTGATTTCTTCCGCAAGCAACTGGATGTCGCTACCCCGATGTGGAATTCACCGATCCAAGACTTTGCCAATGACCAGATCGGGCGCGCCATTGAACAGATCTACACCAAGACCGCCACAGTGCAAGATGCCCTCGCCGAAGCGCAGCAAGCTTGCCAGAGCGAGTTAGAGAATTTATTGAAGCAAAACGCGTAGGGAGACACGGAGGCAGGGAGACAAAAGACGAGAGATTCGTTTCTTGTCTCCCTGCCCTCTCTTCCCCGCCTCTTGCATGCTGTTCACAGGGGGAAAGATAAACGACGATGACCATGCTTGCTAACAGTCGAAAAATGAGTGCGCTACAACGGCGTGAGGCTTGGGCTGGGTTTTTATTTGTTTTGCCCTGGATTTTGAGTTTGTTGATTTTTACAGCCTATCCCATTATAGCCAGTTTTTACCTATCTTTTACCGACTATACCATCCTCGAACCACCACGGTGGATTGGGTTGACCAACTATACGACCATGTCTTCGACCGACCCGTCGTTTTGGATTTCAATTTATAACAGCGGGTACTATGCGTTGATCTCGGTGCCGTTGGGGTTGGCCGTCTCGCTGGCGTTGGCGCTGGTTCTCAATATGCGGGCCAGCGGGATCGGGATCTATCGCACGCTCTTTTATTTGCCGGCGTTGGCGCCGCCGGTGGCGGGGACGATTATCTTTGTCGTGATGTTTAATTCGCAGGGGGGGCTGGTCAACCAACTGCTACAAGCGGTGGGGCTGCCGGCGTTAGGTTGGTTTTCTGATCCCAAGTGGGCCAAGTTAGGGTTGATTATTTTGAGCCTGTGGGGTGTTGGCGTGGGGACGCTCACCTTTCTGGCCGGTTTGAAAGAGATCCCGCAATCACTGCTCGAAGCGGCGTCGATTGATGGCGCCAACGTCTGGCAGCGCTTCTGGAAGATCACCATGCCGTTATTGACGCCGGTCACACTCTTTAATCTGGTGATGGGGGTCATCGGTTCGTTCCAGGTCTTTGTGTCGGCCTTTGTCATCGGCGGCACGACGGGCAAGCCACTGGAATCGACCTTGATGTACATGGTCTTGATCTACCGCAACGCCTTCCGTTATTTCAAAATGGGCTATGCCTCAGCCTTGGCCGTCCTATTATTCGTTGTTGTGCTTATCATTACCATTACGATCTTCCGTTCAGCCCGTCTGTGGGTCTTCCAGGAAGACGAAGAACAGATGGCGTAATCGCAGCGCCCCTCTGCAAACAGGTACGCATTAAGGGAGTGAGAAATACTATGGCGCAAATTGCCGAGAAAAGCGTCCAAAGCCGACCGGAACGACGGCCCATCCAAACCACTACCCGCCTCCGTTGGCAAAAACCGTTGGGGACAATCATCAGTCACCTTGTCCTCATCGCCGTCTCCCTCTTGTTTGTCTTTCCCTTCTACTGGATGGTGATCACCTCGCTCAAGGAAAACACCCAGGTCTTCACCTATCCGGTCGAGTGGTGGCCCGACCCGATTCGCTGGGCGAATTACCCCAACGCGATCAACTATCGCAACTTTCCCTTCTTTCTCTACCTGGGCAACAGCATCTACTTTGCTGTGACGGTGATGGTGGGGACGGTGCTTTCCTGTGCGGCGGTGGGCTATGGCTTTGCGCGCTTGCGTTTTCCGGGCCGCAACATTCTCTTTATGCTCACGGTGGCAACATTGATGATTCCGGGCATTGTCACCTTTATCCCCACCTTTATTCTCTTCAAAAACCTGGGCATGATGGGCACCTATGCGCCGCTGATTGTGCCGGCCTTCTTTGGCAACGCCTTTTTTATCTTTATGATGCGTCAGTTCTTTCAGGGGTTGCCGGTAGAACTGGTGGACGCCGCCCGCGTCGATGGCGCCGGCGAATGGCGCATCTTCTGGCAGATCATGCTCCCCCTGGTGCGACCGGCATTGCTGGTCATGGCCGTCTTTACCTTCCTCTGGACCTGGCACGATTTCTTTGGGCCGCTGGTCTATCTTTCGGATCAGAGCCAGTATCCGCTCTCGCTGGGTCTCTTTGCCTTCCGCGCCCAACGCACCACCGAGTGGAGCTTGATGATGGCGGCGTCTACGCTAGTGACGCTGCCACTAATTGTCATCTTCTTCTTTGCCCAACGCTATTTCTTGGACGGGATTCGCATGACTGGAATTAAAGGTTAATCGATATAAGCATTTTACGTTAATTGACAGAAAGGTTGGCATTTGCTAAACTATCACCCAGATGATAATTAGATGAGATATAAGGGACGACCATGAAAACGCCACAAATTGTACCAGTCTCCGACCTACGGATGAAACATCTGCAAGTATTTAATTTGATGAATAACGGCCCCGTTTTCCTGGCCCAACGCAGTAAGCCGGCCGGTGTTTTGGTTTCGGTGGAACAGTGGGATCGGCTGATGGAACGGCTGGACGAGCAGAACGATCTGATTGATGCCCTCAAAATGGAGTTAGCCATTGCGCGTGGCGAGGAAACCGTCGAAACCATCAGCGAAGCCGAGATTGAAGCGTGGTTGAGCGTCGATGAAAAAGTACCAGCTTAATCTTCCCGCAACCATACGCAAGCAGATCAACAATCTGCCCGGGCGCTATCGCCAACGTATGAGTAGTGAAGCGGCCAAACCCTTTCCACCAGAATTGCTCCCCACGCTGGAAACCACGCTCCAGACGATGATCTTTGACATTCATCCGCTCTCTGGCGGTTTGAATCAGCGCACCTTTCTGGCCGGCACAGCCGATGGCTTCTGGGTTGTACGGTTGGACCCCATGCCGGGTGTACAGTTACAACGGTCGATCGCAGCCCACCAACAAGCGCTGGCCGTTGGCTTTCCGACACCGGCCCTGGCGGCTTATGATCAAACAGCCACTGCCGCCGGCGACTACTGTTGGTCAGTCGAAGAATTTGTGCAGGGCGTTGCGTTTGATCCACCCGGCTTTGACCCGACCATGCGGCCGGTTGTCGGTCGCCAGGTCGGGGAGCAGTTGCGCAAGTTGCATAGCATCGCATTGCCGGCGTTTGGTCTGCTGCCGCCAGGTGAGACCGCCCAAGCGCCCACCATTGACGCCTGGTTGTCCATCCGCCAAAAGCACCTGGAACCGGCGCTGGCGCTGGCCGGTCAGCTTCCTGCGTTAGCGGAACGGTTTGCGGCGGCGTTGACGACAGTGCAGCGCTATCGTGACACCCCGCGCCTCTGTCATGGCGACTTTGCCGGCACCAATGTCCTGGTCAATGAAACCCAACTGGTCGCCGCGATTGACTGGGAATGGGCGCAGGGGGCCGATCCGGCGCTCGACTTTGCCTGGTGGTACTTCTGGCATGATGACCGCCCGACCTTGGCGGCAATGATCGAAGGGTATGCGCCGCCGGATCAAGCGGCATTTACCGAACGGGTCCTGGCCCATGCGCTGCTTCATGCATTGGATACACTGCTCATTTACCAAACAGAAGCCAATGACAAGGGCCTACGCTACTGCCAGGAAAAATTACAGCAATATTGTCGAGACAACGCTGTACGCAGCCGCTGAGGCTTCGGCGTGAACTCAGTCGAGCGCGCAGCCGAACGGCGGCTTCTCGCTGTCAGCAACGGATTCTATCCGAGGGAAGGTCCTATGCGTTTACAAGAAGAAATTATCGAATTTTTGGCCCGCGGCCCGTCGCCGGAAGAGATTGTGGCCTTTCGCCCTTCCGCCCAGGCGGTGAACGATATTCAGCAATTGTTGACGAAAAACCACGCCACACGCTTGACCGCCGCCGAAGAAGCGGAATTAGATCAAGCTGAATGGTTGGATAACCTGATGACACGGATCAAAGCACACGCGCGCCTCCATTGCCGCAAAATTTCCAAGCTGCGCGCGCGCGCAACCTGACCAGGCCGCCCCACTTACCCTTCCTTATCGACCAACTCTTTTGCGCTCAAACGAAGCGAAAGCTATGTCTCAACCAGCCCAACCGCTTGCTGTTCTCGCTCACGCTTGCCGTTTTCCGGGAGCCGATTCGCCCGCAGCCTTTTGGCAGAATCTCGCCGACGGGGTGGCAAGCATCCGGGAAGTGCCGCCAGAACGTTGGTCTATCGCTCAGCTCTATGCCCCGCCGCCCTACCAACCGGGCAAAAGCATCACCAAGTGGGGCGCCTTTCTGGCTGACATTCAACGCTTTGACGCGGCATTTTTCAACATTGCGGCAGCAGAAGCGCAAATCATGGACCCGCAACAGCGCATCCTGTTGGAGTTGGCTTACGAAACGCTGGAACAGGCCGCATATACGGCCGAGCGGCGCCAAGGGTTGCGTATCGGCGTCTTTTTGGGCATTGGGCAGAATAGCTACAGCGAGTTGACCATGCCGTTGCTCCTTTCCGGTCAACCGACCCACCCCATGTTGGTCGCTAACAATATCCGTAATCTGGTCGCCGGGCAGATTGCCCATAGCCTCAATCTAACCGGCCCTGCACTCGTCGTGGACACGGCTTGCTCATCGTCGTTGGTGGCGCTCCATTTGGCTCGTCAAAGTTTACTAGCCGGTGAATGTGAACTGGCCTTAGTCGGCGGCATCAACCTGAATATTACCGCCACGCCTTTTGTCGCCTTTAGCAGCGCCGGCGTCCTGGCCGCGACCCCGCACACTTATGTTTTTGACGAGCGGGCCAACGGTTTTGTCCTGGGCGAAGGGGGTGGAATGCTCTTGCTCAGCACCCTCAGCCATGCCACAACCGCTGCTGCTCCCGTGTTAGGTCTGATTTGCGGCTCGGCCATCAACAATGATGGTCGTTCGCTGGGAACCATGACCCCCAGCCCCACTGGACAGGAAGCGCTCTTGCGCGCCGCCTATGCAACCGCCGCGGTCCCACCGGAAACCATTACCTACATCGAAGCCCACGCCACCGGCACCCGCATTGGCGATGTGGTTGAGGCGCGCGCCTTGACGCGTTGTTTTCCCCAGCCGCCGCCCACTGGTGTGCGTTACCTGGGCGCGGTCAAACCCAATGTCGGTCACCTGCTTAGTGCGGCCGCTATGCCCAGTCTAATCAAGGTGCTGCTGGCCTTTCAACACCGACAGTTGCCGCCGACATTATACAGTGAACAGGTCCGCCCCATCTTCAAACTCGACCAGGCCGGCCTTACCATCAACCAGACCTTAGTGGACTGGACACCACTGGCGCCCGGTCTTCCTCTGCGCGCCGGGGTCAGCAGTTTCGGCTTTGGCGGAACCAATGCGCATGTCATCCTTGAAGAGCCGCCCGTCCATACGCTGCGCGCGAAGGCGTCTGTACCCTATGCTTTCGCCCAGACGCCTTATTGGGTACAGAAGCTAGAAAGTAAACAACAGAAAACAGAAAACAGAAAAACGGAGAATAGCGGACAGGCGGGAGAAGGTTTGGTCAATGGAATTGTAGCCGCGGTTCCGTTGCCGCCGGTCGAACCGGGCGTTGATACGTGGTTGCAGCGGGTGACGTGGACGGAAGCGCCGCTCTGGGGCAAAGCGATGGCGCAAAAGTGTACGACATGGCTGGTGTTGGCCGTGGCAACACCAGAGGCGCAGACCTTAGCCGAACGGCTATCGCGCCATTTACAAGGCCAGGGCTTTGCGTGTGCTTATCACTGCTGTCAGCCTGGTGATGAAGCGGACCTCGAACGTTGGCTGGCAGCGCACGAGCAAGGTTGGGGTCTCGTTTTTATTGGCGCTGTTGGTTCGGCAGCATCGCTTCCTGATCAGACCGCGCTAGCGACTGGACTGGCGAATGGAATCTTTTCTTTCCATCGGGTTGCCCAACGACTGGCAACCAGTCCGGCGGTGCAACGGCCAGCCGGCATTTGGGTGGTGACGGCGGGCGCCTATGGCGTAGAAAACACAACCGAAGCCGTTGCGCCCGAACGAGCGGCGCTGGCGGGCTTCGCCTTTGCCTTGAACGATGAGCTAGTGGAAGTCCACTGCCAGGTGATCGATCTCGCGCCAGCAGCAACAGTGGATTTCCACTTGGCGCAAGTGGCGGCAGAGCTGGTTGTCGAACCAACACGCGCAGTCATTGCCTGGCGCCAGCGCCAAGCGCAATGGACACGGCTGGTGCGGCAACTGGCCCCGCGGCCGGCGTTACCGGCCGCAACGATGCTCACAAAGCTGCCCAAAGGGGTCTATCTCATCACCGGTGGCGCCACCGGCATCGGAGCGGCAGTAGCGCAAAGTTTAGCCGACTTAGGGATGACGTTGGTTTTGACTGGACGAACGCCCTTACCCCGCGATCCCAAACGGGCGGCGCTGGTCATGGCCTTACGCAAGGCCGGCGCCACGGTTGAATACATCGTCGCCGACATCACCCAAGCCAATGAGGTCGCGGTTCTCTTGGATTACATCGGCCAGCTTTATGGGCCGCCGGTCGGGGTGATCCATGCCGCCGGCGTTGTTCGACCGCAATCATTGCACCACAAAAGTCGCGCCGACATGGAAGCGGTTCTGGCGCCCAAAGTAATCGGGGCGTGGTTACTGGCGCAGGAGTTATCGCACCGCGCGATCGAACCCGCTTGTTTTGTCCTCTTCTCATCCATTGCGTCGATCCGGCCAGGGTTGGCCGGCGGCTTGAGCGATTATGCCGCGGCCAACGCATTTTTGGATGCGCTAGCCGCCAGTGAACGCCAACAAGGCAGAGCGTGTACGGTGATCAATTGGTCGCTCTGGGCCGAGACCGGCATGGGTGCGCAACCGGCGGTGGTACACCATCTGGCGACACAGGGGGTGGCAGCTCTCACCACGGCTGAGGGGATCAGCGCCTTTTATCGCGCCCTGGCGTTGGCTGAAGGCCAGGTGGTTGTCTACAAACCGCAGCAGGTCACGACCAGCTTACCCCTCCCTACCCCTCCCCTGTTAGGGGAGGGAACCGTTGACGGCGCAACAGTTCCTCCCCAGCTTGGAAAAGGAACCGTTGACGGTGCAACAGTTCCTCCCCAGCTTGGAAAAGGCACCGTTGACGGCGCAACAGTTCCTCCCCAGCTTGGAAAAGGCACCGTTGACGGCGCA
>QWII01000180.1 GCA_021405325.1 Caldilinea sp. CFX5 | reverse complement strand
GTTTTTCCGCTAAAGCAATCAGTTCTGCCCTAGCCCCTGACGCCGTCACCCCACCGCCGGCCACAATGACTGGCCGTTGGGCCTGGGTGAGCAGATGTAGCGCTGCGGTTATCTGTTCCAACTCTGCTTCGGGGCGGAAGGGGGGCAGGTGGGCGAATTGCGCTTCAACGATCACTTCCAGCACCGCTTCCTGATCGACCACTGCCTTGCCATCAAGTCCTTCCAGTTCGATATGGACTGGCCCTGGTGTGCCGGTAGTTGCGGCCCGAAAGGCTTGGCGCAGGTAGACCGGCAGTTGCTCCGGTTTGGCGACAAACGCGCTATACTTGGTGACAGCGGCAAAGGGGTTGACGTGATCGACCTCCTGGTAGGCGTGGCGTTGCTGGTGGATCTGCAACTCCCGCCCGGTCAGGGCGATCACGGGCGCACAGGCCAGGTAAGCATCTTGCAACCCGGCAGCCAGGTTGAGCGCGCCCACCGACTGCGCCATACAGAGGCTGGGGCCGCGGCGGACACGGGCATAGGCGTCGGCCATATACGCCGCCGCCTTCTCCCCGTGGGTTTGAATGCGACGGATGCCCAGCTTTTCCATCTCCATCAACGCTCTGGGTGCGATGTAAGGCATAAAAAAGACGTGCGTCAGGCCATAGCCGTGGACAGTTTCGGCCAGGAAGCGCGCACCGGTCATGGTTGGCATGAAGGTTTCTCCTACAATCATAGGGATAAGTTACGAGTTACGAATTACGAATTACGAGTTACGATTGTTTGTTGAGTAACGTAATTCGTAACTCGTAACTCGTAATTCGTAACTCGTAATTCGTAGTTAAAAAACAATTACATTCCGCAACGCTTCCCCGCGCTCTACCGCGGCGATGGCTTCGTTGATCTCCGTCAGGGGGTAGCGGCGGGAAATCAATTCGTCGAGTTTGAGCCGGCCATAGCGATAGAGTTCGACCAGTTGCGGCACCTGGACGCTTAAACGGGTTGACCCCATCGAACTGCTGAGAACCCGTTGTTCTTTCCAGACCGTTTGCGCCAGCATGAGCGGGTAGGTGGTCTTATCATCGGGAATGCCGACCAGCACCAGCGCCCCGCCCCGGCGGATCAAGGTAACAGCCTGCGCCACCGCTTTGGGGCTGCCAACGGTGACAAAGGCATAGTCTACCCCGCGTCCGCCGGTCAGGGCTTGTACAGTCGCGGCTGGGTCCGGCTCCTGGGCGACGTTGATGGTATGGGTTGCCCCAAAGGCGCGGGCGGCTGCTAATTTATTGTCCAGCAGATCCAGCGCAATGATCGGCTGTGCGCCCGACAACACGGCCCCCTGAATCGCATTGAGGCCGACGCCGCCAATGCCCAATACGGCCACACTTTCGCCCGTGCCGACTTTGGCCGTATTGATAACCGCCCCCAACCCCGTAATGACGCCACAAGCCAGGAGCGAGGCGCTATCCAATGGGATCTCCTTAGGGATCGGCACCAGTTGCGACTGATCGACCACGGCATATTCGGCAAAGGCGGCAGTTTTGATCGACTGGACAATCGGTTCGCCCTTCTTGTTGTGCAGACGGGTCTCGGTCTGTAAGGCAAACTTTCCTTCGCACAGGTGGGTGTCCCCTTTCGCACAGTAGTAACAGCGACCGCACGAACGCAACAGCGACATCACTACATGGTCGCCCACCTGGACACTGGTCACGCCGGGGCCGAGCGCTTCCACCACCCCGGCGGCCTCGTGACCGGCCACCAATGGCACCGGCGCCGACCAATCGCCCCGAATCTGGTGAATATCGCTATGACAGATAGCGCAGGCCACCACCCGCACCAGCACCTCACCGGCCTGCGGCGGGTCAATGTCAATCTCTTCCACGACCAACGGCTGATCATAGGCATAACAGACGGCAGCTTTCATGGGTGCGCTCCTTTGGTTGTTTGCAATCATGGGTAGGGCTGATAGGACGCCTTGCTAGAATTCTAAGCATTTTTGCCAAATTGTCTAGCGTAAGTAAAGCGTCGATAACACCGCTCTCTACCGTAGATTGTCGAGTACCGATAAGGGGGTTGCTGCTAACAAACCGGCGTCAATCGGCAAGACCACACCGGAGATCCAGCGCGCTTCATCACTGGCGAGGAAGACGGCGGCCCAGGCTACATCCCAGGCGTCGCCTTCGGTGCCGAGGGGGCCGGCTTTGCGGCGCAATTCGCGCGTTTCAGGAGAGACGGTAGCGGCAAAGGGGGCGTGGAGATGGCCTGGCGCAATACAGTTGACCCGAATGCCCTCACGCCCATGATGGACGGCCATTGCTTTGGTCAATGTTACCAGCCCCCCTTTGGCAACAGCGTAGGGGATGTTGGGCGTCATGCCGGCGCGCAGCCCGTCGATTGACGAGACATGGATAATCGACCCGCCGCCGGCTGCAATCATCTGCGGCACGGCATATTTGCTGACCAGGACAGCGCTCTTCAAGTTGGCATCCAACGCCCGTTGCCAGATCGCCTCTTCCACCTCCGTCACCTTGCCGGCACCGGCCACACCCACATTGTTAAAGAGAATATGGAGTGCCCCGTAGCGTTCCACACAGGCATCGACCAGGGCGCGACAACTGGCTTCCTGGGTGACATCGGCCTGGAAGATCGAGGCTTCGCCCCCTTCCGCAACAATTGCGTCTTGGGTCTCCTGTGCGCGTGCAGTGTCCCAATCGACTATTAAAACATTGGCCCCGTGGCGGGCAAAGAGGAGGGCCGTAGCTTGCCCGGTTCCTACCATTGGCCCGCGCGTGCCGGCCCCAGTGACAATGGCGGTCTTGCCGGCTAATCGTTTCTCACTCATCATGACTCCTTCTGTGCTGCTGAAAAGCGAGTTGCAATCTGGGGGAGATATGATACTATGTTGGTAACTACTCCGCTCCTAGCCAGTCCGTGACTGGCGGGTTGACGCCAGTCACGGACTGGCTAGGAGCGGAGTAGTTGCCTATGTTGAATTATAGGATTGATCGCAAGCGTATCATTACGGGACGGCGCCTGTCAACACAACCGCAACGAGCCAACAGGGAGAAAAAAGGTATGGCTACGCTAACCATTATCGACAGCGGCATTCTCTATATCAACCCCGACCCGGCCCACTATCATGTCTTTGCTTCCCATGCCCATCAGGTGCAACTGTCGGCGCACGAGTTTCTGGCGACTTATAGCCGCGGGGATGGGATGTATGCGGCCAACCAAAATATTGCCCTCACCCGCTCGTTGGATGGCGGCGTCACCTGGCAGACGGAAGGTTTTTTGCATAACAAAGTAGGCGATGACCGGCCTTATTCCTACCACGATGGCTTTCTCTCACAAATGAGTGATGGCGCGTTGGTGGTCTTTGCCTTCCGTGTTGACCGCACCCAGCCTGACCAACCCATGTTTAGCCCCAGCGGTGGCTTGCTCGACAATGAACCGGTGCTGTTTCTTTCAACTGATGGCGGTCGCCGTTGGACCGGGCCACAACCGATCAAATTACCGGATGGTCTCGTCGCCACACCGGCCAGCACGATCACCGAACTGGCTGACGGGCGCTGGCTGGCGACCTTTGACCAGTGGCATGGTTACACCGATGACCGCCCCTACAAGCCGATTATGCTGGCAATGACTTCCGCCGACTGGGGGCGCACCTGGAGCCAGATGACAACGATGGCTGATGGCGCACTGGTGGGAAAAGGGTTCTGGCACGGCAAGACGATCCGCCTACAAGACAACCGGATCTTCACCCTCTACTGGGCCGCCGACATGACCCAACCCGACAAAGGGCCGGTCAACTTGCCGATTCATTACGCCATCACCGATCCCAATGCGGCCACCTGGCCTATGCCCCAGCCGACTACATTGCCCGGTCAAACCAACTGGCCGACCCAATTGCCCGATGGTACATTAGCCGCCATCTATACCCTGCGTGAAGCCGAGCAACCCGGCTTTATGGTCGCCCTCTCCTATGATCTGGGCCATAGTTGGGATCTGACGAACCAGGTACGCGTCTGGGACGCCACCGGCTGGACGCACCTGGGCATTAGCTCCCCCGACAAATACCCCCGCAGCCACGATACCATCGCCTTTGGCGCGCCTACGCTCATGACTACCCTGGAAGGCGATCTCTATGCCAGTTGGTGGTGTACCTATGCCAGCCTGACCCATATTCGCTGGGCGCGGCTGCGGGTGACAGGGTGAAGATGTTGTACTCGTTCCGCTGCTCTGCGGCGGAATGCCGGCTAGACGCTCTGCGTCTTCTGATCCAATCCAACTAAGGAAGAACTTATGCTCACCGCTGTTCAACAACTAACCTATGTCATCGTTTTGTGTGACGACATGGCGCGCATGAAGGCGTTCTATCGCGATCTCTTTGCCTTTCCCGTTGCCTCAGAATCGGACACGAGTTTGGCCTTACGGGCCGGTTCCGTTTTGCTGGCTCTGCGTCAGCGGACGCGCGGATATGATGGGCAGGGTGTGCGGCCAGAGTTACCGGGCGTGCAGATTGCGTTTCTGGTCTCGCCGCCCGAAGTGGATCACTGTTATGAACAACTGGTTGCCAAAGGGGTACAAATCTTGGAGCCGCCGACGGATCAACCCAGAGGCCATCGCACCGTCTACTTTGCCGATCCGGAAGGGAATATGCTTGAGATCTATGCTGAAATCTGACAAGAGATTGAGAGATTGAGAGATTAAGTGCCTGAATCTCTCAATCTCTTTATCTCTTTATCTCAAATATACAAGTTGCCTCATTGTTAAGCCTAAACAGGGGAATAGATTATGGCCCGCTATCCACAAGCAATTTTAGTTTCCTGCGAAGTTCCGTGGGATGAGCATGAGCAGTTGATCGAGGAGGTCTTCCGGCGCGAGGTGCGCATGGTACTGGAACACTTCAACCATCTCTATATCTTTGGCACGGCCGGCGAGGGGTACGCCGTCGATACGCCGCGTTACCAGCAGATTGTGCGCGTCTTTTATGAGGAGACGCGCGGGGCGGATATTCACCCGATGGTCGGCGTGATTGCGCTCTCCACGGCCAACTTTATCGAGCGTATCGGCTTTGCCTATGATGTTGGTTTCCGCGTTTTCCAGATTTCATTACCAGCCTGGAGCGCGCTCAATGACCAGGAGCTGCTGACCTTTTTCCGTGATGTTTGCGGCGCCTTTCCGGCGGCCCAGTTTTTGCACTACAACCTGCCGCGCACCAAGCGGGTATTGACCGGCGCCGACTATCGCCGCTTGATTGATGCGATCCCCAATCTGGTCGCTACCAAGAATACCGGCGGCGGGCTGGAACGGGCGGCGGATCTCGTCACCAATGCCGGCGAGTTGCAACATTTCTTTGGCGAACAGAACTTCCCGCATGGCTGTATGTACGGCGAATGTGCGCTGCTCTCTTCTTTTGGGCCGATGTCGCCGCACAAGGCGAAGGCGCTGTTTGCAGCCGGGCGCAATGGCGATCTGGTCAACCTCTTTAAGTTGCAAAAAGAGTTTCATGACATGTTGCATGGGGTGCTTGGCGCCGCGCTGGCCGCAGGGCGGATCGACGGCGCCTATGACAAGATGTTGGTGCGCTTGGGCGGGCTGGAAGCGATGCCGTTGCGGCTGCTCTCGCCCTATCAAGGTTTTAGCGAAGAACAATATCAGGCGTGTAAACGCGCCCTCCATGAACGGTTCCCTGAATTTTTGCCATGAGCGCTTTCATCGTGAAAGCGCCATTGCGCTCCAGCAGATTGCTGCTTGCGTTCTTTTGCTCTGCTTATTTTGAATAGCAGGATTGGCAGGAGGTTGTGGTATACTGGCTTCAAAACATCTGTTCTGAGGCCTTTTTGTTATTTGTTTCTTAAAGTGTGCCATGAAAAAATTGCCGCAACCAATTCCTTATCAGGGGAGCAAACGCGGGATTGCTCCCCAAATCTTAAAGTTTTTGCCACCTGACTTAGAACGTTTCGTTGAACCGTTTGCCGGTTCCGCTGCACTTTCGATCGCGGCGTCTTATGGTAAACTGGCACAACGATTCTGGCTTAACGATTTGAACCGACCATTGGTGAACTTGTTGCGCATCATCATTGAACAGCCGACAGAAATTGCGGATCAGTATCAAAGGTTGTGGCAAGAACAGTTAGGGCGTGAGCGCGTGTTTTATGATGAAGTACGTGATAAATTTAATCGTACCCAAGCGCCCGATCTCTTCTTATACCTGTTGGCGCGCTGTGTAAAAGCTTCGGTTCGTTATAATACCAATGGCGAATTCAACCAGGCTCCTGACAATCGGAGAAAAGGGCGCCATCCATTGAGTATGCGTGAGGAAATCTTAGCCTTTTCCAGGCTTTTATATGGAAAAACAACGGTCACTGCTCTTGATTTTCGCCAAATGCTCGATGATATAAACCCCAAACGAGATTTTGTTTATCTTGATCCACCCTACCAAGGAACCTCTGGGACGCGCGATGCGCGCTATTGTAGCGGCGTTGCACTTTCCGCTCTGATCGAATTTTTGGACAAACTCAATCAACGTAATGTAATGTTCGCATTAAGCTATGATGGCATCAAAGGTGATAAAACTTATGGCAAAGAACTACCTGTGGAGTTACAACTTTATCAAATCTTGATTGAAGCTGGTCGCTCTACACAATCAACTTTACTAGGGCAAATTGATACCACCTACGAATCGTTATACCTATCGCCTGTGCTAATCACAAAATTAGGGATTATAAACAATCAACACCAAACCAAGGTTATACCAACCCTATCCACACCACAAAAAACACAACTTCAATTTAATTTTCTATGACAGAAGAATCTAAGCGGCCCTTACCGCAGGAATTTCTTGACAAATTGAACGCCGTCAAAAACAAACGCGCACGGGTTGTTATTGAACATATCTTGCAACATGGTTCGATCAGCACCCAGGAATTAAAAGAGCTATATGGGTATAATCATCCGCCAAGGGCTGCTAAAGATGTGCGCGATGAAGGGATTCCCCTTGAAACCTTTACGATCAAAGGCGCCGACGGCCGATCGATTGCGGCTTATCGCTTTGGCGATCCTGCTGTAATTATCAGTGGCAGAGAAGGTGGCAGGAAAAATTTCTCAAAAAGATTTAAGCTCGCACTCTATCAACGCGACCAAGGCCGCTGTTCTCTATGTAATGGTCGCTTTGCCGTGCGTGAATTGCAAATTGATCATCGCATCCCTTACGAAATTAGTGGCGATGTCACTGAACCAGAGAAACAGCCCGAAGCATTTATGCTAGTCTGTGGCCCCTGTAACCGTGCGAAATCGTGGTCTTGCGAACATTGTCCAAACTGGACAGCAAAAGATCAAAGTGTATGTGGGAACTGTTACTGGTCATACCCCTTGGCATACCAACATGTCGCCATGAAGTATGTCAGACGTACTGAAATAACGTGGGAAGGTGCGCAAGAACTGAAGCTTCATGAAAAGCTTCAGCAATCTGCCAAAGCTGAACAATTATCAATACAGGACTACATCAAAGCGTTGTTGCGTAACATCATTTTGTTTGTCCTTCCATTTCTTCTCATTCTTCTCATATTCTTTTTGATTCGCCAAGGTAATACTGACGAATAGGGATTACTTCTGTCGTTTATGTTCAATTCACCCGAATTACCAATCAGCGCCCTCCTCTTCGACATGGATGGCCTGATGATCGACACCGAACGGATGGCCCAGCGCGCTTGGCAACGGGCCGGCGCCGAATTTGGCTTCACCTTGCCCGATGCGTTATATCTGCAAGCGGTCGGGCGTACGGCCAAGGCGACGGAAACGCTCTTTCGCGCCGGGCTGGGCGCGGACTTTCCCTTTGACGCGGTCTATGCCCGCAAGCAACACTATCTCTATACGGCGATTGAAGAGGAAGGCATCCCGACCAAACCCGGTTTGCTGGAATTGCTCGATCTGGTGGACCGCCAGGGGATTCCCAAAGCGGTCGCAACCTCGACCGCCCGTGTGCTTGCCGTCAAGAAGCTCACCGCCGCCAAATTGTTACACCACTTTGACACAATGGTCTGCGGTGATGAGGTTGCACATGGCAAACCGGCCCCCGACATCTTTCTGGCGGCGGCAACAAAGCTAGGCGTCGCACCGGCGCATTGTCTGGTGTTAGAAGATTCGAGCGCCGGCATCCAAGCGGCCCACGCCGCCGGCATGCGCGCCATCTGGGTGCCGGATCTGATCGCACCGTCGCCGGAAATCACGCCGCTGGCCGCCTGCGTGTTGCGTGATTTGTATCAGGTCGGTGCGCTACTGGCGACGCCGTAGGGTGTGCTGTGGCTTGGATGGTGAGTTCTGTTGAACGATAAAGTGCTGCCGGTCGCTCTGACCGGCAGCACTTTATCGTTCAACAGACAATGAGGATTACGCTTGCCCTAGCGGATCACAAGCGGCAGCCATAGCTGACTGCGGCTCTCAGGATCACCGATACCGATTGGCACGTTCTCATATTCGATCAAAGTGCCGTCCTGTTTCTTCTCCACCAACAGATAGGCGTACTCATTGTTAAGCACAACGGTCTCATCCAAATATTGATAAGCCCCGCCTTGTGCGCCCACACTGGGGATCAACCCGGTCAGTGGCATAAATTCTGTACGACCTGTCGCTTGGGCGCGATAGAGATAGAAGCCTTCCGTATTCGCTTCGGCGCTGGTTTGCCAGGTAATCAATACGGCATTGCCGTCATTATGGAGGGCTGCCGTAAAGAAGTCAAGCACCGTTTGTGCGACCGGTGTCGCCGTGGGTGTACTGCTGGTCGGTGTTGGCGTGGCTGTTGCGGTCGCCGTGCTTGGTGGCAGCGTTGCCGTTGGTGTGTGTGAAGGAATGAGCGTCGCCGTGGCGGTGGCTGCCTGTGTAGGCACAGGGGTGTTTGTGGCGGTTACCGTTGGCATATTCGTCACGGTGGCGGTTGCCGTGGCGGTTGCCGTCGCGATGGCGGTTGCCGTGGCCGTGGCGGTCGGGAGGGCGGTTGGCGGTGTCCCGGTCACTGTTTTTGTTGCCGTTGGCGTTCTGGTGGCGGTCGGCGTTCTGGTGGCAGTCGGTGTTCGCGTCGGTGTTCCGGTCATCGCCGTCGTTGCCGTGGCTGTCGCTGTCGGTGTGCTACCGCCGGTGCCGGTGGGGCTTGGCGTTGCCGTCGGCGTTACTGTACTTCCCACGGCGGTAGGGGTTTGGGTCACCGTTGGCGTTACGGTTCCTCCGGTCGTTGGCGTGTTGGTTGGCGTATTGGTGGCGACTGGTGTGGCCGTGCCGGTCGGGGTGACGGTTGGGGTATTGGTGGCGACCGCCGCCACACCTGTAATCGTGACCACGCCGGAGCTATCCGTAAAGGAGAGTTCGTTCCCATTCTCCGCCGTCACATTGATGAACTGGCTAAAGGAGACGGTGCGCTGGATCGAACTGCCGGCGCCCGGATCACAGGCGGCCTTGGCCGTAAAGGTC
>QWII01000068.1 GCA_021405325.1 Caldilinea sp. CFX5 | reverse complement strand
ACGGCGTAAATAAACCCATAGTTGCCAGTGAGACAGTGAGACAGTGACTGACTTACTGTCCTACTGACCGACTGGCTTACTTAGGCCGCTCTGTCCTAGCCGATTTGCTGGAAGATCAACCGCGTCTGTCGCCTTGATCTTCGTAATCCCTCAAGCCGGCTTCAACGCCAGTTGGGGGCTGATGGACAACATGCGATAAGCCTCGTTGAGATCCTCAGCGGTCAACAGACCGACGACCTGGCCGTTGTCCGCTACAGGTAGCGCGCGCATCTGTGTGCGCGCCATCTGTTCCTGGGCGTCGAACAGGAAGGCGCCGGTTGAAATTACCGGAAAATCGCTGCGCATAAACGCACCCACCGGTTGATCGGGGTCGGCTTGTTGCAACCCGGCCAAGAGTTCCTTTTCGGTTAGCAAGCCGGTCAACCGGCCATTCTCCACCACCGGGAAGTCGGCTTGCATGGTTTGCAGGGTGAGGTCCATCGCCCGCTGTAATCGGTCTGCCGGAGAGAGGGTCTGCACCTGGCGTGACATGGCCTGACCAACCTTCATGTCACCCAGCACACTTTTAATTTCACTCGTTCTGCCCTCCTGACCCGCCGCCAGATAAACAAAGATCGCGATCAGGATGAGCGTATAACTGCCGCTGGTAAAACCCCACAATCCCAGCCCCCAGGCCAACGTCTGACCAATGCCCACGGCCCAGCGGGTGGCTTTGGCGTGGTCCATGCGCATAGCCAGCACCGCCCGCAGGACGCGCCCGCCGTCCATGGGAAAGGCCGGGATCAAGTTGAAGATAGCCAAGGCAAAGTTGGCCATAATCAGGTACGCCAGCAACCCCTGCCAACTGACATCACCCAAAACTTGGAAGAGCTGATCGATCGCCAGCCAGCCCTGGAGCTGGAAGAGCTGGCTCAACAGCAGCAACCCAAAGCCGATAACCAGATTGACCAGCGGCCCGGCAATGGCAATGCGCAGTTCCTGGCTTGGTTTCTCAGGCATGCGTTCGATCTGCGCCAAGCCGCCAAAGGGCCACAGCGTAATATCTTTGACCGGGACGCCAAAGCGCAGCGCCTGGAAGCTGTGTCCCAGTTCATGCAACGTGACACACAGGAAGAGCAGCAGCGTAACCGCCACCCCAAAGAGCGCGCCCTCCAGACCCTTGCCTGTGCTCACGCCCCATCGGTAGGCAGCCCAAACCAGGATCAAGACAAAGGTCAGATGAACCTTAATGTCGATCCCGCTGATTTTGAATAGTTTGATTGACCAACTCATAGGAACCCTCCCTTCCATCAGCCAATATCAGAATTTTGAAAATCTTGAATACGAAAAACGCTCCAGTACCGTATATCCAATATAGCACCTGAATGGCAAGAATTCCTCGACTTTTGTCTGATTCCCATGATGGCAAATAGGCTATAAAAGGTAATCCGGCTCCGGGAGTCGGCCGCAGTTGTCAGCAAGTCCCTGGACTTACGCATAACCAGACCTGTCGGGTTTCCAAAAACCTGACAGGTCTGGTTACAGGTGTTGATTAGTCGCCAGCCGGCGCTAACCTTCCTTGGTCCACGGTTTTGAACCAATCGTGCAACAATCGCCCCAGTTGCCAGGCGATGGGCAGCAGTGCGATCACATAGACCAGATAGGCCAAGCTATGCAAATTGTTGCGCAGCGGCACCACAAAGATACTGGCCCAGACGAGAGCGCTCCCCACATTGACCATCAGCAGGCTGAACCAGTTGCCGCCCAAACCAGCCTTGCTCTCACCCAGCAGATAGCGCTGAACCAGGAAGGGGATTAAGGCAAAGCCAAATTGCAACACCCAGCCATAGATCAACGCCTGCGGCGCCGTCGCCTCAATGTCCCCGCCGACAAAGCCGGGGACGTTGAGCAGAATCATGGGTGCAATCAGGACGGGCAAGAGAATCCAGATATAGGCCGTCATGAGATGCCAGGCGCCCGCTGTGCGCATGACGCCGGCTTGCGCCAAGCCCCGCACGAGCAGCCCCAGCAGCCAAACTGTCGCCGCAATGTGCAACGCCAACCCCGGCACCGTCACCCACAGCGCGCCGCCCAGCCACGGCCCAAGAACGAGGCCCAGCGCGCCGAGCGTCATCCCCCAAAAGATCAGGGTGAGCGTGCGCCCGGTCGCCAGGGGTTGACCGCGCAGCAGGGGAATCATATCAATGATCAACCCGGCAAAGACCAACGAGAGAAAGCCCCAGTTGTTGGCGTGAATATGTACCTCCAGCGGCACTTGAATGCGCAGCGGGCCGCTCCAGCCCAGCCACAAGCCTGTGCCGACAATGATCCCTAAGAGCAGATAGAGCAGACCGGTGACATAGAATTTGACGCTCTGGCTCAAGGGCTGGGCATCGGCGCTGCGCAGCCCCCACAGTTGGTGGGCAAGCAACATGGCAGCAATAAAGATCAAAGTCCCGCCGGTGAAGATCAGTTGCGGATTCATGCTGGGAATGCCGGCCAGCAAAATGATCAGCCCCACGTTGAGCGTCAGCCAAATGTCCCAGCGCGTTGCCGGGCGGGGCAAGTGGCGGCGGGTTGCCACCAGAACAGGCAGCGCGCCAAAGAGGATCTGGGTCATCATCCCCAGCGTGATAAAGTGGACGCGTAACCAGCGCACGCCGTTAAACCAAGGCAGTAAGTTGAGACTAATCAGCGACGCGTCAAATGCGGCCAACACTGCCACAAACAGATAAAGCAACATCATCAGAAAATATGGGTTTATCATCAGCTTTTCCTCCACAGTACAGGACAAGTTAGCCCGGCTTGGCGGCCAGGAAGATCACACGCGTCGCGGCCTGCATTCCACGACGGGCGCCGGCCGGGGTAATGACCGTCGCGCCGGCGGTGATCGGATATTGTGCGTCATCAACAGTCATCGTGCCTGTTCCGGTCAAAAAATGATACATGGCGAGCGCTTCCGGGTGAACGGGAATCTGTTGCCCCGGTTCGAGGGCGCCCACCAGGACTTTGAAGTTGGCCTCATCCAATAGAAAGTGCGGCTGCGGCCCATGTACACCAAAGACGGCTTGCGCTTTGGTGTCGGGATAAAAGGGTGCTTGTTTGTTGATCGTCTGCGTCATCTTTGTTTATCCTTTCTTCTTTGACATACTTTCCTATATCAGGCATGGACGGAACGCGCTTCCAGCGCCGCGCCTGGGCTAACCCGTATCCGCATCACCGCCAGCCCCAACCAGGCGGCGGCCATCACTATGGCGGTCGCGCCCAACAGCACCAAATAGGGTGGAAAGCCCAGATAGACTTCGGTCAGGATGCCGATGGGCATGAGAAGGCCGGTCAAGGCGAGACCGGAGATCCACTTGGCTTGTGCGCCACCCACAGGCAAGCGCAGCAGCAGATAGCCAAAGGCGATGTTCAGGAAGGCGAAGAGATTGCCGTGGACATGCGCCAAGCGGGACTCGAAGTGCGGGCTAATATCGCTGTTGGCGATCCATACTTCGCGCCCTGGGGCAAAGTCGCG
Source organism: Caldilinea sp. CFX5 (assembly GCA_021405325.1). The sequence goes on along the minus strand of QWII01000068.1, from coordinate 48,718 downwards.
GGCGTAGATCAAGTAGAAGCCATAAAGCATAAAGGCGGCCATCACCCATAGGCCAATGCCAATGTTCCACTTACCAACGGTCGATTTCATAACAGTGCCTCCTTTTTCAACGATAAAAATGGTGTACACCACGTCTGTTAAGCGCCGTGCCAGATCGGCAAACTTTCCTCAACCGGATGGAAGATGCGCAACAGGACTTCCTCCTTGTCCACCGCCTCGATCAAGTCGATAGGCGTCAGGCGATACTCTAGCGTCTGGATCAGACGGCCGAGGACAAGGTGGGTCACTTTGCCGCTACAGCTATCCATCACGACTGCTGCGACGTGTCCTGCCGTGCATCCTTCGTTGGTCAACACGGTCATCCCCCGCCGTACCGCAACAGGGCTGTGATGCATGGGATCCAGTTCAATCGACCCGCTTTCCATCAGCGTTTGGGGCAGATCATCCCTAGCTGACATCGTCATCACCTTGTCCTTTCCATATCGCCCTGCCGATCCAAGGCATACTACATGCGCTGCTGATCTTGATATGTCAAGCATACACCAGGTTGCTGGGCAACCACCACGACTTTTGTCGAAATTGCCGGCTGGCTAGCGCGTACTCATGCCACGGGTTGCGGTGTACTGACTATCCCGGAAATTTCTATAGGCCACTACGGAAATCATCAACCAAACCAGGGCGCGCAAACTCATTGCACCCACCGTTCTCATCTCATAGCTGCCACCACTCCCGATTTGTAAGCCAAAGGCCGCAAAAACGAGGAGGGTGACGGCGGCAATGGCAAAGGAAAGCCACAACGCCCAGCGTTGCCGGAACCAGAGGCCACCGCCGGCAATGACATAGGCAAAGCCGGCCAGAAAGTTAAACCAGAGGACAAAGGGCACAATATTGCCGGCAAGCTGTTGCGCCTCGGCGTTAAAGAGGGTGCGGCCACCGGATACGATAGTAAGCAACCCAAAAAGGACGGCAACCATGGCCAGTGCGCCAACCCAACGTGAATGCTTCAACAAAGGTGATCTCATGTTTATGCTCCTTGAACCAATCGAAAACCACGCCGACGGTATGGTTCAAGCATACCATCGGCGTGGCAGGAAATCTTTGACTTTTGTCGGATTTTGCTATTGCTGAACGGATAAGTAATGACAATGCGCCACGCGACGGCACGGGTGAACAGCACGGTCGGCATGAAAAACGCGGTGGCCCAAATCGGTAAGCCACGCCACATCGTGTGAGTACGTTACAATCGTATAAAATCAAAACTGCCGGAGTGTTCGTCCGGCAGTTTTGTCATCCCGTAACCAACCGCGTACCGATTAACAACCAGATCGAATGGTTGCCCGCCCAGAACATCTCCTGATGGGCATTGAGATAGCCGTGGGTGTCATTGATCTGCAGAATGGTCAATTCACGCTTCGCTGTCATGATCCTCACCTGCTTTCGCCTCACTTTAGGCTTGTCGATCGAATCGAGTATCAGTTGTCATGCGACTGCATTTTACCTTTCGGTTCATCCATCATCTGGCATGATACCATCAGTTCGGTTGGAGATTCAGAGCGCTGGCTCACCGTCATGGCAGGTTGGATCAGTGCCTCGTGAGTCATGGACGACGGAATACAAGCAAAACTGCCGGAGCATTATCTCCGGCAGTTTTGCTTGTATTTCGTTACCGTTAACGATTGGCTGCCTGGGCTGCGCCTACACTTGGGACTGGTGCGTCTTCAGCCCAAACAAGGAATAGAGCGGGCACCACCCAATCAAACCAGTGAGCATGAGGATCACACCAACCACCAGCGCCACCGTAGCAAGAACACCCGTCACGAGCGCCGCATACCAGACATAGGCCAGGAGCGCGCCCAACACAAACCGAATGACCCGATCCCAGAGACCTTCATTTTGCAGAAACATATCGTTCTCCCTTCTTACACCTTCGTTGACATCGCTAACGCCCTTGATTCTTCTAGCGTACAGCAAAGCGCCGCGGTGAAAAACCGCTAGTTGGCCAGGTCTTGAACTAGCCAGCCAGCGAGTTCAAAGCTGATCAGATAGTCAAGAAGTTACCTTATTACTGCTGATCGGCCAGCGTCAAGGTTTGGCGGACAAGGGTTGAGTCCGTCACATCGTTGAAGGGCGCCGGCATCATCCAATCCGGCCGCGGTGTAATTGTCTGTCCCGGCATGGGGGGCAGCCCCAGGTAGCGATCCTGCACCGTCACCTGCACTGCGCCGGTTGTCATCGCTACTCTCTATCTAACTTTCTACCATTTTCTGTCAGAGGTTATTTAGACCATAATGACCCGTCCTGTCTGCAACCGGTAGAACAACGCCGGCGCAATGGCCTGCCAGAGCGGGACAAAGAGCCACAGCCGCCCGGCCAGCAGGTTATAGTCGTAGAGCAATTTGCTCCAGGAATCCCCCACCACATAGTGACCAAAGAGGAACTCAAAGGCGACGGTCAATACCATCCATAACACGCCGCCGCCCAGCGCCTGTTCGACCGAGTGGGGTGTCCAGACACGGACGATCAGCCAGGTGTAGACCGCCAGCAGTAGAATCAGGATCAGCACGGACAACTGATGCGCCGGCAACTCCCCCAACGCCGGCTCATAGAGGCGATGCAAACCGCCATTAACAATCGCCAGTAAAACAATGGGCAGCCAGGCCAGCCCATATTTCCAGAACATAATCTTCCTCCACTTAAACCGGGGCCGGTTGCATCTGTGTCGTCTTGTCGTCGGCCGGTTGCCCCTTCGCTGTCTCTACAACCGTGCGAAAGAAGAGAACCGTATAGCGCAGACCAACAACGGCCAAGACCATAAAGGGCGCCACCATACCGATGAGCTGCCCAATCGTGTAGGGGTAGCCGGCCAGCCATTGGGCCAGCGTCGAAGCCGCAATCGTCACGCCGATCAACCAGGAGAAGATCAGCATGATCGCCGTCAACAGATAACCCAACCCGCTGCGCCGCAACAACAGAATGCCGGCCAGAATCGAGACAGGAACCATGATCCCCAGATCCAGCGCATGGGTCAACAACGTCGTATAATGGGCCAGTTCCGCCGGTGGCCGGCCTTGCACCATTGCCGGCGCCAGGCTCAATCCCAGCCAGACCACGCAAAGCACCACGGCGATCACAAACAGAAAGATGGCGATGCCACGATGGGGTAGCGCTGATGAGAGGGCAGCCGGTAAGCTTTGCTGGTCAATCGCCGCAAAGGCCAGCACAAAGGCAAAGAGGCCGGCGGAGTAAAGCGCAATGTAGACCAGAAAGAGCGGGTTATAGGCGGCGCCAAAGACCATCGACACCCCGTAGTAGAGCAGATAGGCCAGCATCCCGGTCAGTAATAAGCCACCCCGCAGCGACCCGCGCCAGTAGAAGAGCAGCGCAATCACCAACAACGGCAGGCCAACCACCAGCACGACCAGGTCTTGCCCCCGGTAGCCGGAACCGATCAAGAGCGAGTCATAGCGGTACAGCCCTTGACCGTAGAGTTGCACGGTTTCCCCATGCGCAGTGGTAAAGAGAGCGGGCGCGTCTGCTGCCGGCCAGAGAAAAGCGCCACCGGCAGCGATGAACGCCAGTACCGCGACCAAGCAGGTCAGCCCGATAAGGGTATAGGATCGTTTCATAGCTTTTTCTCCTTTGCTCATGTCGCCGCACTTGCCAAAGTCGCTTGCTGCTGCGGGAGATGGTCGGCAAAGCGCCAACTGACCCACGTAGTCGCGCCGACAAAAATCAAGCTTGGCCAGCCCAGCCAGAAGAGATAACCGCTCGGCCAGAGGGCGTCAAAATAGCTGCCCAGGCTGCGCTGCACGGTCAACGCAATGGCGCCGACCAAGACAAACGCGGTGACAAAGCCGATCCAAGCGGTGAACGCGGGTGCATGATGGTCACGGAAGAGCAGCGCCATCCCGCGCACCGCCAGGAGCGTAATGCTTTGGAGTAGTGCTGCACCGCTGCCTAGCACCAAGGCGAAGACCGCAATCGGCAGGAGCAGGGCAAAGGCATTGACGACCAACGTCCCGAAGAGACCTTCGCCCGGCGCCAGGATTGCCACGATTTGTAACGATGAACGTACAACTGCATAGAGGGCAAAGGCGGCGCTATAGAGCAGCGTCAGCAGAAATCCAAAGCGCAGCCCACTCAAGACCGTGCCGCCAATAGTGCGAAAACAGTTTTGTGCCAAGAATTTCATGGCCTCACCTCCTGCGCAAGCGCTGTGGTACTTCTTTCACCGGCCACCCGTTCACTCGCCATCTGCTCCGCCCGTTGCTTGATCCCCATCATCATGCCCGCTTCCATGATAAAATGGGCCGGCTCAAAGACCGGGTAGTAGAAGAGTTCGGCGGCCAGATTGCCTTGCACCGGGAAGGAGGCATAGCGTACGATAAAACGGGTGGTCTGTGCATCCACCGGTTGCAGATAGAAGCCCCAGCCGCCCTTCAGCACCATCATGCGCGGCGGCTCGATCAGCCCGATCTCCGCCAGCGACATCGGCGGCGGGTTCGCCATATAGGCAACGGTGTCGCCGACCTGCGGTTGTTGCCACTCAGGTACGATCCGGTCGGCGTTGTGCATTTGCGCCAGGAACAGATTCTCCAACCAATCGTAGCTATAAAAGCCACCGCGTGCCTGACCAAGCTGAACCAGCCAGGCCCAGACTTGTTCAACTGGCGCGTGGATCGTAATGGCGCGAGTCGAGACGACAGTCTTCGGCGGAATTAAGGGATCACCGGGTAACGCCATTGCAAGCTCCGTGTCGGTTGCGCCCCAGCGCATCATCCAGGGCTGGACCAAGAACACGTAGGTTACAAGAAAAAGCAATATAATCAGCAGGGGCGCCTGAAAGCGTTTGCGGGGGGCAGCATCGTTTGACATAGTCCCACCTTCCTTCTTACGGTTTCGCTGGGGTCAATCCACGCGCAACTTGAGTGATCCCAAGGCCACTTTGGTTGCAATCGAGAGCAGCGGTGTTGCGCCATGCATGGCCGCGTCCGTCCAGAAAGCATCTTCACGTTTGGTAAAACCGTTGCCCACATCCAGACCGCCGATAAACGACTCACTGGCGATTTTTGCCGCTACCCCTTCCGGCACTTCGATCTCGACCGCGGCCAGCCCTGTATTAATGCGGACAAAGGCCGGGCGTTGGAGGGCGCCGCCAAAGTTCAACTGGAAGGCGGCGGCGCCACCATCCACGGTCATTTCAGCAAAGTTGGCGTTGGCGAGCTGCTTCATCTCGACGCTACCAGCGCCAGCCTCGACTTTGAGCAGACTCATCGGTTGTGGGTTGGGCGCAGCGAAGTTGAACGCAAACTTGCCTGCCCCTTGTTGGATCTGCAACTGTTGAAGCGGTAGACCACCCAACTCAAATTCGCTTTCACTGGCGCCAACCTCTAAGGTCAAGGTAAAGGGTTTGACTTTCCCTAACACCAGCTTCAGTTGCGGAATGTGGCCCTTGCCCATCTCCAACCACCTGGCGCCGGCAAACTCTTGTGAAATCTTCACGACACCCCCGTTCTGTTCCACCTTACACGGCAACGTGTCAAACGGGTCGTCATAGGCGCCGGTCACCCAGTCGGTTTGCTCGCCGGCGCTGAGTTGCAACTTGCAGGCGCCGACGGCAATCTGTAGATGCAGCTTGGCAGCCTCCGGATAGGATACACGGATAGCATTCGTTGTCATGATTGTCTCCTTTCGCGCGTTGCCTATCGAATACGCTTTCTCCTCCGTCGATTTACGCGGGTCAATAGTGCGGCGGCAATTGTACGGCTGTATAGAAACCAAACAAGACCGCTGCTACGTGCATCGCAATGTGACTCAACACCGGTGTCCACGGGTTGCGGGTGAACAGATAGGCCAGGCTCATCACCCCGACGCCCAAGACCGGCAAGAACACGGCAACACCCTGGAACTCAGGGTACCCCAGATGATAAACGGCGATCACCACCAGGCTGGCGAACAGCGCCAGCACGCCGGTCATAAATTTGCCGGGCCAGCCTACCGTCCACCCCAGCAACTTGCCCGCTTGCCAGGTGGCGGCGATGGGCATCACCGAGAGCAACAAGCCATCGACCAGACCGTAAACCAGCCCCAACCAGAGTAGATTGAAGAGCAGAGCGGCGCCTTGCGGCAGCGGCGTGCGGGGCTGTTGTAGTACATTGAACACGACAAAGCTACCGACTACCAGGGCGCCCACCAAGCCCCACCCCCAGTTGTTAACAAGATGGCCGCGCCAATCAAAGCCGCTCCAGCGCAGCCAGGCCAACAGAAAACCGCCGGCCACCAGCACATAAGGTACAAGAAAGAGCGGGCGTGGCCAGTGCAGCAGACCGGCAAAGAAAGCCGCACACGCCCAACCCAGCAGCGCCGCACCCAGCACCCACAACAACTGTCCCCACCAGGTTGTCTGCACCTGCGGATAGGGACGCTGACGCATCGGGAAACTACCTTGTAAAGTACTCATATCCTTCTCCTTGCCATCTGATTCAAAATGCCTTGCGCCAACCATGACGCAAGCAGACCGCGGTAAAGCCAATGCTGTCGACGTGTATATAATGCGGGCGCGTCTGCTGTTTAACGAAACCCCAGTTGATGACCGTAATGCTTCCCCGCTTCCGTGGCGTGCATTGGTTGTGCGGCGGGGCGGCCCACTAGCCAAATCAATGCCCCCGCATAGAGATACGAGTCCGCCAGGATCTCCAATAAATGGAGGGCGCGCAGCCAGGTTGGAATCCAGTTGGCTGCCAGCAAATTCAGCAGACCTACACAGAGAAAGAGGGCAAAGCCCAAACTTAACCAGAGGGTGCGGGTTGATCCGCGCCACGCAACGATCACCGGGAGACAGGCGATGAAAAAGAGTATGCTGCGCACAAAGAGTATGGACAGCAGCGTAGAGAGCGGCGGCAGCGCCAGCCCAAACTGGCCCTGGCGGTAGTATTCGCCGACAAAGGGGACGACCAGCAGGCCAAACAGGTAGTAGATCGGCATGAAGACTAGCGCCGCGACAAACAGCCGCCACCCCCAAGCCGTGGGCGAGCGTTGGCGAAAATGGCTCTGCCAGGTGGATACAAAGGCAACGTCACGCTGCTGCGACGGCAAAAGCCAGGCCGTTACCCCGGCGCAGAAGAGTACCGCCGGCGTAAAGGTGACCAAGTTAAACCACGGCGCCGTCACATAGTTGCTAAAGATCACCGCTTCGATCACATTGTTCAGGGTATAGGCGATCCAGACGAGCAACGCCAACAGCAGCGTGCGCACAAACCAGCCCCCGGCCAACAGACGTCCCACAAAATAAAGCGCCAGCACCAGCAACGGACTGGTGGCAACCATGATCAGCATGGCGGTGTCAACGTTCATCGCCGGTGGTAGGGTTGGTGCTGGCAGACCGCTCATGCCGGCGATCATGCCACCCAACATCAGTCCGCCGCTAAAGGCAAGGCCGCCGAGGATGAGCTTGCTCAAAAAGCGTAGAATTGATTTCAATGTCATTGACCCCTCCTAAGCGTATATAGTGCCAAAAATGTCGGTAGCCGCTATTCATCGTGCTTGTCGCCTCCTCCTTTCAGAAGCCAAAATCAAACCAGTTGGTACCAAAGACGATCGAACAGGCAAAGGCGACAAAGAGGAAGAACAAAATCACCCCGCAACCGCTGCCTAGACAGCCACGCCCAAAACCAAAATTGTCTTGCAGCCAGTCGAAAAGCCAGCCGAGTAACAACAATTTCAAAATACCGGAGAGACAGCCAGGTCGTTCTTCCATAGAGGGTCTCCTTTATCTAGCCCATAAGGCTGAACTGCCGGCAAGCCGCGGCCCCAGCCAGAGGAGCGCCAGAATAATGAGATTGACCACAACCCCTGCAAAGGCAATATTCCAGTCCAGCGCCGTTAACACTAACGAAAAGAGTGTGACCGTGAGTAACAGCGGTTGCCACCAAGGTGCACCCAGCGATAACCCAACCGCCGCGACGACAAAGCCAAGCGCGGGGACCAGCCAGAGCGCGCCAAAGAGCGAAATGCCATTGCCGCCCAGATCCCAGCGTCCGCCCAGCACGGTGGTCTTGTAGGGCAGCCCTTGCACTTCCACCAGTTTCAGATAGGAGGCTGTCCCCATCAGGTGGATCAGCCCGTGCAGCACAAGCACAATCGTCGCCACAATCACCATCAGCTTGAACATAAGATGCTCCTTAGACGCTTGGTGTTTCGGATATTTCAAACCATTGCCTTCTGTTGTGACGGAATCTTCCACTCGACGGGCGCAGCCATCAACGCCAGGAAGCGGTCGACATGGTACATGGCCGCCTGCGCCGAGGGCGAGAATGCCGGCAGGAACATGTCAAAGGCATGATCGGTGCGCGGGAACTCGATATAGACGGAGGGGACGCCAGCCGCCTGCAGCTTGCGGTGCAGCGCCGGTGCAGTGCCGGCGCGCGCGACGTAGACATCGTGTTCGCCCACAATCTGAAGCGTCGGCGGCGTCTCCGGCCCCACATGGACGACCGGTGTGATCTGCCGGTAAAGTTCTGTCTGCTCGTCTGGCTGGCCACCGACAAACACTTGCGGCTCCCAGTCTCCTGTCTCGTCCACGGCGATCTTAGCGTCGGACCAGCTTTCCATGAAGCCGGTGAGCAGCCTGGCTACAGTTCGCGCCAAGGCGGTTGGCTTGACGTTGACTTTGCTCTCCTGTCGATAGTCGCCGGCATTGTAGTAGCCAACTACGCCGCGCACCGAGAGGTCCACACCGCGCAGATCCGCCGGGGTGAAGCGCGGGTGATAGGGCGTGTAGGCGGCAAGCAACGCCAGGTGCGAACCGGCCGAGCCGCCGCTAAGGACGATGTGAGCGGGATTGACGCCATAGCGGTCGGCATTGCGCTTCAGCCAGGCGATAGCCCGCTTCACATCACCCTGCATACCCGGCACATTGGTCTCCGGGATCAGGCGGTAGGCCACATCCATCACGACATGCCCTTGGGCCGCTAAGTGGCGGAACCAGAGTTCGGTGGGGCCGCCCTTGTCGAACGCCGAGTAGCCGCCACCGTGTAAGTAGATGAAGCCCAGCCCGGAGGCTGCAACGCCATCCGGCGGGGACCAAATGTCGGCCAGCAGTTCCCGGTCCGTGCCCGGTATTGTAGCGAAGGCGACGTTCCGCTCGACATGCGCCCCCGGTGTAACAGCAAGGCGCCACGTCCAGCGCCGGGGCAGCAGCCCATCCCGCAGGTTGGCGGGAATCTGCTCCTGCCAGTCGGCGCCGAACGCTGCCGCGAAGTCGGCGGGCGTCGTCACGACTTGTTTGGTGTAGATGGCACTCATCGCGGCCGCGGTTAGTCCTGCCAGCACAGTCAAAGAAGGACTGCGGCCCAAAGTACGTTTGCCCGCCGGGGTAGGCTCCTTTGCGCTCTCCGGGCGTCTGCTGCGCGCCAGCCAGCGCGCTGACAGACCACAGGCCGCACCCACCGCCCCCGCCACGCCGACAAAAGGCGCCAGCGACCCGCTCAGGATCTTGGGGATTGAAAGCATAAATGCGCCGGGGCCAAGGGTCGCACCCGAAACGCGATAGAACTGGGTGCTGCTCAGCGCCAGTGCCGAAAAGGTGAGCGTGCCGCCGACGATCGTCGCCGCACGGGCGAGCCGCCGCCTTGTCTTGCCCCTATCCGCCGTGATCGGGGGTGACGCCGGGAGCGTTGCCCCGGTCATCCCGGTTGAATCAGCGGTTACAGTTTTCATCTTGTTCTCCGTATTTCTCAGATAACCCCGATGGGGACGAATTTTCATTTCATTCATCACCATACCCCACAAGCAGGACAAGCATCACCATCAAGAAGACTTTGACGATTCGTCGCATAGCTGCCTCTGCGTCTATTCCTCCGTGCGATTGGTAAATGCGATTTACGCTACTTGGTCACCGGCTCATAGTAATCAATCGTGAACGCACCCGGATTTTGCGGGTGGAAGCGCTCGTCGTACCACTCCATGCAACAACCCATGCGCTCATTGAAAGCCAACTGTTGCGCCTTGACCTCGCGATCGAGCAGATCATGCGCCTGCACATAGATGTCAGGCTCGTCGCCCGTCACCGTGGCTACGGCAAAACGGGCCGCAGGCATCTCAATGGCCGTCATCGTCTCCGGCGTGGCCGCGTCGGCGCCGGTTGCCACGCCAACCACATAGGAAAAGGTGTTGTCGCGCGGGTCAAACTGCCCCATCCAGCCGACATAGGTGTCCGTGAAGATGCGACCGGGCAGATGGTCCAGCGTTGCCATCGTGCCGTCCTTGAAACATTGCGCCCAGAGCGCGGGAATGGGGTTGCCGGACGGATGACCCATGATACAGCGAATTTCCTTGCCCACGACATGAAAGGCAGGCAGATCGACGATCTTGAAATTAGTAAGTGATGCGGACATGGTGTTTACCTCCTTAGATCGGTAGCAAATTCCAGTTGATCAGAAAACCAAGAAAGAGCACGCCGGCCAGCGCCACCAACGTATAGTGGATGCGCCAGGCTGGTCGCCAGTACTGATTGGCCCATGCCATTGCCGTGAAGATCACCACGGCCAGGAGGGCGGGAATGTTGATCGCCCATAACCAGGTAATCAGCGTTGCCGTTTGTGTGGGGAAGACAAAGCTATCGGCAAAGCCCAGCAGTGCAACCAGGAACCAGGCCAATAGCCCGCTGTTGAGCAACGCCAACCCTACCACAGTCCATCGCGCCACTGTCGCCCACCGCCCGGCCGGAGCGACACCCCGCCGGCGCCGGACAAGCCAGTCGACCGCCCAGGCGATCCCGGCCGTCAGCATGACCAGCAGCGCAATCACCGCTATGAGCAACTGGTTGCCGGCTGTTTGATACCAGGGTACTTTGAAGTAGGCGAACTGGCCGAAGAAGAGGTGTGTCACCTCTCCTTGTGCGTTGGCGCGATAGGTCAAAACACGCGGGCCGTCCACTTGATGGAAGAGCGCCGGCTCCACCTCGGTATAGGTGCGCGAACCGACTTGCAAGGTGTTGTTGGCGCCAGGCGTCACCACCAACGCCTCGGATAGCCAGCCCGCTAACTTTTGCGCCGAGTGGTGCGCCACGCGTGATGAGACATAATTGCCGCTGAGGGTCGCAATGCGCGTTGCCGTATCAGTGAGCGGTTGTGTGGATGCCGCCGGCGCCGGGTAGAACGTATCGACAAAACTGACCAATGGCTGGTACAGGTCGGCAATCGGCGTGTTGTAGGAAATAAAGAAGCCCAGATTTTCTTCGGGGATCAAGGCCAACATGGTGTTGAAGTGCGCGCTGCCACCCGTATGCCAGGCGATGGTTTGTCCATTCTGTTGCGAGACCATAAAGCCATAGCCCATGCCGTTGACCCGTGGGTCGTGGGCGAAGCGCTTCTGGTGCATCAGGTCACAGGTTGCGTCTTGCAAGATGCGTTGGTCGCCAACTCGACCATGATTGAGATGCGCAATCATAAACTTTGCCATGTCGGTGGCCGTCGTGCGGATCGGCGCCGCCGGCGCACCGGCAATCCACTCAAAATCCACCGACGCATACTGGCCGTTGTGGTAGTGATAACCTTTGGAGAGATTCGCCATTAACTCAGCGGGCAGGGGTTGATACGCTGAACTGTGGGTCATGCCCAAGGGGGTCAGCAGGTGATCGGTGATATACTGTTCAAATGGCATGCCGGCAACCCGTTCGACGATATAGCCCGCCAGCACCGTCGCATAGTTGGAATAGGCAAAGGTTGTGCCTGGAGGATAAACGCGCGCCGGCAAAGCTGTCTTCAGAAAAGCGCCTAGCGACTGGCGATCGGCTTGTTCGGCAACTTGCAGCGCGGCCAACTGTTCCTCAAAACCGCTCGTATGGGTTAACAAGTGTTCCAGGGTGATCGGCTGGGGGAAGGCGCTGCCCTGAGTTTGTCGAAGGGTGGCGGGAATGGTGAAATCGAGATAGTGATTGATGTCGGTATGCAGATCCAGCTTGCCTTGCTCCACCAGTTGCATCACCGCCGTCCAGGTGAAAAGTTTGCCGGCTGAACCGGGATAGAAGAGCGTTTGCTCGGCAACGACGGGAAGCCGGTTTTCCAGATCAGCGTAGCCATAACCTTTGGCGAAGATCAGTTCGCCATCCTTCACCACGGCGACGGTGGCGCCGACGATGTGTTCAGCGGCCATTTGTTGAGTGAGAGTGGTATCGAAATAGGTGGCGACTTCTTGGGCAGTCAACGCTCTGGTGGGAGCCGCATACTTGGCTGCCGGTTGCGCCAGGGTAACGGTTGTCGGGGTAACAAGGAGGGCTGCGCTCAACAGCGCAGTCAGGAACAAGCGAAATGGGTAGGCGCCTTTCATTATTGATCCCTTTCGGATCGGGGGACAAGCGCGGCGATGACAGGTTCGTTGCCGACCAGATCATGTTGGCGCACGAATAGACCACCCTTAATCGTATAGAAATTTGTTGAAATTAGGATCAAGCCGGTGGATAGGTTTGCGGCTGGTACAGTGGTGAGGTTGTTCCTACCCCGATGACCAGTTTACGGCAGATAAGCGGTGAAGTGGCATCAAATTTACTGAACATTGTTTGCTTGAAGCAGCGCTGCTATGCCTGGCTTAATGCTTGCTAACCCTATCTGGTTACATGGCAACCCTTTGCCCTTCTGTTATGCTCTCTTGCGTTCAGGCGTCGGCGCCGTTGCCGCTTCCTGGAAGCGGCAACGGTCGTCCGCTTATACCGAACGGTTCCTGCCGCTTCCAGGAAGCGGCGCCGTAGTCTTATTAGATACTTTTGAGGTTTATGAAAACATACACACTATCGGTTACAAAACTTCTCGTCGGCGCCACCACAACCCTGGTGATGGTTTGCTTGTTTTGCTCCTCAGCTTTGGCCCAGGCCGCCACCACCGGCACGGTCAATCGCAACGCCAATCTACGCGCCGGTCCCGGCACCACCTTTGCCGTTGTCGGTGGCGCCAGCGCCGGCCAGACCGTCACCATCGTGGCAACGAACACAACCGGTGATTGGTATCAATTGGAGACAGGTGAATGGATTGCGGCTTTTCTGGTAGATGGCGTCAACGCCGTGCCAACACGCATGACACCTCCCGACCCGACGACGCCCCCTAGCGCGCAACCCACTATCGCAGCAACCCCGCTGCCGGCCCAACAGACGACCACGGCCAATCGTAACGCCAATCTACGCGCCGGCCCTGGCACGACCTACGCCGTTATCGGGGCTGTGCAAGCTGGGCAGATGCTGAAACTGGCGGGGCGGAATGCCGACGAAAGCTGGTATCAACTCGCCAACGGTCCCTGGATCGCGGCGTTTTTGGTCGGCGGCGCCCCAGCGCCGCCGCCAACTCCGCCCACCGTCGCAGCCACTGCCACCCCTGCGTCACCCAGCAGCGGCAACCAATATGTGTTGGTGCAAAAACGGCTCCTCGACCCGTATGAAAATGGCGGCTCGCTGGATGGCCCTTCGGTCCATTGCGGCCTGAGTCGCCGTTTGATTGTCAATGTGCTGGATGCCAATGGCAATCGGGTCAATGGCGTCGCCGTCCAGGTGCTCTATGGCGCCAGGGAAATTATCGTGACAGGGTCGCAAGGGCGTGGCGATGGTGTGGCCGAGTTTGTGCTGGGTGGCGGGCAAGATGTGACGGTGGTGCGTGATGCGAACGGGCAGCCCGTCACCAGTGATGTGGCGACCAATCTTTCGACCAACCCCGCCAATATCCCTTTTGATATTTTGCAGCGCGCCCAATATTGCCAGGATGAGGAATCCTGTCGCCGTTTTGCCGAAAGCAACAGTTGTAACGGCCACTTTAGCTGGAATGTGACCTTTCAGCGGCGGTAGCATTGCTCCCCATTAACCACGAAGACACGAAGCAGACGATTGTTGACGCAACGTTAGCCAACCTTGCACTGCCCGCTTGCTGCGAGCGGGAATTTCTGCGTGCAAGCGGGTCGCTAACGCTTGCCGTTCGACAGTTGCCCCAAAGTTGAAATACACCCGTGCAAGCTACCAGGGTTGCATAAAGCGACGAGCGCGAGTAAGATAACGATGTTGAAGCGACCAAACGTTATCAACAGAACAAGCGCTAGGGGACCTATGCAAGCCTTTGATTCAAAAGCCTTTCGCAACGCCTGTGGCATGTTCGCCACCGGCATTACCGTCGTGACGACCACCACGCCGCAGGGTGAACCGGTGGGAATGACCGTCAACAGCTTCTCCTCTGTCTCCCTTGATCCGCCATTGGTCTTGTGGAGCGTGGGCAACCATGCGCGCAGCTTTGACCTCTTTTCGCAGACCACCCACTATGCCGTGCATATTCTGCACCGGGAGCAAGAAGCGCTCTCCGCCCTCTTTGCCAGTCGTGGTGAAGATAAGTTTGCCAACCTGGCCTGGACCACCGGTGTTGTCGGCTCCCCCATCCTACCCGACTTTGCTGTCTGTTTTCAATGCCGGATGGAACATGTCTACCCCGGCGGCGACCATAACATCCTTGTCGGGCGGGTGGTGGCTTTTGAAGATCGCGGCCACCATACCGGGTTGCTCTACTTTCGCGGCAAATATCACACTTTAGGTTAAGGCGCTTGCAACCAATAAAATCCCCGTAGGCGCCTACGGCGTAGAGCTTTTGTAACTGCTCCGGTGCGTGGCACTGGTCAGGAGTAGCTTGTTTATCCGACCATTGTTTGACCAGTGCCGCGCACCGGAGCAGTTACAATATTTTATTTTTTGAAAAGCGCATTTACGGGTGTTGGATCAACGGCAGATAGAGCCGCCGGTTATCGATCACCACAAGGGTCCGCTGGTTGACAATCACCCCGGCGCTATTGCGCACCTGTACCGCAAGGGTCATCAAACCAGGTTTCGTCCACCGATAAACAACCGTATCACTAAAACCAGTCGTATGCGTTATGGGTAGCTGATCGGTCGCTTGCCAGGTGTAGGTAAGCGGCGACGATGCCGTGGTCGGTTGCACCTGGGCGCGCACCGTGGCTGAAAGACCGACCGTGGTGGTGAGCGGCGCATCCAGTGTTACCGTAAGCGGCGCCACCAGTTGAACGGTCACCGTGTGGGTGGCCGTGATGCGCCCGGCCTCATTGGCCAGCGTCACCGTAATCGTTTGCGCGCCGGCCGTAGCCCAAGCCAAGAGCAGTGAATCGCTAATGCCGCCTGTATGAGTGACGGACGGGTAGTTGGCGCGGCGCCAGTGATAGGTAATCGGCGTGGTGACCGTGAGGGGCGCAGCCGCCACCCGGAAGGCGCCGATGGCGCCGGTTGCCAGGACGGCCGGCCCAGCGATGGTGGCGGACAGCGGCGCCACGGCAGCAATCGTGATCGTGTGGGTCGTACTCACTTGGGCGCCCTCGTTGACCGCTGTCACCGTGATTGCTTTCCGGCCCGACGTTGTCCAGGTGAAGGTATAGCTACTCTGCTGGGCGCCAACGGTGGCGACAGTGGGCTGAGCCGTTGCTTGCCAGTGATAGGTCACTGGCGTCGTCACCGTCACCGGCGTCACGGTGGCGATAAAATTGTAGGCGATATTGGTGACGCCCGTGAGCGCCCCGCTTACAGTGACGGCGGTGGGGCTGATCGGCGTAATGGCTTTGATCGCCGCCAGCGCATTAATCAGCGGGAAGGCCAACCCATTGCTGGGATCAGTCACCGGCGTGCCGCTCTTTTTAAGAATATTTTCCACCTCAGCCGGGGATAGCCCCGGCCGCTTTTCCAAGAGGAGCGCGGCCACCCCGGCGGCGGTCGGCGACGCCTGGGAAGTTCCCCAATACAGGGCCGTTTTGCCGCCAAGATAGGTGGAAAGTATCGGCGCGCCAGGGGCCAACAGATCGAGTTGCTGGTTGCTGTTGGTGAAACAGGTGATGGTGCGCAAGGTGGTTGGATCGTCACTGCACGCCGGCCAACTGCTGCCAAAGATCGTCTGGTAGGTGCCGGCTGTGGGCTGGCGACCCACATTCCCGTCATACGTTGCGCCGACGGCGATCACCCCGCTATTACAAGCCGGCGCCGCAATCCGCATGGCGGCGCCTTGATTGCCGCTGGAAGCAAAGAGGATAACGCCCTTGGCCCGCAATTGAGCAACCGCCGCTGCTAGTAACGGCTCCTGTTTATCACAATTGTCGGGATAGAGGGCAAAGGTGCCCAAGCTCAGGTTGACAATTTGCACAGGGGTTGTGATCAACTGGCTGTGCACCCAATCCAACCCAGCCACCCAATCGGAAACAAAGCCGCTGCCCCCCTTATCCAACACACGCACGGCGACAAGCTTGGCGTTGGGGGCAAAGCCGCGGCCACTGACCGTTCCCCTGGCGGTAATGATCCCGGCGACATGGGTGCCATGTCCATTTTCATCCTCGGCGCTGCTGCCTTGGGCGCTATTGCCTGGTGGGCAGGCGCCATTGGTAAAACAACGTTGCGCCACCAGATCATCAGCCAGATCCGGGTGATCCGTATCAATGCCGGAGTCGAGGACGGCCACTGTCACCCCCCGCCCGGTGATGCCATAACTGTTGTGGACGACATCGCCCCCAATGGCGGGCAAACTCTCTTGCAGATGGGCGCCGCCGGGGTGGTCAAGTTGCAGGGCGCGCACCAAAGGGTTGGCGCGCAATTTCGCCAACCCTGCTGCTGTGACGAGGCCGGCCAGCCCCGGCACAACCTGATATTGGCGGTATACCTGAAACTCGGCGGCGGTAACGGTTTGCAGAAAACGCTTTTGCAGGCCGGCAACGGCGGCGGAATCGGCAGCCGCTGTGACAGGGGCAGTCGCATCCCCTAAGAGCAGCAAAACACGGGCGCTCCCGGTTGTCGCCACCATCTGTGCGATTTCATCCTGGATCAAGGGCGATGCAACCGGCGCTGAGGTTGCGACACTCGCTTGTACAGCGCAGGCCAGCCCCAGCGCCAACATGATGAGCCATAGCGTAGGCAGTGCGGCAAAGCAACGGCGACGGTTGACAAAGCGCCTCACGCCAAAACCTCAGCCAGCCGCTGCTTGGAATCATCGGCGACCTCGGCATGTAACGAGCGGCCGTGGGCGTCCATTGTCACCACGGCGAGAAAATCTTTGACCTGCAACTGCCAGACCGCTTCCGGGCTGCCAAATTGTTTCAGGAAAACATCATCCACTTTTTCGACGCTGCGGGCATAGACTTGGGCCGCGCCGCCAATGCCATGCAGATAGACGCAGCCATGTTGGCGACAGGCTTCCAGCGTCTTGGCGCCCATCCCCCCTTTGCCGATGACAGCGCGAATGCCAAACCGTTTGATCACATCGGCCTGGTACGGTTCTTCGCGGATCGAGGTAGTGGGGCCGGCGGCCATGACACGATATGCGCCGTTCTCTTCCAAGACCACGGGGCCGCAATGATAGATAACACCATCCTTGATCACCGGCAGGTCGCCGCCTTTGTAGAGATATTTATGCACCTCATCGCGCCCGGTGAAGATCGTCCCGGAGAGTAACACCACATCGCCGGCCTTCAACCCACGGACAGCGTCTTCCGTCAGCGGCGTTTGGAGCCGAATGGCGCCTTGGTTGCCATCTTCCAGTTGCAACAGATCGCCTTCCGGCTCTGCATCGACCGCAGTGGCGTCAGTAAATTCATTTTCGCCCGTGTAGAGCCACGCCACCACCTCACCGGCGGCGCTCAAGAGAACGCCACGACGGCGGTAGGCCCAACACATATAGGCGACGCTGACAAAGAAAGAGGCCGGCAACCGGTTGAGGGCGCCGATCTTGCAACCGCCCACGGTCAGGCTGCCGCCAAAGCCCATCGGGCCAATCGCCAGCCGGTTGGCTTCTTCCAGAATGGCTGCTTCCAATGTCGCCAACGCCGGCTCAGGGTTGGTGTCATCAAGCGGGCGCAACAACTGGGCTTTGGCCGCTTCATAGCCGGTGGCGCGGTCGCCGCCGATGCAGACGCCGAGAAAGCCGGGACCACAGCCCTTGCCCTGCGCCTGCCAGACGGCATCGAGAATACAGCCGCGCACCCCTTCCAGGTCGCGATCCATGCGCTTGCCGTTGATGGTCGTCGGCAATGAATATTGGGCGCTGGTGTTTTCACAGCCGCCCCCCTTGAGGATCAACCGAATATCGACGGTCTCCTGGCGGTGTTGGTGCCAGTGGAAGACGGGGCTGCCGGGGCCGAGATTGTTACCCGTGTTCTTGCCGCTGACGCTATCGACCGAGTTTTGGCGCAAGTAGCCCTTGGCGGTCGCTGCGGCCACGGCTTTCTCGCAGATCTCTTCCAAGATCAGTTGGTCAAACCCGACCGGCGTTTTGATGTAAAAGGTGACGGTGCCGGTGTCCTGACAGATCGGGGCGCTGCGTCGCTTGGCCAGCCCGATATTTTGCATCACCACCTCCAGCGCCAGATCGGCGCGCGAGCCGCTCTGCTCAAAGGTGCGCCGAGCGTCGATCACCTCGGTCACATCCGGCGGCAGCACGGTCGAGGTGCGGCGAATTAGTTCAAGAACTTGGGTAAAAAAACGTTCTTCGTTGATCGTATTCATTATTTGCTACTCCAAACTTTGTTTTTGCAAGGGTAGCGGTGCTTTTCGTAGGGACACGAACTATCGTGCCCCAACGAAAAGCTACCCCTAGCCCTGTATTTTATCAGCGCGCCTGATTCAACAGGCGTTCCAATGTCTTGCCGAGAATCCAGCCTTTGTCCTGTTCGGTGACAAAAGAGCAATGGGTGCGGAACGCTTCCAATGAATGTTGATAGGTCATAAAGAAGCGCACCACCGGGTAGTCCGAACCCCAGCACATGCGATAGGGGCCAAAGCGCTCATAGAGCGAGCGGATCACCCAGTGGGTATCGGAATAGGGGAAGTTCCATTTCACCGGCGAACAGTACGCAAAGCCCGACAGCTTGATGTAAATGTTGGGCAGCTTGGCCGAGGCCAGAATCTCTTGCAGACCGGTGTGGGGCGGCGCTTCATCCGCCTTGGCGCCGGCCAGGTGATGACAGAGAATGGGCATGGACGGGAACGCTTCGGCCACCTTGCGAATGGCCGGCTGATGTTCAGGCCGACCGGCAATGCTGGCGATGAGGTTGTACTCCGCCGCCACCTTGAAAAAGGCCAGCCCCTTCGCCGAGTAGAGCCACGCGCCATCGTCATCGTGGCGCAGATAGTGGGTGAAGCCCTTGATCGGCCAGCGCTCGGCAATGGCGCGCAACCGGTCAGCGGCCCCCGGTGTATGATAGGTGGTGGACCACGAGCAATCGACATCGGGGAATTGGTAGAGCCGGTCGCTGTGTTGGGCGGTCACCTCGGCAATGTAGTCGTTGTTATTCGGGTTGTGGTCGATCTGCGCGCAGATGATGACGGCTTTGTCCACGCCGTGCAGCGTCATCTCGTTGAGCAACTGTTCCACCCGTCCGCGCGATTCGGGGTCGGGCACTGGCGGGTTGTAAGGCCAGTAAGTCCAGGCGTGGCAATGGCTGTCGATTATCATGAGTTACCTCGTCACAGGTTCATTTGTGTTTCGTGCGTTATTACCAAAAATTATACTGCTTCTCGTTGACCCACAAAAATTCCACTGTCTTTCCGAATACGGATGGCGTCACCTTGTGCAGCCATCATTTTCGCCACAAATTGGGAGAAAGCCGCTCGGTCAGCTACGAGCGGGCTTGGCGCGTGCGCTTTACCAGTTGGTGTAGGAGCCATCGCGCCGGCGGAGGTGGGGCGCTTCCCAGAATTTGAATTCTTGCTTGAGGATCAACTCTTCGTTGACCTCAATGCCCAAGCCGGGCGTATCCAGCACGGGAAAGCGGGCGCCAGCCAACATGGGCTGCACCGGGAAGATGTCGGGGTCGGTGAAGCGCCCCGGTTCGGTGGGGGAGATGCGCACTTCGAGCCAGGCAAAGTTCGGCACGGCCGCCGCCAGATGAACGGTTGCCGCCGTACAAACCGGGCCAAGGGGGTTGTGCGGCATAAGGTCAATGTAATGCGCCTCGGCCATGGCCGCCACCTTCATCGACTCGGTCAGGCCGCCGACGTTGCAAACATCGAGCCGCACATAGTTGGTAATGCCCCGCTCGATGTAGGGCAGAAAGTGCCATTTGCTCGAAATCTCTTCGCCGATAGCAAAGGGAATGGTGGTCAACTTGCGCAGCGCTTCGTAGGCTTCGGGCGTCTCGTCGCGGATTGGCTCTTCGAGAAAGTCGAGGGTGCCGGCGGGCATGCGTTGACAGAACGAAGCCGCCTCGGCCACGCTCAGGCGGTGATGGTAATCAATGCCCAGGATGGCGTCGCTGCCGATGGCTTCGCGCAACTTGGTCAGATTACGCGCCGTCACCCCGATGGATGACCACGGCTCCCAGATGCCTTTCTCTTCTTCGCTGCCGCCGGCGCCATACTCCGCGGAAGAGGTATAGTTGGGGACCGTGCGGATGACATGCCAGCCCTCGCGCAAGAGCAACTGGGCGCCTTCGATCAAGCCTTCGGCGGTGGGCGCAAACATGGTGGCAAAGCAGGGGACAAAGTCGCGCTGTTTGCCTCCTAAGAGTTGATAGACCGGCACATTTAGCGCTTTGCCGGCAATGTCATGGAGCGCAATATCGATGGCTGAGATCGCCGCCGTCAACACGCGACCGCCCTCAAAGTATTGGCTGCGATACATCTCCTGCCAGAGCGCGCCGATACGCATGGGGTCACGGCCAATGAGAAATTCGCGGTAATGTTTGACGGCGCCGGCCACCGCCAGTTCACGCCCGGAAAGGCCCGATTCGCCCCAGCCATAGATCCCCTCGTCCGTCTCTACTTTGACCAGGCATTGGTTGCGGTGGCCGACCCAAACGGGGTAGCATTTTATCTCGGTAATCTTCACAGTATTCTTCCTTTGCTTTCGGTGGTCGTGTTGTTTGTGGGCAGCGGCGCTTCATGTTCACGACAGATTAATGCAATCTCATGCGGCAGGAGGATTTCGCCAGTCAGGCCACAGCGGTAGTTTGTCGCTTCCTGTTGATGATGCCGACAGGTGGCGCAGACGCCAAAGCCATGCTGGTGATTGGCTTGTTGCAATTTGGTGAGCAGGGTCTGTAGCGCTTGCTGAATTTGCGTCTGCTCATCCGCTGGCAGCAATTGGGTTGCGTTGCGCACCAGCGCGGGCGGCCAGTGAGCAGCCAGGAGCGCTGAGCCACGAGGGGAGAGATGGAGGTGGATGCTGCGCCCATCTTTGCTGTCCGGGCGTTTCTCCACATACCCACGCGCTTCCAAGACTTTTAGCGATTGCGACACTGTCCCTTTGGTCAATTGAAAATAGTCACTGACCGCCATTGGGGTGTTGCTATAGCGGTTGCAGATCGATAAATAGTGCAACATCTGCAACTGGATCGGCTGCAAATCATGCGCCGCACTCACTTTCCACGCTTCGGCGCGCAGCAAATGGCCGATCCGTTCACTGTATTCATAAATTTGGGTTGATGGTAATGAAAGATGATTTTGCATAAAATAATAGTATCGCATCGATACTAATTTGACAAACCAATCTTTATTCTGTTATTTTAGATTAGTATCGCATCAATACTATCTTTTCAAGAACGTCAATCAACGTCAACCCAAGAAAGGATTTCAAAACATGAGTCAGCGAATTTTCGGTCGCTTCATCGGTGTTGCAATGACCTTCCTCCTCTTGAGCGGTTGTCAGCCGATCCAGCCGGCGGCCCCTGCGTCAACAACGCCCCCGGAAGGGATTGTAGCCGAAGCCAGCGCTACCGTTGACAGCGCCTTTGACATTGTCCATGCACGGGTCTACAAGGACGGCGATCACCTGATCTTCCAACAAATTGTAACCGGTGAAGCCGGCGCGACGCAACCCACGCCAACGGGTCAACTGGCCGGCGCCGAAGTCTTCAGCTATGTCTGGCCCACCTCGCTCGATAGCGCCACCGTTGGCTTTGCTGCGGAACAAGGCATTCTGGCTCTGGCCGTTACGGCCCACCCTGACTTTGACGATACCCCACTGGTCGATGAAGACAATGATGGCGACAAGGGCAATGATGGTCATCTCTGGCATAGTCACTGGGTCGTGCTGGTGCAGGACAATGGCTGTGGTGACGGCGCCCTCAAGGTCAAAGATATTCCGGAAGGCGAAACGCCAACGCTGCCGGCCACCTGGCCTGAACTCCCGCTCTTGATTGACAGCCCCAACTATGAACTAAGCACGACTGGCGATACCCTCACCGTCCACCTGCCGGGCGCACCTTTTGCCGGCGCCGGCGAATTTAAGTACGATGGCGTGACGGCCGGTCTGCGCGTAAATGCCAATCTGCATAGCCCCTTACTCTGCGTCACCAACGTTTTTGATGTCGCCTCCGGTGATTTGAGCTTACCCGGCGTTGTCCGGTGAGTAGTTGGTTGGGCAATTCGTTGGTTGAGCCTGTCGAAACCAACGAATTACCCAACTACCAATCCCCGGCATAGGCCAGCGAGAGCGGCGCGACTTGGGCGCGATGCCACGCATAGTGCAGTTCCACCAGTTGACGGGTATGGAGCAGATCATGAGCCGCCCAGCAGGCGAGCAACTCCCCGGCGCTAATGGTAAAGCCGGACGGGTGATGGAAGGTGTTGCTCCAAGCCGGATCGACCAGCCGCTGTAACCAGGCGATAGATTGGTTACGCTCCTCCAGAAAATTTTGCAAGGAGGCCGCCAGGTCGCGCTGGTTGTAGCCACGCGCCGTGACCCAGCCCACCGGATCAATGGGCGGCGGCGCTTCCCCGGCGCGATGGAGCAGATAGTCAATGCGCTGGCGAAAATCTTCGCGCTCTTCATCATAGAGATGATTGATTACTTCCAGCAGCGACCAGTCATCCGGCGTCGGGCGCCAGCGCGCCTGCGCCGCGCTAATACCGGTTAGTAGCGAGCGGATCGTTTGGGCTTGCTGGGCCAGTTGCTGGGCAATGGCAAGTTGATTCATGCTTCTTTCCTTTGGGCAGCGCGGGCTTAGTTGTTACGTGCGGCGGCATTGCACTCATGGGGGCGCTTATGTCATCTATTTTACCATAAAGGCGGGGACTGCTCCACAAATTCATGTCGATTACGCTAGTGAATTTGCCGGCGCCGGCCATGTGCAATACAATGGGCGTATGATTCATTTTTATCTGATGCTTCTCTTATTGATCGGGGCGCTGGCGACGGCGATTCTTTACCTCTGGGACGAATACCGCGGCGCTGACCAGGGGACGCGCGCCTATTTTCAACCGTTGACCCTGACGCTCATCGTGTTGATTGCCTTGATCGCACCGGCGCCGGTTTCGATCTACTATAAAGCGGCGATTCTGTTGGGGTTGTTGATCACGCTGCTGGGCAGCGCCTTTGGTCTGCTACCGGGAACGCCGCCGGCGGTGCAGAAAGCGCACTGGTTGTTGGCGGTTGTCCTCTTTACCACCGCCTTTGCCGCCCTCCATCCCGCCAAATGGCCGACGCCCTGGCTCTTCGTGCTGTTGCTCTATGGCGGTGGTATCGCCTGGCTCGTTGCACCACGGCTGGCGGAATTGCAGATCACCATGTTGGTCTATGGCATCTTGCTTTTCCTCATGAGTTGGCAGGCGCTGGAAGCATTCGTTGTTGTGGATCAAGGGTGGGTTTTGCTGCCCTTTGTCGGCGCGTTCCTGCTGGTGTTCGCCGATTCACTGCAAGCGCTGCATCAGTTTTACCGTACACTGCCCGCAACAAAAATGCTGACGCCAGCCTTGCTCCTGCTGGGACAACTGCTATTGGCGCTCTCGGTTTGGGGGCCGGGGCTGGGCCGTATTTTCGCTTAATAGTAGGTGATTGGGCGGTACGGTAATTGCGGCTTCGGCATGAGCTCAGCCGAACGCTTGTCGAAATCACCGTACCACCCAATCACCTACTTCTCTCTCACCTCACTCATCAACGCCACCATATTTCCCTCAGAATCATGCAAGAAAACCATCCACAATTCATGGTCAGGCAGTTTGGCGATCAAATGGGGTTCGTCAATAAACGCGACCTGGCGCGCTTTCAGGGTGATATAGGCTTGTTGAATATCGGCCACTTGGTAATAGAGGACTGCGGCCTGTGCGCTCTCGCCCCCTTCCGGGCGACTGAGCATTAAACGCACCTCACCGCATTGAAAAAAGGCGAGACCGGGCGGCGCCTGGAAGAGAAATGGCAAGCCGAGCGTGTCGCGATAAAAGGCGACGGCGCGCTCCAAATCCTGGATCGGAATCGCAATTTGGCCGATTTGGCTAATGCCGATAGTGGGAATGGTGGTCATGGGTTGGCTCCATTTATGCAAAAGAAATTGTTGTTCAAGTTGCGCAAATCGAGCCTAATTATACACCCACAGCGGCCCTATTGCTTCTTCAAAATCACTTTTTTCATGGCAATTCTGAAGTGATGGCATACTCCTGCCCCGCATTGAAGAGTAAATAACAAGCATCATCGATCCGATAGCGACCACCGGCCACGGTATAGTGCGCCGCGCCGCCATAAAACGATTTGAGTGAAAGCGGGCTGACGCCCTGCCATTCATGGTAACGGCTGCGGGCGTGCAAAAGGGTCGATTGGGTCCGCATGGTCTGCGCTTGTCTGTTATTGGTTTTGTATTGACATAAACAGACCGGCAATGGCAAAAGCAAAACAGAAGATTAGCAGGAAGAACAAAATCACCGGAATCAAAATCACGGCGATGGCTTTGCCGCTACTCAGATTGAGGCCAACCTTGGTGGCAAAATAGGTCAACACCAGACTATAAATTGCAAGAATGGCGGAGATACAGGCGCCCAACATCGGCACAAGATTCAACAAAGCGCTGAGAATGCCAATCGGCGCCTGGAACGAGGCCAGCAAGTAACTATAGCGCCCCAAATCCCCACTGCCGCCTAGCATTCGACCGATAAGATAGAAAATTGCTGCACCGATAAAGAAAAAGAGCGGTGTTGTGATAATCGCTGAAAAACCGGCGCCCCCCATCACCCCGCTGGCAAACATCTGGCGCATCTGTTCCGCCACTTCCGGCGGCAAATTCATCTGGTCGACCATCGCCATCATCCCGCCGGCCCCGCCTAGGATGGTGAAAGATAGCCACCCGGCAATACCACTGATCACACCAGTGATCACCATCCAGATAATGGCTGTGGTAAAATTGGCTTGCGGCTTGGTCTGTTCTTCGGCAAAGGTCGCTTCGCCAGGATGAGTCAGCACATTGATCCAGGTTTGTAGTGTTGCGTTCACGTCCATACGGATTGGCTCCTTTGTTTCAGGTTTACCCTGAATGAAGTTGATAATAAGTGCGTTATGCTCTGCTTATGTATTGTACCATACTTATTCTTACGAATGAATAGGCAGAATGTTGCACTCGCAAGAAACAATTACAATAAGGCAAACATACTTACATCAAATATCCTATACCGGGGACTTGAAGGCAATGCTATACTTTTGCAAGCCGCAAAATGATCTGCTTTCTATTGAAAAACAGAATGGAGATTGGCAGAAAGAAGCTGTCAAAAGCTCTCAAGCGCCCCAATTGGTGGAGTAGGTAGGAATTGAAAGCCCTAATCTGGTATCATCATTGGCGTATAACCCAAATTGTTCAAGATATATCTATGTCTTGTACAAATTTTGTTTAACCTATAAATGGTAAGTTCAATTCATCGAGGATAAGTAACAATGGCAATCCCAACTGTATGGCGAACAAAGAAGCAACGCTATAGCTTGGCAGGGGCAGTCTGCCCGACTTGTAACACAACGATGTTTCCACCACGGAAACAATGTCTGCAGTGCAACCATGCGGCCGCCAACCAAACAGCCGGGGGTAATGGCGAGGAATACAATTACTTTATGGTCTTCGATCTTGGGCAGCCGCTTGAAGTCGCCGTGGCCGGAGATGACTAATGACAGAGCAAATAACGGCGCAGGCGGCAATAACAACCGTTATACCGGACGCACTGGTTGTGAATCAACCCCCAGCCGCGTCAGTGCCGGCGCCTGAACAAATTACCCGTAACTTAAGTGGTCGCGGTGAAGTATATAGCTATACGCTCATGTACAATGTACCGCAGGGCTTTGAAGAGCAGAAACCTTATGTAGTGGCGCTTGTTAAATTGGCGGAAGGGCCAATGGTCACTGCCCAATTGACCGATGTCGATCATAACGCTGTCACCATTGGTATGCCGGTCGAAATGGTGACGCGCAAATTACGCGAAGATGGGGCTGAAGGACAGATTATTTACGGTTACAAATTCCGACCGATTTTACACGAAATACCGTAACCAAAGCGTAAAACATTCTTCTGTTTCACAAAAAGCCAGGCTCGACTTGATAGCCTGGCTTTTTGTTATTCCTTCTGAACCGCTCGGCATCTGGGCGCGGCTTTTTTCAGATGCTTCCGTGATCCAACCTGCTGCCGATGAACGTCATCGATCGCGGTATTGCTTATTCCGTGACGCTGGCTGCCTTTGGTTTGCGACCGCGTTTCTTCGGCAGCACATCGGTGTTGACATATTTGCTGCGTAACTGGGCAAGTTCCGTCTCCAATTGCCGCATTCGTTCGCGATCGGACGCTTCTTGCACAACCGTGTTGACGATGTTCATCGCCGCATCCACGCCGGCATTAAAATCGGCGGATTTATCCGGGGATTTGAGGGTTGCCATTTGGCGGAGGAAATCTTTTAATTGTTTTGTGTCCATGAATTTTAACCACCTTTTTTGGAAAATTATAGTTTTGTTGAAATGCTCAAATCATAGTCAATTTTTGCAATTTTGCCAAATAGCCAACCCCGGAATTAACAAATTCTCCTTTATTTCTCTTTCTCATACGTTAGCCACAGACGTTGTCCATCACTGGCAAGATGAATACGCCCTTGTTGATCATTGCGTAGAATCAGCCGCCCGGCCAACCGATCTAAAATTTCCTGATGAGGATGGCCGTAATCATTCTCGGCGCCGACCTGAATGACCGCAATTTGGGGATTAACCGCATTGACAAAAGCGGCGCTGGAACTGCCCTTACTGCCATGATGGCCAACCTTTAGCACCGTCGCATCTATGGGTTCGCCGGCAGTCAATAGGCCCGTTTCCGCCGGTAGGCCGGCGTCGCCGGTAAGCAAAAGGTGAAAATCGCCATAGACCAATTTGGCCACCAGCGAATTTTCATTATCGCCATTTTCCCCTTGATAGCCCTTGGCGGTCGGCCAGAGCAGCCAAAGGGCGACGCCATCCCCCAGCTCCAACCAGCCACCCTGCGCCTGCTGTTGAATGGTGACGCCGTTGGCGTCCATCTGTTGCCGCCATTGGGCGGCATCAGGGTGGGCGACGCCAACGGCTGTCGCCAGCGCTGTTGTAACGCTAAAACGATCCGGGACAAAGGTTTGCGCGCCGATGTGATCCAGATCCGGATGGGTCATCAAGAGCAGATCCAGCGAACGATCCCAAAAAGGCATGACGGCGCCCAGTTCGCTAAAGAGGCGTTGCGGCGAGGCGCCGCCGTCGATCAACACCTGGCGCCCCGACGGCGTTTGGATCAAAATCCCGTCCCCCTGGCCAATGTCCAGAAAGTAGACATGCAACCGGCCATCCGGCTGGGTCAGGAGGGCCGCCCATAGCAGGAGTGCGCCCACCGCCAGCAGCGCCGCCGCGCCCCAACTCACCAAGCGCGGTAAAGCTGTTGTGCGTACCCACACCTTCCCCCCTTGCAGGCTGGCGGACAGCGCTGACCGCCAATAACAGAGCGCAATCACGCCATAGGTGAGCAAGAGACTGGTCAGGTCATAATTGGCGATTTCCAGGCTGGCTCCCGGCAGTGCGGCTGTCCACTGGACGACGGCCACCGTCCAGACCAGGCTCAACCAGGGCAGCAACAGCAAAAGCCACGCCAGCCAGGTCAACCCCAGCGCCCCCGCCACCACGCCCAACGTGCCCCATAACATAATATAAGGTTGAACGGGCGCGACCGCGAAGTTTGTCAAGAGGCTAACCGCGGAAAGGCGCTGAAAGTAATAAATGACCAGGGGCAACGTCGTGATGTTCGCGGCGATTGTCACGAGCAAACCATCTTCCGCCAGAGTGCGCAGAAAGCTCATCAGCTGTTGGGTAATGGTCAGCGCTGCATTACCTTTTGCCTTCGGCGTCCACCATTGCTCAAAGCGGGCCGTGAGGTCAGGCATAAATAGAATCAACCCGGCCGTGGCCGCGCTGCTCAGTTGAAAGCCCACATCCCACAAGGTCAACGGGTTGACCAGGGTGATCACCCAACAAGCCGCCGCCAGACTGACCAGGGCCGTGCTGCGCCGACCAATGGCCGTGGCCGTGACAAAGAGACCACCCATCAATGCCGCGCGCGACACGGCGGCATCGCCACCTACCAACAAGGCATACGCCCCAATGCCGCAGAGCGTCGGCCAGAGCGCACGGCGGCGCCCCAGTAACCGCTGCCCCAGCGCCAACAAAAGCGCCGCCAAGATGCTGATATTGCTGCCCGAAATCACAATGGTGTGGCTCACGCCGGTCAGGTTGAATTGCTCATACAACGTGTCGGGAATGCCGGCTTCGATACCCAGTAGCATACCATTCGCCAGCGCCGCATACGGTTCCGGCAACAGGCGATTGAGCAAGCGTTCGCCACGGGCGCGGAAGGCATACAAGGTGCGTAGCAATGGGTGGCCGGTCGGTGGGCCCGCCAGCGTTTCGATGCGGGCGCCGTACAACAAGCTGTGAATCCCCTTGCGCGCCAGATAGTCGCGGTAGGAAAAGTCCGTAAATTCCGGCGGCGTGACCAGGCGTCCCTGCACCCGCACCGGTTGCCCGTAATCATAGCGCTGCCGCACGCCCGTGTTGAGACGCAGTTCACCGGCCACCACCCGTTCAACGCCGGCAATGGTAATGGTGGTCGCGACCACTTGCAAACGCTGCTTGGCATCGGCCACCAGCGGGTAGCTGCTCACATAACCGCTGATGGTCACGGTGGGCGCGGCGCGATCAAAGGCGCGGTCGGCCGGCAGATTATAATAGGCGAGATCGGCCGGCGTCCAACAAGGGGTTAGCGGCTGCGCGGCATAACGCAGAAACCCCAGGAGCAAACAAAGCGCAAGAGCCAGCAACAATACGGGCGATGGGCCAGTGCGCGGCACAGGAAAGCCGGCGCGCACCGGCCAGCGCAAGGGCGCGACGGCTTTGGGTTGGAAAAGCGGCAAGCGGTGCAACCAGGGAGTCAACAGCAATAACCCCAGGGGTAGCCACCACAGCCGGCCCGGCAACTGGCAGCCACCGCTGTTGATCACCCAAAGGAAATGGCCAAGCGCAAGGCCCAAGAGATATGCAATGGTCAGGTAAAGAAGAGTCACAAACTGGTCAGCTTCTGCTACTAGGTTGGCGATTGCTTTGAAGATGCCTTCGCCAAGTAACTGCTAAGCCCGCTCGTATAACCCCGCTGGTAGCCGGTCCGTGACCGGCGTTTGGGGACGCCGGTCACGGACCGGCTACCAGCGGGCGCGGGTTGGTCGTTACTTGGCCAACAGCATAGCTGCAATTAACCCGTAAGGCAAGCGGTAGATTGTGGAAAGATGATCGGCGGAACGTTGTACTACTTACATGACAGCGCTTCTCTACTAAAACTTGCAATGTTCCTTGCTTTCCATTACTATGGAGGACGAACGAGGAAAGATGAGCAACGCCCAATAGAGCAGGGTGATAAGGTGAGGTGCGCGCGTGCAGAGCCATCCTCACCCGATCATCCTGTTTATCTTGCCGACTGCTTATCAGTGTAACGAGTTGGTAAAAAGCGACAATGAATAAACCACAGCGCACGGTGCTGGTGATTGATAAGCAGGAAGAAGTGCGGCTTGCGCTCAGGCAGGCGTTATGCCAGGCGTCGAGCGTCGATTATCGCGTGATCGAAGCGGCCGATGGTGCACAAGCGCTGACCCACTTGCGTCAGCAACAGCCCGATTGTCTGCTGTTGGCCGATACCGTTGCCGATAGTGAGGGGTTGCCGCTGCTGCAACAGATCGTGCAACAAGCGGCCCCCCATATTTATCCAATCATCCTCCTGCTTGATGACGCCAATGCCGCATTCCCCTTGCCGGCAGGGGTTCACGACTTTTTGCTCAAAACCGAAGTGGCGGCCCTCCCGGTACAGCGCGCGATGAATCATGCTCTCGATAAAGTGGCGCTTATGCGTCAATTGGCGGAACAACACGCCTTTAGCCAGATGTTGCTGGAAAGCAGCCCCGACTGTGTCAAGCTGCTGGATGGCGAAGGCCGTCTGCTGTCGATGAATACACCCGGTCGCTGTTTAATGGAGATCGACGATTTCACCCCGCTGGCCGGTCAACTGTGGACTGCGCTCTGGCCGGCAGAGAGCAGCGGCTTGATTGAGGCCGCGCTCACCGCCGCGCGCGCGGGGCGCCAGGGTCGCTTTCAAGCCTTTTGTCCTACGGCCAAAGGGACGCCCAAATGGTGGGACGTGATTGTCACCGCCGTCAATCCTGTGGTCAACCATGACCGGGGCGCCCCGGTGCGCTTTATCGCGGCCTCGCGCGATATTACCGAAAGCTACCAGTGGGCCGAAACGCTGCGCGCCAGTGAGGAGCGGCAACGGCTGGGAATCACCGTCGCCGGTCTGGCGATTGCTGAAGTTGACTACGCCACCAACCAGATCCAGCTCAGCCCGGAGACGGCCACGCTCTTCGGGCTGCCGGCGGACACGGGAGCCGTCCCCCGTGCCACGATTCACGCGCGCTTCCACCCCGCCGACCGCGCCGAACTTTTCCGCCGTATTGACGGCGCCCTCGACCCGACCGGCCCCGGTTGGTTTGCGATGGAGCATCGCATTGTCCGGCCCGATGGCGCGACGCGCTGGTTGCGGGTGCGCAAGCAAGTTTTCTTTGCCTCCAGTGCTGATGGCGTTAACCGTCCCGTGCGCGCCCTGCTGGCGGCCATCGACGTGACTGAACAAAAAGAGGCCGAGGAGGCGTTGCGCCGTTCAGAAGAGCGTTACCGCAACCTTTTCGAGAGCATGGACGAGGGCTTCTGTGTCCTGGAGATGATCTTTGACGCCGCCGATCACCCGGTCGATTACCGTTTCTTGGAGGTAAACCCCGCCTTTGCCCGCTTTACCGGGTTGACCGACGCTGTGAGCAAAACGGCGCGGGAACTGGCGCCCAACCTGGAACAGCGCTGGGTGGAGATCTATGGCAACATCGCCCGCAGCGGTGAATCACGTCGCTTTGTCGAAGGGTCAGCGGCCCAGGGCCGCTGGTTTGATGTCTACGCCTTTCGCGTGGGCGGCCCCAACAGCCCACGGATCGCCTTGCTCTTTAACAATATCACCGAGCGCAAGCGGGTAGAAGAAGCGCTGCGCGCCAGCGAAGAGCAATTGCGTCAGATCACCGACAATGTGCCGGGCCTGATCAGCGTGGTGAATGCGCGGGGCGAATATGAAATGCTCAACCAGAACTATCAGCGTTGGCTGGGGCTGGAACCAAAGCAGGTGATCGGCCAATCATTGCCGGCGGTGTTGGGGGGCGGGAATGCCTACCGGGTGGCGCGCCCCAACTTACAGCGAGCGTTGGCCGGCGAAACGGTCACTTTTGAGAATCGGCTCACCACGGCCCAAGGCGCACCGCTGGAGATCATGACCACCTATCGGCCCCGCCGGGATCGCGATGGCCGGGTCACCGGTTGTTATATTCTGGCGATTGACATTACGGAACGGAAACGGATGGAAGAAGCCTTGCGCGCCGGCGAGGAACGGTTGCGTCTGGCCCTGGAAGCGGCGCAGATGGGGGCGTGGGAGTGGCACCCGCAGAGCGACCAGGCCATTTGGTCAGCGCAAAATTTCCGCCTCTTTGGCTTGGACCCCGACCCCGCCGGCCATGGGCCGAACCAGGCGGCCTTTCTGGCCCTACTGCACCCGGCGGATCGCGACCGTTACCAACAGGCCATCGCTCAATTGCTGGCCGGCGCGCCCCGCTTTGCCGAACAACTACGGGTTTGCCACCCAAACGGCAGCCTGCACTGGATCGCCGGCCATGCCCAAATGGTGCAAGATGAAAATGGGCAAGGCGTGCGCATCATCGGCGTCACCCAGGATATTACCGAAGCCAAGCGCCGTGAAGCGGAACAGCACTTTCTGGCCGATTTGGGCGAAATGATGGTGGGCATCCAGGAGCCTGACGAATTACTCTGGCGGGTTGCCCAGACGCTGGGCGAATTTCTGGTCGTGTCCCGTAGCTTCTTTACCGAAGTTGATCGCCAACAGGCGCGGTTGATCGTGCATCGTAACTATCACCACCCGGCGCTCCCCTCCTTAGCCGGCATCTACCCAATGGCCGAATTTGAACCGCACCATGTGGCCGCCCATGAAGCGGGCCGGTTGGTGGTGCTGACTAACATTCCGCCCGAAGCTGTGGCGGCAACCGGCAACCCGGCGCGCTATGCACCGACCCAAATTCGGGCCATGGTCTCGGCGCCCCTCTTGCGCAATGGACAGTGGACAGCCACTCTGATCGTCAGCGATCATCAGCCCCGGCAGTGGACAGACACCGAAATCGGCCTGATCCAAACGGTTGCCGAACGAGCCTGGCTGGCTGTCGAAAATCGGCGCCTCTTTCAAGAGACAAAAACCTTGCTGGCCCAGGTGCAGCAGGGGCAACAGGTTCTGCAAAAGAGTGAGGAGACCGCCCGCCAGCGCCTGGCCGAGTTGGAAGCGATCTATGACAGCGCGCCGATTGGCCTCTGTGTACTGGATCGCGACTTGCGTTGGGTGCGCATCAACGAACGGCTGGCGGAGATCAACGGCTTCCCGGTGCAGGCCCACCTGGGGCGGTCGGTACGCGAACTGCTGCCCGAATTGGCGCCCACCGTCGAACCCATTCTGCGCATGATCCTGGCCGATGACGAACCGATGCTCAACTTGGAATTGCAAGGTAAAACGCCGGCGCAACCGGGTGTGGAGCGCACCTGGCTTGAACACATGTTCCCGCTTCATGACAGCGATGGCGCCATCATCGGCATCAACGTTGTGGCCGAGGAGATCACCGAACGCAAGCGACAAGAGCGTGAATTACAAGAACTTAATGCCACGTTGGGACAGCGCGTTGCTGAACGCACCCAGGAGTTAGAGCAGAAAAATCGCGAACTGGAACGTAGCAATCGCGAACTGGACAAGTTCGCCTACGTGGCCTCCCATGATCTCAAATCTCCCTTGCGCGCCATTGATAACCTGTCGCAGTGGATCAAGGAGGATGCCGGCGCGCTTCTGCCGGAACCATCGCGGGAACATCTGGCAAAGTTGCAGGGGCGAGTGCGGCGTATGGAGAAATTGCTGGATGATCTGTTGATCTATTCGCGCGTGGGGCGCCAACAATACGCGCCCGAGGTGGTCGATCTCAAAGCGCTGCTACAAAACCTGATTGCGCTCCTGCAACCGTCGGCGGACTTTACCATCACTGTGGCCGAACCGCTCCCCACCCTGCGCACGCAGCGTGTTCCCCTGGAAACGGTGTTGCGCAACCTGCTCGACAATGCCATCAAGCATCATAATCGCGCCGATGGGCATGTCCACCTTGCCGCCTATGACTGGGGTGACTGGATCGAGTTTGTCATCCGTGACGACGGGCCGGGCATCGAGCCGCAGTTTCACGCCCGCATCTTCGAGGTCTTCCAAACGCTACAACCGCGCGACAAAGTTGAAGGCAGCGGCATAGGGTTGGCCATTGTTAAAAAGTCCATCGAAAGCCAGGGCGGGACGATCACGGTCGAGTCCGGTCCCGGCGCCGGGGCGACTTTCCGCTTTACGTGGCGGAAGGGATGACGAAGACAAGAAGAAACCCGGTTTTTGCCAAAAACCGGGTTTCTGACGGCCTTTACCTCATATAGGCGCCAACTGCTTTTATTCGTGATACCCCTGGCGCGCCCAGATTTCCTTGCCAAAGGCGATGCTTTCGGCAGTGGGCTGGATAAAGCCGCGCACGGAGGGCGGCGGTTGACCCGGCCCGGCGTCCTGGGGCCAGGGCGACCAGTGATCGTTTGCCACCTGATGGCGACTCGCTTCGTTGCGGAAATCCGGCACGGCATAGGGGCGCCCCTCCTCAAGCGAACTCTTCCAGGCAAGGATGCCGACGCTGCTCATGGCGACGCCGCGGTAGACATCCAGGTAGGGTTGTTCACCGGTGCGGATGGCGTTGGCAAAGTGGAAGTTGGTCCAGAAGTCGCCGCCGCCATGCCCGGCCTTGCGCGCCAGGTCGCCATGTTCCGGCCAGTCGGGAACATAGGTGCGCTCGGTGGGAACGCCGGGCGGGCAATTCCACTCATCGTGCCAGACCCGCACCTGGCCGGGGCCGTAGTAGCCGGGGCCACGTGTGATCTCCATGGCGCCGCCGGTGCCGTGAAAGCGATACCAGTTGCTATGACCGGGCGTCCACAGCCCAAAGATGCGAAAGACCGCGCCATTATCCATGCGGCAGAGGATGACCGAGGTCGGGTCATTATAGCGCGGCAGTTGATCGGTCACTTCCGGCGCCGCCACCGTCAGGGCGTTGACCGCCACCGGCATCGTATCGGTGACCATCATCAGCGGCGCCAGAGCGTGGGTGCAGTAGTAGGTGGCGGGCAGCCAGTTGCGCCAATGGTGCAGCCCCGGTGAAATGCGCAAAATATCCTCCGGCGCCATCGGATGATTATATTCCCCCTCGGCATAGAGGACCCGCCCGATCTCGCCGGTGCGGTAGAGGCGCGCCATCTCCTGGTTGAAGGCGGTGAAGGGGTAGTTTTCGGCAAACATGTAGATCTTGCCGCTTTCCTCGACGGCGCGACAGAGAGCGACTCCTTCCGCCAGCGTCTTGTTCGCCGCCGTTTCGCTCATTACATGTTTGCCGGCGCGCAACGCCTTGATGGCAAAAGGTGCATGTTCGGTAAAATAGTTGGCGAGGATCACGGCGTCCATCTCGTGTTCGAGAAAGCGGTCGTAATCGGTGTAGGTCGTCACGCCAAAGCGCTGACCGACCTCGTGCAACTTTTCTTCCCACTTATCACAGAGCGCAACCAACTCCATCCCCACCAGATCGGCGCCACGGGCAAAGCTCTGTCCCCGCCCCACGCCGATAACGCCAACGCGAATTTTATGTGTGTTCATCATATTTATATTGCCTGTTCAATCATAGAAGCCGTAGGGGCGCCCGCCTGCCGGCGCCCGGTTTCCCACCGCCGTAGGGGCGTCTGCTTGCCGGCGCCCGGTTCCCCCGCAAGGGTGGGGCGACCGCAAGGGTGCGCCCCAACAGGTTTTACCAAGGCTTTGCCCCCAGCAGCTTTTCACCCAGTTCTGTCAACACCGGCGCCGAGTAATGTTGTCGTTCCCAGCCGCGCGGGTCACCGGGGAAGGCTTTGCCCTGGGGTGGTTGTAGCGTTTGCCACGCTTGCACCCGCCAGGCGCGCGCCGCTTCGTCACCGGGCGGGGACATGGTGATGTATTGGGCTAAGCGTGGCTTGCGGCTGCGGTTGCGGCTGTTGCCGTGAGGCAGCAGGCTGTGCCAGATCAGGAGATCGCCCGCCTTGCCCGGAATGGTCTGAATGTCGAGACCGGTGGGGTCGGGGCGATAGGGGTGGCGGTCAGCGGGTTGGGTTTTGACCCATTCGTAAAAACGCTTGTGCATCCCCGGCGTACACTGGAAACCGCCGCCGTTGGCCGGCGTGTCGGCCAGGTAGAGGACGCCCTGCACCATCATGGGAATCGGATCGAGGCTGGTGTCAATGTCCCAGTGGTACATGCCCTGGTAATCCCAGTCGGGTTGGCGCGCCGGCGGGTTCATGTTGGCGCGGTCAAAGCTCACCCACAAGTCATCCCGCCCCCAGATGTCGGCAAAAGCCTGGTAGACGGTGGGATATTGGCGGTTGTTCCAGAGCGACTGGTGGTGATACATTTCCAGCATCCCGGCCTTGCTCACCGGCGCTTTGTACCACGCTTCGGGATCGTTGCGATCCACTGCCAGAAAGTCCCAAATGGCATCCACCACCGCCGCCACATTCTCCGGGGGGACGGCATTGGGGATAATTACATAGCCATTCTCTTCCCAAAAAGCACGTTGGGCAGGGGTGAAAAAGTGATCTTGTCGGATAGCAGCGGCGCTCATGGCCTCTCCTTCTAGAAAAACGGATCGTCAGTAGTCGCGTAGTCCGTAGTCGTGTAGTCCGTAGTCGCGTAGTCGCGTAGTCGTGTAGTCGTGTAGTCGTGTAGTCGTGTAGTCGTGTAGTCGTGTAGTCGTGTAGTACAGCGGTAGACGATACAGTTTTAGCTACGTTGTGCGCTACTGATCATCCGTGTTGATGATCGGACCGTGAGGTTATTATTTCATAGCGCTATGGTTCTGTCAAACGACCGCTTTTGGCTCAGGGGTGCGCCGCATTTGTCGGGGTGCGAATTGCCATTTTTGACAAGCATGGTCGCGCTTGGTGAATTTTTGTCAAATAAGTGCTGGCAACCCGCCGGGCAAAGGACTAGAATCGACGGTGTACAGAACGATAAGCCGTTAGATGAAAAACGATAACACCTAGATTTCAGGAGAGACAACAATGTTCAAACAAACTTTACTTTTGATGGGGAAGTTACTGCTGGCGGCCGCTTTGCTGACTTCGATGGCGAGCAGCCCGCTTCATGCCCAAGCGACGCAATACACCTTTGGCGGTCTGACGGACTGGGACGCGGATGGGCATCAAGATATTGTGGCCAGGGATGCCGGCAATCTGTTGTGGCTCTATCCCGGCGACAGTTCCCGTGGCTATAGCGCAGAACAGCGGGTGCAGATCGGCAATGGCTGGCGCGGCTACACTTTCGCCGGTCTGGCCGACTGGGACGCCGATGGGCATCAAGATATTGTGGCCAGAGATGCCGCCGGTCTGCTGTGGCTCTATCCTGGTGACAGTTCCCGTGGCTATAGCACAGAACAACGGGTGCAGATCGGCAACGGCTGGCAAGGTTACACCTTTGCCGGTCTGGCCGACTGGGATGCCGATGGGCATCAAGACCTCGTCGCCAGAGATGCGGCTGGTCTGTTATGGCTCTACCCCGGCGACAGTTCCCGTGGCTATAGCGCAGAACAGCGGGTGCAGATCGGTAACGGCTGGCGCGGCTACACCTTCGCCGGCCTGGCCGACTGGGACGCCGATGGGCATCAAGACCTTGTCACCAGAGATGCGGCTGGCCTGCTGTGGCTCTATCCTGGCGACAGTTCCCGCGGCTATAGCGCAGAACAACGGGTGCAGATCGGTAACGGCTGGCGCGGCTACACCTTTGCTGGGTTGGCGGACTGGGACGCTGATGGGCATCAAGACCTCGTCGCCAGAGATGCGACTGGCCTGTTGTGGCTCTACCCTGGCGATAGCTCACGCGGCTATAGCGCAGAACAGCGGGTGCAGATCGGTAATGGCTGGTAGTAAACAAATAGGATAACACTTGCGTAACGGCAGCGGGATCAGGTTGTGAAAGCCTGATCCCGCTGCCGTTACGTTTTTGTGTGTGCTTCTTACACCCGCCCCTCCCACAACTGTTGCATTTCAGTGCAACGCCCCAGCAGCGCATCCAAGCTACCTTCGTCCTCGACCCGACCATCTTTCAAAACAATGATGTGATCCGCCCGTCGCAGCGCGGCCCGCCGGTGCGAGACAACCAGACAGGTCGGCGCATTGCCGTTCTGGGCGCCGGCGTGGGCAAAGAGCCGCTCCCAGAGAAGGCGTTCGGTCTCCACATCGAGGGCGCTGGAGAGATCGTCAAAGACATAGAGGGCCGGGCGCCGCACCAACATGCGGGCGGCGGCAGCCCGTTGAATTTGACCACCGGAGAGGCGCACGCCCCGCGGCCCCACCATGGTTTCCATGC
Organism: Caldilinea sp. CFX5; assembly: GCA_021405325.1. Next base: position 10,882 of record QWII01000068.1, on the reverse strand, counting down.
CCGCTTCCAGATCAGCCAGATCTTTTTCCATAACCGCACCGTAGATAGCAGCATCGAGATCGGCTTCCGTTTCGGGCAGCCCCAACAGGATGTTATTGCGCAGCGTGTCGCTAAAGAGCCGGGGCACTTGGCCGGTGTAGGCGGCGCGGGGCGGTACAAAGAAGTCGGCGCGCTGCTCCACCACTTGCCCGTTCCAGGAGACCGTACCGCTATCAAGCGGCAGCAACCCCAGCAGCACCCGCAACAGCGTACTCTTGCCGGAACCAATGCGCCCCGTCACCACCGTAAACGAACCGTGGGGCAGGTGGAGATCGATGTCAAAGATGCCCCGCCCGGTGGTCGGGTGGCGATAGGTCAGCTTCTGCGCCGTCAGCAGCCGCAGGTGGTCGCCCGTCTGGCGCGCAAGATAGGGCAGCGGCGGAAAGTCGCCAGCGAGGTAGACCGGCGTGGCGGCCAGCAACTTTTCATAGACTAGCGGGTCGGCGACCTGTGCCTGCTTCACCCCGCCCATGGCCTGCCCGGCAAAGTCCGATTCATCGCGGCGGCGCACATTTTCGATCTGGCGCGCCATGCGATGCACCGAGACATCGGTCTGCTTCTGCACGGCCAACATGTTGCCGACAAAGGTCAGCCCTTCGGTCACTTCCCAGAGATAGGCGACAAAGAGAGCAAAGTCCCCCAGGGTAAACGTGCCGCGACTCATCGCCTGACTCGCCATGATCAGAATGATGCCGGTGCTGATCTCCACCGTGCTGTTAAAGGCCGTGCCGATCAACTCGCTGAAGAGCGTATCCTTGAGCGCCGTCTGGCGGCGCTCTTCATTGAGTTCGGCCAACCAGGCATTGATATAGCGTTCCCCATTGGCGACCTTCACCGCCTGCACTGCGCCAAACATTTCGGCGATAAAGCCGATGACCCGGCTGGCGGCGCGGCGGCGGGCGTCACGCACCTGTTCCAGCCGGCGCCGCATGACATTGACAAAGCCCAGCACCAGCGCCAACGGGATGATGATCACCGCGGTAATCTGGGCGTTGACTGTAAAGAGGACAGCCAAACCCACAATCGGCAGCAAAATCAGCCCCCACGCATCCACCAAGCGATCCGCCACAAAGCGCGTCATTTCGTTGACATCGCCGCTGAAACGGCTCACTGCTTCACCTGACGAATTGGGCAGCGCCGCCGCGCCCGGATGGCGTAGGATCGCGCCTAACATGTTGAGTCGCAATGTGCCGCTGACCCCATGCCGAAAACGCACATAGGCCAGAAAGCCGACCATCAAGTTGGCAAAGCGCCCAATGCCAATCCCGACCAACAGCGCCAGTAAGGTGCCGATGCTCCAGCCGGCCACGGCGTCACCCGACAACCGATCAAGCACGGCCTGGGTTAGCAGACCGGGCAGGAGCGATGTCAAGTGCAAAAGACCAAAGAGAAAGGAATTCAAACCATACAAGCGCGCCTGATTGCGAACCAGGCGATAAGAAGCTTGCCAGGTATTCATGCCAGCACCTCCGCCATGCCTGTGCGTAACAGTTGGGAAAAGCGTGAATCCGGTTGGGCCAGGAGCGCCACCCGCTCGCCATGCTCGACGATCCGGCCGTCGCTCAGGATCAAGATCTGGTCGGCGCGCTGCACCGTCGCCAGGCGATGGGCCACGATGATCGCCGTGCGGTTGTGGAGCAGCCGGTCAATTGCCCGCTCGATCAACCCCTCCGTCACCGGGTCGAGACGGGAGGACGCTTCATCCATGATCACCAGCCCCGGATTCTTGAGGAAGACACGGGTAAAGGCCAGCAACTGTGCTTCACCCGCCGACAGCCCGCGCCCGCCGGAGTCGAGTCGCGTCTCCAGCCCCTGTTCCAGACCAGCCAGCCAGCCGCCCAGCCCCAGCGTTTCCAGCGCTTCAATAATCGCTTCATCGGGGATGGCCCGGTTGAAGAAGGTCAGGTTATCGCGCACTGACGCCTGGAAGAGCTGCACCTCCTGTGTCACCATGCCGACGCTGCCGCGCAGGTTGTCGAGCGTCACCTGGCGCAGATCCTGGTCGCCCAGACAGATTGCGCCGTCAGTGACGTCATAGAGCCGGAAGAGCAGACGCGTGATGGTGGTCTTGCCGCTGCCTGTGCGTCCCAGCAGCCCCAACACCTTGCCCGCTTCCAACCGGAAATCGACATCTCGTAGAATCAGGTCATTTTCATTGTAGCCAAAGTTGACCTGTTCAAAGGCGACGCGCAACGGCCCGGCGGGTAGCGTCAGCGGCGTGACCGCTGATTGCACCGCCGGTTGCAGGGCAAAGAGTTCCCGCACACGACCAATGCTGGCGGCGGCGGCTTGCATCTCCTGAAACTGGCGCGCCAGTTGGATGACCGGTCGTTGCAGCGTGTTGCTATAGCTCATGATCAGATAGACCGTGCCGAGGGTGATGACGCCGGTCTGAAAGAGATAGGCGCCCAGCCCCAGCGCCAGCACCAGATTGATGGCAAACATAAAGCCGGCCAGCCCCCAGGTCAGGTTGCCGGCAAAGAACGCCTTGCGCGCCGCCCGGTAGAGGCGATAGGTGAAGCGCTGCATCCGATCCAGCACATAGGGTACGCCGCCGCTGGCGCGAATATCTTCGGTGCCGGCTAGCCACTCTTCCAGCCCGCCAAAAAGCTGCGACGACGCCTCCCGTTCCTCGCCCCAGAAGCGGGCGCCATAGCTGACCATACTGGCCATCACCACAAAGACGATGGCCGCAAAGATGGTAAAGACCACACCGATATGCCACTCCTCCCGGTAGAGCATGTAGAGGACGCCGACCAGCAGCAGCAGATTCGCCAGCACCCGCAACACAAACTGCGAAAAGAAGTTGGATAACTCAGTGATGTCGCCGTCGATGCGTTCGATCATCGAGCCGGGGGTATGCTCGTTGTGAAAGCGCATATCCAGACCCATACAGTGCGCAGCCAGGTCATTGCGCAGCCAGTTGGTCGCCCGCCACTTCACATCCTCGGTGAAATAAGCCGCGCCCAGTCGCACCCCCTGCGCCACCAGCGTCACCGCCAGATAGTAGAGGCCATTCCGGGTAAGCGCCGCCAACTCACCCCCATGTTGAGCTAAGTCGATAAAGGTGCGCAGGATCTGGGGCGACAGCAACTGCAACCCAATCCCGCCAAAGATGAGCGCCGCCAACAGCGCCACCCGCCCCCCTTGGGGACGCAGATAGCGCTCCAGTAACTGATAATACGCATAGAGGGGAAGCTTCATAACATTGGGTCTCCATTTGGTTGATGACGCAGCGTGAAGACAAGAAGAGAGGAAGAGAGGAAGACAAGAAGACAGAATCAAGTCAACGATCTTCACATCTCGTGTCTCGTGTCTCGTGTCTCGTGTCTCGTGTCTCCCCCTCTTCTTGCCTTCTTGTCTTCACGCTGCGTCGAGCGCGGGCAGATCACGCCTGCCCGCCGGATGAAAATGGACAACAAAAGGGCTACAGACGCGCCGATCTGTAGGCAACGCGCAAATACTGCTGGAATGACGAATGAATGGAGATGGGTTGACGATTGGTGTCCGTCTGGTGTGCAACCGGCGTCAGGCGCGGTTGGTCACGGCAACCGGCGCTTAACCAGAGGAAGACGCCAGATGGACAGGCTACGGTTAACCGTGATGGACAGTTGGCTGCCAGGAAGCGCCGATCAAGCCGTCTGTGCGATGCGGTTGGGATCCAAGAAATTTCGCCATCTGCTTGTACCTCCTGGTGTTACTTAGGGTGAAGCTTGAAATGCGACCGAACTTATAATGATACCGATGCAACGCATTCTTGTCAAATATGAACAAGATAAAGTTTGAATTAAGGGGAACACACAAGATCGTTAATAGATGAACGGTGATTTACAATATTGTAAATTATTTTGGGCAAAAGTCTGAAGACGGATTCAAACATAAGCGGCTTGTTTGGGTGATGTTTGTTTGTCATAATGTCATAGGCGCTTCACGTTTATGTATCGCCTTCATTGCGAAGAAAAGGAGCCGTTATCCAACATGCAACTACGTCTATCCCGCCTGACCCTGTCTCTGCACCAACGGCATATGGCCGGCCGGCTCGCGTTACTATTGGTGTTGCTCTGGTTTCCCTGGTCGGCATCGCCGGTTGGCGTGCTGCCGCTGCAACCGGAACTTCGTCATTGGGTGGCTGCCCACCCGTCCGCCAAGGTCAGTGTCATTGTGCAGATGCACGCCTCGGCCGCCCTGTTGGCCGCGTCGGTGGCGCAACTGGGCGGCAAAGTAACCCAAGAGTTGGCGCTCATCAATGCCCTGGTGGCCGAATTGCCGGCGCAACAGGTGACGGCATTGGCGGCGACGCCGGGTGTGCGCTGGGTTTCGTTAAATGCGCCTGTCGTCGCCAGCGGCTGTCTAGAGTGTGTAAATACCGCCAACCTCCAAAGCGCCTATGTGCGCGCCGTTGGCGCTGATAAGGTCTGGAACCGAGCACCTTACCTGCAAGGAAAGAATGTCACCGTAGCGGTCGTCGATAGCGGCATTTACGAAAGTTCGGAGCTGGCAACGGTTGATCCCAAGGCAACGACACGCGTGATCGCCTCGGCGCGGTTTAATAGCGCCGCCTCCAGCAGTAGTGATCAATATGGGCATGGCACCCACCTTGCCGGCATTATCGCCGGCAATGGCGTTCAGTCCGATGGCGCTTACATCGGCATCGCTCCCGGCGTCAATCTGGTCAATGTCAAAGTGACCGATGAAACAGGAATGGCGATGGAAGCGGATGTGGTGGCCGGGTTGCAATGGATTCTCAACAACCAGAAAGCCTACCAGATCCGTGTAGTCAACCTCTCACTCAACAGCAGCACCTGGCAATCCTACCATACCAGCCCGTTGGCGGCGGCTTGTGAAATTCTCTGGTTTAATGGCATTGTGGTGGTGGTCTCCGCCGGTAACAATGGGACGGCCACCCTCTACCCGCCGGCGAATGATCCCTTTGTGATCACCGTCGGCGCCGTCGATGATCGGGGCACCGACACCCTGCGGGATGATGTGATTGCGTCCTTTTCCGCCTATGGGGCAACCAGCGACGGCGTTACCAAACCGGAGTTGGTGGCGCCTGGCCGGAATCTGGTGAGCTTGTTGAGTAATACCAAAAAATTATTGGCAAAGGAACACCCCACTCATGTGGTCACAACCCCCTATGGCGACTTCTTCCGCATGTCGGGGACATCGGTGGCGGCGCCGGTGGTGGCGGGCGCCGTTGCCCTCCTATTGCAAGATGAACCCACCCTCACCCCGGATCAGGTCAAATTCCGACTCATGGCGACGGCCAACAAACAGTGGCCGGGCTATGAGCGACAGCGCGCCGGCGCCGGTTATCTGGATATTGACGCGGCCGTGCGCGGCACAACCACTCATGCCGCTAACACCGGTATCGCTCTGAGTAACTTGCTGACGACCGGCCCGGATGGCGTTCTGAGTTCCAGCGTGAGTTGGAGCAGCGTGAGTTGGAGTAGTGTAAGCTGGAGCAGCGTCAGTTGGAGTAGCGATCATTGGGGTGATGACACTACCATACCCACTGAACCCACCGATCCATTGCGCAAACCGAAGGGGAAAGCGGAGGCTATCAACGCTGCTGACACACCCATGGTCGAAAGCATGGCCGGGCAAGCCCATCGCCTCTATCTACCGCTAATCACTTTGACAGAGCCGTAGCGATAAACAAAGGCGTTGCACAAATGACACAGCCCTATGCATCGCCTGTCCAGGTCGGCAATTGCGTCATCTTGGGTTATACTTGGGAAGATCGTGATTATTCATCTCAGCCATCTACTCAAGGAGAACGCAATGTCCAGTCGTGAACCGATCAGCGCACGAGCCGCGCACTTGCATCGCACGTCGGTGATCATTGACCCCTGTGTGCAATACCTGATCAAGCGGACGCCCCGTTCCGACCGCGCCGGGCTGGCTGCGGTCGGCTTGACCATTCCTATGCCGGGCGACGATCTCTGGCGCGCCTTGCCCCGCTTTCAGGAATTTCTGGAAGTTATTTTCAACGAGCCTACCTTCTGTCTGGCTGATACGCCTGACGCCATTCGTCGCGCCCACGCCCAGGGCAAGATTGCCCATATCTCTCTGGCACAAGATTCGCTCTTTATCGGCGCGGATCCCAAGACGTTGCTGCTCTGGAAACAACTGGGGTTGCGCATTTGCCAATTGACCTATAACGAGAAGAATCTGGTTGGCGACGGCTGTCTGGAGCGCAACGATGGCGGTTTGAGTCAATATGGTCGCGTGCTGATTCGCGAACTCGAACGCTACGGCATCACCATTGACCTGACCCATGTCAGCCCGCGCACCTTTTTGGAAGCCTGTGCCGTGGCAAAGGCGCCGCTCATCGCCTCCCATTCCAACCCCAAAAGTGTAGTCAACAATCCGCGCAACATCACTGACGAGCAGATCCGCGCCGTGGCGGCCACCGGTGGCGTCGTCTGTGTCACCACCTGGGCGCCCCTTATCTGGCACGGCCAACCAGGGATGCCGACGCTGGTCGATCACCTGCGCTGTCTTGACTATGCCATCAACCTGGTCGGCATCGACCATGTGGGCATCTCCACCGATTCGGTCGGCACCATGGGCGCCTATCCACCCCATACCCCCGACCCCGACGCCCTGCCTTATGGTTCGGTGACTGATGAGTTTGATCGTGTCGCCCAACCGCCCGATAACAACAACCGCCAGCCCGCGGACTTCAACGGTATTGAGGATTATCCTTATTTGGTGCAGAAATTGGTCGATCACGGTTTTAGTGATGACGCGATTCGCAAATTGCTGGGCGAAAATCTCATGCGCGTTTTCAACGCCACCTGGAAACCGGATTGGTTGCATAACAATAACTAACGTTACGGCCTGGGAGCGCCGGCATCCTGCCGGCAGGATGCCGGCGCTCCCAGGTAATCACGCAAAGGAACGATTTATGGGAAAAGTATACGAAGCGATTGATGAAAATTTAGCGGCGTGGATTCAGCAACAACATATCTTTTTTGTTTCCACGGCGCCGCGCAGTGATGAGGGGTTGATCAACTGCTCCCCCAAAGGGCTAGACACCTTTCGCATCCTTGATCCGCAAACCGTCGCCTATCTTGACCTGACCGGCAGCGGCGTCGAGACGATTGCCCATCTCAAAGAAAATGGCCGGATTGTGATCATGTTCTGCGCCTTTACCGGTGCGCCGGATATTGTGCGCTTACATGGCAAAGGGCGCGTCCTCGAACCCGATCACCCCGATTTTGCCAAGCTGATTGACCGCTTTCCCGCATTGCCCGGTGTGCGGTCGATTATCCGCGTGGCCGTGCAGCGGGTTTCCGACTCGTGCGGCTTTGGCGTCCCCCGGTACACCTATGAAGAAGAGCGCGAGGCGTTGCTCAAATTTGCCGAGAGCAAAGGGCTGGCCGGGATGGCGGCCTACCGCGCCAGCAGGAACGCCCACAGCCTGGATGGCCTACCAGGCGTCACCATGACTGAGGTGTCGGCATGAAGAACTGTATTGTCGTTCACGCCGATTTTGAGGCGCACTGGCCTTTTGTGGCCGACGATCTCCTGGCGCGCTGGCAAGCCGAAGGGCCAACGACGCTGGTGCGGCTGGCGCGTGGCAACACGCAACGGCTGGGCGAAGTCATTCCTGACGCCGCTATTACCCGGTTGGTTGCGTTGGGCGTGCCGGTCACCCTTGCTTGCCTGGCGCGCTTACCCGCCTTACAAGAAGCGGCCTTCCGCATGGCCTATGGGCAAAACCTTGAGCAGGCGGTTGTCGAGCAGTTACAAGCACAGGGCGTCATCTGTTACACCCACCGTAGCGAAGGCTTCTGGGGGCAGTCGGTGGCCGAGTTTGCGCTGGGGCTGACCCTTTGCGCCTTGCGCCAGATTCCCCAGAATTACCACGCCATGCTCACTTCGCACGAACCGTGGCAGCGTTATCAAGCCGCACGCAACCAGGGACCAGGCACGTTGGGCGCGCAGTACAGCGACGACAGCCGCTTTACCAATGGCACCATTGCCGGCAAACGGGTGCGCATTGTCGGCGCCGGCAACATCGGCAGCCGCTACGCCAGCTTTGTCCACGCCCTGGGCGCCGAGGTCGCCATCTGGGATCCCTATGCGCCGGAGCCGGGCTTTCATCGCGCCGGCGCCCGCCGCGAATATCACCTGGAACGGCTGGTGCAGGATGCCGAAATCTTTGCGCCCATGTTACCGCTCAAGGAGGATACGCGCGGCGTCGTCACGGCGGCTCATATCGACGCCCTGCCGCAAGGGTGCCTGATCGTCCTGGCGACCCGCGCCCTCATCTGTGACATGGCCGCGATCCGCCGGCGCGTCCTGGCCGATGAAGTGGCGCTGGCCGCCGATGTCTTTGATGTCGAGCCGGCGCCGCTGGACGATCCGTTGCTGGGGCGCCAGAATGTCGTGCATACGCCCCATCTGGCCGGGCGCACACGCGATGCCAACCGCCAGTGGGCGGCGGATCTGCTGGCACAGTTTAGACCGGTCCGTTAGTTGTTCGGCAAATTGTCGCGTCGTCGCGTCGTCTGGTTAGCACGACTATAAGACCACATGACCACGCGACAATTTTCATCGATTTTGTAAGGCTTAGTCGTTTTGATGTATTTTTTTTGCCGATAGAATGCACCTTTTGTGTAGAAAGCCGCACGAATTTGTAATGTGCTTGGAAGGTACAACAAATTCGACGGTATATAAGCTTACTATCAGCAAAGTGGATGTCCCCCCATCCTTTTAGATCGATGCAAGGAGAATCTACACAATGTTGCATTCCGTCAACCACCGCTTTCCTGTCCGTATTGTCCTCTTGGCGCTCATTGGCGCCTTGGGGTGCGCACTCTTCTGGTCCGGTCCCGTGGCTTATGCCACCGAAGGCAACCACAAGGGGCGCATTGATGCCATGCCCGCCGGTACGTTGTTAGGACGTTGGGTCGTTGCCGGCGTCAGCTTTGACGCCAATGGCAGCACTGAGTTTCGCACCGACAAGGGCGATTTTGCTGTGGGCGTCTGTGTCGAAGTGGAATATGTCGGCGCAGCGCAACCCTTTGTCGCCACCAAGATTGCCAGCAAGAACGCTGATGATTGCACCGGCAGCGGCGGCACCCCCACCGGCGTACCGACCACCGCGACCCCGGCCCCCACAACCTCGCCGACGACTTCAGCAACGCCCGGCGGCACCGCTTCCCCCAGTGTTACACCCAACCCTGGTGCGGAACAGGAAGTCTATGGCCTTGTCGAGAGCAAGCCGACCACCGGCTTCATCGGCCTGTGGCGCGTGAATGGCGTCAACTACAATGCCCCGGCCGGCGCTGAATTTAAACAACGCAGTGGCCCGCTGGTGATCGGCGCCTGTGTCAAGATTCACTATTTCACCAACACCAATCCCTTCACTGTGCGTGAACTGGAAACCGAACAGGCGTCCGATTGTACGAATGCCAATGCCACTCCCAACGCCACCGTCAGCGCCACACCGAGCGCCACCGTCAGTGCGACGCCCGGCGCCATCGGCACCCCTGTCGCTACCGGCGAACTCTACGGCGTCCTGCAAAGCTTCCCGGCGGGGCTGGTGGGCAACTGGAACATCGGCGGTATGACCTTTGTCGCCGGCGCGAACACCGAATTTAAGCAGCAGCGCGGCGCCTTTGCCGTGGGTGTGACCGTCAAAGTTCATTTCTCTATCGACAGCGCCGGCGTCAACCAGGCGCGCGAGATCGAAACCAAGTTTGCCAATGATAGCGGCGGCAGCGATGATGACGGCAATGGTTCCTTCGAGGGCGCTGAGGGGCACGCCTTTGGTCAGATCGATAGTTTCCCGGCCGGCTTGAGCGGCCAGTGGCAGATCGGCGGCATTCTCTACAACACGGCGGCTAACACCATCTTCGCCCAAAACGATGGCGCCTTTGCGGTCGGTGTCCGGGTCAAGGTTGAATATTATCTCGATGCGCAAGGTGGTCGCCTCGCCCGCAAGATCGAAAGCACCAATGACAACGGCGGCGCCACCGCCCCCACCCGCTTCAAACTCTTCGGCTTTGTCAACAGTATGCCGGCCAATGGACGGATCGGCGCCTGGGTGGTCGATAACATCGCCTTTGTCACCACTGGCGCCACCCAGTTCAAGGCGACCAACGGGCTGTTGGGGATTGGCGCTTACGTGGCCGTAGAGTATGCCATCCAGGGCGGCCAGAATCAGGTGCATGAGATCGAGACCCATGTCCCACCGGGGGCCGGCGCTCAGACGAGCCTGGGCCGGATTGACAACAAAGGGGGCGCCGTTACTGCCGCCGGTCTGCAAGCCACCACCTGGACTATCGGCGGCATCAACTACCAGATCACCCCGGCCACTGACCTCAATGACGTGCAAAGCGCGCTGGATGTGGGCAAAGCCGCCCTGGTCAACAGCTACACGGCGCCCGACGGCAGCCAGGTGGCAACGCTGGTGCGGGGGATTACGGCGATTCATACCATGAACCTGCCGGTGATTCGACGGTAGAGATGTAGTGGTACGCCCCAATTCACACAGATAGGAAGGAACACAGATAAAAGTAGATCTGTGTTCCTTCCTATCTGTGTTAAGCAACTGATAACACATCCATATCTAACAGTCGCGATATTCTTCACCTTTCGCTTCCTCCCTGCACCCTTGCCCCACAGCTTGTACCCCTTGGTGAGCGTCTAAAAATAAGTTCCGAATTGTCATCCTGAAAGGGTCTCCCACCCTGCCGACTAGAAGATTCTTTCAGAATGACAATTCGGAACTTAGGCGTGTTCAAAGATTTACCTATCCATTTTCTCGGATGCAATCCGTTGCTGACAGCGAGAAGCCGCCTCAGCGGCTGGATATTTATTTCTC
>QWII01000067.1 GCA_021405325.1 Caldilinea sp. CFX5 | reverse complement strand
TTGGTTTCGCGCCCCAAGGGCGCCCGCTCAGCCGACGTTGGTTTCGACAAGCTCAACCAACGTCGGTTGAGCTTGTAACCAACGTCGGTTGAGCTTGTAACCAACGTCGGTTGAGCTTGTCGAAACCAACATATCTACACAATCAGCAAAGTCTGAATATGCACTTCAGCTTTGTCACTGCTGAGGACGAGATCGTAAATGCCGGGCGTGAGGGCGCTCAGCACAAAGTTGCCCAGCTCATCAACCGTGGTGGCGGCAACCGGTTTGGCCGGCGATGCAGAGATGCGCGCAGGGGGCGCTGAGCGCTGGCTTGTCTCTTGTGCTGTTGTAACTTGGCGGTCAGCCACCGGCGCTTCAGCGGGCCAAAGCTGGGCCGTGATCTGCTGCGGATCGGCTAATCCCAAAAGTAACCCAAGCAACACCCGGTACGCCGGCTGTTGGGCATCGGTCTGTACATCGATAATCACCTGCACCTCTTCGACGGCGTAGACCAGGTGGGCGCCGGCGTCGCCACGCACACCGGCCAACGCCGGTGGTGTACCGGTGAATAGCCCGCCAGCGGGATCAACACTGGGGAGGTTCTCCACCAGCCGCGCGACGAGAATGCGCACCCGTTTCTGTAATCCAAGCGTTGGTGCAACTTCTAGGGTGGGGGCGACATCATCCAAGTAAGTGGTTAGCATTTGCACTTCATTGGTGCAGTGTGGGCATTGCCGAAGATGACGCGCAATCGTGCGGCGCTCGGTGGCAGGTAGCAAGCCCAGTTGGTATTCACCGAGGGTGAGCGAAGGGGGACAGGCGCGGCGATAGAGGCTGACGGTTAAGCGGCGTTCTTGGGCAGCCAGGGCAGCCGCTCGCTGTTGACACTCATGGCACAGAGCCAAATGAGCGCCGATGGCGGCATCAGCGTCACCGGCCAGGTACGCCAATAGCTCACTGTCACTCAACTTGGTCAATCGTACACACGCCATGGTTGCCCCTTTGCCTTTGTTCGGTTGATAATAGTTCCTCATGTTACTCTAAACGATAGCGTAGCCACTTTTCCGTTACGATACGACAAATTCGGCCTGAAATAATTGGTGCAATTCGTCATCTCGTCGTAAGCGAGCCAGAATGTTTTGGGTCAGACTATAGACTTCGTTGATGTCGGGAAATTCGGTGGGGAAATATTCACAAACCTGACGGGGCTTAAAGCCAAGGCCGTACCGGTAATAGAGCAATTGCTCTTCCCGTTCGTTATGCAAGCGCCGGCGTAGCTCCTGCCAAAAGCTTTCCTGTTGAATGGCATCCAAAATTGGTTCCTCGACGCCCGCTAAAATAATCGTCGGCTCTTCCAGGACGGTGACCTCTTCGGCGCGAATGTGGTCGATAATCACACTATGGACACAGAGTTGGAGATAACGCAGGAGCGACTTGAGATCGGGGAAGCGGGCAAACTTGGCCGTCGGGATGGCCGACCACATCTTCTCAAAGGCGCGGTTGACAAAGTAGCCCACATCTTCACCGCTGTCGGCATAGCCGCTGTGCCGTTCCACCCAACCGGCGACCAGGGGCGTATATTGTTCATAGAGACACGCCCAGGCTCCCTCTGCGCGTTCAACAATGGCGCGCCGAAAGAGTTCATAGCAGTAAGCTGGGTCGTGGGGTTGACCACGAAAATAATGTTCGCTCTCCTGCCGGCAATGATCCGCAAGCCCGGACAACGAGAGTGAATCCAAAGTCTGTGAAGATGATGTCATGGGTCGCCTTTGCGCTGTTCCTCAATCCCTTACATTTGGTTGCACAAACAGCAAGCATACCAGAAATGCTACGTCGGGTTCCCGCCTTTTGAATGTCAGATTACTATCAATTCGATGACAAGATTTACATGATAGACACGAGACACGAGACACGAGACACGAGACACGAGACACGAGACACGAGACATAATCGTCGATTTCTCGTGTCTCCTGTCTCCTGTCTCCTTGTCTCATGTCTCTCTCTAATGCTCCCGCGCCTGTCCATGTTCATGCAACGGTGTGTGGCGATGGAAGAGGCCGTTGGCGTGCATGCGCTGGTGGAGGCGGTTGTAGGCGGCTTCCAGGGTGGCGCGCATCTGTTTGAAGCGCTGAGCGGCGGGACGGGGTGCGATAGTATCGACATAGGCGATGGCGCCCTCGATCTGTTCGAGAACCGCCACCGCGTCTTTGGGCGAGAAGAGCGGCTTGCCTTCGACGAGTACTTGCACAGCGCTGGTATGGGCGGCAATTTCGCCCCGTTGGCCTTTGTAGCTACCGCGCACACGCACGGCGATCCAGGTGGAATTATTCACCGTGACCTGCGTGCTGCCGCTGGCGGTCAATGCTTTATCCAGCGTGGTCTGTTCCAGAGCAAAACCACCGACGACAATTTCAACTGCATCAATTGGCAGGCTGACCGACTCGACTTTCCAGGTCACATTGACCGTGCCGCCGGTGGCCGGCAACTGGAGCCTGCCGCCGGGCGCTACGCCTTCAACGTGCAACTCCACCAGCGGTCCGACGGTGACAAAGGTGTTGCCCCGTTTCATCGCCGCCATCCAGTTCTCATAGGTAAAGGCCACGTTGCCCAACTGGGTATAGGTGCGGATGCCGCCCAGGAGCGAAGAAGCCGCCATCTTGTCCGAACCGCCGGAGAGCGGGACTTGATAGCCCAGGTTGAGATAGCGATACCAGTCGGCAAGGCCATAGGGGTTGACCTGGATGTTATTGCTATTGAGCGGGTTAAAGGTCATCAACTCAATGGCGTGAACCAGATCCAGTACAATGTCCGCCGCCCGCTCTAGTTGGGGATTGGGCGCATGAGGCATCACCACAAGGCCACCCTGGTCGATACAGCGCTGCGCCCACTCGGCCATGGTCACCTCTTGCGGATCGCCAATAGCCGACTCGGAGGGACCGCCGGTGCAGAGCGGGTGGATCATCCGGCCACTATAGCCGAGTAGGGAGATGTGGCCCAACGTCTGCATCCGGTTCTCGGTGCCGACGCGCACCAGAAACTCGCCATCGCCGCCAAAGTCTTTGGCGCCCAATGTAGTGCGGCCATCAAAGTCGGTGACGTTGCTAAACATCTCACCCCATTGACTCGCCAGTAGGTTAACCACATGCACCCCTTCGGCCTGCCCTTCCAAGAGCGCCGTGCTTGGGCTGAGGAAATGGACATGGGTGTCCGCCGTCACCCAACCCCGTTCGCGCCAGTGGAGAACCTTTTCCAATGCAAAGGTCAGGGTCTCGGTCTCCGGGGTGATGGTGATGCGGGTGCGCACCGGCTTGCATTCATAGCCTTTGGTGATCTCGACATAAACATCGCCCAGCGGCAGGTCAACAATACATTCCCCCAAAATATAAGCATATTGGTTATACTGGTTGACAAATTCACCATAGTTATCTTCAAACCAGTAGGGGTTGACCTTGCGATGGTTGCCACGCGGCGGGAGGTATTCACCATGGGCGCCATGCAAATGGATGCGCACCGGCACTGGCTGCCCGCTCGTTTGCTCGACCGCCCGCACAGCCACCGGGCGGTGCGCCGGGGCGACTTCGACGACTCGACTGAGCTCGTCGAAGTCAAGCTCAGTCGGCACTTCGACAAGCTCAGTCGCCGCGTTGCCAAGCTCAGTCGCCGCGGTGACAGGCTCAGTCGCCGCGGTGTCGCGCACCGCGGCCAGATCATAGACCTGCTGCGTGTCAGCGCCGGTGGGTACATAGAGTTTAGCCTGCGGATGGGCCGCATATTCAACGATGACCGCTTGTTCAGACCTGACCGGTTGCACCACTGGTTCGCCACTGAGCCAGCGAGCATGATCATAGTCCAATGCGGCGCGGGCGGAAATAACCACGCCGAGATCGATTTGCAGCCCTTCCGCTTCGCCCAGTTTGTTAAGCTTGACGCCAGGCGGCAGGGTCAGGCGCGCTTTGCGGCGTACACCGGCGCGCAAGGGGTGCTCTGTTACCGTGGTCAGCGTAACGCCATAGATGACGGCCCGCTCTTTTTGTGGGGTACAGAGGATGCGGCGGACCGGTTTCGCCGGATGCGGATTGGGTAGGGCATAGAGCCAGAGGCGATCCGCCGAACGTTCGCGCCCGGAGACGTGGCGGGTCTCGCCGCGCCCATAGTCACTAGAGGGAGGATGGCCGGCAATTTTCTCTTCAGTCAAGGTAGCAAAGACACCCGGTTTGAGCGCCGGAATAGCGGCAAAGGCGCTGGCGCCCCAGGCAATGCGGCTCTGTTGAATAGCAAAACGACGCAGGATGGATGTGGTTTCTACCGTGCCGTCAGCATATTCCAGCGCATAGTCCGCCACCAGATCGCCCAGTTCATTGCCGTCAACCGAAAAGTCGGCCAATCCCGGCCAATAGGTGGTGACGCGATCTTCGACCGCATGGAGGAAAACCACATAGGTGATGCCGCCGTTACTGGTCAGGGCGGGAGCAAGATCAACAACGACTGCTTGTTTGTCCAGCAGAATCACATTCTTTTCCCCCGGTTGCCCCAGCGCAAAGGGGATGCCGCAAAAGCTCTGCTGGCCCGTTAACGGCCCTAGATCGCGCGGCGCGCGCAGACCATCGGTCAAGGTTTGTTGGTCAACCGTATAGGCGCTGGTTAGCGGAACGGGGGTGAAATAGGGTGAGACAGGTGGTTTCATGGCTCCTCCAGTGCTGGTATGATGCTTCAGAAACCGGGTTTTTGGCAAAACCCAGTTTCTTTCGTTGAATCGCAATGTAAGTAAACGCGTTTGTCTACATCATACCCGATTGGCTATACTTGGACAACAACAGTCAAAGCGCAAGCAACCAGCCCCAAGTCAATAGCAATGAGAAAGAGAGAACAGACGATGAATGGCGCCATTGTTGATCTAACCCTAACCCTCTATCACGGGATGCGCGGGGTGGAGATCCATCCGCATACCCGGATCGCCAGCGATGGTTATAATACTACCAACCTAAAGCTCTATAGCCACGCCGGCACCCACATGGATGCCCCCTTGCATTTTCTCGATGGCGGCGCGACCATTGATCAGTGGGATCTACGCAAATGTATCGGCCCAGCCCTCGTCGCCGATCTGACCCACAAAGCGCCCGACAGTTTGATCACCGTTGACGACCTGGCGCCCTATGCCGAGCAAATTGGCGCCGGCAGCCGTCTCCTCCTGCGCACCGATTGGGACGCCCATGCCGCGTTGCCCGACTATCGCACCCACTTTCCGCGCATCTCTCGTGAGTTAGCGCACTGGTTGGTGGCGCGCGGGGTCTGGCTGGTGGGCGTCCAAACACCTTCGGTGGCATCGTTGGCGGATCGAGACGAATTGCGTGATGTTCACCAAATTCTCCTGCGCGGCCAGATTGTCATTGTCGAATGCCTGGCCCACTTGGCTCAACTGCCGGCGCAAGTGACCTTTATTGCACTGCCGCTCAAGGTGCAAGCCGGTGATGGGTCGCCGGTGCGGGCTGTGGCGGTTCTGTAACGTGGGGCGCGATTGAGAGATTGGGAGATTCAGCGCGGCTGACCAACAGAATCGCTGAATCTCTCAATCTCTTAATCTCCATAGTACCACCTAATACCTTTCGATTAGAAAAATCACCGAATGGTGTACGGCGCAGGCGAAATGTAGTAGGGCCAGATTAGTACCGCCGTAGCATTGTTTTGCCGTGCGTTGCTCGGTATAATGGGCGCACTATGGTCAATGTACTTGCGCCCAACACAGCGGCGGTCGAGCCGTCGCTCATCATGAACACCCTCAATCAAGAAGCGGCGACGCTCCAATGGAGCGACCCAATGACCGCGCGCTTGTTGGCCGAAGAGGCATTAGCGCTGGCGGAAAGTGACGAACGCCAGGACGCCGCCAATCACCTCAGCATGGGGGAAAGTCTAACCATCCTGAGCCGCTGTTCTCTGCAACTGGCCGATTATAGCGCCGCCATCAACTATGGTCTGCAAGCCGTCGCTGTGAGCAAAAACTTGCCGACCGCCGCTTTCTTGCCGCAAGTTCTCGGTCAGATCGGCCATGCCTATACGCTGCTCGGTCAATATGTCGATGGCTTGCGCTATTTCATCCGCCAACAACAGGCCAGCAAAGAACAGATGGATCGGCGCAACGAAGCGAGTGCGCATCTGGGCCGTGGCCTGGTCTACTCCTTTAGCGGCGACCAGGAAAAGGCCATTAGCGCGCTCGCCACCAGCCTGCGCATCTTCCAGGAGGTGGGCGATCAGTTGGGCGAAGCGACCGCGCTCACCAATTTGTGCAATGCCTATGAGATGTTGAGCGACTATGAAACAGCGCTCTACTACGGTTTCCAGGCGCTACAAAAAAGCGAAGCGATTGGGGTGCGCGGCATTATTCTCCACCTGATCTACAGCAATATAGGCGCCGCCTATGTTCACCTGGGCAATTTCGCCGCCGCCCGCACCTATCTGGAACAGGCGATGACCTTAGCCCGTACGGAGCAGGATCGCTATGTGGAAATGCTCGTGCATCTGGAACTTGGTCGGCTGGCCGGGGCGGAAGGGGCGTATCACGCGGCGATTGAACATCTGGAAACGGCGCTAACCGCCGCTATCGCCCAAGGACAGCGGATGTTCGAATATGAAGCCCATGAAGCGCTGGCGCAGGTCTATCAAGCCACCGGCGATTTTGCCAAAGGGTTGACCCACTTTCAGCACTTCTACACCATCCGCGACGGCGTGCTCAGCCTGCAAAACAAAACCCGCCTGAGTACCCTGGAGTTGGAACAAGAGATCGAAACCATGCGCCGGGAGAGCGCCTTTTCCAAACGATTGACCGCCGAGTTGGAACGGCAGGTGCAAGAACGCACATCGGCGCTGCGGGCTTCATTGGATCGCGAGACCCACCTGGCGCAGGAGCTAGAACGGGCGCTGGTGCATGAAGCAGAGTTGCAACAACTAAAGACCCACATCATCAACACCGCTTCCCATGAGTTTCGCACGCCGTTGAGCATTATCAGCTTATCGATGGAGATGCTCTGTGGCGACCGCGCCGATCGGCTCTCGCCGGAAAAGCGGCTGCTCTATCGGAACCGTGTGCGCGAGCAGATTCTCTATCTGACCGACATGTTGCAGGACATCTTTGCCATTAACACCTCGAATGAAGTGGTTCCAGAGTATGCCGGCTACCGCTTTAACGATTTCTGTCGGCAATTGGAGCAAATTCTCATTCGCGAATTGCAACAGAACAGTGGGATCACCTTTGTCTATCCCGATAGTACGATGCTTGTCACCACCGATCTGGAAATTGTCAAGCGCACGCTCTTTAACCTCATCGTCAACGCCATCAAATTCTCCGAGCCGGAAGCGCCGATTCAGGTGGTCTGTGAACACACCAGCGACGAATTGGTCATCCGGGTCATTGACCGGGGCATCGGCATCCCGCATGACGAACTGACCAAAATCTTTGAACTTTTCTACCGCGCCAGCAATGTCGATACCCGCCGCGGCCTGGGTCTCGGTTTGAGCATTGTCAAAAAACTGGTACACACCCTGGATGGGTCCGTCACCGCCGCGTCACCTGGCCCGGATCAAGGCAGCACCTTTCATGTTCGCTTGCCGCTCAACTCGGTGCAGGCCAATCGCATTTTGCTCGGATAAGTAGCCGATCACAAACCGGGTTTCCGGCAGAAACCCGGTTTGTGGTTCAACCCCTCTTCCGCACTAGATCCGCCGCCTTCTCGGCAATCATCACCGTCGGTGCATGAGTGTGGCCGCCAATCAAGGTCGGCATGATCGACGCATCGACCACCCGCAGGCCGTCAACGCCATGTACCCGCAGGCTATTATCGACCACCGCCAGCGGATCAGCGCCCATTTTACAAGTGCCGACCGGATGATAGAGCGATTGAAAGCGGCGGCGAACCACATCGCCAATCGCCGCGTCAGCGTTCGCGGTTGAACCCGGCAGAGTTTCAGCGCCGCGATAGGGTGTCAATGGCTCGGCCTGGGCAACCTGGCGCGCCGCCTTGATGCCGGCAACCATTGTTTGTAGATCCTTGGCTTCGCCAAAATAATTAGGTCGTATGGCGGGTGCGACCAACGGATCAGTTGAACGGAGTTGTACGTGACCACGGCTCTCCGGGCGCAAGAGAATCACCCCCAGTGTAAAGCCATGCGCTTTGGGGCTTTCAAAGCCATGATAGAGGAAGTAGACCGGGGCAAAGATTATTTCAATGTCGGGCGCCGGCAAGTTAGGTTGGGTGCGCAAAAACGCAACCGCTTCACCCACGTTGGAGGTCAGCGGCCCACGCTTGCGCAACAAGTAGTTGATGACATGACCAATCTTTTCGGCAGTGAGCAAAGTGATCGGCTGCAAACAGGCATGGGCCACCGCCGCCGCCGGATGATCCTGCAAATTTTGCCCCACCCCCGGCAAGTCCATCACCACATCGATCCCCAGCGTCCGTAAATGGTCAGCCGACCCCACGCCCGACAAGAGCAACAGTTGCGGTGAATTGACGGCGCCGCCGCACAAGATCACCTCGCGGCTGGCCTGCGCCTCCTGTTTGACGCCATTGTGCAAGTAAGCTACACCCGTCGCCCGCCGCCCCTGGAAAAGGATGCGGGTGGCCTGGGCTTGGGTATGAACCGTCAGGTTAGGGCGGCGCATGGCCGGTTTCAGATAGGCGGCAGCCGTACTCCACCGTTGACCCTGCTTTTGGTTCACTTGCGTCAGCGCCACGCCATCTTGGGTCGCGCCGTTGTAGTTGGGATTGCGGGGCAAACCGGCGGCAACACAGGCTTCGACAAAAGCCGGCGTCAACGGGTTAGGCGAACGCTGGGCGCTGACTTGGAGCGGGCCGCCAACGCCTAATT
Source organism: Caldilinea sp. CFX5 (assembly GCA_021405325.1). Next base: position 99,469 of record QWII01000067.1, on the reverse strand, counting down.
CACCTGACGGATCGTCAACAGCGTTTTCGGCTTTGCGAAAGTAGGGCAACACATCGGCATAGCCCCACCCTTCGTTGCCCAGCGCCTGCCAGTGGTCAAAATCCCAGGCGTGGCCGCGCACATACATCATGGCATTGAGCGAACTGGAACCGCCCAGCATTTTGCCGCGTGGCCAGTATTGGCGGCGGTTGTGGTTGGCCGGCTCGGCTTCGGTCTCATAGTTCCAGTCGAGCGGCCCCTTGAACAATTTGGAAAAGGCCGCCGGGATGTGAACCGCCTGCGGCTTGTCCGGTCCACCCGCCTCCAGCAACAGCACCTTCGTCGCCCTGTCTTCCGTCAACCGATTCGCCAATACACAGCCCGCCGAACCGGCGCCCACAATAATGTAGTCGTACATTGGCCACCCCCTTTGCGTGCTTCGTGTTGCGTGCTTCGTGTTGCGTGATTTGTGAAATAGCCATCACAACGAGCGAATGCCTGGCGCCACCCTGTACCGATCAAAATAATGACTAATCGCAGCAGCGACCTGCTGCACTTGCGCATCGGATGCGCCGGAGCCGTACAAGAGGGCAGCGGCAAAGGCAAAGTCACCAGCCTTCTCGTCGTCAAGCGTCCGCCACAACGGCCCTTGCTGCTGCTGCCGGAGTACTTCGTCCGCGGCCTGAAACGAGGACGCCCTCAATGCAGTGACCGCAATCCCGGCGGCAGCGAGACATTGGTGGACCAAAGCTTCTAATGACACGGCATCTTCAACCAGCGTGCCGCCGACATCCCACAGAACGACCAAGCTCACGCCGACCACCCTCCTTGACACATGTTATAACTGTAGGTTCGTTTGTGTACAAATCGAAAACACGGTCTCACGCGTCGCCGAAAATTGTTCATTGTATGTCGTGCAAAGGTCCGACGCTTCCCACTTTGGGTCGAATTCGTTGCTATTGCTTTTACGTTACCACGGCTTTTCAGTTTATCACAGCTTTTCAGTTTATAATAGCCCCAGGCCGGTTTAAATAGGATGATCACCCAATGCAGAGCACTTTTACCAATCGGCAGATCAACAAACCCAATCCTACAAAGATCGAATCATGACACAAATCAACACCACAACGACGGTCAAACCAGTCACGACCCCCCAATCATCCCTGCCGTTTGCCGAATTTGTCGCGCTCATGGCCTGCATGACGGCGATGGTCGCGTTATCTATCGACGCCATGCTCCCCGCGCTGGCGACCATTGCCCAGGATCTGGGCGCGCAGCGGGCCAATGACAGCCAACTGATCGTCTCGCTGATCTTTCTCGGCTTGTCGATCGGCCAGATTTTCTATGGCCCCCTCTCGGACAGTACGGGGCGCAAACCGGCGATCTACCTGGGCATCGGCATTTATATCATCGGCTCGCTGCTGGCCTTTCTGGCCTGGAATTTTCAGATCATGTTGATTGGTCGCTTCTTGCAAGGAATCGGGGCGGCGGGGCCGCGCAGTGTGGCGGTGGCCCTGGTGCGCGACCAATATGCCGGGCGAGCGATGGCGCGCGTCATGTCTTTTGTCATGACGGTCTTTATCCTCGTTCCCATCGTCGCGCCGATGTTGGGGCAGGGCATCCTATTGGTGGCCCATTGGCGCGCCATTTTCGGTCTCTACCTGCTGCTGGCGTTGCTGGTCGGCGGCTGGTTTATGCTGCGCCAACCGGAAACCTTGGCGAGTGAGCGGCGTATTCCGTTTCAGGTCGGTCGGATCGGCGGCGCCTTTCGGGAAGTCTTTATCAACCGGATCGCGCTGGGTTACACGGTCATGGCGGGGTTGGCTTCGGGCGGCTTTGTCGGCTATCTTAACTCGGCGCCGCAGATTTTTCAGCAACAATATGGTTTGGGCGCGCAGTTTCCCTTTTACTTTGCTACCCTCGCTTTGGCCCTGGGCAGCGCGTCGTATGTCAACGCCCAGTTGGTCATGCGCTTTGGGATGCGGGCCTTGAGCCGCTGGGCGCTCCTGATCTTGGGCAGTCTCTCGCTGCTCTTTCTGCTGATCGCCTGGGGCTTTGCCGGTCAACCGCCGCTTTGGGGGTTGATGGCCTACCTGCTGCTCGGCTTTTTTGCCGTGGGCATTCTCTTTGGCAACCTCAATGCCCGGGCGATGGAACCGCTGGGGCATATTGCCGGCGTGGGCGCGGCGGTGGTCGGCTCGCTTTCGACGCTGATCTCGACGCTCATCGGCGGGATGATTGGGCAGAGTTATAATGGGACCGTGTTGCCCCTGGTGGGGGGCTTTGCGTTGATGAGTGTTCTTGCGTTGCTGGTGATGATGTGGGCGGAAAAGAGGAGCGCCAACGCATAGGAACGCCGCAGGACACGCTTATCCATTTGCATTCGTAGCTGTTCCAAATCATGTGGGCTGAGACCTGGAAACGATGATAGAGCTCTTCGGGCAATGTCACGGTTACGGTCTGTGTTGTCATAATTTGATATGGACTTCGGACGGTTGATGCTCTATTATCCTTCTTTAAAAATTTCCGCTTTGTCACGGATCTGCCGTCCACCTTGCTCTAGTTCTTGGATAATTCGGTGAACTTCCGGTTGTGGTATCACCCCGGTTTTCCACAAAGCAGCAAAGATTGCTGTCAACGTCAAGCAAAGAATTTTTTCACGTACACAGTAATTGATTGCCTTGCGGTCAAACGAAGCAAAGACCCAACCACGGCTTTGACACATGACAATGCACTCCGCTTCACCTGCAGCCATCCAGGTCGGAAGATTTTTCAATTTTTTCAATTCATCAGTTGACGGCGCCGTTACTTGAATGGGTCTACCTGTGCCAATGAGATCTAAAGCGGCTTGAACATGCGCGTGACCGCGTTTGACCGCCGTGGATAACTCGTTGACAATCGTCGGTGAGACATGCAACTCATGAGTATTCAGTAACTACATGAGCAAGTCAACGCGCCCAATTTCGGTAAAGATCGATAGCAGGTTTGCATCGAGAAAGATAGGACGACGGGCCATCGTGCTGCTGTTTCTATACTTCGCCGCGCAGAATCGCTAATCCTTGATCGATCTCAGTTGGTGTAGCTTCGCCAATGACAATGACAATGCCGCGGGCGCGCAGAATCGCCTGAAAATCAAGGCTATTGAGCGCGGCAATCTCTGCTGCCCGTGCCAGTGTAGCTTCTTCCTCACGATACAGTTGAATCGCCATCTCCAAACGTTGCTGCGGATAGGCTTGAAAGAACAACTGCAAAGCCTCTTCAACCACCGCCTCACGACTGGGGAAATCACCCATCTCGACAACCGCATCAATGCCTTTATTCCAAAGATCAACATTTGGGAAAGGGGAAACGTGTGTTGAGTTTGTTTTGTTTTGTATCATTTTGGTTTTTCACACTATCAACAAGTCGCCTTGCCGGTGAAATCTCATTTTACGCCTGAGCCTTCTACCAGTGAATTTTATCATGAGTCGCTAGAGCTGACAACCCGACACGCCAAGCTGATGATCCCAAGCATTACCCTCGACTTTATGACCAGTGATAGACCGGCAGAACCACATGGGAGGCATACCCGGTGTCATAAAAGACCGTGTTGACGGCAACCGGCCCCTGTGTCTCCTCGCCAAAGGGGCCGCCGGTGTTCAGATTGCGGTCGTAGCGGGGGAAATCGCTGCTGGTCACCTGGATGCGCAGGCGATGACCGGCTTTAAAGCTTTGTGCCGTCGCCCAGAGATCGACTTCAAAGCACTCGATTTGCCCTGGCGTCAACAGTTCCTCGCATTCCAACGAGTTCCGATAGCGGGCACGCAGAATGCCATCACAAACGGACATGGAACGGCCGCGTGACTACAGTGCGTTGGAGCCGCGTCTGCTGACCTACACTTCGGAGCCGCTAACGCAGGATCTGGTTTTAGTCGGGCCTGTGAAAGCGGTGATCTACGGCAGTTCAACCGCTCGCGATACGGATTGGGTGGTCAGGCTTTGTGATGTTTACCCGGATGGCCCATCATCGGGATAGCCGACCAGGCTGGGGATTGGCTCTGCCGGATCATAGGGAAAGCTGTCCGCACTTTCGGCGGTAGCGGGTGGATCGAAGGTCAATTGTCCATCATTCAGTGAATTTCCCAACTGCCCTTGGCCCTGGCGAAAGTAGATGGGCGTGTAGGTAATCCCCGGCGGCGGCCAATCCGCCAGATCCAGCCAGCGATTCTCGCCCATCAGGAAAATGCGCACGGGTGGGTCAGCCATCACGCCATTTGCCATCCCCTTCAACCAGTAATCGTACCAGCGCAGGTGGAAGGGGTCGAGATCAATCTCGGCATCCGGGCCGAAATCAACGTCGCCCGCCTGCCGACCGGCGGCTTTGCCATGAATCCAGGGGCCGATGACCAGGCGCTGCCCCTGTCGGCACTGCGCGCTCCGTCCATGCGCACGGATGCCCATAAAGTTCTGTAGCATGGCGTTTAAGTTGCCGTCAAACCAGCCGGCCAAGTGCAGAATGGGGACATCCACGGCGGCGTAATGACGCGTCATGTTGAGCGGCCACCAATAGGGACCGTCATCCGGGTGAGCGAGGGGTTCGGTGTACATGGCGTGGTAATAGGGCGTGCCTTCCAATGGGGGCAAGGATTGCAACGGCAGATGACGCTGCCAAAGCGCCAGATCGGCGGCGGCTTGGGTGAGTCGCTGCTGCTGCGCCGCGTTTTCCGGCGTATCTGGGGCGGTGCGCAGCAGATCTTCAAAGATATGCAGCAAGACGATGCCCGTATAGCGCAGTTTGTAGGCGCCGGCGCGAAAGGCCAAGGTATGGACATTGGCTGTCGCATAGCGGACAAAGAGGGCGGACAGATGGGGCGGGGCGGTTGGCGCCGTCAGATATTGGGTCATGCCCGAATAGGAGCCGCCCACCATGCCCACTTTGCCATTCGACCACGGCTGGGCGGCGGCCCACTCAACCGTATCGTAGCCATCCTGGTTGGCGCCCCAGGCATCAGCGCGAAACCAGCTATAGTCCCCCGCCGAGCCATACGAGCCACGCACATTTTGCCCCACATAGACATAGCCACGGCTGGCATAATATTCCGCATCAGCGGCGCAGCGCCCCATGATCTCATCTGTGGGGCAGCGGCCATTGTTTCCGCCAGCATCAACGCCTCCTCGGCAGTGGCGAGCGCCTCTTCTGCCCGCGCCAATTGAAGTAGGAGACGCGCTTTCACCTCCTGTCCCAGCAGCAGGTCAGGGCGGCGCCCCTCGGATGCGGCGGCCAGCATCCCTTCGTCAACCGGCTGTAGTGCGGCGGCGGGTTGACCCAGCGCCAACGCAATCTCGCCACGGGCCACGCCCGGCTGCCCGATGATGCGCGCCAGAAGGGTACTGCTCATCGCCGCCAGTTCTTGCTCTTTGGCGCAGAGGGCCTGACAAGCGTCCGGCGCGGATAAAGCCAGCGCCCGGCTCAGATGCACCACGGCTAACTCGCACAGCCAGGGTCGGCGCAGTTGCGTGGCCGCTACGACAACGTCTATCAGCAACCGCACCGCTTGTTCATAGGCCAGCGTATCGATCAGGTAAAGGGCCGTGACAAAGGTTTTGTAGGTGCGACTAAAGGGATGCTCCTGATCGACGACCTCCTGTTCGAGTGAGGCCCAAGCGGCATCATAGCGCCCCAGTTGGATCAGCGCAGTGGATTCCCGGCCGTAGCACTGTAGAGTTCGGTGGCCTGTGCTGCCGTTAGATCACTCGTCGCCAGTTGCGCGGCAAGGGTGGTCGTCTCTGCGGCGTTGAGGGGTGCAAGCTTGATCTGCGTCAACTGACCAACACGATTGAGCGCCGTTTGCAGTGAAGTAAAGGCGTGGGTCTTGTCCAACTCGTCGTCGCGCACGGTGCCGATGACCAAGAGGCGCCGGTGGTTGTAGTGGCTGAACAGATAATGCAGCCACGCCAGCGTCTCCTGGTCACACCACTGGAGATCGTCGAAGAGGAGCAGCAGCGGCGACTCATCACCGATGATCGCCTTGGCCAGCGCCTCGAAGAAGCGGAGGCGTTGCCAACTCTCGGTCAGTGGTTGCGGGTGGGGCAGATTGGGTCGCTGGGCGAGCAGGCTGGGCAACAGGCGCGCCACCTCCGTCAGCCAGACGAAGGTGCTATCCGCCACCGAACTGATCGTCGAGGGGCAGATCTATGAGTTGGGGCGGCGCTATGAAGCCAACATGCCGGTCTTTGGGGCCAGAGAGTTTTCGCTGCGCACCCTGCCGCCGGGCGGTCCCTTTGGCGAGAATGGCGTCCTCTACCATGACGAGTACCTGGCGACCGAGATCGGGCAGGTCGGCACCCAACTGGACGCCATCGGTCATATCGGTTTGCAACTTGGCGACGACGGCGATGCCACCCAGATCCGCTATTACAACGGCTTCAGCGAACATGAGATTGGGGGCATGTATGGGCTGCGCAAATTGGGTGTCCACAATGTCAAGCCGATCTTTACCCGTGGCACGCTGATCGACGTGGCGGCACTCAAGGAGCGCATGTTGGAGGAAGGCGAAGAAATTACGCTGGACGATCTGCTGGCCGCCTTGGAACGGCAGGGCTTGTCGGAAGATGAGATCCACGCCGGTGATGTGGTTCTCTTCCACACCGGGTGAGGTAGCCTCTGGCAGGTGGACAATGCGCGCTATATCGGCGCCATGCCCGGCATTGGTCTTGAAGTGGCGCATTGGCTCATCGACAAGGGCGTTGTGTTGGTGGGGAGCGATACGCTGGTCGTTGAAGTGGTTCCCAACCCCGACCCGACGTTGGCCTTCCCCGTCCATGGCGAGTTGATCGCCAAGAATGGCATTCACCTGCACGAGAATCTGGATCTGAGTCAACTGGCAGCCGATGAGGTCTACCAATTTGCCTATATCTTCGTGCGCCTGCCTATTGTCGGCGGCACCGGTTCGCCCGGCAGTCCGCTGGCGGTGCGGTAGGCGGCAAACCTGGCCGGCATGATCATCGATCACGCTTGCCCACTAGCTTCTGTTGACATTGGAGACGCACACCTGTCAGGTTTTGGAAACCTGACAGGTGTGGTAACCCGAGAACCCACGCTTTCCGTACATGAGTGAATTTTATTCTATTGAACGAAGGCAATCTACACAAATGACAGTAGCAATGTCCTCTTGTTTTGGTAATCTCTCGGATGATGTTGAAGTTCTAAACCTACTCTAGGAGGAGAATCATGAAACTTTTGAAGATGTTGATTTTAGCTATGATGATTGGTGTGCTAGGGCTTTCTGCCGCTCAAACAATCTCCCATGCTAAGAATTTGCAAACCCCTATGCAACAAGATAATGACGAGCCGACCGGTGACGATCGTGGTGTGATTGACGCTAAGGTAGCAACAATCAATGTCGGTCCTACTTTAAGCCTTGCGGTCTATCCGAGCGAGCCTGTAGGGGACGTACAGCAGAGAAACCCTTTCTTCTATGAAGTACACCCTGTCATTTCCTTTCGCTCCACATCATTTTACGATCCAGAAACGCGCTCGTTAGAGTTCGACATAGCATTGCCTGAAGTTACAGATGATGAGCAACTTGCTGAGGCGCAACGTGAGGTCCCTGTGTGTCTATAATAAGTGAGACAATTTCAAGCCGGAAAATAGTGTCGAAAACCGGTCAAAGGAGCCAAAGAAATGTCTCAAACGAAAGTAACCAACCAGAGTCAAACGGATAGGGCTGATACGCAAGCCGATCCGGAAGTGGTGGAGCGAGCGCAACGGCGGCAGTTCAGCCGGAAAATCAACGGCTAACCACGTTTATAAAAATAGGCTTTTAAAAATGGAACGTGCAAAGCAATAGAATACTCAAAGAAAAGGAGATTGCTATGTCTTCGGCAGAGTACAAAATGCCGGCGCGCTGTGTGCGCTGTGGCGTCGAGCAGCCGACCGCCACCGGTTTGATTGCAAAACAGGCAGACAACCGGTGGGTGCGCTTTATTTGGGAACGCAGCCAGGTGTTACAATTCACCGTGCCGGCTTGTGAAAGTTGTAAACGCATGCTGGATCGCCACACGAAAATCGTGCTGCTCCTGGGGTGGAGTGTGGCCGCACTGCTCTTCATAGCAATCTTCTTTTTCTTACCCGACCGCATCGACTGGCTGTTCAAGCTGCTGCTTGCTATCTGGGCCTGGGCGCTGGGCAGTCGCCTGGTGGCCTGGCTCTACAAAAGCATGGTCCGCCATCCGCAAGGCGTCACCTGGTCCGATCTCTGCACCTATGAGGAGGATACGCTTACCTTTCGCGAGCCGTCCTTTCACCGGGAATTTTTGCAGTTGAACAAGCAATAGTCAGCAATAGTAGCCCCAGGCTATCCTGTCACCTACCCCTGGAGCAAAGTCGTAAACGCCTCCTCTAATGACAACTGCCCCCAATGGCAAACGCCTTGGCAAAAACCGTCGCGCCCAGCGCCGCCCGCACCGTTGTCAGGGCGGCCGCGATCTGAGCGCGCATGGGGCCGCGGCCACCATAACCGATCTGTTGCGCCACCTGTTCGGCCAGACCAAAGCGCCGCGCCGCCTCGCCATAGCGTTGTTGTGCGGTGGCCAGACGCGCGCAGACAAAGAGAAAATCAACCACTTCGATCATGAGCCAGCGCAGGTTGGGGTGGTACGCAGCGCTTTGGATCAGCCACGCTTCAGCCTCGGCTAACTTCTTCCGCTCCCCGTACTTTGTGATCAACCGTGCGCGCCAGTTGCAAATAGGCGGCAAAGTGGCGTTGGCGCAGGACAGCCAGATCACTGTGACTTGCCAGTTGTTCCGCCGCAAATTCACGGATTGTCTCTAACAAGAAAAAACGCTGGTCGCCCGCGGCGGTCGTTTCGCTGCGCACCAGGCTTTTGCTCACCAGCGCACGCAAATTGGTCAGCAACGCGGGGGGCAGGTCATCTTCGTTCCGGGACATGTGACCGGCTTCGCCACTGCCGGCCATCACTATCGCCAGTTCTGGTAACGCAAAGCCGCCGGCGAAGAGACTCAAGGTGCAGAAAAGTGTGCGCTCTTCCTCGCGCAACAAGGTGTAACTGCGCGCAATCTGTGGTTGTGATTGGATCTGGCGTGCAATGGCCAAACCTTCCTGCCCATAACGCAGCCCTTCGTCAAAATCATGTTGTTGCCAGGCAAAGATCGACGCCCACTCCAGCAAGTAGATCCGCGTGAGCGGCGTCATTGCCAGGGCCGCCGACAATACCTCGGCTACGGTGCGCCGTGCTTCGCTATGCAAACCAACCTGGCCAAAATAGTGGATCAGGAATTGTGCAAGGTGACCAGTGAGCGGATCTCTGTGGTCAAGCAACCAACGCAGTGCGGCACGAACATTGTGCTGTTCCACATCCATCACGCGAACGACTTTGCGCGTATTGACGGCACGAGCGTCTCTGACCAGACGCAGAAAATATTCGGCGTGGCGTTGATGGGTTTGTGCCAACGCTGCGTCCGGCAGGGCGGCTAAGGCGTCGAGCGCAAATTCCCGGATCGTTTCCAGCAAGCGAAAGCGTGGTTCACCGTTTGGCAACGTTTCGCTGCGCACCAGGCTTTTATGGATCAGGGCATGGAGTGTCGAAAGCAGGGGGCGGGTCGGCGGCTCCAGCGGCCAGTCGCTCACTGCTTCGACGGCGGCCAGATCAAAGCCACCCACAAAAACGCCCAGGCTACAGAACAACCGGCGCTCGGTCGCATCTAACAAGCGGTAGCTGTGATCGATGGCGGCGCGCAAGGTGCGCTGACGCGGTGGCAAATCCTGGGCGCCCTCTACCAGCAGATCCAGGCGTTGGTCTTGTAGGTGCGTCAACAGTTGCGTAGGGGAAAAGAGATCGGTCTGTGCAGCACACAATTCCAAAGCCAGGGGTAGGCAGTCCAGCCGTTGACAAATGGCGACCAGGGTCGGGTGGTTGGCCGGCGTGAGGACAAAATCAGACTTCACCGCCTGCCCCCGTTGCACAAAGAGGGCGACTGCTGCGGGCAGATCCAGTGGCGGCACTTGATAGCGTTGCTCGGCGCGCAGATGGAGCCGTTCGCGGCTCGTCGCCAGGATACACACCCCCGGACAGGCTGCCACCACCTCAGCGATCAGCGGGGCGGCCTCGGGAATCTGTTCCAGATTGTCCAGCACCAATAATAGGCTTTTGCGTCGCAGCACTTCGATTAATTTCGTTTTGGGTGAACTATGGGTCGTGTTAGCGACCGTCGCCAGGATGGCAGAGGCCATGACGGTGGCGTCGATAGTGGCGGCCAGTGGCACAAAGACGCAGCCATCGCCATAGTGTGGTTGCAGCCGCGTGGCGACCGCCAACGCCAGGGTGGTCTTACCAATGCCCGGCGGCCCCACCAACGTCAACAAACGCCCCTGATGTCCCAGCAGACGGTTACAAAGCTGCGTCACTTCGGCGGCACGACCCAGCACTTCGGTGGGGAGGGCCGGCAATTGTAGGCCAGGCGCCAACCGCTCTTCATGCACCATCGTCTGGCTGATGCGTTGATAAGTGACGGTGGCGGGCAAGGGGTCGCCACGCGCCAGGGCGGCTTGCTCGATCAAGGCCGCGGCCAGTCTGGGTTCGTCCTGCAAGCCCAGGGCCGGGATAAAGCTTTGCACCACCGCCTGCACATCCGGTAGACGTTGATTCAGTTCCAGGTTGGAGATAAAGGGCAGGCTATAGCCCACCGCCGCCGCCAGTTCCCGCTGCGTCAGGCCGGCGCGTTTGCGCAGTTGTTTGAGCAGATCGCCAAAGGTATTGGCGCTAGAGAGGGACATTGATCGCTCCTGATCCCAAGGTGCAAGTAAGCAATTCTGTTTCCTGGAAAGGACTATGAGCCTTTTGATTATATAGTAGGCCCCGCAATTTTTCAAGGGCGGAATTTTGCAGAACTTTTGCAGACAAACAGGGTAGTATTGCACCCAAGACCGGTGTAAAGTAATGACATGTGCAGCATTATCGGCGGTAGCGGCAATCATCGTTATGCTATCCAGAAGAGGAGAAGGCAATTTATGACAACACCCATTCGTATCGGCGTGATCGGCACAAGTTGGTGGGTGGATCTCGTTCATCTGCCGTAAGATAGGGCAGATGAACGCACGCAGGTTGTTGCCATCTGTGGCCGCAACCGTGAACGAGCGCAGACCCTGGCGACCAAGTACAACATCCCGCAGCTCTTCACGGACTATCGTGCCATGCTGGCTGAAGGCGGGTTAGAGGCGGTCGTTATCGCCACACCGGATGACGAGCATTACGCCATGACAATGGCCGCGCTCGATGCCGGGCTGCATGTCCTCTGCGAAAAGCCGTTGGCGCGCACCGCCACCCAAGCCCAACAGATGTATGAACGGGCCGAAGCGCAGGGCGTGCGCCACATGACCTATTTCACCTGGCGCTGGTTTCCCCATTATCGCTATCTGCATGATCTGATCGCCCAAGGCGCGATAGGGCGACTCTATCACGCCCAGTTCCATTTCATGGCCGGCAACGGCCGCAACCCCGCCTACACCTGGCGCTTTGACCCGCAACGCGCCGACGGCGTCCTCGGCGACTATGGTTCGCACATGATCGACTTAGCGCACTATTTGATCGGTGATATTAGCCGGGTTAATGCGCGGCTGACCACCCATGCCCCGCACAACGGCTTGGATGGTCGGCCAATGGACGCCGCCAACGATACCGCAACCCTGCTGGTTGACTTTGTTAACGGCGGCCAGGGGACGATTGCGGTGAGCGCGGTGGCGCGCACCCATGATCCGGCGTTGGAACATACCGTCACTTTGCATGGCGAAACTGGTTCGTTGATGGCCGGTTTTGGCTTGTTCAGCACGCCACCCAAAGTGCAACTCGCCACGGGCGACACCGGTTTTCAGGAACTGGCCATTCCGCAACCCTATCTACAAGGAGTGGATCCGGCGCAGCCAATGGGCGCGCAACTCGATACCCTCTTCACCCAACCGGGCATGGGTAGCCGCAGCTTTGTCGATGCCATTGTCACCGGGCAGACCATTGCCCCCAGTTTCTATGCGGGCTGGCAGGCGCAACGGGTGCTCGACGCGGCACTTGCTGCCCATGCACGTGGCGGTTGGGTAGCGGTGTAGTATAAATGCATAACGCTTTTCCACTCGCCCCTTGACAGACAACCCTATAAAAGTCGCAACATTTGTACATAGCAGAATCGCCAGCCATTTGTGCGACTTTTATGGGGTTTATCCATTAGGTGTGATAAAATAAGACGGAAAGGAGCAAAAGCGTACAAGTCTAACTGCTTACTCACGAGGTCAACGTATGATCGCTATTGAACTGCGGGAAGCCACCCTGGCGGAAGAAGTCAACCGGGTTGCCAGCCATGAGGGAAAAGAGGTTAAAGAGGTCTTAGCCGAAGCGGTGCGTCAATATCTCGATGCTTACCGGGAAAAACGGATTCGCGCCGAAGCCAAAGCCTGGTACGCCATGCCAGCCACAACAAGAGAGCAGTACCGGGGCGATTTCGTGGCGGTGTACAATGGCGAAATCGTCGATAGCGATCCGAACCAGCGGACATTATACCTGCGCACCAAAGCGCGGTTTGGGCGTGAGCCGGTTCTCCTGGTCGCAGGTGGCGACCAGTCCATGCCGACCTACCAAAATTCTTCCGCCTACGGTGCTTAACGCTGATGATTCCTTACGCAAAAACCAAATTTCCACCGTTTCCTATTCTCAATATTGCCTTAAGCGTTCCCGGCGAAGGCGCTCAAACCGAACTAATGCCCGCGCTGATTGATACTGGCTCTGATTTTACGTTAGTTCCTGAAAAGTGGCTACAGGAAATCGATGCACCACGCAGTCGGCCGGCGCGTGTACGCGGGTTGTGGAGCGCTTATCAGGAAGTGACGCTCTTTCCGGTCGATATCCATCTTGAAATCGGCGTCCTCCCTGGCGTTGAGGTTGTGCGCGTCACGCAAGCGGAAGGAATTTTTGAGAATGAAGAAATTGTCTTAGGGCGGAATGTTCTCAATATGTTGATTCTCCTGCTCGAAGGCCCAGCACAACAGACCAGCATCCTAGAGCGCCGCCCACGACGATTTTAGCAGATCTAATTTTGCGTTTCTGGCCTGGTTAGGTGAACCTCAGAAAACAGGATAAAGAGACTTACATTGCTGCCGCCAAAAGTACCTGTTGCGCTTCGGTGATTGCCTGTTCCAAGGATAGGGTTTGACCTTCTGCCCACGCTGTCGTCCATGCTACCTCGTCGAGTTGTGTGCGTGCGGCAGCCAGATCACGCTCGTAGGTCGCGCGCTCCACTGGCGGCAGCGGCAGGCCGACTGCTTCGCGCCAAGCATCAGCGGCGCCGAATAACTGTGCAGCGCGTGCTGGCTGTCCCACCATGCTGGCCAGACCAGCGATGCCCTCAAGGCAGACAGGGAGGCGGCGCTTGTCCCTAAGTTCGCCCAATACGGTCAGGCTCTCCGCATAATAGTTTTGCGCCTGTGCTGCATGCCCATGACGGCGCGCCAGTCGTCCCAACTCAAGATACACGTCCGCACTGTCGCGTCCTTGTGCGAGTTGGCGAAATGATGCTACACCTTCTGTATAGTTGGTCTGGGCCTGTCTATCATCGCCCAGTTGTTCGGCCACTCGTCCCAGGTTCACAATCGCCCAGGCGCCGGCGAACCGGTCTTCCTGTTCTAAGCACAGTGTGAGGGCTTGCTGGAAGTATTGCTCTGCTTGCTTTAGCTCAACAGTGGCGAGGGCTGTATCCCCTAAACTCAGCAATCCCCAGATCATCGCCCAGGTATTCTGCTGGGCTTGCCCCAGTGCCAGACTCTCCGCCAGCAGCGTGCGCGCCTGTGCATACTTGCCTTGGTCTTTCCTGATACGCCCAAGTAGGACGAGCGTCTGGGCCGCGCCTGCACCATCGCCCAGCGCTCTGTATAGGGCCAGGCTCTCTTCCAACAGGGCGGCAGTGCGCGCAAACTCGCCAATATTTTCTGCCAGCAGGCCAGCTACACGGAGTATTTTTGCGCGCACTGCCGGTGCAGCGCGATGAAGCCGGTCCAGCAAGGTGTTGAGCCACCGATACCCTTCGCTGAAATGACTATGGACGACCCAGAACCAGGCGAGCGCACCGGCTAATCGCAGCCCAAACGCTGCCGCCTCCTGCGTGGTGCAACTCCAGGTCAACACGGCGCGCAGGTTATCGTGCTCGGCTTCCAACCGGTCGCTCCAGAGTACCTGGTCCGGACCGTGGAGAATATGAGCCTCGGCTTCCTCGGCCAGTCTCAGGTAATAGTCAGCATGACGGTGACGCAGGGTCTCGGTTTCCCCATGCAGCGCTAACTGTTCCAGCGCATACTCACGGATTGTCTCTAACATCGTAAGGCGCGGTTCGCCGTCACGACCCTGCTCCTGCTTGAGGAGGCTTTTGTCGATGAGCGCGGTCAGTCCATCGAGGAGAGGATGGGCAGGAACCGCGGCCGTCTGCTCCTCGGCCAGCACCGCCTCGGCCCCCGCAAGCGTACAACCGCCCACAAAGACCCCCAGCCGCCGAAACAAACGTTGCTCACTGTCGTCGAGCAACGTATAGCTCCAGGCAATCGCTGCCCGGAGTGTCCGGTGGCGTGGTGGCAGATCGCGTCCCCCTTCGGTCAACACGGCCAGCCGCTGCTCCAGTCGGGCCAGTAAGGCTGTGGGGGGCAAAAGCTTAACGCGTGTTGCAGCCAACTCAATGGCGAGAGGCAGCCCATCCAGCCGCACGCAGATCGCCGCCACCGCAGCGGCATTCTGCGCTGTCAACCGAAAGGGTGGTAGCACGGCCTGGGCGCGCTCAACGAACAGCGCCACCGCCGGGATGCGCGCCAACTTACCATGCACCGGTTCATGGGTGAGATCAGGCAGCAGCAGCGGCGGCACCGCAACCAGCCGCTCGCCGCGTACATGCAGCGCCGCGCGGCTGGTGACCAGCGCTTTCAACCCTGGACACGCCTCCAGCAGTTCGACCACGAACGGCGCAGCCGCCAGCAGATGCTCGAAGTTATCCAGCACCAGTAACAAGCGTTGCGCCTGTAATGCACTCTTCAACCCGTCGAGCAACGGCTGACCAGCGTTCTCCTTGACCCCCAACGTCTGCGCAATCGTTGCCATCACGAGCGCTGGATCGCCAAGTGGCGCCAGTGCAATGAAGTAGGCGCCGTGGGTGAAGGCCGCCTGCACCGCATGGGCGACCTCGATGCTCAGGCGCGTCTTTCCGATCCCGGGCGGGCCGAGTAGTGTCAGCAGTCGAGTCTCGCCGCGCATCAACACACTCCGCACCGCAGCGCTGTCCTGTTTGCGGCCAATCAGGCTCGTGAGCGGCGTGGGTAGCGTGGTGAGCCGTCGCGGTGGTATGGACAGCGGCTGTGGCGCGTCCGTCAGTGCGGCGTCGTGGTACGGCTCCGCTCGCGCCCATGTGATAATTTCGGCGCGCTCATCGTCCGTGAGCCGCAGGCTAGTGGCCAGCCGTTCCGCAAGGAGGCGTGAGGGGCGGCGCTCATCGGCCTCCATCTTCTGAATGGTGATCACGGCGCAGCCGACCTGCTTAGCCAAGTCGGCTTGGGTCAGATCGAGTGTGCGGCGGCGCGTGCGCAGCCAGCGACCAAAGGAGGTGTCAATGTCCATCGGTTTGTCCCTACCTTCATGCTGCGAGCAGACAAGCAACAAGATCGCAAGGTGATTATATCATATTCTTTCAAATTGTATCATTTTTGTATGGGTTGTGTATGGCTGGGCCATCTTATGCTAGGCGAGCGTGTGTGGTTTAATTCAGTAAGAACACTTGTTAACACAGATGGGCATAAGTAAGACAGTAAAACAGTGAGACAGTACATCGTCGTACTGACCTACTGTTCTACTGAATTACTCTAGTTATTTCCGCCACACTATACCAAGTAGAAAATTTCACAAGTGCAAGGAGGATCGTTTATGTCAAGCGAGAACGAAGTCCGCAACGCATCAAAGCAGTTCTACGCCGGGCTGAACCGCATGGCCAATGGGGATGCCAGCTCGTTGGCCGATAGTTGGTCGCACAGCGCCACCGTGACGGTGATGCACCCAATCGGCGGTCGCCAAGTCGGCTGGGAGGCGGTCAGCGCATCGTTTGCCCAAGTGGCGCAACTGGCTTCAGACGGCCAGGTTGAACTGAAGGATCAACTTATCCACGTCGCTGGCGATCTAGCCTACGAACTGGGCATTGAGCATGGGCGGGTCATGCTGGCCGGCTACCCGGTCATGCTAGAGTATCGCGTCACGAACATCTATCAGCGCGAAGCCGACGCGTGGAAGATGATCCATCACCACACCGATACTTCGTCGGCAATGCTGGCTGTTCTCAGCCGCCTACAAGCTGGCTCAGAGGAAGCTGCACCCGTTTCTGCATAAGCAACCTTACCCCTGCGCCCAAAGGCGGTTGCCTTCTAGGATGACAACGAGCGTTCGCGCGTACAACGAGGGTTGACCGCCGGGAGGGGGCCAACTATCGCTTCGTTAGCCAAGTGTACCTTGGCCCCCTCCCGGCGGTCAACCCGGCTACGGTTACCAAAGTCGCGTTGTCATCCTAGGCGCACCTAGTTTGTGTAAGCCTATCTACATGAGGAGAACATTATGCTTATTGTATCTGTGATTGTGACAGTACGGGCGGATCGCAAAGATGCGGTTTTGGCGGAATTTGAAAAAGTGGTTAGGTTTGCCCGCACGCAACAAGCGGGTTGTATCAGCTTCACGCTTTCATCCGATGTATGGGGCACGAATCCGCAGCAATTTCACCTCTATGAAGTGTGGGAGAGTATGGAACCCTGGAAAGCTTTTCATCAGGCGCCAGCCGTTCTGGCCTTTTTTGCAGCCGTCAACAAGCTGGGCGAAGGGGCGCTAACCTTCACCGAAAATTATCATTATGAGGCAACACTCATTACGGTGTAAGGAGATACCTATGTTCGATTTTGCTTCTTTCGATCACGCATCAGCGGCGCGGCGACCACTCAAAGTTGGGCTGTTTCTGCCCTTCATCGAAACGATGCTCGATGGCGGCACCCCACAGTGGACTGATCTACGCACCATGGCCCAGTTGGCCGAGGATGTTGGCTTCGACTCGCTCTGGGTTGGCGACCACCAACTGTTCCACTTCGCGACCGGCACCTTTGGCAGTTGGGAGTGCTGGTCACTGCTCGCTGCCCTTGCCGCCGTGACCCAGCGGGTGACGATTGGTTCACTGGTCACCTGCACGAGCTATCGTAACCCAGCGCTGCTGGCCAAGATGGCCGACACGGTAGACGAAATCAGCGGCGGGCGACTCATCCTTGGGGTAGGCGCCGGCTGGCATGAACCAGAATATCAGGCGTTCGGTTACCCCTTCGATCACCGGGTCGGCCGTTTTGCCGAGGCGATCCAGATCATTCATGGCTTGCTGCGGCAGGGACATATCGACTTTGCCGGCGAGTACTATCAAGCCCGTGACTGTGAATTGCACCCCCGTGGCCCCCAAGCCAGTCGCATCCCGATTATGATTGGCACCCATCTGGGGCAGCGGATGATCGAATTGACTGCCCGCTATGCCGACCTCTGGAACACGGACTGGCGGCTCCCGCAGGAGCTACCCCCCTATCAGGCGGCGCTCGCCGCGGCCTGCGTAGAAACGGGACGCGACCCCGCCACATTGGCGCAAACAGTGGTGGTGCGCATCGACTTGCCCGGTGTCCAGCGCCAGCCCTTTGGTGGGACAGAAGCGCAAGTCTCCGGCTCGGTGGAAGAGTTAGCCGCCCTCCTGCGCGCCTATGCCGCGCTGGGCATTAGCCACCTCCAAGTTTGTCTTGCACCAAACACACCGGCGGGTATTGAAGGCTTTGCGCCAGTGCTGGCGCTGCTTGACCAGGAATGAGCAGAAGAATCGACGGGGAGTTGACCTTAGCGGACAGCACTCGTCGGGGGCGCTATCAACTGCGTGCCAAGGTAGCAAAGGCTTCCTCTAATGACATCTGCTGCCCGGCGGCGAACGCCTCGGCAAAGACCGCCGGCTCCAGTGCAGCCTGCACCGTTGCCAACGCACTATCGGCCAGGGCGCGCATTGGCCCACCAATGGCATGGTGAATTTGGCTATGCCATCGGTGGGCTACCCCAAAGAGTGTAGCGGTGCAGTGGTACTGTTGCTGCGCAGTCGCCAGGCGGGCGGCAACCCAGAGCCGCTCCACCTCGTCCAGGGTGACCCAGGCCGGCGTATCAGAAGTTGCCAAACTTTGCCGTAGCCATTGCTCTGCTGCGTCTAACGCCCCGGCCCACAAGGCTGTCTCTGCCAGATAGGTGTACACCGGCGCCAGGTGGAATTTATTTTTCATCTCGAGACAGAGGCGCAAACTCTCGTGCAATAAATGGTCCGCTCCCGGTACGTCGCCGCCGTAGAGCGTCACAAGCCCCAGGAGTGGCTGCCAGCTTCCTAGCATATCCTCGCCGTGGGCCGCAATGGCAATTTGCACTGCTTCCTGCAGCAAGGCACGGGCCTGGGCCAGATCGCCGCGCAGCAGCGCCAACCGCCCCAACGTGCTGAGACCGAAAGCCCGTTCATAGCGCTTACGCGGAACGAAGAGATGAAAACTCTCCGTGGCTAGGGCTGCCGCACGTCCAACTTCGCCTTGTTGCAGTAAGTGTACTGCATACCTTATCAGGGTTAGGCCCAGCAAAAAATCGCGGTCGGTGAAGAGGCAGAATTCGGCGCCAGGGCTTGATGACGCACTGGCGGCTCTGGCCGCCGCAATTGCCTGCTCATGGGCAGCAACGGATTGAGTAGGATCAGCCGCATCAGTTGGCGGTGGGTTGGTTCATGCAACGGGTCAAGTTGTAACAAGCGTTGGGCGCCGGCAATGGCGCGATCGAGTTGACTGGCAGCGCTGGTTTGGCCGATCAGTTGTTGATAGGCGGCAATCGCCAGCGTGCGCAGGCGTTCGCGTTCCAGCAGCGCCCATTGCTCAAAGGCCGGGCTGCCGTCCAGATAAAAGCCATCCAAAAAGTCGCCCTGGTAGAGCGCCACGGCTGTGCTCAATTGACCAGCCGCCAGATGCGCTTCAAAGTCGGCGGCATCCAGGGTAACGGTGGCTGCCGGGTTGAGCGCCACCGTATGATGGTTGATCAACAGGTAGGGCGCCAATGGTTGACGGAGGCGGTGCAGAGCGACACGCAGGTTAGAACGCGCCTGTTTCTGGGTTCGTTCAGGCCAGAGCAATTCGGCAAGAACATCACGCCCCAGCGGGCGGCCATGACAGGCCAGGTAGATGAGCAAGGCATCGACTGTGCGCGTTTCAAATTCTACAACCTGTGTAGGGTTGAGCGCTGGGCGGCTACCGGGCAGCCCCTGGCGCGCAATGGTCACTGTACCAAGCGTGCGGATCGTTAGCGTTTCAAGCTTGGGTTGCGCTGGAACGGACATGGAACGTTTTTGGCTTTTGTAACAGACATGGATGGAGCGCGTTTGGAACGCCTGGCGAGTATTGTAGTCGGTGTCAGGTAATTGTGCAAATCAATTACCCCCGCTCATCGCCGCATCCAACGGGTTCCCGGTGATTGGCCGAGAGCGGACCGAAACTTGGTAGGTAACAATCAAAGGAGAATTCGTATGAACAATCAACCCAACCTGGTCGGCACCTGGCAGATGACCATTGCCCAAACCGCAACCAGTCCCGAAGCACTGGAGACCATGCAAACCTTCTTCGCCGATGGCAACTATTTGGAAACGAACAACAATCCGCAAGCCGGATCGACCGGCCACGGGGTCTGGCGGGGCGCTGGCGGCGCCTATCACTATACCTTCCAGGTCTTCATGACCGATGCGCAAGGCAACTATGCCGGGAAACGGGTCATTCGCGCCACGATCCAGATGGATGGCCCAGATCACTACACCGGCCACGGGTCAGCCGATGTGATTGATGTGGCCGGCAACGTGACGAAGAACGTCTTTGCAGCGCCGATTGCAGGCACGCGGATGGCGGTAGAGCTGTAGTAAACGCTTTTCAGTTGATTCAGTCAGAGAGCGCTCATGGGCGGGTGGGAAAGCGTTTCTACGTTTCCACCCGCCTCCTTAACTTGACTTTGATCCATTCTAGCAAAGCGCAAAATTTTGCAGAATTTTTGCAGAAAAAAGGGGTGGCATTGCGTCCAACGCCGGTGTAAAGTAAGGGCATGAGCAGACTCATCCGCGCACCGTCACGGCTACGATCACCGAAAGCTGGACAATTGTCTGGGCAACCAAGGATGAAAATGCTGACCACACCACTACACAGTTGCACGCGTAACGAAAGGAACAACCCATGAACGAACCAATCTACCGCTTTTTCCGTGGCCGCTACACCAACGCCTGGCATCAACTGACACAGCAGGAGAAGGAGCAGCTCTTTGCCGAAATGGACAAAGCATTTCAAGCGAGTGGCGGCAAAACTGTGGTCCCGGCCTGTAGCACATGCTGGTCATCCAATTGGCAAGTCTTTGGCGTCGAGGTCTATCCAAACCTGGAAGCTGTCCAAAAATGGCGTGACGCAATGGATCGTATCGGCTGTTTTCAATACTTTGAAATTGAAAGCATGATCGGTATCCAGCAAGCAAGTTAGCTTTTGTTGCGAAAGTGAAGCAGCAACCGCGGCGACGCAAAGTGCGCAAAGCAGAAGCCCAAGGCGACACGACCACGTTCTCTTTTCGGTAAAGTTGGCATTGCTGCTTTGTGTACTTTTGTGTAAAAAACCGTTCCATCTCCTCAGCGCAGGGTGTAGAGTGACGCTATCGGTACAGTTACCTATGCCCTTTTCATCCACAAATAGGTAGCGGAATCGATAACTGTACCGATGCGCCGGCCCAGCAAATCAGGTACACTCTCATCAGCAAAAGCGCCCGGTCAAGCAAGCGAAGCCGCATGATTACATTGCAGGAGGCACCTATGGTTCTTCATCCTTGGCTACACCGAACAGGAATATTGCTCATCAGCAGCGCACTTGTCCTTTTCGCCGCATTCACCACCCTCTTTGCCCAGCAAGCGGGGGCGGATGCGCCGGACAAGCCTATGTCGGTGACAACGCATCACGTCTTCATG
Organism: Caldilinea sp. CFX5; assembly: GCA_021405325.1. The sequence goes on along the minus strand of QWII01000067.1, from coordinate 78,417 downwards.
CCGCTGGTGCAAAGTGATCCAGAAATCGCGCGCAAGGAAGCGGATGATCGATTGGGGGACATGGCAACGGTGGCGAGCGTGGTGGTCTCCACGACCGCCGTGTTCCCGGTGCAGATCAACGCCCTCGTGCGCGGTAGCTTGCCCACCGCCTGTATGGAAATCGCCAAGATTCAACAACGCCAGGCCGGCGATCAGATCTGGCTCACCATTGCCACCCGTTCTCGGTTGGATCGGCGGCTGTGTGCGGCTGAACTTACGCCTTTTGCCGAAACCGTCGCGCTCGATCTCACCGGGCTGGCAGCCGGTCAATACACCGTTGTGGTTCAAGGGGTGCAAGCCAGCTTCACCTTAACCGCCGACAATCTCGCCCCGCACCAGCTCTATCTGCCCCTTGGCAGCCACCGATAGGGACGCGCTTGGACTGTCATGGGCGACTATATCTTTAAAGTTGTAAAGGAGGGCAGAAAAAAGGGGAGGCATTGTCCCTGGCGTCGATATAGAATCATACCACTTACTGTTGCAAATACTTTGTAGCACTTTTTGTAGTACTTAGTTGCTGTTTTGCCATGCCCATTTCTTGTTAACTATTGCTATCACCGGTCATCTATGATAAGTAGAACTATCCACCTGCTACCGAAAAGCAATAAAGCGTAAAAATGTAGTGGCGAGTACCTGATGACATTCGTACTGTGTTGATTTATCCCGTTAGTTTACTGCGGAGAATTGGCTCAATAGAAGGACGCACTATGTAAGGAGTGATCATGCAGAGAGAACAAGCGAAGCCGACCCTTTCCATTGCTGATTATGATCTTGTAGCGGAGTCAACCTCACCATCGCAGCTTTTACAGGCTAGTGAGCCGACGGGATGGCCGGATCTGCTGGCCCGCTGCTACTGGGTGGGCGCCATGCAGATGGTTTCCCCGGCCATTCAAGAAGATCTCCTGTTTATCCAAGTGGATGGTGTCACAGAATTACAGGGCAAGTTGGTGCGCCGGTTTCTGCCGCGCTGCTCGGCCCCCGGCGCGATCTACCTGGTTCCTAGCGGCGAAGCCTCAGAATGGGCATCGACGGGGGCAGTGCGGCTGCTTCACCTATATCTGCCACCATCACTCTTGACTACGGTCACGGCGGATGTCGTCAATGGCGATCCAGCTTCGATCACGTTGATTGAGCGGGTCACAGCCCATGATCCACTGCTCCACCAACTCGGTCTGGCCCTACTTGCTGAACTTGAAACGCCCGGTCTGGCAGGGCGCTTGTATGTCGAAGCGTTAACTCAGACGCTGGTCATCCATCTTCTGCGCGACCATGCGGCGATACCCCAAACCCCATCGCCGTCGAAAGGTGGTCTGGCGCCTATCGTCTTACGGCGTATCGTAGATTATATCAACAGCAATCTGGCCCACGACCTAACCCTTGCCGAAATTGCCCGAGAAGCGAACCTTAGCCCGTATCACTTCACGCGCCTGTTTAAACAATCAATAGGTGAATCCCTGCACCAATATGTAATTCGTCAACGGGTGGAAGCGGCCAAACAGCTTCTGCTGAATGAGCCGCTGACCATCGCTGAAGTCGCAACCAAAGTTGGCTTTGCCGACCAGAGCCATCTTGGCCGCCACCTGAAGCGGCTACTCGGTGTAACGCCGCAAAGCTTGGTCAAAGATCGCAAGAATCTTCCAAATCAGCGCAAGAATCTTCAAGACGCCGCCGCCTAAGCTGTTTATAATGTTCCTTGCGCTTTCCATTGACCTTACCACAACAGCCCAAGTACAACTGAAAGCAGTAACGCTGGTATGACAGGTTGCTTGACGCGCACCTGATGCCAGACAGGACCAGCGCCGGATCGCTCGTCGGCGCTGGCGAATGACTCCTGATAATTTTTACTGGGAAACCGTCAAATTGGCAAAATAGCATAAGGTAAGTGAGTTTCGGAGTATGCACGATCACATACGGCTTGCACGTTCCCTTGACAATGCGGCCACAACGGTGGGTGCATCTGCCAACCTTAACAATCGCCCCATTCGCTGGCTAGGTGAGGCGGACTGTTGCGATCCGGCCCAAGTTGGCGGCAAAGCAGCCAATCTCAGCCGGCTTGCGCTGGGCTACCCTGTCCCCGCCGGCTTCTGTCTGACGGCGAATGCCCTTGCACAGCACAGGCCGGCGGACTATCAGGATCTCATCTTGCAGGCGTATGCAACGCTGGCAGAATTGGTGGGGCAAGCAGAGCCTGGCGTTGCCGTGCGTTCTTCCGGCATCGACGAAGACGGTAAGGCGGCTTCCTTTGCCGGCCAGTATGAGACCTTCCTCAATGTGCGCGGCGCCGGCGCTGTGCTGGCGGCAGTCGATAAGTGTTTACATTCTGCCTTTACGCCACGGGCAATTGATTATCGTCTGCAAAATGGCCTCAACAGCGCTGATAGTCGATTGGCGGTATTGGTGCAACAGTTGGTTCCCGCCGATGTCAGTGCGGTGATCTTCAGTGCAAACCCGCTCAATGGCAACCGCGATGAGACGGTCATTACTGCCAGTTGGGGGCTGGGTGAAAGTGTGGTTGGCGGCACGGTGACCCCGGATACCTACATCGTACACCGTTCGCCCCAGCCAAGGATTACCGCACAGATCAATGACAAAGCGCGCATGACCGTACCTACTGCCACCGGTACCCATGAAGTGCCGGTGCCGCGGTTGTTACGCAACGCACGCACCCTGACCGATACGCAACTGCTTGCAATGACCGAACTAGCAGCAACGCTTGCGTGTGAGATGGGCTTTGCCGTCGATCTGGAGTGCGCCTGGCATCAGGGCAAGCTTTTTCTTTTACAATGTCGTCCGATCACAACGTTAGCTTGAACGCAAGCGCTTGAAGTAACTACCAAGCCACCCCCTCCTAACCTCCCCCTGGTAAGGGGAGGGATAGTTCCTCCCCTTACCAGGGGGAGGTTAGGAGGGGGTTAGTAGTTACCGCTTGAAAACCATTTTCCCCAAAGGAGGCCATGTATGGCAGCGACTCAACCGACCCCAGGTCAACCGATCCCCGTTCCGGCCGATTTCCCGGTGACATGGGACGACCCAGCGGATGACACCATCTTTTGGCTGCGCGATGTGATGCACTTTCCCTATCCGATTGTTCCGCTGGCAGCATCCTTTATTCATAACGCCATCGAAGCCGGGTTAAATCATGGCGCAGCCAAATTAGGCATGCCGATTCGCTTTGCGTGCCGGATCATCAACACCTGGTATTACAGTGCCGCGTTACCGGTGTTGGGCGCCGATGGGCAACCGTTGCCACCACCGGCAGAGGATGAGCTGGCAACGAGTCCCATGGTCATGGCGGTGATGAATATCAGCGAGCTTTGGGAGAAAGAGGTATTGCCGGCGATCAAACAGATCATTGCGGACTGTGAGGCAATCGACCTCGCTGCTGCTTCGCTTGACCAACTGGTTGTCTATTTTGACGAATTTGTTGCCAAAACCATCCGCGCCTGGCAACTTCATTTTGAGATCGCCCATGCCATGTTGCCGGCCATGAGTCTGTTTGATGACTTTTACCAGGAGATCTTCGGGGCGGATCCCTTGGGCGCGTATCGTCTGTTGCAAGGGCTGGAGAACAAATCACTGGAAGCGGATCGTGGGTTGTTTGCGCTTAGTCGCACGGCGCGCCATACGCCGGCCGTGTTGCGCATTCTCGAAACCGCGCCGGCAGACCAGGTGATGGCGGCCTTGCAGGCAGCGGAAGGGTGTAGCGGCTTCCTCAGCGCGCTGAATGCGTGGTTGCAGGAATATGGTCGGCGTGGGGAAATGTTCGATAGCCTGACCAGTGTGAGTTGGGTCGAAGAGCCGACGCCGGCCATCCGTAATCTCCAGAACTACATCCAGCGCAATGATGACTTTGACGAGCATCGGCGCGCCTTGGTCGCCGAACGCGAGCGGCTGATCGATGCGGCGCGCACCACCCTTACCGACTATCCCGAAGCGGTGCGGATGCAGTTCGAGGGCTTGTTGCGCAGCGCCCAAGCGGCCAGTGTGATTCAGGAAGATCACAACTATTGGATCGACCAACAGGTTACCTATCACTTGCGCCGCGTCTTTCTGGAAGTGGGTCGTCGGTTAGCCGCTGCCGGTTCCATTGTCGAGACGCAGGATGTGATCTATTTGAGCATGGCAGAGACGCGTGCCGCATTGGTCGCGCTCGCGGCCACGCCGCAAGCTTTGCAAGGGCTAATCGCCGAACGCAAAGCCGTTGCTGCTCACTTTGCCACGATTCAGCCACCAATGACGCTGGGAACCATGCCCGCCGCGCCGCCGCCCGATGACCCAGGCACACGAGCAGGGCTGCGTTTTGGCGGTGCGCCGCCCAAAGCGAGCAACGACCTCCATACGATCCTGGGCAATGCCGGTTCACCCGGCAAAGTGCGCGGCCGCGCCAAGGTGATTCACAACTTGACCGAAGCGGGCAAACTGACCAAAGGCGACATCCTGGTGACGGCAACGACCGCGCCGGCCTGGACGCCCCTCTTTGCCACCGCTGCCGCTATCGTCACAGATGCGGGGGGTATCCTGAGCCATTGCGCCGTGGTGGCACGCGAGTATGCGATCCCTGCTGTGGTCGGGACATACACGGCAACCCACCTGATCCACGATGACATGCCGATCGAAGTGGATGGCGATAACGGCGTTGTACGGCTTCTTAACTGATGTCCTATGCAAGCAAAACTGTTTACCCAACGTCGTTTCTCATCCGAAGTGCAATTGGTCGCTGCGATTGCGCTCGTGACAATGCTCGCGCCGCTGAACAGCACTATGATTGCGATTGCGCTGCCTAGGATTGCCGATAGCTTTGGCGTCGGCATCAGTACCGCCAGCGTGCTGGTGCCTACCTACCTTTTTATCATGGCAGTGTTGCAACCCATTGCCGGCGGCTTGGGTGATCGGTTGAGTCGCCGGCGCTTGATTCTCGCCAGCCTGGTCGTCTTTGGGCTGGCTTCGGCCGGGGCTGCGCTTTCGTTCACTATGCCCATGTTGATCGGCTTCCGTCTGGCACAGGCATTGGCCGGCGCACTGGCCTTTCCAAATGGTGTAGCCCTGCTGCGCGAAGCGATTCCCAGCGAGCGCCGGGGGTTGATGAGCGGCACGGTTGGCTCGGCCGCCTCTTTTGCCGCAGCATTAGGACCGGTAATTGGTGGTGTGCTGGTGCAGACGTGGGGTTGGCAAGCGGTCTTTCTCACCAATGTCCCCTTTATTGCTGCGGCCTTGGCATTGGGCGCCTTCGCGATTCCGCAGCCCCAGCCAACCATGACAGCAAAGCGCAAAGGCGATGGGGGCAGCTTGCGCGGCAATATCCTCGACTTGCGCACCTTTGTCGCGGCCAATGCAACGGTGGCCTTTAGCAACCTGGCGATGTACGTTACGCTGCTGGCAGTGCCGATCTTGCTGACCCGTCAATTGAACTGGTCGGCCAGCCAGGTGGGCTTTACCTTGGCCGGACTCTCGGTGATGAGTCTGGTCTGCGCGCCGGTGGGTGGCAGATGGGCTGACACGATGGGGCGACGCATGCCCGTGGTGTTGGGACTTAGCGCGCTGACCGTCGGCTGCCTGCTGGTTGGCGTCGCCCAGGCGCGGCTGCTGCTGCCCATGCTGATCGCCGGTTTGATGCTGATGGGCGCCGGGCTGGGCATTGCCGGCGCCGGGATGCAGACCGCCGCAAGCGAAGCGGTTTCCCGGCAGATGGCCGGGACAGCCGCCGGTCTCTTCAGCACCAGTCGGTACTGTGGCAGTATTGTTGGCTCCACGGTCTGGACTGTGCTGATTAGCGCAGAGCGGGAGCCGTTCAATGCTGTATTCGCCTTGGTGTTCGCTGCTGCCACCTTATCGTTGGTTGCCAGCGTCGCCATGCAACCCCAAATTGAGGAATAAGCATGTTGGAGATCCACAGACAGGAGAAAACCGATGACCGCTTTTGCGCAGATAGAGATGTCCGCCGCTTACGAATACTATGGAACCCCGGTGGCAACAGCCACCTGGAGTAACACCATCGTCGAGATTCTGGCCGATCTGGCACCGCGTATGATTGCCTTAGGCTTAACGGATCACGCCACGGTGGAGCAACTCATCGCCGCTTGGCAGGCGTGGGGCCAACACCCCGATGCGTTCCTGGGGCGATCGTGGTGTGAGGCCATTGGGTGGCATGAACCGCAACCATAGTTTCCTCTCCATCTACGTACTGCCATAGGGGAATCATGGATTTTGCCTTGACAAAGGAAGGTAACAATGACTACTACACGTTTTGTCCGCTTCACTGGCCTATGCCTGATCATTGGTGCGCTGATCGGGTTGGGCAGCGGCATTCTCCAGGCGCTTGCCCCGGCAGCGCCGTCGTCATCAGCGTTTATCTTCAGGAATAACATCGTCATCCTCAGCCATCTGCTGGTCCTCATCGGCGTACTCGGCTTCGCACGATCCGGTGTGGCTGGCAAGAGTTGGCTGGCGAAGATTGGTTTGGGAATTGCGCTGTTCGCATCCCTGGCCTTTATTCCTGCCGAATTCATCATTCAGAGCCGCTACGACTTGGGGGAGATGCTGTTGGGCATCTGCGCCCCGCTTCAGGGCCTGGGCATGACGCTGACAGGGATTGCCGTACTCCGCGCCGGTATCTGGCAGGGCTGGCCGCGCTTCATGCCCTTGCTCTGCGGGCTTTACCCTTTCCTGGTGATGATCCCCGTCTTTGCGGCCACTGGCGGGCCAAATTTCTGGGCTATTGCTGGTGTGCAAGTGCCCTATCTCTTGTTGGGCCTCGCCCTATACGATGTAGTAAAATCGCACGATAGCTTGCAAAATTCAAAAGTAGGTATTCCATAAAGCGTACCGCACTGAAATGGCAATGATATGAAGAGGCGCGTGCTTTCACCGCAGCTTATCGCATTGCTTGAAGAACGTTATCCGATACACCCGCGATAGTCAGGGAAGCGCTACGCTGGACAATCTGCTATCGAATTTTAGCTCCATTCCTCACAAATCAAGTGGAGGGTGAATACCCGCAATACGCCAGATCTGACGAGCCTGCACTAGCCAGGGATCGTTCATGCGCAGCAAGGCAATCGTAGCTCGTGCTGAGGCGGTTAGCCCGAACACTTCAAGACCATCGGCTGCCCACTGAAAATGTTCCGCCCAGCTTTGTGTATGTGGATTGAAAAGGGGAGCGGCTTCTGCGCTTTGAGGATCAACGGCGGTAATCTTCGACCCTTTGAATTGATTACAGCGGTAACAAGCCAGACACAAATTGTCAATGCCATTCGATCCGCCTGCGGCTAAGGGAATAATATGCTCGACCACCATCGCCACGCCGGCTGCCATTGGGCTACGACAGTAGCTACAACGGTAGCCGGCGATCGCTTCCAAACGCTGGCGGATTGCATCGGAAATTTTACGGCGCGTTGCCATTCAGACGCGCCTCTTCATCGTATAGACGGCAGGGTGTAGCCACGCCATTTGAGGAGCGCCAACGCATAGGAACGCCGTAGCACCCGTTTATCCATTTGCATCCGTAACTGTTCTAATTCGACCATTTCAGCCGCGGTCAACGTTTCTTCTTGATTTTTTTGGAGCAATTCTTGATGACGCGAGGTTACAGAAGTCAGGGGGGCCTTGACCATCTCCCATAGCGCTTGACTACTTAGTCTTTGTAAAGAGACGCCAATTTCGTCTTGCAACTCCAGCGGCAGATCTTCCAGAGAGGGGGGCAAGTTGCCCTGAATCGACTGAGAAAGTAGTTCCTCCATCGGTTGCTGCATCACATGGGCCGAAACTTGAAAGCGATGATAAACCTCTTCAGGCAAAGTTACCATTACTGTTTGTGTCGTCATAATTGAATAGCGACTCGCTTTACTCTACGGAAACCAATCATCTCGGTACATGTTTATCCTACCATATGTTGCAAATCTGGACAATCTTCCGCCGAATTTTAGATCCTTTCCTCCTCCTGCCACGGCTTGTAATCCACCGACTGATGGCGGAAATAGGTGGTGTATAACTCAGCATAGTGACCACCACGCGCCAACAGTTCTTCATGATCGCCCTCTTCAATAATCTCGCCGCTGCGCAAGACAATGATCCGATCTGCCGAGCGAATCGTCGAGAGCCGATGAGCAATTACCACACTGGTACGCCCGCTCAACACCGTCGCCAGCGCGGCTTGCACTTGGGCTTCGGTGATGGGGTCAATGCTGGCGGTGGCTTCATCAAGCAGGAGGATCGCCGGGTCTTGCAACAGGACACGCGCCAGGGCAACCAGTTGCCGCTGCCCCAGCGAAAGCCGTGCGCCCCGCTCGCCCACGTCGGTGTTGATCCCTTGCGGCAGGTCGTCCAGCCAACTGCCGTCGCCAAGCTGACGGGCAACAGTGGCGACTTCCTCGTCCGTAGCATCAGGGCGACCGTAGCGGATGTTCTCGGCCACCGTGCCGGAGAAGAGGAAGGGCGCTTGCGGCACTAGCCCCAGTTGGCGGCGGTAGTCGCTCAGGTTGAAGGTGCGGATGTCGCGGCCATCGATCAACAGCCGCCCACCCTGAAACTCATAGAAACGCATAATCAACTTGACCAGGCTCGACTTGCCGGCTCCCGTGTGACCGACAATCGCCAGCGTCTCACCCGCCGGGATGGTTAGCGAGAAAGCTTGGAGGACGGCGTTACGGCCAGTGCTGTAGTTGAAATTGACATGCTCAAAGGTAATCTCGCCACGCAGGCGACCTACCGGCTCTTGTGCGGTCTGGCGCACCAGCGGCTCGTCGTCGATCAGGGCGAAGACCCGTTCGCTGGCGGCCAGGCCCTGTTGAAACTGGCTCCAGAAAGAGGCAATACTGGTGACAGGGTAGAAGAAGATGGTTAACCCCTGCACAAAGAGATACCATTCACCCACCGAAATCGTCCCGTTGATCGCCAGCAGCCCGCCGACATAGACGATGATCGAGACGCCGATACCGGAGACGGTGTTGAGCAAGGGAAAAATGCTGCCAAAGACCGTCACGCGCCGGATCTGCACCTGATAGGCCATTTCGTTGGTGGCCTGGAAATCGTGGTAGATGGTCGCTTCCTGGCGGAAATTTTTGGCGACGGCAATGCCGCTGATCGTCTCCTGGATGGTGGCGTTGACGGTGGCCTGGGCGCGCTGCGCCTGTTGCATCACCCGCCGCGCCAGCCGCCGAAAGGTCAGCGCAATGGCGACGACAACCGGCCCCAGGGCCAGGGTAATCAAGCCCAATTGCACATTGCGTGACAACAGGACGCCGCTGATCACCACGACCAACACCAGTTGACTGAGCAGATCGATGGTCAGCGTCACCACCGTCGCAAAATCCTGCGTATCCGATGTCACCCGGCTGACAATGCGCCCGGAGGCGTGTTGGTCAAAGAACGAGAGGTCGCGGCGCATGACGGCGCGAAACGCGTCTTCACGCAGCGCTAATACCACATTAGAAACGGCCCGCGCCGAAAAGCGCTGTTGGACAAAGCTAAAGGCCCAGTTGAGCGCGCCCAAGACCGTGACCGCCGCGGCAAAGGCGAGCAGCCATTGCAGTTGCGGATTCTGGTCCAACTGATCGATCCCCCGCGAAATCACAATCGGCGTCACGGTGCCCAGCAGCGAGATCAACAACACCATCGCTGTCACCAACGCCATTCTTTTCTGCTGCGGTCGGAAATAGGCGACAATCCGCCGCACCAATTCCCGGTCGCTATAAGTGCGATCATATTCTTCGGCGTTCAACCCGCCCATGATGCTCATTGGTTGTTTGCTCCTAGTTGTGAACATGACAAGGTGACAGGATGACAGGATGACAAGGTGAAGGTATTCGATGAGTTCTCACCCGGCCACCCTTCACCCTGTCACCTTGTCATGGCTTGTTGGCGAATTTCATCAGGCACAAAGATTTGTCGGTAAGCCGCACTCGTCTCCAGCAGATCATCATGTGTTCCCTGGGCGATCAGCCGCCCATTTTTCATGAGAAGGATATGGTCGGCGCTGCGGATCTGCGAGAGGCGGTGGGTGATCAGCAACGTCGTGCGGCCTTGCAGGATGCGGCGCATGGCGCGCTGGATCTGATCTTCAGTGTTACTGTCAATGGCGCTGGTCGAGTCGTCCAGCACCAGGATGCGCGGGTCGCTGAGAAAGGCGCGGGCGATGGCGATGCGCTGGCGTTGACCACCGGAGAGCATGACGCCCCGTTCACCGATGACCGTTTCATAGCCTTTGGGAAAGCTCATGATGAAATCGTGGGCTTGCGCTTCTTTAGCAGCGGCTTCGATCTGCTCTTGGGAAACGGCTTCACGCGCGCCAAAGGCGATGTTTTCGGCAATCGTGCGGGAGAAGAGGAAGATGTCCTGTTCAATGGCGCCGATCTGGGCGCGCAAGCTGTCGAGACTCCACTCGCGCACATCAACGCCGTCAATGAAAACGTGACCGCTGGTGGTGTCAAAGGTGCGGTTGAGTAGTTTGGTTAGCGTGCTTTTCCCGGCGCCGGTCTGGCCGACAATGGCAATGGTCTGCCCTGGTTTGGCATGGAACGAAATATCTTGCAGGACGCCGCTTGCGGGCTGACCAATGAGGCCATGAACACCATTGGCGCTGCCGTTACTGCTGGGGTTGGGCGCGGGTTGGCCGTCGGCGGTGGCATAGCTGAAATTCACATGATCAAAAACAATTTCCCCTTGCATGGCTTTTGCCACTCCGCTGCTGTTTTCATCCAGCTCGGTCTCGGTGAGAATGGTCTCCAGGACACGGCGGGTGCTGGCCAGACTCTGCTGAAGCGTGGACGAGGTCATCAGCAGGAAGCGAATGGGCGAACGCAGGGTGCCGAGCAACGCCATGTAGGTGATCACATTGCCGACGGTGATCGCGCCCCGGTAGGATAGAAAGAGCGCATGACCAAAGGCCAGACCGATGGTGAGGCCATAGAGCAGCAGCGGCAGGTAGCGGGCGTTGACATCGCCTTCACGCACAAAGGCGTCGCGATAGCCGCCGGCGCTGCTGCGAAAGCGCTCTTCCTCGGCCGGCTCCTGGGCAAAGCCTTTTACAACCTCGATGCCGGTGATCGTTTCGGCTAGCCCGGCGTTCATCTTGCCAAAGCGTTCGCGCAACTGGCCGGCCACCGGTCGTAACCGTTTGTTATGTTGCCAAAGCGCCAAGGTCAAGCCGGTCAAGAAGAGAATCGGCACGAGCAGCAGGTTGCGATCCAGGGTAAGAATCGTAATCAATGGAATAATCAGGGCGAAGGTCGATTCGGTCAACATGCCCAGGCCGGGGCTGACCGACTGGTTGAGTTGCTGGACATCGTTGGTGACGCGCGCCATCAAGTCGCCCACCCGCTGGCGGCCATGATAGGTCTGGCTTTTGCTCAGGAGGCTCAGATAGAGTTCATCACGGGCGTCCCGCTCGACCCGCTGGGCCAACACCCGGATCGCCATGCTGTTGACAATATCAAACAAACCATAGCCAACATAAGCGCTCAACGCCAGCAGCGCCACAACCGTCAAGGCGGAGACGCCGGCGTTCTCGCGCACCGTGTCAAAGGCGCGCCCGACCATCACCGCCGACATGCTTTGCGATGCCGCCATGCCAACGGTGGTCAGCAAAAAGAGGATCAGCAAGAACGGGTAGCGCCAAATATGGGACGCCAACCAGCGCACCGGCGACCGGTAGTTGTATTGGTAGGCGTTGGCGACGGTAAATTCACGGCTAATTGTAGGGTGGGTCATGGGTAGTCTCCTTTGGCCGTTGGACTACGCCATTGGGAAAACCAAGGGTGAAGGTCATCCATTATCGTTGCGATACTTTCTAGCGTGGTGCAGTCTATTCACATCCCCCACTTGGGTGATTGTATTCTATCATGAATTGATCAGGATGGCTAAGTCGCTTTTAGCACTTGGGTGTATCTCACTTTGGGGGCGAAATTGGCACCAACCAGCGTAAAGTGCCGGGGACGGGCGAGCAACAGGCATGTAGACAAAGTGTCTTTTCGCCCGTCCCCGGCACTTTGCCCCCAAACTGAGATGCTCCCTTAGCACTTATTGGATGATCTAAAGGGCCAGGTCTTTGCGTACATGAGCAGCACGTTATGGTACAATAAGCAAAGGAAAACAAATCAGAAAGGGTATATTCATGTCCACAATAACCCAGTATCGGCAAGCAGCGATAAAATACGAAGTCGAGGTACGCGAACAAGGGCGTATCGAGTTTCAAGTTCCGTTTGCTCCTGGTGAACGCGTGACTGTGTTTGTCATTCATGAGGAACCACCTAGCGATACCAGTGATTTAGTGAGTGCAGCGGAAAGCAGTCTAAACTTTTGGGATAATCCGTTAGATGACGAGGATTGGAACAATGCCTAAACAAGGCGAAATTGTACTCATTCCTGTGCCATTTACCGATTTATCATCTACCAAACGCCGTCCAGTAATCGTCATTTCAAACGATGATTACCATCAAACAACAGTGGATATGGTAGTTGTAGCGATGACTTCAAATCCAACGCCTAGCCCCTATAGTTTCACAATTACAACATCTGACTTGATTCAAGGAAGCCTTAATCGCCCTGGAACCGTCCGTGTCGATAAAATCTACACCCTTGATCAATCGCTTATCGTCAAAACCTTTGGCCAGGTAAATCATCATATCGTAAACCGAATTCGCATCTTACTCCATAATCTCACGAGCCAGGCAGCAACATAATATGGATCTCACCTTCTTATTCCGCGGCCTCCTCATCGGCTTTTCCATTGCCGCACCCGTAGGGCCGATCGGCGTACTCTGTATTCGCCGCACGTTGACCGATGGGCGGGCGGCGGGTCTCGTTTCCGGGCTGGGCGCGGCGACGGCGGACGCGCTCTATGGCTGTGTCGCCGGCTTCGGCTTGACCTTGATCTCCAACTTTCTCGTGGCGCAGCAGTGGTGGTTGGGGCTGATCGGCGGTCTCTTTCTCTGTTACCTGGGGATCAAGACGCTTCTGTCTAAACCAGCGGAGCAAGCCGCCACCGCCAAAGGTACCGGGTTGCTTGGCGCTTATGCCTCCACCTTTTTCCTGACGGTGACCAATCCGATTACGATCCTTTCCTTTGCCGCGGTCTTTGCCGGCTTGGGGCTGGCGCAGACGGGCGGCAACTATGGCGCAGCCGCCATTTTGGTATTGGGCGTCTTTCTGGGGTCGGCCCTCTGGTGGTTATTGCTCAGTGGCGGGGTCAGCCTCTTGCGGGAACGCTTCACCACAACAGGGTTACAGTGGGTGAATCGCATCTCCGGGGTGATCATTACCGGGTTTGGCTTGTTCGCCCTTTCCACTTTGTTTGCGTAAAGTGCCATGCACACCAGCAGCAATTGTCTATGAGCGGGTCTTTGCCTTCGTCAACGGCACTGGGTTGGGTGGTGTCCGCCGTATCACCCCAAATCAAAGGATTAGCGAATCTTTATGAGTGCAGAACAACTTGTGCGTGTCCGGGGGATCTGTCTGGCGCTGCCGGAAGCGATGGAAAAACTTTCGCATGGTGAACCGACCTTCTTTGTCGGCAAAAAGGTCTTCGCCATGTTTGCCAACAACCATCACAACGACGGGCGTATTGCCGTTTGGTTGCCTGTGCCGCCGGGGATGCAGCCGATGATGATTGAGGCGTCACCGGAGAAATTTTTCAAGCCGCCCTATGTTGGCGTGCGCGGCTGGGTTGGCATTGAACTAGCCCAGATCGACGATGACGAATTAACCCATCACGTACACACGGCCTACCGCCAGATTGCGCCGAAAAAGTTGCGCCTTCTCATGGAAGCTACAGTAGAAAAAACGGCCTAATCCCGATCAGTTGGCCCCAAAGTTTACACAGATAGGAAGAAGCACGGCTTTGTCTAGAAGATCTGTGCTTCTTCCTATCTGTGTAAATGAAAACCTTTGCCGCTGATCCAAGAATTTACCCGATTAAACATTGCATGGTCAACAAACCGATTCATACCGTCTCCTGGCAGCGGCGCGCCGGCGTCTGGCTGGGTATTAGCATCAACCCGGCGGCGATTTCGGTGGGGGGCGGGCTGGCGATCCATCTGCCGCTGCGCGATCTCTTTTGGTTGATTCCGCTGGGCGCGGCTCTGCTCACTCTCTTATGTACGATGCAAGGCTTGGCGGGACGCCGGCGAGGACAGCGGCTCAACCAGATTGCCGGCGCTACGTTTGGCACGCCGTGGGGCGCCGGCTTGCTCAATCTGCTCATGGGTATCGGGATGATGGGGTGGGGCGGCTTTCATGGCGGCGTCTCCGGGGCGAGCGTGGCGCAACTCTTTCATTTGCCGGGGTGGGTCGGCGCGCTGCTGGTGGCGACGACGATCTTCACCCTGGCCGAGTTGGGGGTCAATCGCTGGTCGGCGGTTTCGTGGTTGACCACCAGCGCGGCATTAGGGCTGACGATCTTTGCTCTCAGCGCCGTCGATCTCACCTTGCCCACAGAACCGACGGCGACAGCGCCATTAGCGGATTGGTTCTGGGCCATTGGCACCGTCATCGCCTATGCCACCCTTTTCGCCCTGCGCAACCCCGATTTCACCTGGGATATGGCGAGTGATGGCGATGTGTGGAAGATCAGTAGCTACCTCTTTTTCCCCTTGATCTTCTCCATGAGCGTCGGCGCGCTGCTCTACTACGCCACCGGTCATTGGAACATTGCCGATATTCTCACCATGACCCGCTCAGCGACGCTGGGTCATCTTTTTCTCTTGCTGGCTGTGACTGCGCCCTTGCTGTCGGGGCTGTATTCGGGTGCGTTGGCGCTGTCTAGCGTAACCCGGCTGCATCTCCGCTATACGACGGCGCTGATCTGTAGCATGACCTTTGTGCTGGCCTCGTTGCGCTTTGATCAACGATTGCTGCCCTTTTTGGGATTGAATGGCGCAGCCTTGGGGCCGGCGCTAGGAGTGATGCTGTTGAGCCGTTGGCTATCCAGGAAACCGTCTACCAAAGTTGCCTTTCTCGCCTGGCTGATTGGTGCGGCGACGGCCATTGTGGGTCAAATCCAGGGGCAGTCAGTAGCAATTGTGTTGGGGGCAGCGGTGAGCTTACTGGTGATAGCGGGGAATGCGGTTGTTCAAGGGGTGCGTAGGGATAAGCCTTGATCGTGCTGGCCCTTTAGCAAAAGAATTATGCAAATTCAATAACCCCTGCTACGATTAGAACAATCTAGCACACAGCCAGTTATTGCTTGTACGGAGACAAACAACCATGTCTGAAGCCATTACCCTTACCGTCAACGGGGTAACTTACCCGCTAACAGTCGATCCCGAAACGCCTTTGCTCTACATTTTGCGCAACGATTTGGGGCTGAAAGGTCCTAAGTTTGGCTGTGGGTTGGAGCAATGTTACGCCTGCAAAGTGCTGATCGACGGGGCCGATGTGCCCTCCTGCAAGTTGCCGGTGCAACAAGCGCAGGGTACGCAGATCACCACCATTGAGGGGCTGGGAACGCCCGATGCGCTCCACCCCTTGCAGGAAGCCTTTATTGCCGAGCAGGCGATCCAGTGTGGCTATTGTGTCTCCGGCATGATCATCGCCGCGCAAGGGCTGTTGAACCGCACCCGCTACCCCACCGATGAGGAAATTCGCACGGCATTGGAGGGCAATCTCTGTCGCTGTGGCGTCTACGACCGGGTGCGCCGCGCCATCAAGTTGCGCATTGGCCGCCCCGTTTGGGAAACCATCTACGAAGTGGTAACAGCGCCGCCACTCGCAACACCGCTACCAGCCCAGGCAACCCTCCCCACGCCGCTGCAACAGACGCCCGATCTCGATGCCTGGATTCGCATTGATCCGACTGATACCGTCACCGTCTTCACCGGCAAAGTTGAGATCGGTCAGGGTCTCAAAACCGCCATTGCGCAACTTGCGGCCGAAGAATTGGATGTAACGCTAGAGCGCATTCGGGTCATCATGGCCGACACGGCATTGACGCCCAACGAAGGCGTAACCGCCGGCAGTATGTCGCTCGAAACGAGTGGCAACGCCATTCGTCAGGCTGCCGCCGAAGCGCGCCATGTGCTGCTCCAACTGGCGCACGAAGAGTTGGAGGCGGACGGCAAGCCGGAAGATTTGGTGGTGCAAGATGGAACTGTCACCGATCCCGCTACCGGTCGCCAGACCAACTACTGGGCGCTCTTTGGCGGTCAGCGCTTTGGCCGGCAGGCGACGGGTCTGGTCAAGCCCAAAGCATTCGCGGCTCACGCCGTAGTCGGGCAAGCCGCCACCCGTCTCGACCTGCCAGCCAAAGTGACTGGATTGCCCAGTTTTGTCCATGACCTGGTGCTGCCGGGCATGGTTCATGGTCGCGTCGTGCGGCCACCGGCCTATGCCGCCCGCCTCGTCGCCGTTGACGCAACCGCCGTGAAGCAAATGCCCGGTGTCCTAGCGATTGTGCGGGACGGCTCCTTCCTGGGCGTCATTGCCGAACGCGAGGAACAAGCCATCGCCGCCAGAGAAGCCTTGCAAAGCGCCGCCGTTTGGGAGAACACAACACAATTGCCGACTCCCGACAAACTTTACGATCATCTGCGCAGTCAGCCAGCACAATCCCAATTGTTGATCGATGGTGCGCTCACCAATGACCCAATCCCCCCAATCACCACGCCAACTACTGCCACCCACACCCTTAACGCCACCTACTATCGCCCCTATCAAATGCACGCCTCGATCGGGCCATCGGCGGCGGTTGCCCAGTGGGAAGATAACAAGTTGACCGTTTGGAGCCATACGCAAGGCCCCTACCCGTTACGCGCATCGCTGGCCCAGGTACTTCGCATGGAGCCGACCAATATTCGCGTGATTCATGTCGAAGGGGCCGGTTGCTATGGTCACAACGGCGCGGATGATGTCGGTTTAGATGCGGCTTTACTTGCTCGCGCCTTACCGGGACGCCCGATTTCCCTCAAATGGATGCGTGACGATGAACACGCCTGGGAACCCTATGGCCCGGCAATGGCGGTGCAACTGCAAGCCAGTTTGGATGACAGCGGCGCCATCATCGACTGGAACGAGGATATTTGGAGCTACCCCCACAGCGGTCGCCCGCGCCCCGGCACGGACACATCCGGGCTGCTGGCGGCCTGGCATCTGGCCGAACCGTTCCCGCCGCCAGTCAACCGGCTGATGCCGGGCCGCCATTCCGGCAGTTTTCGCAACAGCGACCCGCTTTATGCGTTTCCGCAACGGCGGGTGGTCAATCACCATGTTGATAACAGCCCGTTGCGCACGTCGTCCATGCGCAGTTTGGGTGCGTATGCCAACATCTTTGCGATTGAATCGTTTATGGATGAACTGGCGCTGGCCGCCGGCATCGATCCGGTGGCCTTCCGCCTGCAACATCTCACCGATGAACGGGCCAAAGCGGTGATCGAAGCGGCTGCGCAAAAAATTGGTTGGCAAGCCAAGTCAGGGCCAGGTGATAACGGTCGCGGTCAAGGGATTGCCTTTGCCCAATACAAGAACCTTCAATGCTACGCCGCCATCGCCGTCGAGGTGACAGTTGACCGGGCGAGCGGCCAGATTGCGGTGCCACGCGCCGTCATCGCCGCCGATGCCGGTCAAGTGGTCAACCCTGATGGCCTGAGCAATCAGTTGGAGGGCGGCTTTGTCCAGGCGCTGAGTTGGACACTGCTGGAAGAAGTCAGCTTTGACCAAACGGGCGTCACCAGCCGCGATTGGGAAAGCTACCCGATTCTGCGCTTTACCGCCGCGCCGGTCATCGAAACAGTCCTCTTGAATCGGCCCGATCTGCCCTTCCTCGGCAGCGGCGAGGCCAGCCAAAACCCGACGCCGGCGGCAGTTGCTAATGCAGTCTTTGACGCCATCGGCGTGCGCCTGCGACAGATTCCGTTTACGCCGGAACGGGTGCGGGCAGCAATGGATGAGAGTAAGTGATTGAGAGATTGAGAGATTATTCTGCTCAACTTCCCAATCTCTTGATCTCTCAACCGCTATCGAAAGAGTGGTCATGTGTCAGGCTTTGCGTTATAATGAAAGGAGAGATCACTTGTCATTGGAGGTTGAGTTATGCGCTTTTTCAACACGACTGGGCCATGTGACCCACAGTATCATTATATGCTTGAAGCCGACGAGCGTTTACAGGATGCGAATGTTGAACGGTTGATTGCGCAAAATGCCTACTTTATCGTTCACGCGCCACGCCAGACGGGCAAGACGACCGCGATGTTGGAATTGGCGCGCCGGCTGACAGCCTCTGGGCGATACATAGCGATACTCTTATCCATGGAAGTCGGCGCTGGTTTTCCGGAAGATGTTGGCGCAGCCGAAGAGGCCATTCTCGCCAACTGGCAGGATTTTATTCAATTCCAATTACCGCCCCAGTTACACCCGCCCGCATGGGCAGAAACATCCGCCGGGAATCGCATTAGTTCAGCACTTACGCAGTGGGCCAAAACAGCGCCACGACCGTTAGTCATTTTTCTTGATGAAATTGATGCCCTCAAAAATGCTGTACTGATTTCTGTGTTACGTCAACTACGTGCAGGTTTTTATCAACGACCGAGCGGTTTTCCAGCATCATTGGCACTCATTGGTTTGCGTGATGTGCGTGATTACAAAGTTGCTTCCGGCGGCAGCACCCGCTTGAACTCGCCCAGCCCGTTTAATGTTGCCGTGCGTTCGATTATGTTGCGGAATTTTACAGCCGTTGAGGTTCGTTCATTACTCCAACAACATACTGCCGAAACCGGACAGCCTTTTACCCCTGAGGCGCTCGATCATGTTTTCTATCTAACCCAAGGCCAGCCGTGGTTGGTCAATGCGCTGGCAAAGGTGTCTGTCGAAGAGCTAGTAACCGATGTGACACAGGCGGTGACGGCGGCGCATATCGAACGCGCAAAAGAAATTTTGATTCAACGCCGGCAAACCCATCTTGACCAGCTCGCCGATAAGCTACGCGAACCACGAGTACGCCATGTGATCGAACCGATCCTGGCCGGCGCGTTACTGAGTGATGTACCACAGGATGATCGCGATTATGTGGTGGATCTGGGGCTGGTGCGTCGGGAAAATGGGCGGGGGTTGGTGATCGCCAACCCGATCTATCGCGAAGTGATTCCGCGTGCGCTGGCAAGCGGCGCCCAAGATTCATTGCCACGCATCCAGCCCATCTGGTTACGACCGGATGGACGCCTGGACAAAGAAAAGTTGTTGCAAGCATTTCTGGCTTTTTGGCGCAAACACGGACAGCCGTTGCTACGTGCCGTCCACTACCATGAGATCGCGCCGCATCTGGTGCTGATGGCGTTCCTCGACCGGGTGGCGAACGGCGGCGGCATCCTGGATCGCGAATATGCGTTGGGTGAAGGCAAGATGGATCTCTACTTGCGCTACGGCGAGGAACAGCTTGGCATTGAGTTAAAGGTCTGGCGTGACGGCAAAGTAGACCCGCGCGCCGAAGGGCTGGAACAGTTGGATGATTACCTGAGCAGGCTGGGGCTGGAAAGCGGCTGGCTGGTGATCTTCGACCAACGCAGCGGTCTACCGGACATTAGCGAACGCACAACCGTAGAGGCAACCACTTCGCCGGCAGGACGAACAGTAACGCTGATTCGCGGGTAACACGCAGTAGAACTTTAGGAAAATTGTTTGCGCTTTTCATACGCTCTATGCTACGATCAATATCTTCCATAAAACCATAGCAGAAACAAACTTATGAAACCAACCAAAATCGAAAAAGTGGAACCGATCCTCTGGGATCGCTGGCTGCTCCTGAAAATTTATTGCGAAGACGGCACCGTCGGCATTGGCGAGGGGGGCGTCCACGGCTGGCAGCGCCCGACCAAGACGATGCTGGAAGTGATGACACCCTATCTCCTCGGCCAAGATCCGTCACGCATTGAACATCACTACCAGTGGCTCTACCGTTCGTCCCACTTTATGGGGTCGGTGGTACAGGGGGCGCTCTCGGCCATTGATATTGCGCTCTGGGACATCAAGGGCAAGCGGCTCGACGTGCCGATCTATGACCTCATGGGCGGCATGACGCGGGAACGGGTGCGCTGCTATATGCATGTCAACGGGAAAACCATTGATGAACTGGTGGCCGACGCTGTCGCCAAGGCGAAAGAGGGTTTTACGGCGGTGCGCTTCTCCCCCTTCTCACCCGACTTTCACCTGCACAAATCCTACAGCGAATGGGCCGACGAAGCGGTACGACGCGTGGGCGCGGTGCGGGAAGCGGTGGGCAACGCCGTGGACATTTGTGTCGAAATCCACCGTCAGATGACCCCCGCCGAGTCGATCTGGTTGGGGCGGCGGCTGGAACAGTTCCACCCCTATTTCTACGAAGACCCCATGCTCCCCGACAGCCCGGCGCGCATGGCCGATGTCCAGCAACAGTGCAACATTCCGATTGCCACCGGCGAACGTTTCACCACCATTTTTGAGTACCAGCAACTATTGGAAGCCAAAGGCGCGGCCTATGTGCGCCCCGATGTCTGTCTCTGCGGCGGCCTGACCGGCTGCAAAAAAGTGGCGGCGATGGCCGAAGCCCAACATGTCAAGGTGATCCCGCACAACCCGCTCAGCCCGATCAGCACGGCGGCCTGTATTCAACTCGACGCCGCCATTCCCAACTTTGCCCTGCAAGAGTACACCGGCGAGTCGCATCCGCCCAAGAGCGATCTGCTGGTCACACCGCTGGAGCTAAAAGACGGCTATCTCACCGTGCCGACCGGCCCCGGCTTAGGCATCCAACTGAACGAAGCCGCGCTCAGTTACCCGATCAAAGATAAAATTCTGGACACACCCATTGGGTATGATGGGTCAGTGCAGGATCGATAGACAGACGCGGCTTCAGGGAGCGCGGATACGCCACCTATTGATAAAAATCCGCGTCTGTCACTTTTAGAATTAGGACGACCTTATGCAAAAATCAATGGATGTAAAATTACAGGACATCCGCACCAATCCTAGCAGCAAAGAATTTATTATCTGTTACGCGGCTGACCCGGATATGGGTGCGGGGATGGCGCCGGTGGTGGGTTTGTACCCATCGTTGCGCGCCTATCATGAAAGTCTGGCGGCGTTGGTGGAGCAGGCTAAGTTGGACATTATGCTCACCTCCGTCTCAGCGATGGATGTGTTGGCGCGCGAATGGCGCGTCTTTGACAACTCGCCGGTGACGCCGTCGATTCGCGCCAATGACGCCACCGATATTTGGAGCGGGCGCGGCTTTACCTACACGAAAACCCCTTCCCGCCCCTTTGCCACGACGACGATTGAAGAGGCGCAATTTGGTACGCTGCTGCCCAAACCAGGGCAACAGCCCGATGTCAACCTGGGCCTCTACTCGCTCACCTTTAACAATGACTTTGAATCGGACTGGTTTGCGCTGGAACGGTTGAAGGAATTTCGCATCGAAGCAGTGCGCAAAGGCTTCCGCTACTTTATCGAAGTCTTCAACCCCAACGCACCGGTCAATCTGCCGGCGGAAAAGGCGCCGGCCTTTGTCAACGATTCGATTGCCCGCATGTTGGCCGGCATTCCCAATGCCTCGCGCCCGGAATTTTTGAAGATTCCTTATAATGGGCCGCAAGCGTTGGAAGAGTTGGTGAACTACACCTCGGTCATTGTCGGCATCCTGGGCGGGCCGGCCAGCACGACTTATGATTCCTACAAGCTGATCGCCGAAGTGAAGAAATATGGCGCTCACGTCGCCCTCTTTGGTCGCCGCATCAAGGACGCCGCCGATCCGCTGGCCTTCACCGAATATCTGCGCGCGGTCGTCGATGGCGACATGAGCGCCGAAGAAGGGGTGAAAGCCTATCACGGCGCCTTGCAACGGGCCGGCATCAAGTCCAAGCGGTCGTTGCAAGAAGATATGGTGATTGAGACCGCCGCACTGCGCGATCGTTAGCCCCCTCTTCAGTCACCTTTACCCCCAGTTGCGCACCACCTTCGCCGCCCTTGCTCAGTAAGCCGGAAGACAAGAAGACAAGAAGGTAAGAAGAGGGGGAGACACGAGAGCGTCTCCCCCTCTTCTTACCTTCTGCTAGTCGTTGTCTTCTGTCTTCTCGTCTTCCGGCTTCTGCTCTGCAGACGACGGGTCGCTTAACCCATAGCGAGCTTGCAGCTCAGGATCAGGGAGGTACTCAGGGGCGGGCAGGCCGAGTTTGCGCAGGGACATGGCGGCGGCTTGTTGGGTGGCGTCTTGTTTGCTCCGGCCCTGGGCAACGCCATGAATTTCGCCGCCAATGGTCACCTGCATGACAAAGGTTTTGGCGTGATCGGGGCCGAATTTCTCAATCTCTTTGTAGCGAGGCGTCAGGTTTTTGTTACTCTGCACCCACTCTTGGCAGGACAAAGGCGCGCACAGCATCAAGGCCCTGATCGACATAGATGGCGCCAACCAGGGCTTCAAAGGTGTCGCAGAGGGTCGCCATGCGGGTACGACCACCGCTCTCCTCTTCGCCGTGTCCCAACCAGAGATATTGGCCCAACTTCAACTGTTCCGCCAGCCGTGACAACGTTTCCCGGCGCACCAACGCCGCGCGCAGATTAGTCAACGGCCCTTCCGAGTAGTGCGGATACTTCTCATAGAGTTCCTGGCTGATGATAAAATTCATAATGGCGTCGCCCAGAAACTCCAGTCGCTCATTGTCCTGTAGATCATGCGTTGTCAGCGTGATCTCATTGAGATAGCTGCGGTGGATAAAGGCGCGTTGTAACAAGCGCTGATCCTGAAAGGTGACCTGCAGCGTCTGGGCTAACTTTTCAATTTTGTCTCCGATCATCTCATCCTCCATCGTTGGCTATAATCAGTAGTCCGCAGTCATATAGTCGCGTGGTCCAGAGTCGGTCTAATGCAATCACGGCTAGGTTGCGATACTATTGATAATATTTTTTACGCCACGATGACAGGATGACAACATGACAAGATGGTCGCTCTGTAAAGAAGAGTAAGTTGTGAACACAACGCCATCTTGTCATCTTGTCATCTTGTCATAACCAGCGTTACACACCTTTCTGGTCATAGGTAGGCAGGTAAACAGGTAGACAGGTAAACAGGTAGGTATGTGTGTACCTGTTTACCTATCTACCTATCTACCTACCTCACACTTTCGGCGGGTTCTTCAGGCCATGACCAGTCAGAATGCCGACTACTTTGTCGTGGGGGCCAAATTCACCGGCCAGATGTTGCATGGCCAGCGCCACCGTCGCGCTGGTCGGTTCGACAAAGACCCCTTGCCCGGCCAGGCGATGATGGACGGTCATTACATCTTCATCACTTACGGCGACAACAGTGCCTTTGGATTGGCGAATTGCTTCGATCAAGGCGCTGCCGCGCACCGGATAACTGATAGCGATGCCATCAGCATTGATACGCTCAATGCGCGGCCCGCCTTCAATCGTATCCAGTTGATTGTGGAAGGCGTCATAAATCGGGGTGTACGGTTCAGCCTGGACAGCCACAATGCGTGGCATCCGGTTGGTGATGCCGGAGGCGATCAAATGTTGGAAGCCGCGACAGATGCCCAGCAACAGGCCGCCATTCCCCGCCGGTGAGATTACCCAATCAGGGATTTGCCGACCCAACTGCTCCCAAATCTCCCAGGCGCAGGTCATTTGCCCCAGCAAGAAGGCAGGATGCCAGGCGTGCGAGGCATAGACTGTCTCGCGCGAATGTTGGGTGGCGGCCTCGGCCGCGCGTGTGGCCAGGTCACGCGGCCCCGGCACTTCGACTAGCTCGGCGCCGTAGATGGCAATTTGGGCTTTCTTCGGTTCCGGGGCGCGTTCCGGCACATAGATGATGGAGCGCAAACCGGCGCGGGCGGCATAGCAGGCCAGGCTGGCGCCGGCATTGCCGCTGGAATCATCGACCAGCGTCTCGGCGCCCTGACCCTTAAACCAATTGACCATGACGCTGACGCCGCGATCTTTGTAGCTGCCGGTGGGCGTCCAGGCATCCATCTTCCAGTAGACCGGGCGGCCGGCCCACTCATCATTCACCAGCGGCGTCCACCCCTCGCCCAGCGTTACGGCCGTCTGCTGGGGCTTTAGCACCGGTAACATGGCGGCATAGCGCCACAACCCTTGCCGGCTCTCATCAATTTTTCCTGGCGAAAAGGTCGGAATTTCACGGTATTCGAGCGGTTGTCCACTGACCGGACAGCGCAAAGGACTTAATTCGGCAGCGATCTGAAACGCGCTGCTGGGACAATAGGCGATCATACTGCTACTTTTTGGCATGGACCCCGACTCTCTACAATTGACTGAGACGATTGCTTGTAAGGCCGACAACGGCGCGGCGCAAGTAGACAGATAGTTTATACTGGAATATGGTTCTTTCGCAATTATGAAAAATGGTCAGGCGGTTAAACATGGCGTCTAGCCCCACCGGTTGGCAAGCCAACAGAAGTAACAACAGGCAGAACAACGACAAAACAGACAAAACGCCAATAGAATGCTGACACCAAACTAATCTTATTGTGTTATCGTTGGCAGTAGGGTATCATACACGAGTTACAAGGCAGAGACGGGGAAATAACAATGAAGATTGACACAGTAATTCATACCAATGAACAGAGCATTAGCCGGGTTTTACAGACCGGCTTGCCTGTGGTGCTAGTCTTTTGGAGCCAACAAGCGCCGCTGCCGCCGGCCATTGAAACAGAGTTAACCCAAGCCGCCGCCCGCTATGCCGGCAAGTTGTTGATCGCCAAGGTTGATACGAGTGCGGAACGGGGATTGGTGGAGCGTTACCAGCTCCGCCAAACGCCCGCGCTGGTTTTCATCAGAGAGAAGGTCGTGGAAACTACGCTTGCCGGCGCCTTGTCCGCTGAGGCGGTCAATAGCTGGTTGCGCTATCTAGTCGAGGGCGGCGTCCGGCCACAAGCAGTGGCGCCGCCGTCGCCCAAAGCCCAAAGCAGTGACCATCCCATTACCTTGACTGACGCCAATTTTGCCCAGATTGTCAACAGCGCCCAGCCGGTATTGGTGGACTTTTGGGCGCCCTGGTGTGGTCCCTGTCGCATGGTGGCGCCGGCGGTCGAGCAGCTTGCCCGTGAGTTTCAAGGGCGCGCTATTGTCGGCAAACTCAATGTCGATGAGAACCCGCGCACTACCCAACAATATCAGATCATGGGCATCCCGGCGCTCTACATTTTTAAGCGGGGCCAGGTGGTCGATCAGATGGTGGGCGTACAGCCGGCCAACGTTTTACAACAGATGAACGTTACGAAAATAAAGCGGTAACTGTAGGTCATCGCCGCCGGCGTGACAAGTTCCAAGGATTACCGAAACCATTCGCTACCCTTCATTAGTCTTCTTGTCCGGTGCGAAGGCTAAAGTCTTTACTACAATTTTGTCATTGTGTGAGGAGGAAACCGTGTTTAGCGAACTGGGGCGAATGTTAATGTTGTTGGGCATTGCCGTCTTTGTGATCGGCGCCCTGCTCACCTTTGCCGGTCGCGTTCCGGGGTTGGGCAACTTGCCGGGCGACATTACCGTGGAGCGGGAGAACTTCCGCTTCTATGCACCCTTTGGCACGATGATCGTGTTGAGCATCGTGCTGTCGATCCTTTTGAATATTGTGGCGCGCTTTTTCCGGTAGAGACCAACCACGTATCACATTGCACGAATCACGCTTGCAACGCGCAGACCAGCGCCTGCCCCAACGCCCGTTCGACCCGCATCTCATTGTCGGTGCGGACGGCGTAGGCATTGCGCAGCGCTTTACTCAGCCGCTTGTGCGCACGATAGGCGTGGAGCAAGCGTTCATCCAGCGGCCCGGCGACCGCTTCATAACCGGCCAGAAAACGCGCATTGATCGCTGCCACCGGTGCAGTTTCCCAATCTTCAAAATCCATCTCCGCCATAAAGGTCGCGACATCCAGTTCCGGATCGCCCCAGGCCAAGCCATCAAAATCGACCAAGCCCAACCGCTCGCCGTCGTCCAGCCATTGATGGGCATGGGGCGCGCCGTGGATGGGACGCAAGCGCGCCGGGTCGGCAGCGGCGTGAATGGCGGTCAAGCGCGCCAGCAAACAATCCAGCGCCGGTCGCAGGGCCGGGAAAAAAGTGCGCAAATAATCGGCATACTTGGTGGAGCGCTTGAGTTGGGTTTTCGCCGAAGTAGTCTGGGTTGGCTGCAAGGCGCTCCGGGTGATCGAAGCCGCGGCGCGCCCCATTCGTTCCGCCAGGGCTGGGCCGGCGGGAGAAAGTAGACGCTCCACCAGCGGTTCTCCCGGCACGGCGCCTTGCCAAAGGGTGCGGGTAGCAGCTTCCCAACAAAGCGGTTGCGCCACGGCAAAATCTAGTTCGCCACCATTGGCCGCCTGCCATAAAGCCAAACTCTCAGTGTGAATCGTAGCGCCTCGCTCATCAGCAAAGACCTTGGCAAAGCGCACGGTTTCCCCGGCCTTGTTCCCGGCAAAGCGGAGTGTGCAGCGCTTCTGCGGACGGTAGCGCAACACCTTGGGTTGTCCTGGCAGCGCCAGCGTGGCCGGCAGGGTAGGCAGCGCCGGGTCATGGGGGAAGCGAGTCAGCAGAAGCCAGCCCACCTGCTTGTTATGGAGTAAGCTTTGTTCGGGGGCAATGACGTCCGGCGCTGTCGCCAAGAGTTCCATAACACAGATCGCCTGCGGTGCATGAACCGTCTCATAGATCAATGTCACCAGCGGCGTTTCCCCCAGGTGAAAGCGGGCATAGGTGCGCTGCCACTGCCGGTCACAGCGCCACCAGCCACACTTCCAACCGGCTTCTTCCAGTGCGGCCAGAGGGATTTCATCGGTAGCCAGCGCGGCCAGCAAAGCGCGATAGCTGTCATAGGGTTGCGTCATCATTTATCACCTCCCGCCATTGCAAACCAGTTCACCCCATGCGCACTTTCTGTAACGTGGCAAAGGTATGGCATTGGATAAAGGGAGAGGTGCGCAAGGTCGCCAGCAGCCCATTCAGAAAAGCGAAGGCGTCGGCGTCCATCACTTTGTGGTGCAGCAGCAGACCGATGGGGGCGCCGGCGCGCAACTGGGCCAGCAACTCGTCGACAAAGAGCGCCGGCGCTTTCATAGCGGCGCCTTCTTTCCAACGGTAGAGATCAAGCGTCACGGAGAGATCCTGAAAACCATAGCCTGTCACCGGCGTCTCATGGCGCAAGCCAGAGAAACCAGCAAAGCCCAGCTCCTGCAAGACGCGCAGGGTGTCAGCCGTATAGCGATTCCAGGGTGGCGTAAAGACCGGCGTCAATAATTCTTCAAAGGCGGCTGCCAGCAGCGCCTTGCCCTGGGCAATATCGGCATATTGCTGTTCATAACTGCGACTGGGGCCAAATTCACACTTGCGCCCGGTCGGCTCATGATTGGTGTGTTGCCAGCCATGTTGATCCAACCCCACCAAATCCGGGGTAAAGCGTTTGTGGTCACTGACCAGGCGGATCCCGGCTGCCGTCAACCGGCCGGGGATGATCTCCAGGTTGACCGGTACGCCGCGGGCCAACGCAATGTCAAGCAGTTCGCGCAGGGTCTCCTCATCTTCGTCAATATCATCATCGCGCAAAAAGAAATGGAGCGGTTCGGCAGTTGCAGCACGGGTTTCCCCCAGTTGGTCGAGGAAGGGGCGCAATTGGCCGTCAATCACCGCGGCGCCGGGATAGGTTGGTCGCGCCGCGCGGCGGCTAGCGACGGCCGGCGGCGTGACAAGATCGACCAGGCGGGCGGCGGTGGTCGTGACGCCATGTAAGTCCAAGGTACTCTCTGGCCGTGGTGCGGTCAATTGTTGGGTGATCCGTTCCGCCAGTTGCGCCGGCGTCAAATCTGCCGGGGTCAACACACCGGCGACACCCATCTGCGCCAGTTTGGCCGCCCGGATCGACTGTTCGTCATTGTCGCCGCCGGTAAAGGGCAGCAACAGCGCCCGTGTCCCGGTGGTGAGCAGGTTCATACAGGTGTTGTAACCGGCCATGCTCATGGAAAGATCGGCCTGCGCCATGTAGTGCAAGAAGCGGTTGGTGTAACGCCGCAGTACAATATGTGTATGACCGGCAACCGCCGCTTCAAGTTGGTGAAATTCATCGTCCGGCATGTAAGGGCCGCCAAAGAGCAGCAGTTGGTGCGGCTGCGTGGCGGCCAGTTGCACACTGGCCGCCACCGTACTGGCCAACAATTCGCTGCCGACACGGCCACCGCCAATGCTGCCTAGGATTAGTGGTTTGTGAATGGGGATCAGCGGTTCAGGGGCGTCAACCGCTTCCGTTTCTTCGGCGCTTTCCGCTTGCGCCACGTAGCCGGTATAGGCCAGCGGCGTTGTAATGGCGTCCACCTGACCAAACGATTCTTCCAGCCGCTGAAAGGTCGGATCAGCGTGAACCAGCAGCAGATCAAAGTAGCGATTCAAGAGGCGACAGGCGCGCGCCTCATGTTTCCGCTGGTCGCGCCGGCTGACCATGATGTCGCGCAGGCTGCAAACAACTTTGGTGGCGACGCCTTCACCGGCTGTGCGCTGGCGGCGGATCTGCGCCAGCAGCGGCATCAGTTCAAAGGCAAACTTCTTGCGCCCAAAGGGGAAGAGTTCCACCACCAGGATCTCCGGTTGAAGACGGGTGTAAGTTTCCAGGATCAGCGCCGTACGCGCCGCTTTGATTTCTGCCAGGCTTTGTCCGGCTGTGCTGTGGATGCCGGTAAAGGCGGCGTCGGCCTTGAGCGGCGGCAAGTTGATCACCTCGACTGCCGGCGGAAAGGCGAAGCCGGGGATCAGTTCTCCGCCATTGAGAAAGCAGACCTGAAAGCGGTCCACCAGCCCCTCGACCAGCGCCCGACTGCGCATGAGATGACCCATGCCCAGAACATGCTGACAATAGAAGAGCAAGGTTGGCGTGCGCCACTGGCTCGACGGTTGCGCAAGGGTCGGCGTTGGCATAATGAGCGGGCGGTTCTTCGATGCTACCTTCAGCATAACGATGTCCTATCTTTTCGGTGGTATATCCAATGGTGAGCCATTGGTCAGAGCAGCGCGCCGGCCAGCCCAATCAGATCATCAAGCAGGTCGAGACGACCATGCTTCAGGCGCGAAACGGAGCGAAAGGCGCGCTCATTGAGCAACGCGGTCGCTGTGTACCAGGCGATGGTTTGCGGTTCCAGCGGCCACGGTGCAACTGCGGCATACGCTACACAAAAGGCGTCAATCGCCTGGCGGATTGATGGCGTGGGCAAGGCTTCCACCAGGCCGCGATGGTAGAGACCGGCGCAGAAGCTGCCCAGATCGCGCCAGGGCGAACCGGTGCTGAGATTGTCCAGATCGATCAGCGCCACCCGTTGTCCCACCGACGCAGTTTCATCGACCAGAAAATTCTGCAGGTGTAGATCGCCGTGGAGTGTTACAGCCGGCGCCCGGTCAACGGTCGGCGCCTGATGGTGTAAGGCTGCGACTAGCGCCGCAACGGTCGCCTGGCTGGCAGGGTGGCGATCTTCGAGCAACTGTTGGATGCTGCACAGTTGCACAACCCAATCAGCAAGGCGGCTTTGGCGCGCACAGGGGAGCATGGCGCGATGCAACCGGGCGACGGACCGGGCGGCCTCTTGTAAGAGTTCATTAAAGACCGGGCTACCTAATGGATAGCTCAGCAGCGTCCGCCCCGGCAGCCCCTTCTGCCATAAGATGCGGGTCTGTGGATCGTAGGCCAGCGGTTGGGCAATACGCAGGCCGTGACCCTGCTTTTCAGCCCAGAGTAGGTTCATCAGCCGGTAGGTTTCGGCCCCGTCATCGTTGTAGTAGGCTTTGCCGAAGAGGGTCAGGGGTTGCGGTGCGTCGGCGGGTTGGCGGGTGCATCTTCCGGGAAGGGTAGAGCAGACTTCAGGATTGACAGGACGGACCTTCCCGGAAGATTGTACTGGGCGCTTCTGGGGTTCGGTTGCGGCGGGTGTAATGTCTTGTTTCACAGACAGGACGACCGGTGGCGGCGCGACTTGCAGTTCTACGCAGACGGTGCAGGTCTGTTCGGGTACATAATGGACTAGTCGGTGACGGTGGTGAACAATCTGGTGCGCTTCACCGAATAGGTTTGTCACGATGGCGCCTAATTCATCATTGTCCTGCGCAGCGGTCGCCAGCAAGTGGGGCAAGGTGGCGATCTTGCGGTCATTGGGGAACGCCCACAACACCATCGCCAGTTCGGGCAGGTGCATAACGGCGTTGCCATACGGTGGCGGCGTCAATGGTTCGCACAGCGCCTTTTGGTAACGCGCTTCTGACAAGCCGGCGGGGAAAAAGCGCGCGGCCAGCCGCTGTTCATGACAACAATCCCGTTCAGGGTCGTACAGGCGCAGCAGATAGCTGATCACACACTTCTCGCCGGCTTTGTACTTTACCCGCTCGACGACGCAGGAATCAACCTGTACTGCGGCGGCGTCTGTCGCAAACATTTTTTGGAAAATAACCTGCATCATCAACGGATCAAGCGCCACCTGCAATTGGGGCATTGTTTGATCAGACGGGAGGGCTTGCACAGCGCTCATAGCTTACTCCAATCGCGACAAGTCTTGTCGCGTGTAGTGATATTGATATTGCACGGTATCAACATCGTGCGGTAGCCGCACGGTATCAACATCGTGCGGTGGCTGCACGGTATCAACATCGTGCAGCAACCGCACGGTGTCAACATAGTGGCGCTCACCCTGCATGAACATGATTTGCAACAAGACGCCCTGGTCAGCGGGCAGACAACGCCCCTGGCGCCGCACGGGCCAAGCCGCAACCTGGATCGAGGGTGGTCGGTCGGCATAGGGGTACAGCACGGTATGAAAACAGGTAGTCGTCGCTGACCGGGTAAAACAGACTACAGGCGCCGGGGCTTTTGTGCCATAGCTCCGTGAGACATAGCCTTCTTGGAGGGTAACGGTCGTTTGGGCCGCAGCGGGTTGGGCAATCAGCAAGTGGGGTGCGTGGATCAGATGCATATTCCCCTTTGTACAGAGCGTTGTTTGACCCGCGGCGGTGTCGGCCAGGTGGAAGCGCAGATCATAGCGATGTGAACTGGGTGCGCGCAAGATGTCGGTAACGATCCAGTATTCGTGGCCGGCAAAGCAGATGATGCGCTCATGAATGACATCATATTCGGCGCTGGCGGCGGCGCCATGCACAAAGTCGCAAGTGGCGCCACATTGAAAATGGCGCAGCGTCCAGGCCGGTTCCGGGCCGCAGAGCTTAAATTTTTTCTTGTGAAAGCGGTAAGCGGTCTGTTCCCGACCATCCACCTGCACCGTGTTGTGATAAGCCGTGCCACGAAAACGCGCCCGCCAGTTGATGGCGCCGCTGTCCGGGTGCGGTTCGTGATAGGTGTAGCGCCCCGGATCGACAATCAGCGATTGACCAAAGGCCGCCGCTTCAAAGCTCAAGAGATCAAGATGGCCGTGATTCCCTTCGCCTAAGGGGCCGCAATCGAAGATCAGATAGCGCTCATCGGTAAAGGAGGTGGCGCCTTCGCCCCAACCGCTGCGCAAAATGGTATAACCGCCGGCGGGAAAGGTGTGCGAACGGACGGTGGGTGGCGTGCCGGCGCGGCCTTGGGTGGCGACGTAGCGCCAGGCCGCGTTGTCATACAAGTCAGCACCTTGTTGCAATAGATCCAGAAATGAGCGTGAATCACCATCGCTCAGGGCCGGAATGGCGCCGTCGGGTTTGTGCGCAACCATGGCAAAGTCGAGCGCCTTTTGCAGCAGTTCGTCAAAACGGGGATCAAGCGTGATGCCATTGGCGGCGGCCAGCCGTTTCACCCCCAGATAATTTTTGACCACCAGGTGGTGATAGTCGGTCGATTGTTCACAGTGGACGCCGTCGGGGCGCAGGTCGGCTTGGATGTTCTTCAGCAGTTCCTCCTGGGCGAAGTGCCGCCACTGTTGCGCATCGGCAAATTCAGGGAAGACAACGGCAGCCATAAAAATGGCGTACAATTCAATGGTGCGATGGTTGCGCGCCGGGGTTAGATTGGCGCAGAGAGAGGTCACCTGCTGCTGCAAGGAGCGCAGGAAGCACGCATAAAAGTCGCGCGGGAGCGCCGCCTGAGCCATTGTCACAAAATAGTAGTGGGCAAAGATCCAATTTTGCACGCGCCGGCCGGTCACATCGCTCGATAGAAAGGTGAGCGGAACCGTGTCGATCCAGGCGGCGGTCAATGCCAGCCACTTGTGCAGGTAGCGTTCATCACCCGTTCGCGCATATTCTGCTCCCAAACCGGGCGCAAAGTAGAATTTATGGAGCAGAATCAGCCATTCCCGATCCGGACTGGGGTTGACTGTCCAATCAAAGCCGGTGGGCAGATGATAGGCTTCGTCATTGTAGACAAAGCAATCACGCAAGAGCTGGTCGATTTGTTGCTCACTGGCCTGCTCCCGGTCGCGCAGGGCAAAATAGTGGGGCGTTGGACGCGTCTGGAAATGGACGAGAAGCGCGGCGGGCGTCCAGTAGCAATAAGGAGCGGCAAAGCGTTCGCGCGGTTCGTCCACACACAGCAGCGAGCCTTCGCAACCGGGAGCGGCGCCGACCGCGGCCATCAATAGCGCGATGCCGTTTACCTTTTGCGCCAGCCCCTGCGCTAAGAGACGGGTCGCCACGGTCGCAATTTGCTGGGGCGCGGCCAAACCCTGGCCAGTGGCCTGATCCGGCATGGCGAGGAGGGCTAACATCCCGGCGCCGGCAAAGGCCGCCGTCCGCGCCGCCACTTGTGCAACGACATCCGGCGTTTCCCCACGTTGGCCCTGCTGGCTGCTACCATATAGCCCCGAATCGGCAAAATAAGCGGCAAGGGCAGCCTGCACCGCCTGGCGACAGGCGTCTGTCGCTCCGTGCTTTAGTCCCCAATAGAGATAATGGCCGAGGAACAGCCCCAGCTCGTAGGCCGGATCGCCGATTGTGGAACTCAGTTCAAAATCGATGACCCCAATGCCCGTTTGATCGATCCGAATATTCTGTGGCGTATAGTCCAGATGAAATAACCGGTGTTGGCGCGATTGGTCGCTCCAAGCAGACAACGTGGTTAATTGCGCCCGGCTCGTTTCAGTACAGTGCGTCATAGCCAGAGCCGTTGTACGCAGCGCCAACATACGTCGCCACTGGGCTTCATCCGTCGGCGCTTCGCTCCACAGCGCCGGCAGCGCGCTTTCAGCGTGATGGCAATGGCGCAGAAAACGGGCAGCGGCGCGCGCGACCGCCGGCAAAAATACCCCTTGTTCCAGGTCAGTCAAGAGAGTACGCCCGGCCGGGCAAACTGCGCTCAAAACCAAAAGGCGTGTGGCCTTGTCAAACAGTTCTACTTTGGGTGTCTGCACCGCAGGCGACGGATTACCCTGGAGCCATTTGAGGGCGCGCCGTTCGGCGTCCAATCGTTTGGCCGGTTTGGGTGACAAGGGCTGCCCCACAACGCCATCATCGACGGTGTCCCCGGCATATTTGACAAAGAGCGGGGCGCCATCCGTCCGCTGCGCACAAAAGACGGGATCGACCTTCCCAGGTTTGACCACGTTGAGCGCACCGGTGAACGGCACCCCCTGTTCAGTCAGGAGACGGCCAAGCTTTTCCGGCAAGATCGACTCAATCGCCTGCAACCCGTGCAGACAAAGCTGCCAGACCCAAGCGCGTTGTTCTGCGGTCAGATGTGTGGGCAAAGCCGCCAGAAACGCGGCCTGCCCCATCGCCGGCGCAGCCAACGCGGCGCGCAGGGCGGTCGACCGAATCGACAGCGCACCGGTGGGCGCCGCCATGGTTGTCGCCGCGATGCCGGTCCGGGCGGAGAGCGCCGCCATGTCGGTAAAGCGGTCATCGCCCCGCCCCTGATCCGCTTCGCCAATGCAGAAGAGCAAACGGTCAGCCGGCGTGACCCGCGTAAAGTAGCTAAGCGCATGGGTGATGGCGGCATGAGGGGCAATTTCAACGCGCACCCTGGCCATGTCGGCCACATAGATCGACCAGATCGCCTGGGCAACCTGGGCAGGGAGCGCTTGGGTCGTGCCGGGGATGAGCCGGTTGCGATCCGCAATAATGATGACCACTTCGTCAATCGTCGGCTGTTGCAACAAACTTTGCACCGCCGCAAAATGGGCCACATGAGGCGGACGAAACGCGCCGGGGAAAAGCGCAATTGTTCGCCCGCGCCCAAGCGGGGCGACGCCATTATTCACGGTTACGGCAGGCATGGTTTTCATCGGTCATCCTTTTGCAGTCGATCCACAACATGGTTCGATCGGCGCCGGGGCCAAGTTGCGGTTGCGCGCCGGCCAGCGGTTGGCTTTGGCGAGCGGGGGCTGGGGTGTGAGTCGATTGGTGTTGCGCCAATTGGGCCGTGAAGAGGGAGCGCAGCGTCACCGTCGTCTGCCACGAATCAAAGAGTTCGGTAATCGTTGTGCGGGCGGCCTGCCCCAACCGTTGCCGCAGCGCCGGGTCGAGCAGCAGCCGTTCCAGGGCGTCAGCCAGGGCGACGGCATCCTTTTCCGGTACTAACAGGCCATTGACGCCATCCGCCACAATTTCAGGAATGCCGGAGATCTTGGTAGAAACGACCGGCAGCGCTGTCGCCATGGCCTCGGCCAACACATTGGGAATGCCGTCGCGGTCGCCGCTATCGACAATCAGGCAGGGCAGGGCAAAGACCGTGGCGGCGGCATAGATGTCGCGCAGTTCCTCTTGGGTGACGCCCCCCTGGATCTGGACAGTATCGGTGAGTTGCCCTGCCTCGATCAACCCGCGCACCAACTCGCTCTGTTCATCGCGCTGGCCGAGGATGCGGCAGCGGAACACATGACCGCGCGCCTTGAGCAGACGACAGGCTTCCACCAAGTACGGAAAGCCCTTCTTCGCAACAAAACGACCAACCGCCAGGATGACTGGAACATCCGTCTCGGTTGCGACTGCTGGCGGAGCAAAGCGCGCCAGATCCAGTCCGTGATAGATGGTGTGAATGGGGGCGCCCTTCGGACAAAGCTGGGTCAAGTATTGGCGATTGGCATCGGTGCAAGTCACGACAAAAGCCGCCGCCGCCAGCTTGGTGTGCAGCAAGCCGTTGGGGTTGAGTTCGGGTAGGTAAATATCTTTGGCGTGGGCGGTAAAGCTAAAGGGCAGGCCCGCCAGATAGCCGGCAAGCATGGTGACGGTGGTCGCACCGTGGCAGAAGTGACCGTGCAGGTGGTCAATCGTGCCGGCGGTCAACACCTGGTCAGCAATGGTTCCCGCTTGCAAAAATTCTTTGATAAAGCTCTTTTTGAAGCGCACGCCGCTTTGCAAGGAGAGCTGAAAGCTCAAGCCCAGGATGGCGTAGAGCAGAGTGCGCAGATAGGCGCGTGGTCGCCGGCGAAACAAGCGAAAGTGGGTGGCAGCAAAGAGGGGCAGATGTTTGACCAGCCACCAGCCAAAGTTGCTTTCCGTAATCGAAGCGGTTTCGGGTAGATAAGTGACAGCGGCCCGAATCTTGTCAACAATGGCGTGACTCTTCTTTTCCTCCGTCGCTTTGAGGACAAAGAGGCGCAGTGTCAACCCCATCTGTTCCAACAGATAAATTTCATTGATAATAAAGGTCTCGGAAAGGCGCGGATAGCCCTTTAGGATATAGGCCACTTCCTGTTTTGTTTGGGTTGCCATCACTCACCTCAAAGCGCATAACGTTTGGCAATAAAATCACAAAAGCGGTCGGTGCAAGCGGAGAGGGCAAAGTGCTGGACAACCCGCCGGTAGCCATTGCGCGCCAGCGTGTGCCGCAGTTCAGGCGCGGCGGCCAGGCGGTTCAAGGCCATAGTTAAGGCGGCAATGTCACCGGACGGGAGCAGCAAGCCGCTTTCGCCATCGATCACTGCACTGCTGATCGCCGCCACATCACTCGCTACCACCGGTCGTCCCGCGGCCATCGCTTCCAGCAGTACATTGGGCAACCCATCCCGATCCCCGGTCCGATCCACCACCGACGGCACAACGACAATATGGGCAGCAGCATAGCGCGCCGGCAATTCACTATGCGTAACGCCGCCACGCAGGGTGATTTGTCCTTGTAACCCCAGCGATGAGATCAACTGTATCAAGTGCGGCTGTTCCGGCCCATCGCCGATGATTTCCAACGTAAAGGGAAAGGTAAAGCCGGCGGCGGCGCGCACCAACAGGTCAAAACCCTTCTTTTCGACCAATCGACCGACCGCCAGCAAGCGTAGCGGCGGTTCAGCCGGCAAGGGGGTGGGTTGGAAACGTAGCAAATCAACCCCATGGGGGAGGATCGTCACCGCTGCCGCCGGGTCGGTGATGGCACCGGCCACATCGCGATTACAGGCAACCACGCAGACCGCCCCCCGCGCCCGGCGATTCAACTCGCTGGGCGCCACCTTGCGCGCATCCTTGGCATGCATACTAAAACCATAGGACATTCCCAACTGTTGCGCGACTCGCATGGCGACGGCGGTCGGCGTGTGGGCAAAGTAAGCATGAACCCCAGCAACAGGACGCCCAGCGAGCTGGTGCAGCACAGCCGCCGCTTGCAGAGCCGTATCGCCCGCCGGCAGCAGTTGCACCTGTGCCAGCAACGCTTCGCTGCCCGGTTGCGGCGGCAAACCATCGCCCGGCTTGGTGGCAAAGACGGCGGTAAGCAAACCGGCGCGCAGGAGCGCAGTCGCCTCATGGAGGGCAAAAGTTTCCGAGCGGCGGGGAAAGCCGCTGAGGATCAGGGCAAGGCCGGGTTGGGTCATGGCGGCTACGCTCCCAACAACGCATGAACCCGTTGGCGAATGCGGGGTAAACCATCCAGATCGACCAGCGCTTCCCCCGGCGTCGCGCGCGCCAAAGTGGCTAACACCGTGGTCAGCAGACGGGTTGGTGTGAGTTGACTCTGCTCCACCAGATCAAAGAGACCCAGTTGGTGCAGCTTACGGGCGCGAATCAACTGCTCTTGCACCGGCTCTGCCCGTGGCACCAGGACCGCGCGCTTGCCGCTCGACAGCAATTCACAGACGGTGTTATAACCCGCCATTGCCACAACGAGATCGGCCTTGGCATATTCTTCGGTGAGATCGGGTTTGAAGTCGCGAAACTTGACATCGCGCAGATGAGCATAGCGCGCCAGCAACCGCTCCCGGTCGGCAGCGGGCATTTGCGGACCAAAGATCACCTTGGTGCGTAGGACGACGCGCCGCGGCAATTCCAACAGGCCGGCCAGATACGCTTCCACCACCGCGCTGCCGTCGCCGCCGCCGCCGGTCGTCACCAGGACGCGCGGGGCGCCATCTTTCTGTTTGGCGGCTTCGACCGGTCGGCGTAAATAGCCGCAGTAGTAGGTTTTGGCGGCAATGTGGGTGGGGTAGGCATACTCGCCTAAATGATCAAAAATCTCCGGCACGCCATAGACCCACACCTCATCATAATAGCGGTCGATCAATTCAAAGGAGTGGCTATTGTGCAGCGAACGGCGAGTGCGTTCGGGTTCATCTAAAATGTCGCGTACCCCTAACACTAGACGGGGACGCTGCCGTTGACGGGCCAGGGTCTCCAGCGTCGGCAGCAGTTCATTGTCAATGCCGCCGGGACGTTTATCGACGATCATCAAATCGGGCGCAAAGCTGAGGATCGAACGGTGGAGGAGATCCTGCCGCATCTCCTTAATCGTGGCGCTGTGTTGGCCCAGATAGAGCGGTTCGTAGGTATCGGCTGCGACGCGATCCAGACAGGGCAGTTTGATATAATCGACCCGATCCGGGATGCGGAAGGAGTGGATCACCGGCGAGCCGGTCACGAGGAGGATCGAAGCGTCGGCAAATTCGTCGCGCATCGCTTGCGCCAGCAGCAAGGTGCGGCGGATGTTGCCAAGGCCAAAGGTGTCGTGCGAATAGATCAAAATCTTGGGCGCCCGGCCCAGCACAGGCGACGGCATGGTCGGTGTATCATAGCTGCGCAGCGCGTTTTCCCGGCGCGTCAAGCAGCGATAACCGGTGGGCAACGACAGCCAATCATCAGAAAGCTCAAAGAACTGCTGGACAACCATAACCTGTTCCTTTGCGAATCAGGGGGAGAATGAATATTAACCGTTTGTTAACAACAAGTGCGCAGCAAGTGAAGAAAAAATACATATGCGCAAAAACTGGGTTTGTTATCAATAGGAGTTACGCAGTTGACGGGCGCTACCAGAGACCTGTCAGGTTTGCGAAACCTGACAGGTCTTGTCCAACTGCGTAACTCCTAATTGGATGTAAAACAAAAAGGTGTTGCGCAATGAGGATTGCTACCTTGCCTTCTTTACGACCTTTGCGACGTTCTTCTCTACGCTCTTCCTTACGAATTTCTTCACGAAGTTCTTTGCGCAGTTCTGTTCTGTAAATAACCGGGATTTCACCGATTACGCAGATTAGCGAATAGAAAAATCGGTGAAATCGGCGCAATCTTTGATCAAAAGCTGATTTTCATGCTGATGGGTGTAACCCCTTCATGTGGCCTGCTGTGAAAATAGAACCCCGCACGTCAGTAAGGGGTGGCCGCACGCTAACGCTAGGCGGTTCTGTTTTCATCCTTTGTGGCGCCGCCAAGGCATGTGACCTGTTCTCTTTTAGCCTGATATCGGCTGGCTTCGACATCTGTTGAGATATAGTGGAGCAGAACAAACGTGCTTATCAAATCACGGGTGTTTAGAGTAGTAACAGCACTCTAGTCGAAACTGTATTTAAAATACTCCACATCTATCCGCAACCTTGATACGCCAGCCACACAGTGGTACAATGAAACCAGCAAGGTTCTATCAGACGCGGCGCCGTCCGCGTCTTTGTTTGTCAGCATCAATTGTAGCAAGGAGACCTGGTTTGTTCAGACGACTCTTTGGCAAACAGGAAGACAAGACCCAGGACGAGGTCAAGTTGGAGGCGAGTCTGCAAAAGACGCGCGCCAGTGTCTTTAGCCGGATTGCCACCATCTTTCAAGAAAATGAAATCACCGAGGATCTGTGGGACGAACTGGAAGCCACCCTGCTCTCCGGCGATGTCGGGTCAACGGTAACGCAGGAGTTGGTGGCGCAGACCCGCCAACGGGTACAAGAGGAAAATATCAAGGCCACCAGCAAAGCCTATCTGGCGCTCAAGGAAGAGATGGTGCGTCAACTGCAATCCGACGAGCCGCTCCACATTGACGAACCGCGCATTCTAACGGTCGTGCTCGTCGTCGGCGTCAACGGGTCGGGCAAGACGACCAGCCTGGGCAAGATGGCGAACTGGTACAAAAAACGGGGGCGCAAAGTGGTGCTGGCCGCCGCCGACACCTTCCGCGCCGCCGCCATTGACCAGTTGAAGATTTGGGGCGAACGGGCCGGCGTCGAAGTGATCGCCCATGCCCCCGGCGCCGATCCGGGCGCGGTCATCTTTGACGCCATGCGCGCCAGCCAGGAGAGCCGCAGAGCCGATCTGCTGCTGGTGGATACCGCCGGCCGCTTGCAGACCAAATTCAATTTGATGAAAGAGCTGGAAAAGCTCAAGACGGTCGCCGGCAAGCAGGTGCATCGCGCGCCGCATGAAGTGCTGCTGGTGCTGGACGCCTCGACCGGCCAGAACGCCATTTCGCAAGCCAAAGCCTTTGGCGCCAGCGCCGGCGTCACCGGCATTATCTTGACCAAGCTGGATGGCACGAGCAAAGGCGGCGCCGTCCTCAGCATCAAGCGCGAACTGGGCGTCCCTGTCCGCTTTGTCGGCACCGGCGAACGCATCGATGACTTCGCGCTCTTTGACCCGGTCACCTTTGTCGATGGCCTCCTAGGGGAACAGTAGCCAGTCATATTCGTCCCAGCGGGACGCTTGAGTTTAGATGGGAAGGAAAAAATTATGAGCGAATTAGCCGGGCGATTGGCCCAGTTGCTGGAACGGGTGGATGTGATCCGGGGGCGTCTTTGACATTGCGGGAAAAGAAACGACGCTAAAAGCGCTGGAAGCCGAATCGCAACAGCCCGATTTCTGGAACGACCAGCAGGCCGCCCAGAAGAAGATGCAGGAGACCAGCACGCTGCGTGAGGTGGTCGAAACCTGGAATACAGTCTACCGTCGGATCCAGGATGCGAATGAGTTGTATGCCCTGGCCGAAGATGATCCTGCCCTGCTCACCGAGTTAGAGCAGGAGGCGACGGCCCTCGCCAATGAGTTGGAGGAACGTGAGACGGCATTGGCCCTCAGCGGCGAACATGATGCCGATTCGGCCATCTTTAGCATTCACGCCGGCGCCGGCGGCACCGAAGCGCAAGATTGGACGCAGATGTTGCTGCGCATGTATCTGCGCTGGGCCGAACAGCACAAGTTCAAAACCTCGATCACCGACATGACCGAAGGCGAAGAGGCGGGCATCAAGAGCGTCACCGTCGAGGTGGCTGGACCCTATGCCTATGGCTATTTGAAAGCCGAACGGGGCACCCATCGCCTGGTGCGCCTCAGCCCCTTTGACGCTAACAACCGCCGTCACACCAGCTTTGCCAAAGTGGAGGTGATGCCGGTCATCGATGAAGACATTGAGATTGACATCAACCCGAATGACATTGAAGTGGAAGTTTTCCTAAGCAGCGGCGCCGGCGGGCAAAATGTACAGAAGAACCAGACTGCCGTGCGCATCCGCCACTTGCCGACGGGGATCATTGTCACCTCGCAAAACGAGCGCAGCCAGGGACAAAATCGCGAAATGGCAATGAAGGTGCTGCGCGGCAAACTATACGAAATCGAACAAGAAAAGCTGCTGGCCGAAAAGGCGCGCCTCAAAGGGCAAAATGTCGACGCCAACTTCGGCAGCCAGATCCGCAGCTATGTCCTCCACCCCTACCAGATGGTCAAAGACCTGCGCACCGATGTCGAAACCGGCAACACCGCCGCTGTTCTCGATGGCGAGATCGACATGTTCATCGAAGCCTGGCTGAAACAGCAGGTGGGTGAAATGGCATAATGCGTGCTGCGTGCTACGTGATTCGTGAAGCGTTCAATTGTTGGGTAGCTATTGGCTAAAGCCTTGGCTACTTTGACAGTTCACGCAACACGAATCACGTAGCACGAATCACGCTACTCTGCATTGTGATCGTATTCGTAATCCACTCCGTAAAACTACTCACTTGCGTGTAGACGCCGTAGATACCGGCTTCGGCGCAACCACTGCCCCAACTGATGATGCCGATTTGCAACCAGCGCTGTTGACGGTTGTTCCAGAGGAGGAGCGGGCCGCCGCTGTCGCCGGTACAGGCGTCGGTTCCGCCCGCTTCGTAGCCGGCGCAGATCATGGTCGGCGCCAGGGTGAGGCCATAATCGGCATAGCGTTGATGACAGGCAGCGGTCGCCACCAGCGGCACCTGCGCCCGTTGCAACGTATCAGCGCCAACGCCATCTTGCGTAACGCCCCAGCCGACCACCATCGCCCGCCCGCCGGTCAGGCTGGCGTTGCTGGCTGTGGTGGCTAACGTGACCACGGGCGTTGCGGTTGTCTCACGCAAGCGGAGTAAGGCCAGGTCATGGCTGTAGGTGGTGGTATCGAAGGCTGGGTGGCGAATGATCTGGTCAAGGGCGAGGCGTGCGCCTTCATTGCTGCGTAAGACGCGGCGCCCGACGAGAACATGTAACTCATCCGCTGTAAAGGCGTTGCCCGCTTCGTCAAAGGTGCAATGGGCGGCGGTCAGCACCCAGCGCTCGGCCACCAACGTGCCGCCACAGAACTGGGCGAGATAATCGTCCGCAACCCCGGCTTGGAGAATGCCTACGACCCACGGTTGTTCACCCGCCGGCACATCGGCGCCATTGATCACCCTGGCCGGGGCGGCGCTCACGTCCGTTGTCATCAACCAACCGCCAAGCAAACCACTGACAAGTAGCCAAATCAGCAAACGCAACCTGATACGCATACAACTGTTGAACCCTCAGCGACTATTTTGCGCAGCCACCCTTTGCTCATTCAGGCGAGGTGGCAAACAAGGAGCAGCACCGCTGTACTGCTCACAATCAATTGCTGAGGTTCACTATAACAAGGAATACAGGGGTAAACCGTTACAGATGCCTGTCGTAAGAATTACACAACCATGACAAAAGACAAGGAAAGATTTTCGTAAGGAAAGTTCTTTTATTTAGTACTAAACACTATTTGACTTACTTATCAACAAGCCGACTACCACTTTTTGCGTAAAAATGGCTAAAATTGAGCAAATAAAAACGGGACGCGTTGACCGCGTCCCGTTTTTATCTTACCAGCAATCACTACCGTTGAAACAGCTAAATTACGCTTATCTTAATTCCATTCGACAAGTCTAGTCGCCTTGGCATCACCAGCCTTATGGGGCAATACAACCACTTGGGCGACAGACCGGCCGGTAGATCACCACCGGCGCCAATTTGCCGTCGTGGCCGATCTTCCAGTAGCGGCGTGCAACCAGAGGCAGGAAGACGCGACTGGCAGCGGGTTCCGACGTTTCGTCCAGGTT
Source organism: Caldilinea sp. CFX5 (assembly GCA_021405325.1). The sequence goes on along the minus strand of QWII01000067.1, from coordinate 35,999 downwards.
AGTCGGCGTTTGGTAGATGCCAATGTCCCAGATAACACTGATCTGGCTGGTCAGCAGCGTGATGATTGGCGTTTGCCCGCTGTTCGGATCAGCGTTGCTATCATTCCCGCTTTCCGGCGTGCTGCCCGGAATGGTAAAGGTGTAGTGCGTCGGCAGCGCGACCTGAATGTAGTACTGACCGGGCGGCAGATTATCAAAAAGATAGTTGCCGGCGCTGTCAGTTGTTGTTGTGGCGATTACGCTGTTCGTTACGCCGTCAAAGAGGGTGACGACAACACCGGAGACGCCCACTTCGGTCGGATCTTGGACGCCATCCTGATCAGCATCATTCCAGACCAGATCACCGATGGCGCCTAGCCGGTAGAAGCCAAAGTCGATGCTCAGATCGTCCCGAATATCCGGAATATTACCTTCCAGATTGCTGTTGTCGTTACTCGCCTGGTCGCGATCTGTCGTATCGTTGCTGACGACAAAGGGCAGCGATTCCGCCGCATTGCTTGCGCCGGGGCGACCATCACTATCTAGACTGTCATTGCCCCCTTGGTCAGCCGTTACCACACCAACGACGCCGGCGGGCGCAACCGGCACGACCACCTGATATTGATCCGCCACGCCATCACCGTCGGCATCGGGGGTGAGACCGCAGAAGTGATAGTGACCGAGGGCATCGGTCGTGGTCGGATAGAGCAGATTATCGGCGCCCGTGCTGACCAATTCATCCGGGCCGCCCCAGATCAGATTAACAGCAAGGCCGGCGACCGGGGTATCACCGGAATCCTGCGTATTGAGCGCGGCGCCGTTGTCGATCCAGAGATAGTTGCCGACACAGTACGGCGGCGGCACCATCATATAGTCTTCGACTTCACCGGTATCGGCCGGGCCATAGAAACGCAACGGCGCCAAGTTATCGGGGGTCAGACCGTCATTGCTCAGGCGGTAGCGCATGTAAATGTTCCCATTCAGGGTTGTCGCCCCTTGGGGTACATCGAAGCAGTAAAGCTGGCGATCAACGCTGCCGGTCAACAGGAGGCGACCGCCGGCGAAGTCGCGCGTAGCGAGCAACTCGTTGGCGTCATCCGCCCCGCCGGGAAGGCCAAAGTCGCCGTCGCCGTTGAAGTCGATCCAGCCCTGGAAGACCGCCTGTTCGCCAGCCGGTAGGTGGGCTGTCACGGCGATACAAGCTGGGCCGCCCGGCACGAGGGGGGTCATCAGGCGGACGCCATCTTCGTCGTCGGGCCGTGTACAGGCGCCACGTACGACAAAGCCCGTCATGGCATCATCACCATTGATATTATCCGTGCCGGCCTCAGCATCCGGTGCGCCATCGGCTTCGCTGTCCACACAGTCGCCCAGGTAGAGATCGGTCTGGATCGTATGGAGCGCGCCAACCCCTTCGCCGCCGTCGGTCAAAGTGGTGGCGAAGTTACCTACGCCGCCATTTGCGTCGGGTAAGTCCCCCATGTCATGAGGGTCAATCCCCAGGTCGATGGTCTGATCGACGCTGCTGTCCGGGTATTGGTGCGGTGACGCCGATGCATCCAGTGGTCCACTTTCGTTGACCGGCAGGGCAAAGGGTTGCGGGGCATCGACCAGCGGCGCCGGAACCACAAAGTTATCGGTATACAGAACTTGGGTGAAGACGCCACTATTGACGATATTACTATCAAAGGCGTCATCATGCGCATCAACATGGTGAGTGGCGACATACAATTGATCGACCAATTGCACTTCATAGGTGCTGACAACCCCATTGTTACTTGGCAACAGACCGCAGAAGTGGTAGCTGCCATCAGCGGCCGTAATCGTTGTGTAGGTACGATCATCACCGGCGCCGGCTTCGTCAAGGTTGTTGGGGCCGTACCAGAGCAGCGTCACCGTCAGGTTCGCCAAACCTGGCTCAACCGGATTGGCACTCTCTTGGAGACCATTTTCATTCCAGTCGATCCAGACGCGGTTGCCGAGACAGGCAAAGGGTTGCCAGTAATCTTCCACCTCGCCATCGGGGGCCGGACCACTGGCGGCTAGGCCGCCGGCGCGGCTCAAACGCCAGCGCAGGTGGGTTTCACCGCCAGCGAAGGTCGCCGGCGCCGGGGTGGTGAAGCAGTAGGGCTGACCGCTGACGCCGCCTTGCGGGATGACCGCACCGCCGCCGGCAAAGGCGCCGGTTGTGAGCGCCTCATCAGCAGCAAAGCGACCATCGCCATTGAAATCGATCCAGCCTTGGAGCATGGCCGGGGCGCCGGTCTGGTTGACGGCCGTCACCGCGACACAGGCATCGGCGCCCGCCACCAGGGGTGTAATGAGCGTAACGCCATCCTCGTCATCCGGGCCGGCGCAATTGCTGGCGATACCGGTTGTATGGTCATCGCCGCCACTGCTGGCGACGCCGGCGCGGGCGGTCGGCGCGCCATCGACTTCAGCATCCACACAAGTACCCAGGTAGAGCGTATTGATAATGATATGGTTGGCCGCGGCCCCTTCCCCGCCGTCATTCCCGGCGGTTGGGAAGCCGCTGCCATTGTCACCATCGGGCGCATCGCCATAGTCACGATAGACAATCGGTGTATTGGTCACGGTCGGCGATGCCGTTGGCGTAGCGGTTGGCGTTGCCGTCGGCGATGCCGTACTGGTCGGCGTCGGCGTTAGCGTCGGCGTGGCGGTTTGGGTCGGCGTCGGCGTTGGTGTGTTGGTTATTGTCCCCGTTGCTGTGGCCGTGGCTGTTGCAGTGGCGGTGGCCGTCGCTGTTGCAGTGGCGGTTGCTGTCGGCGTTGGGCTTGCCCCAGAAATGGCTGGATAGCTAAAGTCTTGCGCTACGTTGTCCGGCGCGGCGCTAGTTAAGGTAACGACACTTTGGTTGTCGTTGCCGCCGTCCAGATCATAGGTTGGACTCGTTGTCACCGTCACCGGGAGGGTAGCCGTGTTGACGGTGACGGTGTACAGCCCCAAGGGCAGATTATCGAACAGGTAGTAGCCGGTAATGCTGGTCGTCGTTGTGATGACCGCGCCGGTGCTGTCCGTCAGTTGCACAGCGACATTGGCCAGGCCAGGTTCACTACCCTGGTTGCCTTGGTCGCCGCCGCTGTTGTCAGCGTCATACCAGATCGTATCGCCAATGCTGCCAACCATAGGCGCCATGGCAATCAGGTAATCCTCCACTTCGCCATCTCCGGCAATGCCGTTTTGCGGGCTGGGCAGTTCGTTGGTGGTCAAACGGAAGCGGGCGCCAACCTGTTGCGTCACGTCGGCATCGGGCGGCACAGTGACGGTGATAGTGACAACACCTGAAGCTGTCACCGGCGTTGTGATTACTTCTGTACTTTCGTCAAACCAGCCATCGCCATTAAAGTCGATCATGGTATACAGGATGGCGGGCAGACCGGTGGTATTAACCGCTGTCACCGTCACCGTCGCCGTTGCGCCGATAGTAAAGCGTGGGAGCGTGACGCCATCTTCATCATCCTGATCACCCAAATCATCACCCTCTGCGTCCGGCAGTGGTTGACCGTCGAGTTCGCTATCGACGGTTGCGCCCAGGTGCAGCCCCGGAACGATGCGGTGGACAGCCGCCAGCAGGGAAAGGGTTTCATAGTTTGGTGAATTGGTGGCATTGCCGTCCGGTAAATCGCCAAAGTCAGTGGCGACAAAACCAAAGTCGAGCGTCAGGTTGCTGTTGGCGCCATTGCTGTCATTGGTCGGTTCAGCGCCGGCGCGCAAGGTGATGCCATTACTAACGATGCCGTCCAGCGGCCAGCCATCGATGCCGTTGTCGTCGTTGTCGCCGTCTTGGTTGGGATCCAGCTCGGTCGGCTCAGTACTGTAATGACCAGCCAAGGGCGCGCCAGGCAAGAAGTTTGCCCCAATGACCAGCACCTTATAGTCACCCGGCGGCAAACCGGTGAACAGGTAGCGTCCCGCCCCGTCCGTCGTTGTGGTCGCAAGCGGGTGCATGGTGTCCGAGAGCAGCAACGTCAGCGTCACGCCGGCTGGCGCAGACCATTCTCCTGCATCAAAGGAGCCGGGCGTGGCGCCGGGGACCAGGCCGTTGTCGATCCAGAGCTGGTTGCCCAGGCTCAACAAGAGATAATCTTCCACTTCACCGCTCGCCGCAATCCCGTTAGCAGTGGTTGCCGTATTGGGATCGGCGGTGAAACGGAAGCGACTGTAGAGCGTATCACTGATCATTGCCGGCGCCGTCAGGGTGAGTACATGCGAACCAGCGGTCAGCAGCGTGTCGGTATTGACAATCCGCTCGCCGATGCCGGTAAAGTTGCCATCGCCGTTGAAATCGATCCAAGCGTTTACATAGCCGACGCCGGCAGCCGTCACCGTCAACGCAACGGTCGCTCCCGGCTGGATCGCCGGCGGCCAGGCCACGCCATCTTCGTCGGCGGCGCCCAGGGTATCGTCACCTGTGGCCCCAACGGTGGGCGCGCCGTCCACTTCATCATCGACCTGGCTCCCCAAATAGGTCACACCATCGAGGCGATGACGTGCGCCATTGTTACTTGCCGATGTGTTGTAATGCTCAGGCAGGTCGCCAAAGTCATAGTAGGCAGGCGGGTAACTGAAGTCCTGCGCCAGGTCATCCGGTTGGCGTGTTGTCAAGGTTACTGCCGATTGATTGTCATTGCCGCCATCCGGGTCAAAGGTGAGGCTGGCTGTCACCGTCACCGGTAGGGTGGCAATGTTGACAGTCACCGTATAATTACCAAACGGCAGATTAGCAAACAGATAGTTGCCATTGTTGTCGGTCGTGGTCGTGATGACCACACCGAAACTATCGGTCAACTGCACTTCCACATTGGCCAAACCGGGTTCACTGCCTTGACTGCTCTGGTCGCCGCCGCTACTGTCAGCGTCGTACCAGATTGTGTCACCGATGCTGCCGAGAATCGATATGGCGGTGGAGGTAGCCGTCGGCGTTGTCGCCGGCAGATCAGTCGGCGTCGCGGTTGCCGTGGCGGTGGCCGTCGGCAGATCGGTTGGCGTGGCCGTCGCCGTCGGTAGATCGGTTGGCGTGGCTGTCGCCGTGGCGGTGGGGAGATCGGTCGGCGTCTCCGTTACCGTGGCGGTGGCCGTTGGCAGATCGGTTGGCGTGGCCGTCGCCGTTGCCGTCGGTAGATCGGTTGGCGTAGCTGTCGCCGTGACGGTGGGGAGATCGGTCGGTGTTTCTGTGACCGTGGCTGTCGGCAGATCGGTTGGCGTGGCCGTCGCCGTGCTGGTCGGCGTCGGGGTGGCGGTTGCCGTGGCGGTTGCCGTCGCCGTGCCCGTGGGGGTGCTGGTCGGCGTGGGTGTCGCTACCGGTGGGTAGCTAAAATCTTGCGCGCTGTTATTCGGCAGGGCCGGGATGAGCGTCACCACGGCTTGATGGTCGCTGCCGCCATCGGGGTCATGGCTTGGGCTGGCGATCACCGTCGCCGGCAAGGTCGCGGTATCGACCGTCACCGTATAGACGCCCAATGGCAGGTTAGTAAAGAGATAGTAACCGGTGATGCTGGTTGTCGTGGTAATGGGCGCGCCGGTGCTACCGGTCAGCGTCATGACAACGCCGGCCAGACCGGGTTCAGTACCTTGTGTACTTTGATCGCCGCCACTGCTGTCCAGATCAAACCAGACCGTATCGCCAATGCTACCCAGGAGCGGCGGGTAGCTGAAGTCCTGCGCAACATTGGCGGGCGCGGCCAGGGTGATGGCGACAACCGATTGATTGTCACCGCCGCCATCCGGGTCATAGCTTGGGCTGGTCGTCACCGTCGGCGGCAGGGTGGCCGGGGTGACGGTAACAGTGTAGACGCCAACAGGCAGGTTGGTGAAGAGATAGTAGCCGCTGCTGTTGGTGGTCGTCGTGCTGATCACTCCCAGGCTATTGCTCAGGATCACTTCGACACCGGGCAAACCGGGTTCGCTGTCCTGTGTGCTTTGGTCGCCGCCATTGCCGTCGGCATCGTACCAGATCGTATCACCGATACTGCCGAGAATGGGCGTGATGGTAGCAATATAATCTTCCACTTCACCATCACCGGCCAGGCCAGTAAGCCCCAAACCGCCGTCACGGTCGATGCGGAAGCGGGCCGGCACAAAGCCGGGGGTGGCCGTCAACGGAATAGTCACGGTGATCGATACCGTGCCGCGACCAGGCGCAGCCGGAAGATTGGCAGCGATCCGGTCAAGGGCGCCGTCGCCATCCAGATCCAACCAGCCACTGATCCGGGCATCGATGCGCAGCGGGTTGCTATAGGCAACGGTGATCGTCACTGTTGTGCCAGGGATCAACGTGGGGATGGTGACGCCATCTTCGTCATCGCTGCCGGCCAGATCATCGCCGGTGGCGATGGCGCTGTGGACGCCATCAACTTCGGCGTCTACCGTCGCGCCCAAGATGGGATTGGCCATTGGGTCAATCCGGTGGCGCGCCCCATCTTCGGTCAATAGCACCGGATAGCCGTTGGGCAAGTCGCCAAAGTCATAGTGCTGGCCGAAGTAGTGGCTGGGGTTGGTCGCCGTCACCACCAAGCCGGGCTGTGCATTGCCGGTGACAGTACCAATGTTGGCATATTGACCCGCCGTGGCAACGCCGGTGGCGGTGACAGTGATGACGGCGCCCGGCGCCAGCGTCACGTTGGTGGTAAGCGGGTTCTGCGCTGCCAGTTGATCATCAGTCACGGTCACATTAGTCAAGGTAATGTTACCGGTATTGGCAACGACGTAGGTCCAGGTAACAACATTGCCGGCATCGACTACTGGGCCGGTCGGCGTGTCGGCGTCGTCGCCATTCGTATATTTGCGCAGATCAATGGCCGGCGCACTGCCGAAGTAGTGACTGGGGTTGGTCGCCGTTACCATGCCGCCGACTGTCGGCTGCCCGGTGACAGTCCCAATGTTGGCATACTGCCCTGCGCTGGCAATGCCGGTGACAACTACGTTGATCACCTGCCCCGGTCGCAGCGTGACACCGGTCGTAAGCGGGTTTTGCGCCGTGAGTTGGTCATCAGTCAAGGTTACATTCGTCATGGTGACATTGCCGGTATTGGTGATGACATAGCGCCAGGTGACGGTGTCGCCAACGGCAATGAATGGCCCGGTGGCTGTATCAGCATCCACGCCATTCGTGTATTTCCGCAAGGCGAGCGAACCGTTCGTGCCATAATAGTGGCTGGGATTGGTCGCGGTCACCGTTGGGGTGATCGTACCGGTGGCGCTAACGGCGTTGGCGCCGGTCACGGTTCCCAGGTTGGTATATTGGCCGATGGTCGCCACCCCGGTTGCGGTGACGGTGATGATCTGGCCGGGGCGCAACGTCACGCCGGTGGTGAGCGGGTTCTGCGCCGTCAGTTGATTGTCGGTCAAGGTCACGTTGGTGAGCGTCACATTGCCGCTGTTCGTAATGCGGTAGCTCCACAGCACCGGATCGCCGACGTCAATCAGCGGACCGGTGGCCGTGTCGGCGTCATCGCCGTTGGTGTACTTGCGCAGGTCGATGGCCGGTCGCGGCGCCCAGAAGGCAAAGTCGGCGGTCATATTCACGTTATTGTCATCCAATGTACCGCTATAACCGGTATCATCGTCGCCAATCGGTTCGGCATCGGCAGCGAGGGTGTAGACCATGCTGCTGACGCCACTCACCGCCGGGTTGGTGACATCAATGCCATTCTCGTCGCGATTCTGGTCATTATTTTCGGAAACGCCAGCGCCTACACTCGAAACATAGCCAAAGAGCGCGCCGCCGCTTTGGAAGTTGGTCGCCGGGAGATGCACAAAGTAATTACCCGGCGCCAGGTTGTCAAAGACGTAATAGCCATCGCTGTTGGTCGCAGTTGTTGCCAACGGGCTATCAGTACCGGGGATTGCGCCACTGGCATAGAGGGCGATCGTCACCCCGGCCATGGCCTGTTCTCCCGGCGTGTCATAGTTGCCGTCCTGGTTGCGGTCATGCCAGACAAAGTTGCCAATCGCCACGCGCGCGCCGACCGTGACCTGGGCAGTATCGTGGTCATCTTGATCACCGTTGGTGTTGTTGACTTCATCATTGGTAACAGCGCCGTCGTTGTTCGGGTTCAGGTCGGCGGTTGAATCGACATCGGCAAAGGGTGCGCCCATCGCATCGGCCGCGGCGGCAATCTCCGCCGTATTGATCAAGGTTGCGCCGGTTGCCGTGCCGCTAGAGACCCCTAACACAATCGGGACGCTGATCACACTTTGCGGCGCCAATGGGCCGGCGATGACGGTGGTCAGGATCGACGAGGCAGTCCAGGTGGGGTTATTGGCCTGGGCATAGTTCAAGCCACTGGGCAACGTATCAACCAGCACAATGTTGGTGGCGGTCATGTTACCCTGGTTGAAGACGGTGATGGTAAAGGTCACAACGCTGGTGCCGGGAACCAACGGGCTGTCGGAGACGGCGGCAACCGTCTTGATCAGGGCCAGGTCATAGCGCTGCACTGTGATCAGGTAATCTTCCACTTCGCCGTCGGTCGCCAGGCGGGTGGCAGTCAGCGCCTGGTCAGTGCTGAGACGGAAGCGCGCCCCCAGTTGTTGGCTATGGTCAGCCGTCATCGGCACGGCGAAGGTCAGCAACACGCTCTGGTTGCCGGCGCCGCTGTTGACGGTCCGGGTGACAGTTTCACTACTGGTAAAGCTGCCGTCGCCATTGAAGTCGATAAAGCCATAGAGCACGGCGCTCTGGCCGGTGGTGTTGACCACTGTCGCCGTGACAACCGCGCTCTGACCCACGATAAAGGTGGGCAGGGTGATGCCCTCTTCATCGTCGCCATTGGCGTCATCACCGGTGGCGGTGGCGCTCGGTTGGCCGTCAAGTTCGCCGTCTTCGAGTGCGCCGATGTGTAACCCGTTGACGATGATATGGCGAGCGCCATCACTGCCAAACAGGGTGGCGTAGTTCGGTGCGTTGACGGCGTTGCCGTCGGGCAGGTCGCCATAGTCGTAGAACGCGGACGGGTAGCTAAAGTCCTGGTCCAGCCGGTCCGGTTGCGCGGGGGTCAGCGTTACTGTACTCCGGCTATCAGCCCCGCCGTTCGGATCGAAACTGGGCGTCGTCGCCACAGTGATCGGCAAGCCGGCTGTCACCACCGTTACCGTATAAGAGCCCAACGGCAGGTTGTCAAACAGGTAGTCGCCATTGTTATCTGTTGTCGTTGTCAGCAAGTTACCCAGGCTGTTGGTCAAGCGTACTTCAATGCCGGCCAGACCGGGTTCGCTGCCCTGGTTGCTCTGATCATCGCTGCTGCGGTCCGCATCATACCAGATGGTGTCGCCGATGCTGCCGAGGAGCGGCGGATAGCTGAAGTCCTGCGCCCGATCGTCCGGCGCGGCCAGCGTGATCGTAACAACGGATTGGTTGTCGCCGCCACTATCAGGATCATAGGTCGAGTTGGTTATCACTGTCACCGGCAGCGTCGTCGTGATGACGGTGACAGTGTAGACGCCCGGCGGCAGGTCAGCGAACAGGTAGTAGCCGGTGATGCTGGTCGTCGTTGTAATGACGGCGCCCAGGCTATCGGTCAACGTTACTTTCACGCCGGCCAGGCCAGGTTCACTGCCTTGCGTACTCTGGTTGCCGCCACTGCTGTTGGCGTCGTACCAGATGGTGTCGCCGATGCTGCCCAGGAGCAACGGGTAGCTGAAATCTTGGTTGGCATCATCCGGCGCGGCTGAGGTCAAAGTAACAACGCTCTGGTTATTTGCGCCACCATCCGGGTCGTAAGTCGGGCTGGTCGTCAGTGTCACCGGCAGGGTGGCCGTATTCACCGTGACGGTGTACGTGCCCAGCAACAGGTTGTCAAAGTGATACCAACCGGTGATGCTGGTGGTCGTGGTGATGGTGGCGCCGCTGCTATTGGTCAGGTGTACTTCAATGTCGGCCAGGCCGGGTTCGCTACCCTGGGTACTCTGGTCGCCACCGAGACCATCCGCATCATACCAGATGGTGTCGCCGATACTGCCATAGAGAATAAAGCCAAAGTCAGCGGTCAGGTTGACATTGTCGTCGTCGAGCGCGCCGGTGTAGCCGGTGTCGTCATCACCAGTCGGCGCACCGTTGGCAGTCAAATCATAGACCCGGCTGCGAATGCCGTTGGCGGCGGGGTCGGCGTCGTCAATGCCGTTTTCGTCACCAATGTGGTCGGTGGTTTCATCAGCGCCAACGCCAACGCTGGAGAGATAGCCGACTAGCATACCGCCCGATTGGAAGTTGGTTGCGTCCACCTGAACAAAGTAATCGCCTTCAAGCAGGTTATCAAAGAGATAGCGGCCATTGCTGTCGGTGGCCATCGCGTCAATCAGGACGGCCGAACCAGAAGTGGTGAGATAGAGCGTTACCGTCACCCCTTGCACGGGCTGGTCGAGACCGCTATCGTAGTCGCCATCATGATTGAGATCATGCCAGATCAGGTTGCCGATAGCGACCCGCTCATCGATGGCGACAACCGCGATGTCATGGTCATCCTCGTCGCTGTTAGCGTTGTTGATCTCATCATCGGTGACTGGCCCGTCGTTGTTCGGATCACTGTCAGGCGTCGAATCGACATCGATAAAAGACGCGCTGTTGCCGTCCGATGCGCTGAGGATCTCCGCCGTATTGGTCACGGTGAGGCCCGCCGCGGTCAGGGGCACACGCAGCACCAGCGTGAGATCTGTCGTCGCATTGGGTGCCAACGGGCCGGCAATGGTCGTCGTTGGCGTTGCCGTTGCGCTCCAAGCGCTGTTGTCGGCCTGGCTATAGGTCAAGCCGGTCGGCAAGGTGTCCAGCACGACGATGTTGGTGGCGGTCACATTACCCTGGTTGACCACGGTGATCGTAAAGGTGACAACGCTCGTACCAGGGATCAATGGGCTATCGGAGACGGCAGCCACGGTCTTTTGCAACGCCAGGTCGTGCCGCTCAACATCAATCAGGTAATCTTCCACTTCACCATCGTTGGCGAGACCGGTGGCGCTTACGCCGGTATCCGTGCTGAGACGGAAACGCGCCCCCAATTGTTGAGTGATCTCAGCATTGGTCGGGACGCTGAAACTCAACAGCACAGTCTGGTTGCCGGCGGCGCTGTTGACGGTTTGGGTAACGGTTTCACTGCTATCAAAGCTGCCATCGCCGTTGAAGTCGATAAAGCCAGCGAGAACGGCGTTGCTACCAGTCGTGTTGACCACCGTTGCCGTAACGACTGCGGTTTGGCCGGCGACAAAGGTCGGCAACGTAATGCCATCTTCATCGTCACCGGCAGTGTCATCACCATCGGCGCTGGCGGTCGGCTGACCGTCGAGTTCGCTGTCCTCGGTTGCGCCCAGGTACAGACCATCCACGATAATGTGGCGGGCGCCATTGCTGCCCAGCAACGTGGCATAATCGGGGGAAGTGGCGGCGTTGCCGTCGGGCAGGTCGCCAAAGTCATATGGTTGCCCAAAGTAGTGGCTGGGGTTGGTTCTTGTTAGCACGTCCCCTAGCGGCGTTGTGCCGGTCACGCTACCGGTATTCTGGTATTGACCCGCGGTCGCCACACCGGTGGCGGTGATGGTGATCACTTCACCGGGAACGAGGGTAACGCCACTGGTCAACGGGTTCAGCGCCGGCAGTTGATCATCGGTCAAGGTCACACTGGTCAGCGTGACATTACCGGTATTGGCAAGGCGATAAGTCCAGGTCACGACGCTGCCCACATCGATCACGGGGCCGGTCGGGGTGTCGGCGTCGGCGCCATTGGTGTATTTACGCAGCGTCAGCCCCGGCACACTACCGTAGTAGTGGCTGGGATTGGTCACTGTCACCGCGTTGCCGACGGGCGGCAGGCCGGTGACAGTACCGATGTTAGCATACTGACCCGCCGTCGCAACGCCGGTAACGACAACCGTCGCGCTTTCACCCGGCAAGAGGGTGAGGCTGGTGGTGAGCGGGTTCTGCGCCGTTAGTTGATTGTCGGTCAAAGTCACATTGGTCAAGGTGACATTGCCGGTGTTGGTAAAGCTGTAGGTCCAGGTGACGGTATCGCCCACGGGGATGAATGGCCCGGTGGCGCTGTCAGCATCGACGCCATTGGTGTACTTGCGCAGCGCCAGCGCGGGGTCGCTGCCAAAGTAGTGGCTCGGATTGGTAACGGTCACGGTCGGCGTGATCGCACCGGTGGCGCTGTAGGAGTTCGTCCCTGTCACCGTGCCGGTGTTGGCATATTGACCGGCAGTCGCCACCCCCGTCGCCGTGACGGTGATGACCTGGCCGGGAAGCAACGTCACGCTGGTGGTGAGCGGGTTCTGTGCTGCCAATTGATCATCGGTTAAGGTCACATTGGTCAGGGTGACATTGCCGCTGTTGGTGATGTGGTATGACCGGGATCAACGGGCCGGTGACGATGTCGGCATCGACGCCATTGGTGTATTTGCGCAGATCGAGCGCCGGTTGCGGCGTCCAGAAGGCAAAGTCGGCGGTCAGGTTGACGTTGTTGTCGTCGAGCGCGCCGGTGTAACCAGTGTCGTCATCACTGGTTGGCTCCCCATTGGCGGTGAGGCTGTAGACCATCGTGCGAATGCCGTTGGTGGCAGGGTCGGCGTCATCGATACCGTTTTCATCGCCGGTCTGGTCAGTCGTTTCATTGTTGCCGACGCCAACGCTGGAGAGATAGCCTGCTAACACGCCACCCGGTTGGAAATTGGCGGCATCCACCAGAACATAGTAGTTGCTGGGCGCCAGGTTATCAAAGAGATAGCGACCATTACTGCCGGTTACGGTGACCGCCAACGGGATACCAAAATCGCTGTTGAGATAAAGCGTGACGGTGACGCCTTGGATGGGCTGGTCGAGGCCATCATCGTAGTTGCCGTCGTGATTCACATCGTGCCAGATCAGGTTGCCGATGGCGACGCGCTCGCCAACGCTGATGACGGCGATGTCATGGTCATCCTCGTCGCCGTTGGCGCTGTTGAGTTCATCGTTGGTGATTGGCCCATCATTGTTCGGGTTGGTGTCGGGCGTCGAATCGACATCGACAAAGGGCGCGCCGTTGCCATCCAATGCCGCGGCAATCTCCGCCGTATTGGTCAGAGTGAGACCCGCCGCCGTGATCGGTACGCGCAGCACCAGTGACAATGCCGCCGAGGCGTTAGGCGCCAGCGGGCCGGCAATGGTTGCGGTTGGGGTTGCGGTTGCACTCCAACCGGGATTGTCGGCCTGGGCATAGGTCAAGCCGGTCGGCAACGTGTCCAGCACGACAATATTGGTAGCGGTCATGTTGCCCTGGTTGACCACGGTGAGCGTAAAGGTGACAATGCTCGTGCCGGGAATCAAGGGGGTATTAGAGACTGCGCCCACAGTTTTGATCAATGCCAGATCATAGCGTTCGACGTTGATCAGATAATCTTCTACTTCACCGTTGCTGGCCATGCCATTGGCGCTTAGGGTGGCGTCATGGCTGAGGCGGAAGCGCGCGCCCAGTTCCTGCTGGTAGTCGGCGTTGGCCGGGACGGCGAAGGTCAACAACACGGTTTGGTTGCCGGCGGCGTTACTGACGGTTTGGGTCACTGTCTCGCTGCTATCAAACGCACCGTCACCGTTGAAGTCGATGAAGCCATAGAGGATCGCATCAACGCTGGTCGTATTCAGCACAGTGGCCGTGACCACCGCGCTCTGGCCGGCGACAAAGGTGGGCAGGGTAAGGCCGTCTTCATCATCACCGTTGGCGTCATCGCCATTGGCGCTGGTCGTCGGCTGGCCGTCGGTTTCGATGTCTTCAGTTGCGCCCAGCCGCAGGCCAGTGATCATGGGGTGGCTGGGGCCGCCGTTGCCTAAGAGGGTTGTGTAGTCGGGCGAGTTGTCGGTGCTGCCATCAGGCAAGTCGCCCAGATCGACGCCGACAAAGGCAAAGTCCACGGTCAGGTTGCTGTTGCGGCTGCTGTCGCCATCGGTATTCGGTTCGGTATTGGCGAGCAGGGTCAACGGCTGGCTGCTGACGGCGGCACTGTTCATGGCCGGGCCGTCGTCGTCATCGTTGGTATCGTCATTGATATTGGACGCGCTGGTCGGATCGACGGTGCTGATCAGGTCAGCCAGCGGCGCGCCGGGGGCAAAGTTTGCCGCCGGGATGCTCACCACATAGTCGCCACGCACCAGATCAGTGAAGAGATAGCCGCCATTGATGTCGGTCGTTGTTGTCAGCAAGGGGGAAGCGCTGCCGTTCAAGGTCAAGGTGACGGTGACGCCGGCAATGCCGGCTTCGCCAATACCCGGCTCATAGAGACCGTTGTTATTCAGATCGCGCCAGACCAGGTTGCCCAGGCTGAGGGGGCGCCAGAAGCCAAAGTCGAGCGTGAGATTAGTGTTGTTGTTCGTATCGCCGTCATTGGTTGGCTCGGTGTTGTAGCGTAAGGTGATGGTGGCGCTGTCGATGTTGCCGCTACCGGCGTCGCCGATGCCATTGTCATCGAGATTGACATTGCCATCCGGGTTGGCGGTGCTTGCGATATCATCACTGCTGACGTACTCGGCCAGAGCGTTGCCCGTGTTGAAGTTTGTTGCCAATACGCGCACACGGTAGGTGCCGGAGATCAGATTGGTAAAGGTATAGTAACCTGTAGCGTTGGTTGTCGTCGTGATCGCCTGACCGCCACTGAGAAGCGGTGTACCATTGCCATCCAACAGTTGGAGGACAACACCGGCAATACCCGTTTCGCTATTATCCGTGCCATTGTTAGACTGACCAACGCCCGCGCCTTCATCGGCCCAAACGCGATTCCCCAGGCTCATGGGTTGCCAGAGACCGAAATCGAGATTCAGGTTTTCGGTAGCGCCGGTGGTCGTCGTGGCGCTTTCATTCGTACCGCTGCCGCCGCCAGGGGTGAGGGCAAAAGGCTGGCTCACGATAAAGTTGCCGGACGGCGCGCCATGATCGGTGTTATCATCATTGTCAGCGGTCGTCTGGCCGTCGCTGCTGGCATAGGCGGACGATGGCGGCGTCACACTGATCACATAGGTGCCGCTGATTAGGTCGGTGAAGGTATAGTAGCCGCCGCTGGTCGTAGTGGTATCGACCACCGCGCCGTTGCTGTCGAGCAACGTAACAGTCACACCGTTGAGCGCCGGTTCGCCGCTATCGACCTGGCCGTCGTTGTTGTAATCTTCCCAGATGTAGTTGCCGACGCTGAGTTTGTAGAAGCCAAAGTCGAGCGTCTGGTTGCTGTTGCGATCGACGCCAGCCAAGTTGCCGCTGTCGTTGGCTTCATTGCCGCCGATGGTTGGTTCATTGTCGGCGGTCAGGCTGATCGGTGCGCTGGCGACCACGCCCAAAGCGGAGAAGCGGTCGCCATTGTCATCCTGATCCTGGTCGTCATCGGGATCAGCCGCCGCGCCGTTGCCGTCGCTGGTGACATAGTTGTGCAAGACGTTGCCATTGGCAAAGTTGGTCGCCGCCACAACGACGAGGTAAGTTGTATTGAGATCAACGGTTGGCGTCAGTTCGGTAAAGGCGTAGTAACCGCCGCCGATGGTCGTCGTCGTCGCGATCAAGCTATCGCCCGCATCATAGACGCCACTGCCATTGCTGTCCTGGTAGAGATCCAGTTGTACGCCAGCCACGCCGGTGCTGCTACCGGTCGCATTGCTAGCGCCATCGTTATCCACACCATCGTTGTTGGTATCATACCAGACGCGATTACCCAGATTGACGTAAGGCCAGAAGCCAAAGTCAAAGCTATGGTCATTTTCACCGGCGGCGCCCGTCGTTAGATCGACTACGGCCACAATGCCGGCGAGCACGCCATCCGAGTCAACACTGTCGGTGATGGTCGTACCACTGTCCACATTCGCGCTGGTGAGTTTGTAGCCAAAGAGCGCGCTTTGGGTGGTATCAATGCCGATCCGGTATTGGGTATTGGGCAAGAGGCCACCAACGGCGGTCGCGAGCGGTACAACCCCAAAATTGGTCGGCACGCTGATGATAAAGGTTGTACTCAGGCGCGGGTCATTCTCATCAATGAAGTAATATTCACCGCGATTGTCGGTGGTGGCAGTGGCGATGACCGTGCCGGTGATGTTGTACAGGGTCACTTCCAAGCCAGGGATCGGCGCTTCGGACGGGTCTTGGATGCCGTCCATGTCCAGATCTTCCCAGACATAGTTGCCGATTTCGAGCGCTGAGGTCGGCCCCGGCTCAATCAAGCCCAAGTCGGCGTCACAGGTGGCAGCGGTGATAAATTGCACGGTCGTCGCCTGGTTGCTGCCGGCGGGCCCGCTGCGTACATCGAGGGGCAGGTCGCTAAATTCGAGACGGATGGCGCTGTTGGCAGCAAAAATGCCGGGAAGAACGTAAGTGCCATCGGGCTGCACCAGCGTTACGCCTACCTGAACGCCGGCGTCATTGTAGGCGGTGATGATGATCGGGCCAGGCGTACCGATAAAACTGGTTTCGCCCATGTCGCGCACGCCATCGCTGTTGTCATCATACCAGATCAAGCCGCCCAGGTCGTTGTTGCCGACAAGACAGCCGCTGGTGGTTGCAATGGTAAAGCCAAAGTCAACGGTCAGGTTGGTGTTGTCGTCATCTTGGCTGCTGACGGGCGTGCCGGTCACGCCGGCCTCGCTGGTCGGCTCGGTATGGGGGAAGAGGTTGATCACACTGCTGCTGACGCCGCCGTTGACCAACGTGTCGTCGCCGTTTTCGTCGAGGTTATCGTCAGTGGCAACATCGCCGCCGGCCCCGGTCGAGGAGACGTAGCCGTTGAGGACGCCGGTGAAGTTGCTCGCCGGGATATGGACAATGTAATCGCCGTAGAACAAGTTATCAAAGAGATAGAAGCCGCCATTAGCGCTGGTTGTCGAAGCCAATGGGCTATCGACGCCGGGGGTATCGGCGGCATCGTACAGTTGGACAAGCACACCGTTGCGACCGCTTTCGCTGCCATCGCGCTCGCCGTTGTTGGCAAAGCCGGCGCCGGCGCCAAAGTCGATCCAGACATGGTTGCCGATCGCCAGGAGTTCGGGCGGATAGCCAAAGTCCTGATCCAGTCGGTGGTGTGATGGACGCGTCAATGTGACCGAAGAGCGGCTGTTGGCGCCGCCATCAGGATCAGCCGTGGGGGTATGGACCACGGTCAACGGCAAGGTGCTGGTGATCACCGTGACGCCATAGACGCCCGGTGGCAGATCGGTAAAGAGATAGTGGCCGGTGATGCTGGTGGTCGTTGTCACCACGGCGCCACCAGGCAGAGTCAGCCGCACTGCGATCCCGTCCAGCCCCACTTCCAGCCCACCGTCATCATCACCGCCAAAGTCGCGATCATACCAGATCCGGTCGCCGATGGTGCCGAGCGGTTCGATATAGGTTTCGTAATCTTCCACTTCGCCATCAACGGCCAACCCGTAGAAATTGAGCGTTGGGTCGGTGCTGAGACGGAAGCGCGCATAGGTCGGAATATTTTGCGTGGCAGTCGCCGGTACAGTAAAGGTGAGGATTTGCACCCCGTCGTTGACCGGTTCGCTGTTAAAGATTTGATCAGCGCCTTGGGTAAAAGTCCCATCGCCGTCAAAATCGAGCCAGCCAAAGAGATAGGCCGGGTTGCTGCCACTATCGTGGACGGTGACTTCGACCGAGATCACGCGGCGCGGCACAATCGGATTGAGGAAGGTGATGCCATCCTCGTCATCCGATGTGCCGGCACTGTCGTCACCGGTGGCGGCGCTATTGGGTTGGCCGTCGCTTTCATCATCCACGGTGGCGCCCAAGTAGAGCGTATCAGTGATAAAGTGCGCGGGACCGGCAAAAGCGGTGGCGTTGCTGAGCGTGGTGGCATACGTATTGGGCGCGTCGCCCCAGTCGCCGGTGACAGTGAAGGTAGCATCGTCCGCCCGCTCATAGTCATTGAGCGCGCCGCTGCCCAGCAGTTCATTGCCGTCCGGTTCCGGCCCGTTGCCGGTGCGTTCGTTGGGGTCGTCGCCATCCAGCGTACTCCAGACGACGCCGGCGCCGTTGGTAATTTGGTCGCCCGGCTCGACGGTGGCGGCCAGTTGCGCGGTGTAGACAATAACCACTGTGTCGCCCTGCGGCAGGTCAAATGAGCCGTCGTTTATGGCCGAAACACGGATCACATTGCCGGTGACATCGCTCGTCAGTACACTGGGCGCGCCGTTGACGGTGATGCTCTGCACCACTGGATTGGTGAGACCGGCGGGCAAGGTGTCGGTGTAGACCAGGTCAAAGGCATCGGCGCTGCTGCCGCCAGCATGGGCGAT
Organism: Caldilinea sp. CFX5; assembly: GCA_021405325.1. Next base: position 17,776 of record QWII01000067.1, on the reverse strand, counting down.
CGTCACGGTATAGGTGACGACCGAGCCAGGGTTCATCGGCGGCGGTGCGCTGACCGCTTTAGTCAGGTTCAGCACCGGTTCGACCAGGCTGACGCGCACCGTATTGGATTGCTTGCTGACCGTGTCAAAGCTGACCGTAAAGACGTTATCATGGGTGCGACCGGCCTGGTTGGCGATCCCGTTGAGAACCACCGCGTCAAATTCGACAATGAGTTGTTCTTCGTTGCTGTCGGTGTCGGTATTGGTAATCGTGCCAAAGACGAAGGTCGGATCCGTGCCGTCGCCAAAAGGTGAGCCGGTGACGGTCAAGCTGGTCGAGATCACACCGCTGTCGGCAATCATCGATACAGTGACCGTGTTGGAATATTGCAAGCCCGGCGGCAGGGCATCGGCAAGCTGGAAATTGGGCAGCACCCCTTCCGGCAGGGCAACCTGGAGGCGATAGCGCACAACTTCGCCAATGGTCAGTTCTGTGCCGCTGGTGTGGCCGGCGGAAGTAGAGACAATGGACTTGACCGGTGCGCTCAGGATGACCACTTTGTAGTCTTCCACTTCGCCATTGCGCGCCGTGCCGGTGGGGGGCAGACCGCTTTCACTGCTGTAGCGGAAGCGGGCATAGGTTGTGCCGAGCGTGGCAGTGCTGGGGACAGTCACGTTGAGCGTTTGCACACCGTTGAGCGCCCAATCGGTGGCGATCTGTTCATCGCTGCTCCACGCGCCATCGCCATTCCAGTCGATCCAGGCGTTGAGCAGACCGGTCATGGTCGCCGGTTTGGTGCCGGTGATGGTCAAAGAGGCGTTACCGCCGACAAAGAGGATGCCGGTGGGCAAAGCTTCGGTACCCAGATAATCAGGGAAGCGCACGCCATCTTCGTCGTCGTCACCTTCATTGTTGACGTCATCTTCGGACGCCTCACCCGGCTGACCGTCCAGTTCATCGTCGACGCCGGCGCCCAGGTGGAAGCCGTCAACGATGATATGGCGCGCCGCCAGTTCCGGTGAAATGGCGTTGGTGGCCGTGACGGGGTAAGTGATGGGCGCGTCGCCATAGTCGGTGGGCAGCCAGAGGCCAAAGTCCCAGGCCGGCGTGTAGTTGGAAATGGTCGTTGTATCAGTGATGGCAAAGGTTTCACTCTGCCAATAATCGCCATAGGTGACGTCGGTGCTTTCGGTGCTGCCGTCACTGTCATCAAGGTCATGATCGCCAGCCCCTACCTGTTGTTGCGTGGCGTTGTAACCAGTCGGCGGGAAGAAGCGCAGATAGTAGTCGCCGGGATTTAGATTTGAGAATTGGTAGAAACCCGGATCGCCATTCTGGTCGGGGCCGGTGTAGCGATAGCCGATAAAGGTGTCGGCGCTGTCATAGAGTTCGACGCGCACGCCGCTGACGCCCCAGCCATCCTGTTCGATGGGTTGTTGAATGCCATCATCTTGCTGGCCGGCAATGTCGAGCCAGACATAGTCGCCCAGCGAATATTTGCTGTCCGGCCCGATGCGGATGCCGACGCGGATCGGTTCGGTGGCGGGCAGTTGGAGCGCGCTGCTGTCATTGCCGGGCGTGCCATCAATATCTTTCGCCTCAAAGGCGGTAAAGCCAAAGGAGTTCCAGGCAATTTGACAGGTCGGTGTGTTCTGCCAATCGAAGGAATCGTCCGCCGGCGTGAGACAGTCGGCGCTAAAGGGCGCAATGTTGGGCGCGACCATGTGCCAGTCAAATTCGAGGGAACCGCCGCGTGGTAGGACGACACAATCAGTAGGATCGCTGGCGTCACAAAATTCGAGCTTGATCGCCTGGACGCTGGTCGGGTCGGCGGGCAGGGTGGTGGTCCAGTTGGCCGGTTGGCAGCCGCTGGGGCCGCTGGAAACCAGCTCGGTGCGACAGGGATTCTCCTCGGTGCTGTAGTAAATGGTCAACGGCAGGCCACTGGGTACATTGATCGCCGCCTGCAAGTTGGGCCGCCACATACTCTGGCGCGCCTGCGGGTCGATGACGCCGGTGTCGCCAATGTGAGGGAAGATGTCGATGAGCGTGATCTTGGTGACGGAGACGTTGCTGGTGTTGGTCATGATCAGCCGGTAATCGACATCGCCGCCGAGGATGGTCAAGCCCAGTTTGTTGTAATCGGCATCTTCACAGGCAGCCGTCGGGCCATAGTCGGCCGTGTTTTCACAATCTAACGTACCACGCACAAACTTCTCGGATTCCATTGCCAGGGCCACAGCGACCGTGGCGGGGTCTACTTGCTGGCAGGAGATTTCGGTGGCCAGGCCATCGCCATCGAGATCGGTGCTATCGTTGTAAACCAACGAACTATCGCGACCACAGAGAAGAATTTTTTCCGCATCAACCGCAGGCGTGTCGGGGTTGGTTGGCCCGGTCCAGTCGATGAGGGCGGCGCTGTTGCTGTAGTCACCGGGCGGCGTGCCATCGGCGACCTGGATGCGATAGGTGACGATCAGCGTTTCGCCGGGGGCGAGGCTGTAGCTGGCGTTTGTACCACCGGCACCGCTTTCATCCTGCCAACTCCAGCGGAGCAGGGTGCGGCCGGTGCCGCTATAGTTGTTGGTGACCGTCAAATTGGGGGCGGGGGCGCTCGGTGCGCTGGTCGAAATAAAGGTGGCGCTGCCGATCACATAGTTGAAGGGCGCAGGCAAAAGATCAGCCAGCACCGGATTGTCGAGCGGCAGATGGGCGACGTCGGGGTTGGAGAGTTCCACCGTAAAATCAACATAGTCGAGCGGCAGGAAGGAAGCGCCGCTGTGGCTTTTGCTGACGCGCGGGATGGTGCGCGGGGCAATGATGTCAACGGTGTTGCACCATGACAAAGTGGTGGGCAACTCAGTCGCCTTGACAAAAGCGCAGTTTTGGAACGAATCGCCAAAGCTCAAGGTGGTGGTGGTGAGGCCCGTTACCGCAATGTTATATCCCGGCGTGCGTGTGGGCAAGACATCCATCGCGCCAATATCCCAACGCAGTTGAGTGATTTTGTCACCACTAGCCAAGCCCAAGCCGCTCACGGCAATGCTTTGGCTGGTGGTATAGGGGTTGCCGGACAGGGCAAGCCAGTTGCCGTCACTGTTGATCTCATAGAAGCCAGTCACTGGTTTGGTAATGGTGGCGCTCAGGTTCCACGATTGCAGATCCAGTTCTACCGGAACGGTGTCGGTGATGGTGACATTGGTCAGTGTCAGGTAACCGGTGTTGGCGATGTTGATACCATAGGTCACCAACTCGCCCGGCAACGCTTCGGTGTTGGGGTTGGCGGCGGGGCCGGTGAAGGTTGACGGGCTGGTCGAGCCTTTGCCGATGGCGCCTTCCGGGTAGGGCGCGATTACGCCGAAATCGTGGTAATCGGTCAGGACGACGGCGGGCGTGCCATCTTCCGGCTGGCCGGTGACGGTCATGCGATTGGTCTGTTGCACACCGGGATCGCTGTCGTAGCGGAGGGTGATCCAGCGGGTCAAACAGCCGCCGACTTCGACGGTCGGGATGGTGGTGAAGCTGATGCTGCCACCGCGGTCGGGGGCCACGGCCGGGGTGTAGACCCAATCGACATTTGCCGTCCCTTGGGCATCGATAAAGATGGCGTCTGCCGGCAGGGTGTCGGTGATGACGGCATTGGTCAGGCGGATTCCCCCCACCTCATCAGGACTACAGATGCCGAGCGAAAAGTTGGTGGGAAAGCCGATAACGGCCGGCCCGCCGCTTTTTTGGGCAAACATTTCAAACTGGCCGGTGGAGGTGGTCGCGCCGCTCTGGACGGTGGTGGAGAGGGCGTTGCTGGCGGTAAAGCTGGCTGCGTTCGTCACTGTGCCGGGCAGCACACCAGGACGGAAACGCGCCGAGAAGCGCAGGACGCCGGTGCTACCAGCCGGCAGGCTTGGCGTCTTGAAGATCCATTCCAGCCGCCCGCCGGTCACGCCTGTGCCATCAGGCGTATAGCTAAAGGTTTGGATATGCGAAGTTACTGTAGCGGTGCCGGCGACATATTCCAAGCCCGCCGGCAAGGGGTCGATAATGCGGGCATCGGTACAATGGGTGGTGATGCTGGCGCATTTGTAGGTGAGAATATATTCAAAGGGGACGCCGGATTGGATGGTGGTTGTGTCCACGCTTTTGGTTAATTCCAACGTGGGGCTTTGCGCCAGGGCAACTTTGGGTTGCAGAAGATGCGTCCCCGGCAGTTGCGCCACCGCCGGGAGCAGGGTGAGCGGCATCAGGCCCACCAAGAGCAGGGCACAGAGCAAGGCAACCAGGAACGAACGCAGGTAATGTTGTACGCGGACAGGTGCAAAGCACAGCCAACTCATACAGTGACTCCTCAAAGATACAGGACTTACGCAACACGCAGAAGTTGGATTTTTGGCAAAAGTCCAACTTCTCTGGTACATCGTCCGTCTTGCCTAAGTCCTATCCTATAAAGGAACTTCTGAAAGCGCGCGGGCGTTCAGAAGGTTTCACCAACCATTAGCGGACAGTATAGCCGAATTTGGGTTGACATAAATCGCCCAAATTGCGTAATCTTTTACTGATTTTTCGACCCTATTTTGCCTACGCTTTTTGGCGTAAATAGATCCATCCTACACCGGTCAGCCTTAACAAAAACCTACGTAATCCTTTACTCCCGCCTGATAACCGGCAAAAAGAGGAGATGGCGCACCACTATTGGCGCGATTGGCTCCGGCGCGCCCTCAAGCGCAGTTGGCGGGCTGATACGCACCGCCAGGGCGTCCACATTGTTCCCGATGGTAGTCGCCAGTTCGCCCACCCGGTCGCCGATGGCAGCGCCATTCTGAATGTGGCTTACTGGTGGTAAATTCGGCGCCACTTGCACAACATAAAGCACAACGCCCTGTTGTTGCGGCGTCACATTGCCAACGGCAAAGGTGCAACGTGCGCCGGCCCCGGTTCCCATTGGGCAGTGCCAGCCGGGGGTGCTTTGGGTAATCAAAAATGCGGTATGGAGCGGCGTCGTTTCGGTGATGACCACCTGTTCGGCTGTTACCAGACCCACATTGCTATAGACCAGGGTGTAAGTGATAACGCCACCTGGTTCGACCATCGCGCTGCCGGCCCTTTTGGCGAGAGCCAGATCCGTCAGCGCCGCCGCCGTTGGCGTGGCGGTGACGGTGGCTGGTACAGTCAGCGGTGGCAAAGGCGTTGCGCTGGCCGTCGGTGTCCCGGTGACAGTTGGCGTGGCCGTAGTCGTTGGCGCAGTGGGCGTCAGCGCGCCGGTTGATGTTGCCGTCAGCAGTGGTGTCGTTGTTGCCGTTGGGGTTGGCGTGGCGGTCGCTGTAGGTGGGGCGGTCGGTGTCAAGGGTGGGGCCGGCGTGGCAGTAACCGTTGGTACAAATGTAGCGGTCGCGCCGGGTGTCACGGTCGCCGAGTTTGTGGGTGTTACCGTTGTGGTTGGCATTGGGGTAAACGTTGGCGTTGCCGTTGGCGCTGGTGTCGCGGTAGCCGAGGGCGGCAGGGTCGGCAGCGTGGTTACAGTCGGCGTGGCAGTGCGGGTTGCGGTGGCAGTTACCGTTGCGCTGGGGGTGGCCGTTACAGGGCTGGTTGCCGTTGGCGTGGCCGTCGGTGTTACGGTAGCAGTCGGCGTAGCGGTTGGGCTAGCTGTTACCGTTGCCGTCGCGGTTGCCGTAGAGATCGTAGTCGCGGTGGCGGTGGCTACCGGAGTTGGCGGCGGTGGGGTGGTTGGCGCAACCGTGGCGGTCGGGGTGGGGGTGACGGTCGGTTCCGGTGTAGGGGTCGTTGTTGGCGTACTGGTGGCCGTCGCCGGCGGCGTGGCGGTGGGCGTGGCCGTCACCGTAGGGAGCGCCGTTGCGGTCAAGGTTGGCGCCACCATCACTGTAGGCGTCACTGTAGGCGTCACTGTAGGCATCACTGTAGGCGTCACTGTAGGCGTTGCCGTGGCGGACGGAGTCAACGATGGTGTAGCGGTCGCAGTCACGGTTGCCGTGGGGGTCGCAGTCACAGTGTGGGTTACAGTCACGCTGGGGGTCGGGGTCACGGTCGGGGTATGGGCGGCGGTTGGTTCCGTCGTTGCCGTCGGTGTAACCGTCGCGCTGGCGGTTGCCGTTGCACTAGCCGTTGGTGTCGCGGTAGCTGTCGCCGTCGGCATCATAGTTGTGGTGGCCGTTGGTTCCGCTGTAGCGGTCGCGGTTGGCGCGGCCGTTGTTGTAGCTGTAGCGGTTGGTGTATCGGTGATGGTTGCGCTGGGGGTGGCGCTTGTCGTCGCGGTCGCGGTAGCCGTCGCCGTTGGCGTCGTGGTTATGGTGGCGGTTGGTTCGGGTATCAGGGTGGCCGTTGGTTCGGCGGTGTCCGTTGCCGTGGCGCTGGGGGTGACGGTGGCCGTGGCGGTTGGCGCCGTACTGGGGGTTGGGGTCACGGTCGGGGTATGGGTGGCGGTTGGTTCCGTCGTCGCCGTCGCTGTGACCGTTGCACTGGCGGTTGGCGTCAGCGTGTCCATCACTGTTGGCGTCGCCGTTGCGGTTGGTTCGGTTGTCTCAGTTGCGGTTGGTTCAGCGGTCGCGGTGGCGGTTGGCGTGGCGCTGGGGGTGCCCGTAGCCGTGCTCGTGGCCGTTGACGTTTCCGTTGGTGTGACCGTCGGTGTATTGGTTGCAGTACTCGTTGTTGTGGGCGGCAAAGAAGTTTCCGTTGGCGTGGCTGACGGTGTCAAAGTTGGGACAGGCGTCACTGTCGCAGTGGCGGTTGGCAATGGCGTCTCCGTAGCGGTTGGCGTTGGCTCGGCGGTCGCAGTCAGGGTATTAGTTGGCGTTGCGCTAGGGGTCGCAGTCGCCGTTACGGTTGGTTCGGCGGTAGCAGTCGCCGTTGGTGTATCAATGATGGTGGCGCTGGGGGTGGCGCTTGCCGTCGGCGTTGGTGGATCCGTGACAGTCGCCGTCGGCGTTGGTTCGGCGGTCGCTGTTGCGGTTGGCGCGACGGTCGCTGTTGCTGTGGCGCTAGGGGTGACGGTGGCTGTGCTGGTGGCTGTTGGCGTTTCCGTTGGTGTTTCCGTGGGCGTTTCTGTGGGCGTTTCTGTGGGCGTGACCGTCGCTGTAGCTGTCGCGGTTGGCGTTGCTGTCGCGGTTGGCATGGCGGTGGGCATAGCCGTCGCGGTGTCGGTTGCTGTCGGCAAGGGCGTAGCGGTCACTGTTTCCGTAGGAGTGGGCGTTACTGTTTCCGTTGCCGTTGCGGTCGGGGTCGCCGTGGGTTCGGGGGTCGGGGTGGCGGTGTTGGTTGGCGTATTGGTTGCAACTGGCGTAGTGGTGGCCGTTGGTGTCGTCGTCGGGGTTGGCGTGGCGGTGGCAGTGGGCGTTGGCGCAACGATGACCGTTAGCAAAGAAGCGCTGTTGTCGGTTGCATCACCGTCATTAGCAGCGGCGATGGCGACCTGGTTAAGCCAATGGCCGGCAACAGCGGCGGTGGCTGTCACCGTGATTGTCGTCGCCGTTTGCGGTGCGAGGGCGTCCAGGTTACAGAGCAAATCAGCAGCAATGATCGCACAACGGAGATCACTTACCTGGGCGTTGGACAAACCGGCCGGCAACGTATCGGTCAGCACAACGGCCAGCGCAGGCGTAGTTGTGCCGGCATTGACGACAGTCAGCGTGTAGACCACCGTATCGCCAGCCACAGCCGCCGTTGCGCCGCTTTTGGTCACATGGACGGCGGCGGTGCTGTAGGCAAAGCCAAAATCCGCCTGTGTATAGCTTTGACCAGCCGTCAAATGGATTGTGTATGATCCGCCGCTCGTCAGTTCATAGCCGGCGGCGCTCCCAACGGTGACCGTGTAGAGGCCGGCCGGGAGATGGGGGAAAAGATAAAGACCATCGACCGTCACGGTGGTGGTCACAAAACCATTGGCGCCGCGCAGGGTGACAACCACGCCATTGAGGGGCGTCTGTTCGTCGGCATCTTGCCCGCCGTTGCGGTTGGCATCGAGATAGACAAAGTCGCCAATCGACCCCAGCGCCTGGAAAGTGATGGCGTGGCTGGCCTGATTGTCACTGGGGATGGCGTCGCTGATGGCGCGGGTGTAGGCGGTGTTGGTAATCGTTTGGGCGCTGTTGGCGGTGGCGCTGACCGTGACGACCGCAGTCGCCTGGGGCGCCAGCGCACCGACGGCGCAGGCAAAAGTACCGCTGCTCAGGTTACAACCGGCGCCGGTCACGGCGTTGAAAAGCACGCCACTCGGCTGAGTATCGGTAATGGTGACGCCGGTGATGGTGACACCGGTGGTGTTGCGCACAGTAATGGCATAGGCAAAGGGCGCGCCGACGGCAATGCTGGTGGGGCCGGTTTTGGCAAGCACTACGTTACACTGAACCAATGGACTGTTATTGGCGCCGGGGGTTGCTAGACCAAGCGTGCCACTACCGCCGGCAAGCGCCCATTGCTCACCACGATTAGTGTTCGCACCATTCTGGATCGAAGCGATACTCTGTCCTCTGGCGGCGTTCGCGGGTGCGTTGGGGGACGACCAGTCGGAACCGGCGTCAATCGCATCACCACTGCCATAGGCCATATAATCAAGCACTGTACCGCCGGCGTTGCTGCCACTATATAGGGTAAGGTTATCGCCATCGTCATTGAGCTTGGGGGCGCCGCCGCCAGCATTATACCAATGCAAGACGCCATCGGAGGGATCAAGGTCGTTTGTCCCGGCAATGCGGTGAATCACCAGGTAGACACCGGCGGGAATACCACCGGCAGGAATGGTAAAAGCCAGTTTGAATTCGGCAAGCCCAGTTTCGTCATCAGAGATGTAGAAAGGTGTACCGCCGGGAATCGCCGTCGTACTCCATAGCTCCACCCACTCATCGTTGGTGGCGCTATCCTGTCGATATAAGACTTCGTTGATCACCAACACCGGTCCACCACTGACAAGGGGTGAGGCGCAATAGTTGATAGGCGGCGCGGCGCCGGGCGTCACCGTGGCGGCGGCCTGGTTATTGCTGCCGTTGCTATCGTTGGTGGCAGTGACAAAGGCTGTATTGACAAGCGCCGCCGTCGTATTAGCGGTTGCCTGCACCACAATGGTGGTGGTTGCGCCCGCAGCCAACAGGTCGGGACGACAGGTGACAAGCGCCCCTGTCAACGTACAACCGGCGCCGCTGACACTATTGAAGGTGATGCCCGCCGGCGCGCTATCGGTGACGACAACGCCAGCCGCCAGGTTGCTGCTCGTATTGGAGACAACAATGGTGTAGTGAAAGGGCGTGCCGACCGTTACATTGACCGGCGCCTCTTTGGCAATGGTCACTTCCGCCGGCGGCAGAACACGCAGCACTGTCGCCCCCATGACACTGAGCTTTTCCGTGAGGCCGCGACCACCGGGTAAAGGGTCATTATCGCCGACTACCACCAGCGCTTTGGCAATCGGCGTTTCAGAGCGAAAGCCGATCCAACGCGTCGCGCCGTTGCCGCAGCCGGGGGTCAAGCCCTGCGCCGCCACATGGACATCCGGGACATTGCGTTGATCACAAATGGCATTTTCGGCGCTAATCCCACCGGTAAGGCCCAAGGTCGAGCTAATTGGCAGATCGGCCACCAACGCGCCACTGGCATCGAGCAGCCGCAAAAAGGCCGTCGTTCCGCGATAACTGGTTTCCAGATCACCGAAGAAAGCGCCAAAGGCTTGCACCGGCGTGCTAAAGGTGAAGAGCAACCCGTTCAAGCCGCGCGCATTGCTCAATTGGTTAAAGTAATAGTCGCCACCGGTCGCGGCAGAGGGTTTGGGCGCGTTATCCTGCATGGTGCAACCACTGGGGCTGCCGTTGATCTGCACGCTGTCATAGGCCGGCACGCCGGTCGCCGCGGAACCGCTTTGGAACCCCCAACTGGCTGCCAGATCAACAGGGGTAATTGTCATGGCAAATCCATCGGGCTGGGTGACTAGGTGGGGCGCGCTGACCGCCGTTCCCGATGGGCCGCTGATCCAGGCGGGGAGGGCGACGGCGCCTGGGATCATGGCTGCCGTTGCCGCCAACCATGCGGCCCGCTGTTGGTCAAGCGCGGTCTGTGCGGCCAGATAGGTGGCCGCGCTACAGTTAACCGGGGCCGGCCCGGCCAAACCATAAATTTCCGGCGATACAGTTGTGGTGACATCCCCAGGCGGCAGCCAGGCCAGGCGGTGAGTGGCAAGGAAAGCGACACGATCGGCAGCTTTGGCTTGGCTAACGCTCCCCGTAGGCAGATAAGTAACGGTAAAAAGGAGCGCGCCGGACAAGGCAAGGGCCAAGGCCAGGGCAGGGAGCAGGCGACTTTTGAGCATAAGGGCTACAGTCCAGGGTGATCCCCGTGTGTGTTGTGGTTGATGACCTATCGCAGCGGGGCAGCCCACAAGGTGGTGTCCCCATCAGCGACCTTACGATCATACCGAAACAGTCTACCCTTGCCATCGGCGTTTTACTGTATCTGCCCATTACGCAAAAAGCAGAGATTTTATGGCATAATGAATAAACTACAACCACCCTGCCCATTATTGCCGCGTCGGCCAGCGTCTTTGCCCACGATCACCAGCGCAGCGGTGAATTTTTTCACTTATCGTTTTTGCTAGTTGACAACCCGCCTTACCTCCGTTATACTGGAACGCGCGATGTGCAAGATGTTGTATACTCTTTGTATAACTTGCCCTATTTTTAAGAACGTATGAACAAAGCTGCGCCTTTCTCAACCGCATCCCAACGTGCTAACGCTGTCGTTAGCCGCGGTGTTGTACGCCTCCTTATCAGCGAGCTTCTGGTCGTAGTACTCATTTGCCAGAAGCTAATGCCGGTTGGAGAAGAGGCGTAGGATCGCACTGCCTTTTCGGTCATTGCAGACCCTTCCCAACCGGGGAGGGTCTTTTTTTTTCTAATCGTATTAATAATTAATTGTCAACAAACAACAATTATTATTTCTTGCGCACATTGATGTCACAGCCAACCGGTGGTCGGTTGCAGGAAGGGAGATTATGAGATGAGACAACAAACAGCAACGGCGACGCAAGCGCCGCGAACCAGCGAACCCAGGCAGATGACAGGCGCCCAAATGGTTTGGGAAGCGCTCTATCTGGAAGGCGTGAATGTGATCTTTGGTCATCCAGGCGGCGCGATTTTGCCGACCTATGATGCGCTGGCCAAGTATGAGGCGGAGGGCAAAATCCACCATGTGTTGGTGCGCCATGAACAGTGCGCCGCCCACATGGCCGACGGCTACGCCCGCGCCACCGGGCGGGTGGGCGTCTGTATCGCCACCAGCGGCCCCGGCGCCACCAATCTGGTGACGGGGCTGGCGACAGCGCAGATGGATAGCGTGCCGGTGGTGGCAATCACCGGCCAGGTGCCGACCACGCTGCTGGGCACCGACGCCTTCCAAGAGTCCGACGTGGTGGGGGTGACGCAGCCCATCGTGAAGCACAATTATCTGGTCACCGATGTGCATGACCTCCCCTTGATCCTGAAAGAAGCCTTCCATATTGCCCGTGAAGGGCGCCCCGGTGTGGTCCTCGTTGATATTTGTAAAGATGTGCAAAATGCCACTGGTCTGTTCCGCTATGATTTCGATATTGAATTGCCCGGTTTTGAACCGTGGCCGACGGTGGATAAAGCGGTGATTATCAAAGCTGCTGAGTTGATCAATCGCGCCGAGCGCCCCTTGGTGTTGGCCGGACATGGCATTCATATTGCCGGCGTCAGCAAAGAGTTGTTGGAATTGGTGGAGAAAGCCGAAATCCCGGTCGTCACCACGCTGCTGGGTACGGGCAATATTCCCGAAACCCACCCGCTCAGTCTGGGTATGGGGGGGATGCACGGCGAAGCCTATGCCAACCGCGCCGTGCAAGGGTGTGATGTCCTCATTGCGATGGGGATGCGCTTTGATGATCGCATTACGGGTCGTCTGGACAGCTTTGCCAAGCAAGCCAAAATCATCCACTTTGAGCTGGACAAGGCCGAAGTGGGCAAAAACGTGGTGCCGGATCTGGCGGTGATCGGTGATCTGGGCGAGACGTTGCCGGCGCTGCTGCCGCTGATCGAAACGCGGCGTCACCAACTCTGGGTGCAGGAGATCAACGAGTGGCGTGGCGACACCAGCGAAACCGACATCCTGAACTTTGAGACCGATGAGTTGATCCCGCCCTTTGTCATCCGTCAGTTGTGGCACGCCACCAAACGGGCCACCGACAAACCACCCATTGTGGTCACCGATGTCGGTCAACACCAGATGTGGGAATGCCAATATTTCATCCACGAATTTGCCGGCATGTTGCTCACCAGCGGCGGCCTGGGGACAATGGGCTTTGCCTTGCCGGCGGCCATCGGCGCGCAGATGGCCCACCCCGATCGGTTGGTCTGGGCCGTGGCCGGCGACGGCGGCTTCCAGATGACGCTGCAAGAGTTGGCCGTCTTGAAGCAGGAGCGCAACCTGCCGGTGAAGATCGCTATCATCAATAATGGCTTCCTGGGCATGGTGCGCCAGTGGCAGCAGTTCTTCTATGACAAGCGCTATGTCGGGACGCCGGTGGTTTCGCCTGATTATGTCAAGCTGGCCGAAGCCTACGGCATCCCGGCCCTGGTGGTGCGCAAGCCGGGCGAGGTGGTGGCGGCGCTGGAAGAAGCGCACCGCACCGCTGGCCCCTTCCTTATCGACTTCCAGGTCAAGGAAGAGGTCAATGTCTACCCAATGATCGCCCCCGGCAAAGCTGTCAACGAAATGATCCGCCGCCCCAAAGCGGGGGTGATGCAGGGGTTTAGCGGCGTGGAGCCGAGTTGGTAAAACGTGATTTGTGCTGCGTGCTACGTGATAGATTATTCTGTACACATAGCACGAATCACGAATCACGAATCACGTAGAAACCAAAGGATGGTATTATGAAACATACACTCATTGCCTGGATGCGCGACAAGCCCGGTGTGTTGAACCGGGTGGCGGGGTTGTTGCGGCGGCGGAATTTTAATATTGACAGTTTACAGGTGGGTCACAGCGAAGTGCCGGGGATCAGCCGCATGTCCTTTGTCGTCAATGGCGACGAACACATGACCGATCAGGTGATCAAGCAGTTGCGCAAAGTGGTCGATGTGACGCGCGTCGAAGATGTGACGGAACGCCCGACGATTGTGCGCGAAATGGCGTTGATCCGAGTGCATACCACCAGCCAGAACCGCGCCGAAATTATTCAGATCGTGGATGTCTGCAAAGGTGAAGTGGTCGATGTCACCCTGGAAAGTCTGGTCGTACAGATCGTCGGCTCGGAGCAACGCGTGGATGCCTTGATCGAACTGCTGGAGAACTTTGAAATTCAGGAGATGGTGCGCACCGGCCCCGTGGCGATGGCGCGCGGCGGCGGCCAGCGTGCCAAGCGCAGCATTGCCGGCTGGCGCGCCGCCGCCAATGGCCAGGTTAGCGCCGAGGCCACCAAACGATTTTCTACCGGCGGCGTGTAAGTATGGTATAATCGTGGGCAAATTTGGATGGTTCGTTACTTCGTCGGTTTCGACAAGCTCAACCGACGAAGTAACGAACCATCCATTCCCCCGCTAAAAAGTTATAAAAGCAGCGATTCATTGCACAACAAAGAAAATTTTAGGGAAAGCAGCTATGAAATTGAATTTTACCACCAACGTCTTTACCAAAGAGAAGATCACCATTGGCGACACCGAAGAGTATGTCGTGCGTGGCGGTCGGCACCTCTTTCCGTTGTTGTCCAAAGCCTTTGCCGGCGTCAAGCAGATCGGTGTGATCGGCTGGTCATCGCAGGGGCCGGCGCAGGCGCAGAACTTGCGCGATTCGCTGGCCGGCACCGATATTCGGGTCAAGGTCGGCTTGCGCGCCGGTTCGTCGTCGATGGCCAAGGCGGAAGCGGTGGGCTTCACCGTCGCCAATGGCACGCTGGGTGAGATGTTCCAGGTGATCAACGAATCGGATCTGGTGCTGGTGCTGATTGCCGATGCGGCGACGGCGCAGAGTTACAAGGAAATTTTTGCCGCCATGCGCCCCGGCACGACCTTGGGTCTCTCCCACGGCTTTTTGCTCGGTCACTTGCAGAGCATCGGCGAATCTTTCCCCAGCAACATCAATGTGATCGCCGTCTGTCCGAAAGGCATGGGGCCATCGGTGCGCCGCCTTTACGAACAAGGCAAAGAGGTCAACGGCGCCGGCATCAACGCCAGCTTTGCCGTCCACCAGGACATTGACGGCCGGGCGACTGATATTGCGCTCGGCTGGTCGGTGGCGCTCGGTTCGCCCTGGACTTTCCAGACCACGCTCGAATCGGAATACAAGTCGGACATCTTTGGCGAACGGGGCATTTTGCTGGGCGCGGTGCATGGCATTGTCGAAAGCCTCTACCGCTGGTTTATCGCCCACGGCATGTCGCACGAAGAGGCGTTCCTCAACTCCGTCGAATCGACCACCGGGCCGATCAGCCACATGATCTCCAAGAATGGCATTCTGTCGGTCTACGAAGCGCTGGATGAGGCCGGCAAGGATCTCTTCCGTCGCGCCTATTCCGCCGCCTATCATCCGGCCTTTGAGATTCTGATGGAGATCTACTCGGAAGTCGCCACGGGCAACGAAATCCGCAGCGTCATCGAAGCCAACGAACGCCACAAGCGCTACCCGATGGGCAAGATCGACGGCACCGAAATGTGGCAGGTCGGCGTCAAGGTGCGCGCCAACCGCCAACCGGACAAGACGCCAATCAACCCCGTCACCGCCGGCGTCTATGTGGCGACGATGATGGCGCAGGTCGATCTGCTCAAGGAGAAGGGGCACCCCTACTCGGAGATCGCCAACGAGTCGATCATCGAAGCGGTCGATTCGCTCAACCCGTATATGCACTACAAGGGCGTCGCCTACATGGTCGATAACTGTTCGACGACGGCCCGCCTGGGTACGCGCAAGTGGGGGCCGCGGTTTGACTACATCTTTATGCAACAGACCTACACGGCGCTCGATCAGGGCAATCAGGTTGATGAAGAATTGTTTGACAACTTTATGAACAACAACATTCATCAAGTGCTGGCTGTCTGTGCCGAAATGCGGCCGTCGGTGGATATTGCGTTGGTTGGGTAAAACGTCGTGATTCGTGTTGCGTGTTGCATGAACCGCAGTAACAAACCAGGTTTCTGGTAGAAACCTGGTTTGTGGCTCAACTACATTGCAGTCTACTGAATAATTGTTTAGTACAGACTGGGAGGCAAATTATGCATTTGACTGTGGAAGCAGTGATTGATCCGTCGGGCGTTGTCCGCATTTTGCAACCGATTGCTATCCCAACAACGCGACGCGCGCTCGTTACGATCCTTGATGAGCCTGTTGCTGAAATTTCAGCAACAGCACTGTTAAGTGAAGCAGCGCTGGCAGAAGATTGGCTACGCCCAGAGGAAGACGAAGCATGGTCATACCTACAGCCGGAGACGTCATCGTAGTTCCGTTTCCATTTACCGATTTATCGTCAAATAAAATTCGTCCTGCCGTAGTGCTTGCAAGTGTAGGCCGTGGCGACTGGGTTCTCCGTCAAATCACAAGCAACGCATACGCCGACACCAATGCGATTGAACTCACTGCTACTGATTTTGTATCAGGCGGTCTAAGGGTCACGAGTTATGCCCGTCCCGGTAAGCTTTTTACAGCAAATGAGAAGTTATTTAAGGGCAAAGAAGGCAAATTGAAGCCGAAGAAGCTGACTGAGGTAAAGAGTGCAGTTATTAAATTGCTCAAGTGATCGGCAAAGCAATCTATAAATTATGCTAGCGTAGGAAAGGGGGTGATGACAATGGACGATGGTCTTGCTGGACTTACTGTTGTAATTTGTACTATGAACAATTTCCGTTTATCAAACTATCTCTTCATTTCATCACCCTTTGAAGGAGTTATCGTATGATTACAGCCCAGAACGGCGCAAGCGAAAACGGAACTGCCGCCATTGACGAACCGGCGGTAGATGACGTTGATGTCAGCCAGTTTGCCATCAAAGATATCCGCGCTCATGCCCGTACGGTTGCCCAGGGCGGCACCGTGCTAATCTTTGACACGACGCTCCGCGACGGCGAGCAAAGCCCCGGCGCCACCCTCAACACGCAGGAAAAGTTGGACATTGCGCAACAATTGGCGCGTTTGGGCGTAGATATTATGGAAGCCGGCTTTCCGGCGGCCAGCCCTGGCGATTTGGAAGCGGTCAAGATGATCGCCAATTCGGTGGGGCGACGGGCGCGGACCGATCGCAATGGCCAGGTTGCCGCACCACCCATCGTTGCCGGTCTGGCACGCGCCAACAAGAACGATATTGACAAAGCGTGGGAAGCGGTGCAGGGTGCGGTGCGACCGCGCATTCACACCTTTCTTGCCACCAGCGACATCCACATGGAACACAAGCTGCGCATGAGCCGCGACGATGTGTTGGAGACGGTGGGCGACATGGTGCAATACGCCAGCAGTCTCTGCCAGGATGTCGAGTTCAGCCCGGAGGACGCCGGTCGCAGCGACCCGGAATTTCTGGTCAAGGTGTTGGAAGTGGCGATCCAGGCCGGCGCGACAACGTTGAATATTCCCGACACCGTCGGTTATACAACGCCGGAGGAATATGGGGCGCTGATCAGACATTTGCGCGAAAATGTCCCCGGCGGCAAGGATGTAATTTTCAGCCTGCACTGTCACAACGACCTGGGGCTGGCGACGGCGAATACGTTGGCCGGCGTCAAAGCGGGCGCGCGCCAGATGGAAGTGACCATCAACGGCATCGGCGAACGGGCCGGCAACACGAGCCTGGAAGAGACCGTGATGGCGCTCTACACGCGCAAGCCGGTTTTCGACCTGGAGACCAACATCGTCACCACCGAGATACACCGGGCCAGCGATATGGTCAGCCGCTACACCGGCATTGTGATTCAGCCCAACAAGGCGATTGTGGGCGCTAACGCTTTTGCCCATGAGGCCGGCATCCATCAGGATGGCATGTTGAAGCACAAGCGCACCTATGAGATCATGGACGCCGCCGCCATCGGTCTGAACCAGAGCAAGTTGGTGCTGGGCAAGCACAGCGGTCGCAACGCCCTACGCGCCAAATTGGAAGGCATGGGTTATCACCTGAACAGCGAAGAGTTGAAAGAGATTTTCAAGCGCTTCAAGGATCTAGCCGACAAAAAGAAGACCGTCACCGATGCCGATCTGGAAGCGCTGGTCGGCGACGAGATTTACCAGCCGGTGGAGACGTGGGAGTTGGTCAAGTTGCAGGTGCAATGCGGCAACAATGTCATTCCGACGGCGGTTGTCACCTTGCGCAACAACAAGACGGGTGAGGAAATCACCGATGCCGGTTTTGGCACCGGCCCGGTGGATGCCGTCTACAAGGGGATCAATCGCATCATTCAGGTGGAAAACACGCTCACCGAGTTTTTGGTGCAAGCCGTCACCGAAGGCATCGACGCCAACGGCGATGTTACGATTCGCATTGAAGTGCCGGACAGTGATGGCTATAGCCAAACGGCGCAGGGGCGGCTGCGGCGTCGGCTTTTTAGTGGTCGTGGGGTCGATACCGATATTATTACCGCCAGCGCCAAAGCCTATATGCAGGCGCTCAACAAGATGCTGAGTACGCAGGACAGCGAAAGTTCCAGCGTGAATATTGCCGCTGATGCAACGGTTCCCGCGAGTGCGTAGTGTACTCGCAATTTGCAAGGGTGCAACTGGGAAGCAGGCGGGCTTGCGAGCGCGCTCGCTTCCCAGTTTTGCCATAGAGGGAGAAGAAAATGATCGTAGGTGCGGTTTGCAACCACACGGGTCTCCCGG
>QWII01000066.1 GCA_021405325.1 Caldilinea sp. CFX5 | reverse complement strand
AGGCCGTAAGAGCCGTCGCCTTCAGCCCCGATGGTCAGCGCATCGTTTCCGGCAGTGATGACCATAGCATACGTATATGGGATGTGCGAACAAAAAAGGAACTGGCCTTAATTCATCACTACACAGAGGCAGTTTTAGCGGTGGCGTTCAGCCCAAATGGACAACAGATTGTTGCTGGCAGTGCAGATCAAAGTATACGGTTGTGGGATGTACAAACCACCCGGGAAGTAGCGCCGCTCACTGACTATGTCGGAGCGGTATTGGCTGTAGCTTTTAGTCCAGACGGGCGGCAAATTGCCTCTGGTGGCAATGACTACAGCATACATCTATGGGACACAGCGACTGGGGCGCCCCTGAAGATTCTCGTTGGCCATACTGCCACAGTGCGTTCGGTTGCCTTTAGTCCATCTGGACGATATATTGTATCTGGCAGCGATGATCGACAGATATGGCTATGGGACGCGCAAACGGGAAAGAAACTGGCGCAATTCGATGGTCACACGGACGCTGTTTTGGCTGTAGCCTTCAGCCCAGATGGGCGACAGGTTGTTTCCGGCGGCACCGATCAAAGTATACGGTTATGGGATGTGCAAACGGGAAAGAAACTGGCGCAATTCGATGGTCACACGGGCGCTGTTTTGGCTGTAGCCTTCAGCCCAGACGGGCGACAGATTGTCTCCGGTAGCCTAGATCGGAGTATACGTTTGTGGGATGTACAGACCCAGAAACAGATGGCGCAATTCAGTGAGCATACAGATTATGTGTTAGCTGTGGCATTCAGTCCCAATGGCGGTCGGATCGTTTCGGGAAGCGCCGATCGTACTGTGCGCGTGTGGGACACCCAAAGTAAAGGAGTGGTGGCGCAATTCGATGGGCACACCGATTATGTGCGCTCTGTAGCATTCAGTCCCGATAGTCAGCGCGTTGTTTCTGCCGGTGATGATCGCACTCTACGGTTGTGGGATGTACAGACTGGATCCTTACTGGCGCAACTTGACGGTCACAGCGATTCTATATTTGCCGTAGCGTTTAGTCCCGATGGACATCAGGTGGTTTCGGGGGGGGCAGACCACAGCATCCGTCTATGGGAGGTCCAGAGACCGGAGCCACTGTTTACCCATAACGCGCACACCGATTATGTGCTCTCTGTAGCGTTCAGTCCGGATGGTCAGCGCATTGTTTCCGGCAGTAGTGACTGGAGCTTACGCTTGTGGGATGTTGAGACTGGGATGCCACTGGCTCAATTGGATCGTCATAGTGCTGCTGTTTTGGCTGTAGCGTTCAGTCCGGATGGTCAGCGCATTGTTTCCGGCAGTGCCGACCGTACCCTACGCCTATGGGATGGGCAAACCGGGGCGCCACTGGCCCAACTCCTCGGTCATGAGAATTCCATTTTGTCGGTAGCGTTTAGCCCGAATGGTCAACAAATCGTCTCTGGTAGCGCAGATCATACCATAAGATTGTGGGATCTACGAACCCGGAGGCCGGCTGGCCCTCCATTTAAAGGCCACACCGATTATGTGCAAGCCGTGGCCTTTAGTCCAGATGGCCAGCAAGTTATTTCCGGCAGTAATGACCATAGTATACGTCTGTGGGATACAGCGACTGGGCAGCAACTGGCGCAATTCAACGAGCATACAGAAGCGGTTTTAGCAATAGCCTTTAGCCCAGATGGGCGACATATTGTTTCTGGTAGTTCAGATCGCACGATAAGATTATGGGATGTACAAACTGGGAAACAATTAGCGCAGCTTAATGGCCATACCGCGGCAGTACGGTCAGTGGCATTCAGCTCGGATAGTCAACGTATTGTCTCCGCTAGTGATGATCGTAGTGTGCGGTTGTGGAATGCACAGAATGGGCAACAACTAGCGCAATTTGACGGCCATACAGCAGGGGTTTGGTCAGTGGCCTTTAGCCCAGACGGGCAACGTATCGTCTCCGGTAGCCAAGACCGTAGTATATGTCTGTGGGATAGGCCAGAGCGCTTAGTATTACGGGCTGTACAGCGTATCTTACGACCGGCGCCTATCTTAATGATGCAAGAACGGTACCAATTGGGAATTGACGACCATACCGAGTTGCCAGGACAACTAATGCTTGCCCCGCTCATGGTGCAGGCGCAAGCATTAGGATTAGTGGACAGAGGACAGGCATTGGCACGGAGCGGGGCTATCACCGAAGCTGTTGCTCACTTCGCCGCCGCAGTGGCGCTGGATCCTGCGCTACACATTGAACCCGATCCCTTGGCCCGTAGCATTTTAAATAACACAGTCCAAGCGTTGCTCTTTGCCAGCCGCAGCGCCGCGCGTGCCGGTCGACTTGAAACTGCTCTGGCAAAACTTGAGGAAGCCATCGCCTTACAGCCGACCCTCAGTCGGGATGCTTTGACGGACGCGTTACGCTAACTCTGTAGCAGCGTTACCCCGTCGCCAATGGTCATGGTTACAGCGACGGTGGTCGCCCCCCGTTTGCCCCTCGCTACGCCCACGCCGCGTGCTACGGCAGTGGGGCCTTGATTCTCCGCGCTGTGAACGACTGGGTATATTTTGTCTGAAGCGCTTGCGGACTGTGAAAATGAGGGGCAACCGGAAACCAAAGGGTTGACAATACAATGCCCCTGCGCTCCACTTGAGCCAAAAATGATCGATTTTACCACTGGCTAACAGCAGCGTTGTCTGGTATAATCACTGGTGTGAAGTGAAAAGAAAATGGTTTCTGACAAGCGAGATATTCGCCTATGACAAAACTATTGGTGGAAGTACACGATCAAGCCAAAGAGGAATTCCTGCGTGAGCTGCTGGCGTCATTGCCCTATGTAAGCGTTTTGCCCATAGATCCCAAGAGCAACGGTGTCAATGGTCATGCTGTTACAGACGAAGAAGGCGACCATAATCCCTTCTCGGAAGATCCCCGTCGTCCGCAGATGGAGAAAGAGGTTGCGGCCTTTGAAGCACAGCATAGCACGTTAGTGCAACAGTATCTGGGCGAGTTTATTGCTATGGTTCAAGGGCAAGTGATTGGTCATGACCGCGATCAGCGCACCTTAATCCGCCGAGTACGATCACTTTATCCCGATCAAGTGATTCTCTTCCAGCTTGTTGAAGCGTCGTTGCCACGCGACCTTGTCGTATATTCTGTTCGTTTTGCCTAAAATCGCCTAAACTTGACTGTCGTCTGATCTATGCCCAACTCTTTTCCCTATAACAATGTAGACTACTATCCCGCTGCGCCGGTTGCCGATATTACCATTACAGGTGTAAAGAGCGTCACCTTGTCAGCCCTGATTGACTCCGGCTCAGATACCTCAATGATTCCGTTGGCCGTGTTGAGGGCAGCCGAGGCAGAATATGTAGTAACGAAACGGGTCCGTGGTCTCTTCGGACATGCAAGAAATGCAGATCTTTATTTTGTCGATGTGCAAGTGGGTAATTATCGCGTGCCTGCCGTCCGGGTGATTGGCGTTCCGCCCGATGAAACGGCCATCATCGGGCGCGATATTCTCAATCACCTGATCGTCGTTCTGGATGGCATTGGCTCGACAACCGAGATCAGTTGACGTCACATTCACAAAAGGGGCAACCAATGGATTTGTTGAACCGTGAACAACGATACCGTAATTCTTCGCCTCAACCGGTGGTTCCGGCTTGACCAAGAGGGAGTACCACTAATGACAATAGCGCCTGTACAGACAAAAGCCCAAATCGAAGGGTGCGTAGCCGCCTTACAAGCGGAAGTTTTAGCCCTGCTCAACTATCAACCCCTATCTGGCGATGCCCCTTTTTTAGACCATTTTACCCTTGATAAGTACCATGCGTTACCCGAAGCGGAAAAAGCGCGGCTTTGGGATGAATTGTCCGGCGTCGATCTGTTTGATCTTGATGAGCAAGAAGTGCTTCCTAATGCGTTGCCAGCTTACTGATCGAGTGATTCTCTTTCGCCAGGTAGAAGCGTCATTGCCACGCGACCTTGTCGTTCACTCGGTTCGCTTTGCCTAAGTTTATCGTCAGAATCACAACTTATGGTATGATAAAACGGATCCCCCTGTGATGATGTAGACTGCCCTTGCGAGTAGGGAAGACGATGGGAGACACGTCATGTTCAACCAAACCTTGACGACCGATTTATTAGACCGCATCACCTTTGACAAAGAGGTGCTGGCCGGCAAACCGCTATTGCGCGGATTACGCATTTCGGTTGATATGATTCTGGAACTACTGGCGAAAGGCGCTTCGTCTCAGGAGATCCTGGAAGATTACCCAATGTTGGAGCCTGACGATCTACGCGCCGCCCTGCTCTATGCCCATCACTTAGTTGCCGGTGAACGAGTGTTGGATCGGGTGGCGGCTTAGATGAAATTTCTGGTGGATGTGAATGCCGCCTCTTGTGCATACTCAACCCACCATGACGCCATGCTTTGCCATCCGTTTGCGCATCTCTGTGCTGGAAACCCACGATTGTTCGGCATCATTACGCGCTGCAATGCGACGGGCCTCGGCAAGCAAGCGTAACGTACTTACCTCTTTCGCAATCTGATCCTGCTGCTCGACACTGACGATTTGAGTAACCGACTCGATCTGTTGTACTTGTTCCATTTGACTCCCTTGCCCCGTAGAGTAGAAGTTGATTTGTATTTTATGCCGAGACAAACACCGGCTGCGACCACTGCTCCATCCAACTCACCCACCGTTGCTCTAATGTCGCCTGATATTGTTTCAACTGACTCCGTTGTCGGGCTGTTAGCGATGGCGCGCGCAAGAGAGAATTGCTCATTTGCAAGGCGCGATGGGGATCGCCAGCTTGCGCCCAACAACTGAGCGCGCTGAAAGCGTGCAGGTAGTATAAATCGGTCAACGCCTGATTGGCGGCCCAATCCGCCAATTGCTCTTCATAGCGCGCCGCTTGGGCAAAGCGTTCTGCTGCTTCCGTAAAGCTAGCTTGCGCTTTGAGCGTATGGGCTTCTAATAGCAGACGGGCTTTTTCCCGTTCGATTGTTTGTAACTGTTCCGGTAAGGGAAGCGTTTTCATACCGCTATTCGTCATCACCCACACCTCCTGCTTTTTACGAGCCACGCATCATCACTCGACACCAATGATACCATAACCCAAAGACTGAGGCGCTTTGTCAAATTTTTGTCAAAAAAACGGCTGGCAAGCGTTCTGTGCTTATGGTATGCTTGGCATAGAAGGCAAACAATCATTCTGGATAAGAGACAAGAGGATGCTATGCACGACCGCTCAACCAAGCATACCCGTATGACCATTATGCTCCTGGCGCTGTTCGTGGGCGCACTGTTGGCCCCCGCCACCTATTGGACGCGCCTCTTTAGCGCCGCCGATAGCCCCATTTACACCGACGCCCTGGCTGCTGGCTGGCAGGATTGGTCTTGGGACACAACCCGCAATGCCGCCAACACGCAACCCGTCCATAGCGGCACCAAGTCGTATGCTGTCGATCATACGGCGGCGTGGGGCGGGTTTTATCTGCGTGCCGAACCGGCCATCAACACAGCCGGCTTTACCCATCTGCGCTTCTGGCTTCACGGCGGTGCGACCGGCGGGCAACAGATCCGCATTCTCCTCAACGAAGATGACACCAAGATCAAACTGGTAACCGCGACGGCGAACGCCTGGACGCAAGTGGATCTCCCGCTGGCCGATCTAGGAAGTCCGGCTACCATCAACGCCATCTACTGGCAAGATGTCAACGGCGGCGCCCAAGCAGTCTACTACCTGGATGACATCAGTCTGGTCGGCGCGACCCAACCGCCGCCCGCCGGCATCACCATTCAGGTTGACGACACCGCCGCCGGCACGACCATCGACCCGCGCATCCTCGGCACCAACATGGCGGCCTGGTCGAAACCATTGTTAACCAACGCCACCTTTATCGCCCGCACCAAAGCCTCTGGCGTCAGTGTGATTCGCATTCCCGGCGGCAGTTGGAGCAATGGCTATGGCTGGCTCAGTTGCGAGATGGGCGAACATGTCGCCAAGGCCGAAAAGTGTCGCGCCCCGGACCGGCAAGGCGGCTACTTTGACATCTTCTGGGCCGCCACGCCCACCGACTGGATCGACTTCTTGCAAGCGGTTGGCATTGAAGGCATGTATATTGTCAACCCCAACGGGACGCCACAAGAGGCTGCCGCCGCCGTCGCCTTCTTTAACGCGGCTGTGAATGACGCCACGGTGATTGGCGTTGATGCCCGCGGCAAGGATTGGCTCACCGCCGGCCACTGGGCGCAACTGCGCGCCGACCGCGGCAACCCGACGCCGTTGGGCATCAAGCTCTGGGCCGTGGGCAACGAGGTCTATGCCGGCACGCAGTGTGTCCAAAATGGCTGGGAGCCGATGTGGACTTGTGAGGGAACCGAGTATGTCAACGGCGCCACCGTTAACAATGTGCAGCAGGGCGGCTACCTAGCCTTTCGCACCGCCATGCGCGCTGTCGATCCAACGATCCTGGTGGGCGCCGTCGGCGATTCGCCAGGCACAAGCTATGGCAACTGGGGCAACGAAGTGGTGAGCGCCGCCGCCGCCGTCATGGACTTTTATGATGTCCACGCCTACGCCTACTGGGACATCCCCGCCAACAATCAGATCCTGAGCCACCCGCAAAGCTTCTGGCCTGGCCTCATGACCGGCGTCCGGCAGACCTTTGCCCAACATGCCAACGGGCGCACTATCCCCGTCGCCCTCACCGAGTATAACCTGGGGTTGGAGTTCAAGGACACTAATATCCAGATGACGCGTGCCGTCAATGGTCTCTTCATGGCCGATAGTGTGGGGCAACTGATCACCAGCGGCTACACCATGGCCAACCAGTTCCTGCTTGCCAGCGGCGACCAACCCGAAACCGGCACCGATTTCGGCCTGTTGCGCCCCGACCATAACTGGCAACGCAGTCCCCAATACTTTGCCTATCATCTCTGGGCAAAATTTGGCGACCGTTTGTTGCCGGTCACTTCGTCGGCTAACGCGGCAACCGAACTGAGCGTCTATGCTGGTCGCCGCGACGCAAATACCTTGACGTTGCTGGTGGTCAACAAGCGCAACGCGGCGACGACAGCCACCATTGACTTGAAAAGCGGCGCCACCATGCAGGGCGGTAAAGCTGATGTCGCCCAAGCCACTGCCTTAGAGGTGCAAACCATGAGCTTCAACGGCATCGCCGAAACCACGTTGACCAATGATCTGAGCAATGCGCCTGGTGCGACGCTGTCCATCAATGGTACGGCCTTTG
This sequence comes from Caldilinea sp. CFX5, assembly GCA_021405325.1. The sequence continues at coordinate 45,429 of QWII01000066.1, read as the reverse complement.
ACTACACCTTCGCACCCTACTCAGTGACGCTGTTGCAACTACAGGTTGCGACGGGCGCACCAACCGCCACGCCCACCCCAACTCCGATCACGCCAGGGCCAACCCCAACGCCTACCGCAACACCCATTCCCGCGCCCGGTGAACCAGCGCCGGGGAGTGACAACTGCTATCTGCCGGTGGTGAGGAAGTAGAATTTTTACCAACCCATCAAAAGGCGCGCCGAACGCGGATTTTGTGAGGGGTTACAATGATAAATTTCTTCGCCTTCAACCACGGCTTCCGCATAAGCAAGGCACGCTTTGACATCCTCCAGCGTTAAGCGCGGGTAAGCTGCAAAAAGCGTTTCCAGATTAAGATCCTGCGAAAGCCGTTTCAGTACCAGCTCTACTGGAATTCGGGTGCCTTTAATCACCGGTTTTCCCACCATAATTTCTGGGTTGATCACAATACGATCCTGGTAGCGGGTAGTGGTAATAGCCATTTGACCTCTTAGCCTTTCTAGTCACTGCATCTCATTACCAAAACTATAGCAAAAACCAGCCATTTCGACAAGCATGACCAACGCGATCTGGCTATTTGAATCACTCTCGCTCATGCTGTTTGATTGATGAGTTGCGGCAGCGCCACCACCTCAGCCGTTGTCATTGGTTGACCTGCTTGCCAGGCGGCGGCATACTTTTCCTGGGGCAGTGTCTGTTGGGCTGTTTCGATCAAGCCATTGAACTCTGTCTCATCCGCCGGCGGGAGAAAGGGGGCGAGCTGGGCAAAGCGCGCCTGCGCCGCACTGAGGAGAGTGGTCGCCCGCTCAGCTTCACCCAGCGCCAACGCCACGCCACCCAGTCCGGCCAGCGAACGGGCCACCATGTGCTGATTCTGCAAACTTTGGCTCAAGATGAGCGCTTCCTGATAGCGCTCCTGCGCGATAGCAAAGGCGCCCTGTCGCCGCGCCACCTGCCCCTGGTGGTGACGGAGGATGGCGCAGCCCTCTTTGTTACCCAGTTCGGCAAAAATCTGGTACGCCTCATCGTAACAGATCCGGGCGTCGGCCAGGTGATTCTGTACCCAAGCTGCTTCGCCCACCAGCGCCACCGCCCAGGCCACATGCAGGCGATCATCCAGCCCCCGCCAGAGCGCCAACACTTCGCGGAAGTGGGCTTCGGCCACGGCATAATGGCCGACCAGCATTTCCATCTCCCCTTGCAGTTGCAAAACCTGGCTTGCCCCTTCGGTCTCGCCCAAGCTACGATAGAGGGTCAGGCTTTCATTTAAGGCGTTGGCCATTTCGTCACTATAGGCCGGCTGGCCGATCATCACCCGCGCTAGGCAGAGAAGCAGATCGGCAACCCGGCTTTGATTCCCCAACTGGCGGTAGAGCGCCAGGCTGGTGCGGAAGTGCTCAATCGTCGGCTGTTGGCGGTGTAAATCATATTCCAGCCACCCTGCTTCCCGCTGCGCATGAGCAAGACCGGCCTGATCTTGCAACGCGCCATAGATGGTCAGACTTTCCGCCATGAGCGTTTGGGCGACGGTATAATCAGCCTGGCGGCGGGCGAGATTGGCGGCCATCAACAAGACCGCGGCTCGCGTGGCAGTCGGCGCCGGATTGACAGCCAGCACTTGCTCGAACCAACGCCGCGCCGCGTAGTCATGACCACGGATGGCCCAAAATTCGCCTAAGCCCGCGGCCAGCGCTAACGCTAACGGCGGTTCGTGCTGGAGACTCCAGGCCAGCGCCACCCGCAAATTGTCATGCTCGGCCGCCAGTTGATCCAACCATGCTTTCTTCGGCGCTTCCAACAGCGTTTGTGGCGTTTCCTGGGTCAAGGTCAAATAGTATACAGCATGGCTGCGCCGCTCTGCATTCCCTTCCCCGGCGGCGGCCAGTTGCTCACCAGCATAAGCCGCCAATGTGGTCAACAACGTAAAGCGCTCCTGTTGACCGGACGACGTTGCGCCGGCGGTGGTCGGGTTGGCAGCCTGTTGTTGAACCAAACTCTTGCGCACCAACGTGCGTAGATCGCGGAGTAGCTCGTCGGCGCTCTCCGTGCGCGCGGCGCTCTGGTCAGATCCTTGCAAGACGGCGGCCAGCGCAGCCACCGTACAGCCGCCGGCAAAGACGCCCAAGGCGCGAAAGAGCCGTTGTTCCCGTTCGTCCAACAGGGCATAGCTGCGATGGATGGCGTTACGCAAGGTGCGTTGATGCGCCGGCAGATCGCGCGGGCCGTCGGCCAGCAGATCGAGCGCATGATCCTGCAAACGGGCCAGCACCTGGGCCGGCGTCAAGAGTTCCAGTTGGGCGGCAACCAGCTCAATCGCCAGCGGCAGACAATCCAACCGCAGACAGATCGCCGTAACAATGGCGGCCTGGGCGAGGGTGTCAAAATCGGGGTCGATGGCCTGCGCGCGCTGAAAAAAGAGTTCCACCGCCGCCGCCGGGCTGAGGGGCGGCACCCGTTGCCGTTGTTCGGTGCGCAACCGTAATGGCTCCTGGCTTGTCACCAGCACGCGCAACCCCGGACATTCACCCAACAAGTCGGCCACCATTGGCGCCGCCGCGCTCACCTGCTCAAAGTTATCCAGCACCAACAGCGTGCTTTTGCGGCGCAAATGCTCGATCAAACGGGCGCGTGGCGTTTTGTGGTCGCTTTCGGTCAACCCAACACCAGCGACAATCGCGACCGGTACATGCTCAGGATCGGTGACGGCGGCCAGGGGGACAAAATACGCGCCATCCAGAAAGAGCGGTTGCACCTTGGCCGCCACCGTCATCGCCAGTTGGGTTTTGCCGACCCCTGGCGGCCCAATCAACGTTAGGAGTCGCCCCGGCGCTTCCATGATCCGCTTGCTGATCACGGCCACATCTTCTGCGCGCCCAATCAAGGGGAGCAAGGTGGCCGGCAGGGTTGGTCCACTCGCCACCACGACTTCCTGTACCACCGTGCGCACTTCGCGTTGGGCCACCACCATAGTCGGCGCCCGCTCGCCACGGGCGGCGGCGGCCAGTTCAAGCAACCGTTGCGCCAGGCGCGGTTCATCCTCCAACGCCAGGGCGGGCAGAAATTTTTCAATCACCATCGGTACATCGGGCAGGCGCTCATCTTTTTCCAGGCGCGAAATTTGCGCCACACTAAAGCCGACAATGACGGCCAACTCACCCTGCGTCAGGCCGGCGCGGCGGCGTAATTGACGGAGAAATTCACCAAAGGTCGGTGCGGATACATTCATGCAAGACTCTTTCCGTCTTTCCGTAATTCTGTGTTTCTTCTATCTCTGTTTAGTCTTTACGATAACGGCGAAAAACTAAACACAGATAGAAGAAATGCGGAGTCAATGACGGGGGCACTCATTATACCATCAAGTGATCCCCGCCAACATTAAGCTTCTCTGTCAACTATGAACGCAGCATTTGTCAAATTTTTGGTAAAAAAGCGCTGGCAATGGTCGGTTGGTCGCAGTATGCTATTGCCATGACGCACTATATTCAACGAACCGTAACCATTACCATCATTGAGACCTTGACATTGCTCTGGGTTTGCACCAATCATGACGACGCAGCGCCGACAAGAGACGCGCCGCCGCCGGCGCCCCTGCTGGTGGCCTGTTCTACCAATCGCATTACCTCAACGGTAAACACGGCTATGTTGCCTGCCCCCACAAAGGAAGCACAGAAATGAAACGTACAAAGTCTCTTTGCTTGTCATACCACCGTGCGCAACCGTCGGGCCGAGGGCGAAAACGCCATCAGTGGCGTCCTCTTTAATGGAGGGGGCGTCGTCACGCTGTTGCCGCCACCGGCGGCGGTCTTTGGTTGAGCGGCAGCCGCCATACCTTGACTAATATGACGGTCGGCAACAATGGCGGCGGTCTTGTCAACGAAGACGTAACCCCGGTCGAAAGCGCGACCTGCTATGGCAACAGCGCGGCCAATAGCGGCAATCTAGTCAACCGGGGACGACCGATGCGGCACAACGCGATCCTGGCTGCGCCGGCGTGAACTGTAGCGGTGACACGCTGGTGGCAGTAACGCTTTCGGTTTCTTAGCCCGTCGCCAATTCAGCCAGCTCGTACCAACGGGTGAGCACGGTCTCCAGGGTTGCATCCAGCGCCGCTAACTCTTCGCCCATCGCTTGGATACGTTGATAGTCACTGCCACCGGCGTTGATAGCGTCGGTCAAGGTCGTTTTAGCGCTTTCCAACTCGGCAATGTGCACTTCGAGGGTTGCCAACTCCCGTTGCTCTTTCCAACTGAGTTTGCGCTGGGCAGGGGCTGCTTTGGCGACCGGCGGCGTGGGTTTGGCTGGTGCGATGGCGGGGATGGTCGCCGGCTGCTCCTCGGCGCGCAAGCGCAGATAGGTGCTGTAGGGGGTGGGGTAGCGCCCGCTCAATTTGCCGTTTTCCACATTGACCAGAAAATCAACCGTGCGATCCAGAAAGTAGCGATCATGGCTGACCACAATCAAGCAACCCTGGAAGTAGTCGAGAAATTCTTCCAGCACTCCCAAAGTCTGGATGTCAAGGTCGTTGGTTGGCTCGTCCAAAATGAGGACATTGGGCTGGTGGATCAAGGTGCGCAGGAGGTAGAGCCGCCGCCGCTCACCGCCGCTGAGGGTGGCAATGCGACCATATTGCATGGCGCGCGGAAAGAGAAACCACTCCAACATATGGGCCGCTTCCACCCGTTCCCCATCCTTGGTGCGGATGAGCGGCGCTTCCTTTTCGATAAACTCAATCAAGCGCATCTGGTCATTCATCTCTGAACTGCGCTGGTCATAATAGGCGACCTGAACCGTATCGCCCCAGGTGATGCTGCCCTCGTCCGGCGTCACTTTGCCGGTTAACAGATCGAGTAATGTACTTTTGCCGGCGCCATTCGGCCCCATCAAGCCGATGCGATCCCCCGGTTCGAGCATAAAATCCACCTGATCGAGGATCGTTTTGTTGTCATAGCGTTTGGTCAACCCTTTGGCCGTCAACACCGCGTTGCCCAAGCGGCGACCGGCCAGCGCAATCGACACTTTGTCTTCACCCCGGTCATAGGCAATCTTCATCAACTCCTGGGCGCGTTGGATGCGTGCTTTCTGTTTCGTGCTGCGCGCCATCGCGCCCCGGCGCAACCATTCCAACTCGCGGCGAATCAATTTTTGGCGTTTGGCTTCGGCGGCGGCGAGGCGTTCATGGCGCGCCTCATGATCTTCCAGATACTTCGTGTAGTTGCCGGTGTAACTGACCAACTGCCGCCGATCCAACTCAACAATGCGATTGACCACCCGATCGAGAAAGTAGCGATCATGGGTCACCATGAGGAGGGCGCCGGGGGTGGTCGCCAGGTAATCTTCCAGCCAGGCCACCGTTTCGGCGTCAATGTGGTTGGTCGGCTCATCGAGGATCAGCAAGTCGGCGCGGTCAATCAGGGCGCGGGCCAACGCCACCCGTTTGCGCTGTCCGCCACTGAGCGTTCCCACCTGAGCAGCAAAATCAGGGATGCCCAACTGGGTCAGAATGGTCTTGGCATTCGCTTCTGCCGCCCAACCCGCAGTTTGATCGAGTTCAGCGCTCAAGGCCGTGAGCCGTGCTTGTAACGGTTCATTAGCCGGATGCGCTTGCAGGGCATGGCTCGTCTCCTCATAATCGCGCAAGAGGCGCATCTGCGGTGAGTCGCTATAAAAAATGGTTTGCAACACAGTCAGCGAATCATCCAGCTCCGGCTCTTGGGCCAGATATTCGGTGCGGATATGGCCCCAGGTCATCACGCTGCCGCCGTCGGGCGTTTCCAGCCCGGCGGCCAGCCGCAATAACGTGCTTTTGCCGCTGCCATTGATGCCGATGAGACCAATGCGGTCGCCCTGGTTGATAAGCAGGTTGGCGCCGTCGAAGAGCAGCCGTTCGCTGTATTGTTTGGAGAGATTGCTGATCGTAAGAAGATTCATGAAATACTGTTGCCGCGCTCAACATTTACCCAGGACTTACGCAAGACGCCGGGCACCCAGTGGGTTCCCAGATTCCCGTCTTGCGTAAGTCCTATTACCTTGTGTCAAAATGACATTCCGCTTTTCCCCGCATTATAGCACATAACCCGGATTGGGAAGAAGCTTTTATGATAGATTGCGCAGGTGGGTCAGCAGTTGCAAGAGGCTCCAAAGCAGAAGCAACAAGAGGATGGCGCGCCCCCAGCGGTAAGCGTCTTTGCGTAGTTTGGTTGGCTTTACTGACCAGCGCACCAACTGTAAGGCAAAATGGCGCAAGCGGAAGTCAGGCCGTGTACCGCGCACCATCCAGATCAACACGCTGCCGCTCAACAGTGACCCGACACCGCTGCCCATCACTGCGCCTAATCCGGCGTTGATCTGCCAATCCGGGACGGCTGTTATTGGCCAGGCCAGGGGCAAGGCTGCACCCCACAACCAGCCTTGCGCCGTGAGAATGGCGCCGATGCCATTGACAACCGTCCAGGCGCGCCCGTCATCGGCCAGCCGTAGGTGGTGGCGCAGCAGCACTGATTGGAGCAACCCCTGCGTAAGGCCAAAGAGGGCAGTGATCAGGGTGAAATGATTGGCTTCGGCCGGCCACGCCCCCACTTGATCCCAGGCCGGCCCCAGCAGCCGGACGGCGACGGCGCCAATGGCCGCACCGCTGATGGTCGCCCCCACCACCCAGGCATAGCAAAGATAACGGGCGGGTAGGATCGTGCGCCGCAGGGCATACGCCTGACAAAGTGCAAAACAAAGTGCAAAGAGAACCGTCAGTAACATCGCTTGCGTATGAGTGGTCAAGGGCGCAAACCGTTCAAGTTGGGGTAAAAGCCGCGCGCCGCCCGCGGTCGCCATCATGGCGACTGGCGTTCCTATGAGATGACTGAGCAACCAACCGCCCAGTAAATGGGCATGGGTCACGGCGACTTGGCCGGCGGCGGCCAAGCGCTCCGGTAGCGTGACCAGCGTGCTTTGCACCGTTTTTGCGTAGCCGTGCCAGTCTACCCGGCGCGGGTGGAAGCGATTGACAGCCTGTGACAGCACCGGTTTCAACGCCAACAACTGGTTGAGCGCCGGCCCCGTGGAGAGACGCATGGTTGTCAGCCACTGCGCCGGCAAGGCAAGCACCGGTCCGCTGCTGATTGTCACCGACTGCGCCAGCGCTGGGATGATGGCCGGCGGCGGGCTTGGCCGTTGCTTGACCAGCGTTGGCGCGCAGATGGGGCAGTGGCGCAGGTGGCGCGAATAGAGATGGCCGGTATTTTGCGGACAGGCCACCAACGCTTCTTGCGCCTCCTGTAAAATCTCTTTCCACTCTTTCGCCGTCACCCGGCGCGCCGGATTGGCATGACCGTCGACAAAGGTGCGCCGAAAGGCATCCTGTACGCCGGGGTGAAGATAGCTAAAGGGGGGCGCTTTGGGCGGCGGCTGAATGGCCTGTTTGGCATTGGCGCCCCACTGGAGATAGGGGAAGAGACCCTGTTTGATGCCATAGAGATCGACCCGGCCCACCGACATCCCCGTATTCAACACGCCGGCAAAAGGATGAAAGCCATCCATCAGTAAATAAAAGATCAGAACGGCCAGACCAAAATTATCATGGGCGACGGTGCGGTCAATCGTTTTGAAGTCAACGCCTTGCAACTCCGGCGCCGTATACTCCGCCTTGCCCACCCCACAGCGATAGATCTGCTGACCCGGCAGCGCCCCCAGCCAACTTGGCGCTCGTTGACTGCTCTGCCCGCCCTGTTGAATTTGGAAGGAATCGGTATCCACCAGCGTGACCAAGGCGGTATTTGTGACGAGAACGTTGCTTTCGTTCAAATCGCCGATGACATGGCCCCCTTTGTGAACCGTAGAGACGGCGCGCGCCAGATTGGCGGCAGTATAGTGCAAAAAGCGGGGCCAATCCTGGCGTGCGGTCAACCGCTGGCGGCGCGCCGGGTTGTAATAGTGAAAGAGGGGGCGGCAGTTGTTGGCGCGTGGCATCAGGTAGCCGACAAAGTTGTTCTGCCCGTAGAGCAGGTCGAGCGGCCAGGCCACGGCCGGATGGGATCCCTGACGGATCAACGGCGCCGCCAACATCGCCTTGAGCTTGGCCTGATGGTCAGCCGTCGGTTTATGATAAATTTTGGCAACCAGATGGGGATCCTGGCGGATCGTCCAAATCTGGGCCTCACCGCCACGATTGATGGCTTGCTCTAGGACAAAGCGTTCCCCGCTTGCTGTGCATAGATCCATGTGCTTATTGTACGTGTTTCCGTAGCACAAACAAAATCTTGGCGCAGCAAGAATGTAGGCGGTGATAACCTGAAATCGTAGGTGCGGTTTGCATGAACGTTACGAAAATAAATTGGTAACTGTAGGTCATCGCCGCCGGCGTGACAAGTTCCTAACCTTCATCAAACCGCACCTACGATTTTAAGGAGTAGTCTGCCTTATCAGGCGCTGATAAGCTGCGCCAGTTCTTCACCGACGGTTGATTTGCGCAGTTCGACCTCGTCGATCCAAAGTTGCCACATCTCCGGCGCGGTTTGCGGTTTCTTTTCGCGCTTGATCTTGTCATAGGCATTCTTGGCGTGGACGGTGTCGCGGAAGCAGCCCTGCTCGACGCCCCAGGCAATCGCATCCTCCGGGCCGCTAAAGGCGACGGGCGACCCCTGTTCAAAGCTGTTCATCTCTTCGTTCGTCAGCCCGCCGTAGACCGCGGCCTCAATCTTTTCCGGCATGCCGCGCCAGGTGCCGGTTTCATCCCATAAGGTCAAGCCGGAACGCCCTCGGCGCGCCCACTCGACATAGACGCCCCGGCGGTTCTGATCCTGAATCAGGCGCAATTGCAGGTTGAGCGAACGGCGCAAGCGGGCCAGTTCCACGACGCTGATGGTTGTACTTTCCACCTCGCGTGCCTGCCCATCCAAGCCGCTGCGCAGGTGATAGATCCAGAGCGTATCGACCCCCCAGCCGGTGACGGTGTCTTGTAACAGCCGCATGGCCAGCGCCTTATCCTTAAACGAAGCCACACGATTCTTGTTGCGTCCGGCGTCGTTATCCAAAATCGCCTCGACAATCAGGGGCGACAAGATACTGGTCAGGCTGTCGATCACCACCGTTTTCACGCCCGATCCGCTCATGTTTTCCTTAAGTAGCGCGGCGATCCGCTCGGCGTTTACATTGTCGGACGGCTCATCGCTCAACTGAAAGACCTCATCATTGGCAAAACGGGCGACCTCGGCAAAGCGGTGGTCGGCGTCCACCACCAAGAGGGGGCCGGTCATCTGCGCAGCAAAGGTGCTTTTGCCGCTGCCGGGATAGCCCACCAGCGCCCACTGACGCGGCGGATACTGAATTTTGTCCATTTTTTTGAAAGCCATTGCTCAACTTCCTCTCTCTAGTAAGACTCACACGGGAATCACAACTTGGCAAAGAAGGCGTATTTTTGAGAAAAGTTTGCCTTCTGCGGGCGGCATCAGTCCTACCCAACCACGGGGAGATTATTCATGGTAAAGTAATGGTAGCACAATTGTTCTTTTTTGTCACACAAATGACTGGTTGGTTTACCAGTGCGGAAATTGAGGAGTAGGCAGTAGCGGTTGATCGAGGCAGTCATTCGTTTACACAGATAGGAAAAAGCACAGATAAAACGGTGCTCTTTCCTATCTGTGTGAGGAATGAGGGGCCAACGTGCGATGGCCGCCTATCTGATCGGCAACGTTGTGTTGCCTTCGCCCAGCGCCCGTTGCATCAGCACGCCATCCAGCCAGCGTCCGTGCTTAAAGCCAATGGTCGGCAGCAGCCCGACCTGGACAAAGCCCAGGCTGCGATGGAGTTCAATCGAGGCGATGTTTTCGCTGTCACCAATGACGGCGATCATCTGGCGAAAGCCCCGCTCGGTGCAGGCGTCGATGACCGTGACCATGAGTTGACGGGCAATGCCACGGCGGTGGTACGCCGGATCGACATAGATCGAATTTTCGACGGTGAAGCGATAGGCGGGGCGGGGGCGGTAGCTGCTGGCGTAGCTATAGCCGATTACCTGTTCGTCAAGGGTCGCGACAAAATAGGGATAACCCTGGTCGAAGATAGCCTGCATCCGCCGGCGCATCTCGTCGTCATCGGGGGCGGTCAATTCCCATGAAGCTGTGCCGTAGACGACGTGATCGTGATAGATCCGGTTGATGGCGGGCGCATCGTCAAGGGTGGCATTGCGAATAATCACTGTCATATCACGAACCACTTTCTTTTCATCTGAATAAAGATTCTATTCCTCTTCGAGTCGCGTCCACAACGCGTCATCGGCGCGCTCGGCGACCAGGAAGCGCTGTTCGCCATCAAGGCCCACATCAGTAATTACATAGTGACCATGATCACTGCCCAGGTAATGGCTGAAAAGCTGGTCGGTGGCGGCGCGCCAGTGGAGCGCTTCGTCGGGGTGGGCTTGTTGCAAGTTTGTCCAATTGGCCGGGATTTCAATGGCGATGCGCGGCGCCTTCGCCGTCAGGTCGATACGTTGCCACCCGTCATTGACACGCACAAGTGATGGCTGTTGCGCCAGTTGCACAACCGTCGACTGGGCATCAAAGAGCGGCACACGGCGCACCCGATTCGTGCCAATCAACCAGGTCAGACTCAGGCGTGACGCCGGGCCGCGATTGAGGGCATTGCGAAAGGGGTAATAATCGGGCGTGAAGGTAAAGGCGACGGCGCGCAATAGACCAAAGTTGAGCGCGGCATTGGCATACTGGAGCGGATCGACCGTCCAGTGAATGACGCTGATGCCTTGGGCCAACGCCTGTTCCGCCTGGGTCTTCTTGAGCAGATAGCCCAGCCGCAGCCCACGCTGGGCCGGCAGAACGCCCATCAACTGCGACTCAATGCGCAACGCTTGATCGGCATGAACACCCCACTGAGCAGGTAAAGCCGGGCCACCCCGTTTGTAAAAGCCAAAGAGAAAGCCCGCCACCGCGCCAGCCACCCGCGCCACCAGTGTCGTCCCCAGCGGGAAATCAGCGCTATGCAAATCGACCGGGTAGAGAAATTCAGGCGGGCTGCCCCAAATGTGTTGCTGCTGGGTGCGAATCGTCGCCGCTTCGGCAGCATCCGGGCGACCGATGTCCAAGACGCCAACGGTTTGGTGGGTAGGTGAATAGGGGTGTGATGCCGTGGGATCATAAAAGAGCAGGTGGTCACTTGCCAGCAGTTGGACAAAGTGCGGGCGCAACAAAGCCCAGTCGATTGGCGCCGCCGCTGATGACGCACGATGATAGCGAATGACGTAGGCAAGCCGATGGTCAGCGCCGGTCGGGCCACTGTTGTAGGGCAGGGCAAAGGCGCCGCCAACAACCTGTTCCCCCTGTTGCACCCGCACCGCCACGCCGCCGATGTGCGGAAAGGCTGCTTGCAGAAAGTGATAGGGCAACAGGTGCGGATTCTGGCCGCCACCGAGTTGCTGGTACAGCGTATCGAGGTCAGCCCGCCAATGATCACTATCGCTATCCAACGCAACGATCTGTAGCATAAGTTGTCTTGGCATGAATGGTTGGTAACGACCAGCGTGCTCGTAGCCGGTCCGTGACCGGTGATTGGACACCGGTCACGGACCGGCTACGAGCACGCTGGCTATTTAGGTTTTCGGCTTGACTGGCTCCCGCGCTTGGCGGGCGGCATAGAGGACAATGCTCCCGGCCACCGCTGCGTTAAGACTTTCCACCAGCCCAAACATGGGCAAACGCACCAGAAAGTCACACCGCTCACGGGTCAAGCGGCTCAACCCCTCCCCTTCGCTGCCTACCACCAGCGCCAGCGCGCCGGTCAGGTTCGCGCGGCTGAGCGGCAGCGCGTTTTCGACATTGTCCAGCCCGGCCACCCAGATGTTCGCTTCTTTGAGTTCTTCAATGGTGCGGTTGAGGTTCGTCACCTGCACCACGCGCAGATGTTCCACCGCGCCGGCGCTGGCATTGCTCACCGCTGCTGTGACGTGAGCCGAGCGGCGGTCGGGGATGATCACGCCGTGGATGCCCATCGCTTCGGCGGTGCGAAAGAGCGTCCCCAGATTTTGCGGGTCTTGCAAATGATCCAATATGAGAAGAAAGGGCGCTTCGCCGATGGCGCGACCATAGGCGAGACAAGCGGCTAGATCAACATAGGGATAGTCCCCCACCTCCAGCGCCACCCCTTGCGCGTTGACCTGTTGCGTCGCCAGTTTGTCAAAGAGGCCGCCTTTGATCGGCCGCGTGGGTACGCTATGCGCTTCCGCTTGCGTCAGAATGTCGCCGATGACGCCGGTGCGGGCTGGTTCGCCGGTCCCTTCGAGCCAAAGCCGGAAGAGACGCCGCCGGTTGGCGCGTAGCGTTTCCAAAACGGCGCGCCGACCGTAGATTAGTTCACTCATAATGCCTTCAATCCAAAAATATGCTCGACTGGCACTTCTACCGCAGGCGATAAACAGGTGGTTGTAATCGCACCCCGTTTGACGAGTTTGCGATTGCTATAGACGTTGCCGTCCGGTTGCGTGTATTGCGCAATAACCCGTTGCTTTATATTGACGATCCACACTTCCGGAATCCCAGCAGCAGCATAGCGGGGTAACTTCGCCTTACGATCAGTCGTCACAGTGGTGTTTGCCACTTCAATGAGCAAGAGCGAGTCTGCTGGCGTTGGCAAATGGGTTTCATAAAAGTCGTCACGCCAGCGTAACAAGGCAATATCCGGTTGCGGTTCACTATAGTCATTCAATTCGACCGGATTTTGCACACTCACAATGGCTTGTTCATCAATCATCCGTACCAGTAGGCGCGTTAAGCGATTGACGTTGGCTGCATGGGCAGCATCAATCGGACTTATATCGTATAATTCACCATCCAGCAGTTCGACGCGGTCATCTTCGTGGAAGATACCAACGTCCGCCATCTTATGATAATCGTCTACTGTAAGGCGTCGCCGTAAACTTTGTATGGTCATCGCTTACTCCCCGAAACGCCACACGGGTCCTTCCGCCGTATCTTCGATCACTACGCCCTGTTCTTTCAAGCCATTGCGCACTTTGTCGGCCAGCGCCCATTGTTTGGCGGTGCGCAACTCGGTGCGGATGTTGACCAGGAGATCGACAAAGGGTTTCACATCGCCGCGCCCACTGCCTTCGTTGCTTTCTTCGGTCAGGGTGAGGCCAAGGACGCCGGTCAACTCGCGCAGGGTCTGTTGGGCGGCGCTAAAGAAGGGGCCGCTGACGCCGGCATCACGGGCGCTGTTGATGGCGCGCACCAGTTCAAAGATGGCGGCCATGCCGGTGCTGGTGTTAAAGTCGTCGTCCATCGCCGTAATAAAGTTGGCGCGCGCATTTTCGGTTGCTTCGCGCAAGGCATCGACCGCTTCACCGGTAGTCTTGGGGCCTTTGCTGGGGCGCAGACCGGTCAACAGGCGGGTGAGGACGCGCTTGGCGGTGGTCAAGGTCTCATCGTTGTAGACCACCGGCTTGCGATAATGGCCGGAGTAGATGAGGATGCGCAGGGCGTCGCTGCTGTGTTTGTTGAGAAAATCATCGATGGTGATCAGGTTGCCCAGCGACTTGCTCATCTTTTCGCCGGCCAGTTGCAACATGCCGTTGTGCATCCAATAGCGGGCAAAGGATTTGCCGGTCATGCTTTCGGTCTGGGCGATCTCATTTTCGTGGTGGGGGAAGATGAGATCGTTGCCGCCGCCATGAATGTCGATCTGTTCGCCCAGGTGGCGCAGACTCATGGCCGAGCATTCAATGTGCCAGCCGGGGCGTCCCGGTCCCCACGGGCTTTCCCACGCCGGTTCGCCCGGCTTCGCCGACTTCCAGAGCGCGAAGTCGCCGGGATGTTCCTTGCGCTGATCTTCTTCCACGCGCGTGCCGCTCAAGGCTTCTTCCAGGCTGCGCCGGCTCAGTTTGCCGTAGTCCTCATCCTTGGTCACACGGAAGTAGACATCACCCTCCAGTTGGTAGGCGTAGCCGCCTTCGCCCAGATTCTGCACCATCTGAATGATCTCCGGCATGGTTTCACTGACCTTGGGGTAGACATCGGCGGGCATGATATTGAGGTCATTGAGATGGCGCAGATACTCATCAGCATAGTGATTGGCCAGCGCAATCGGGTCTTCCCCTCGTTCGTTGGCGCGGCGAATAATTTTGTCATCGACATCGGTAAAGTTGGTGACATAGCGCACTTGATAGCCACGATAGATGAGATAACGGCGCACCATGTCAAAGACAATGGCCGCCATGGCATGACCGATATGGGCATTGGCGTAGACCGTAGGGCCGCAAACATACATGCGCACCTTGCCCGGTTCCACGGTTTGAAACTCCTCCGTCTGGCGGGTGAGCGTGTTGTAGATGCGAAGCGTCATGAAAGTCGATCCTATCTAGAATTGGGATATGGGTACAAAGTTGGCGCTATTATACCATAGATTGGGTTTGGAAGAATAAAGAGATTGAGAGATACAGAGATTGAGAGATTGCCTGCGCAACTCTCTCAATCTCTGTATCTCTCAATCTCCAGCAAACAATAATTGGCTGATTATTTATTCTGGCGTCGCAAAGATCAACCGCCCGGCGTTGGTCTGCAACACTTTGGTCACTTGCACCAACACTTCTTGGTTGAGAAAGCGCCGGCCATTCTCGACCACAACCATCGTCCCGTCGTCCAGGAAGCCGACGCCTTGACTGGCTTCTTTGCCTTCCTGGATGATGCGCAACGGCAACTCTTCCCCCGGCAGTAAGACCGCCTTGACCGCATTCGCCAGTTCGTTAATATTCAAGACCTTGATGCCCTGCAAGCGGGCCACCCGGTTGAGATTATAGTCATTGGTGACAATCGCCGCGCCCAGGTGCAAGGCCAGGCTGATCAATTTGTCATCGACTTGCTGAGCGTCCTGCGGGTCTTGGTCGATAAACTCGATCTGGACATCGTCCGTGTTTTGCAATCGGTCCAACATCTCCAGACCACGCCGCCCCCGGTTGCGCCGTAGGGTATCGGACGAATCGGCAATATATTGTAATTCATTCAGGACAAAACGCGGCACCGATAAAACGCCGGGAATAAAACCGGTTTGGGCAATGTCGGCAATGCGACCATCAATAATTACACTCGTGTCAAGCAACAACCGGGGCAGTTCATAGCCGTTTGCGTGATTGCCGCCGCCAACCTTCGTTGCCGTCGGCGCGCTCGTCTCGCTTGGTCGCCCCAACCGAAAGAGCGCTAACAGATCTTCTTGCCGGGTGACAGCAACGGTAGTGCCAAGATAACCACAAATAATGACAAGGATTAAGGGCAAAATACTACCAAAGGGCGGGGGCAACTGGGCCACTGGATAACTAAGCAGCACAGCAATCAACAACCCCACCATTAAACCAGTTGTGCCGGCAATTAGATCACTGGTTGGAATCGCGCGCAGGCTATTGCGGGCCGCTTTGGCCGGTGCAATGATCAGCCAGGGCGCCAAGAGATAGCCCAAGGCGCCGCCGATCAACGTGGTCGGCACAATGTAGAAGGCCGATTCTGTTGTCAGATAGCCTGTCTGTGCTAAAGCAACCCCCAATTCCCAACCAATGAACCCATAAACCAGCGCTCCCAGCACTCGTAATAGAGGCTCAAAACGCATTGTGTACTCTCCTACTAACATAAGCTCACCAATCATTCCGTAATTATGGCATTGAACCGTACAGCAGTCAGTAGCACATTCTACTTTTGACGATTCCGCCAGGGCCATGTAACAATAGGCCAATCGTAGCACAGCGCGACGTTACCTTTCAGCGCTGCTTGTCTACGGTCAACCAACGTCGTTGACCTGCCTTGTCAAGGGATGCTTTTCGTCAAGGAGTGGTCCTTTCTTTACAAATTGAGGCGTTTTTGTGTCAATCTATGCGTCGCTGCAGCAGCGCTTTCACCGGCATACGGATTTTGTCTTGCTCTTTATCCTCTTTGTCAGCTTTCGTCTGAGCAGCGTCTGGTTTTTGCGCCCTGGCGGCTATATCCGTGATTACAGTGACCTGATCTATTACCAAAGCCGCGCCAGTTGGCAAGATTTTGGTTTGCTCCCCTACCGTGACTACTGGTCGGAATATCCTCCCCTATTCGCCTGGCTTAGTGTCTGGATCGATCACTGGAGCCGCCGCATCCCTTTGTGGGAAGACGAGCGGCTCTGGTACGTTGTTCCGTTCGGTTTGCTGATGGCGCTAGGGGAAAGCGTGACATTGCTGGCGCTCTATTGGGTGGCCCGTCGTCTCTATGGCGCACAGGATGAACGACGCGTCTTGCGGGTTGTCTGGCTCTATAGCGGTCTCTTCTTGCCGGTCTACCTCTTGAATGGCTGGTTCGATGCGCTGCCGGTCGCCACGATTATGGCTGGATTGGCGCTGCTCATCGCCCAACCAACCGTGATCGGCGCCCTGGGCTTTGGTCTGCTTACCGGTATTGGCGGTTTGTTAAAGCTTGTCCCCCTGGCGATGGTGGCGCTACTGCCGCTGGCAACCAAACGACGCACGGTTTGGGCGATGGGCGCCGCCGGCGCCCTGTTGGTGCCGGCCGCCGGTTATGCGCTGGCTTACACTCAAGGGCCGGTGATGACAATGGCTGCGCTCCGTTCCCTGGTCGAGCGTTCGGGGTGGAGTACGCTCTATGCCTGGAGCAACGGCTATACCAAACTTGGCGCCGTCGTGGGCGATCCCTTTGATCCGCTGGCGGCTGTGAGTCTGTATACGCCTTGGTTTTCGCAACGCGCCATCTGGCTCGGCTGGCTGGTCATTGGCGCCATCGTTTTTGTCTTCACCTGGCGCCAATCGCGACTGGCGGCCACACCGGAACAGACGGCACGCCGCTTGACGCTTTTCGCCGCATTGACTTACACCCTTTTGCTCCTGGCCTACCCGGCCTGGAATCCACAATATGCCTTATATTTGTTGCCTTTTTTGGCGCTCCTGTGGCCCGGCGTTCGCGGCTTGCTTTACGCCCTAACCCTGACGGCGCTCGTCTTACTGGAACATCCCATCTATCACAATTTGCTTGGCCCCGACTACGCGCCGATCTATGTCAATCTGGTCGAAGCGGATTACCAGCACCTCTTTCTACTCATCATCGTCTTGCGCACTACGATCCTGGCAACTGTGGCGGTTGACCTGGGCTTACAGTTATGGCGCCCACAGATCAAGGCGATTTGGTTACCATTAGGCGCAACGATTGCCGTATGGGCTGCCTTGTTCTGGTCAACGCCCCAGTGGGTGCAGAGCTATCGCGCCGGTCGTGAGGCCACCAGTCCGTTGCGTCCTTTGGTGCGCTTTCTGAATAGCGACGATACCGCCCTGCCGGTTGTCAGCCAACAACTCCCGCTTGGCCGGGAATTGCGGCCATTGCTAAAAAAACCGAACCGGTTGAATCTCATGGGCGGACGGCCCGGGCGCATTGAGCCGCTTCCCACGCTGGCGGCACAGGGGCCGTTTCTCTACATCCAAACAACCGACGATGACGTGACCACTGCACCCACCACCGATCCCCAATACGGCTGTGCCACCCCCTTCACCATCGCGACCTGGACGCTCTGGCATTGCAACGGCGCAACCTCACCCCTCCTTGCCCAATTTGCCGAGGGGATTGATTTGTTGGGCGCAACCCAGCCCGTCGTCGTCCGCAATCGCTTGCACCTCACCCTGCTTTGGCGGGGTCGGCAGCCCATTTCCCGCGACTACACCGTCTTCCTCCATTTGGTTGATGCCAACGGGCAGATGGTGGGCCAGTGGGATCAAATGCCGGGCGCCGGCGCTGCGCCAACTGCCACCTGGCAACCGAACCAAGTCATTGTCGATGACTATCAGCTTCCCTTCCAGTTGACCGGCGCCGCGCCCTATCAACTGTTGGTGGGTCTCTATGACCCGACGACCGGGCAACGGTTGTCCCTGCAAGCGGGGGTACGACCCATCCTCCCCGAAGCACGCCTGCAACTCTATCAACTCACTTTGCCAGCCGGTGACCTTGTGGAGGCGCCATGAAACACTGGCTACCGATCCTATGTAGCAGCCTCGGCGCCCTCCTCCTCATCACTGCCGGCGGCTGGACATTGGGCTATCAACCGCTCTGGGCGTTCAGCTTCCTGATCTACGTCCCTCTCCCCCTCCGCCTTCTTCTCGGCGCCCTGCCCATCCTTGCTGCTCTGCTCGTTCCCACGCTCGGCGTGGGAATGAAGCACCCAGGGGGTTCCCGACGCTCCGCGTCCTCACTCCCCAATCACCAAACGTTCTTTTATCTTATCCCCGCCGGCCTGCTCTTCTGGTTCGGGCGCGAGCAAACCTATCACGGTGATGCCCTGCTCAAACTCCAACTGCTTTCCACCCAAACCTTGCGCACCGACCCCTACATCTGGAAAGAGCCACTCGACAGCTTCAGCGCCTACACCCTGACTGCCTTTGTTGGATCACCCGCCACTGCCGTTGCCCTGCTCAGTGTCTTGGCCGGCGTTGTTTATGTCGCCGCAGTCATCGGCCTCACCCGGTTCGTGGCCGTCACCCGCTTTCAACAAATCAGCTATGCGGTCGCCCTCTTGGCCCTGGGCAGCAGTCAACTCTGGTTTGGGCATATTGAGAACTACAGCTTGGTGACAGCCGCCACCTTTCTCACCATCGTCCTGGCTATCGGTTATTTAAAAGAGCGGGTAAAATTGCTTTGGGTTGGACTGGTTGCCGGTATGGCCGTGAGCTTTCATCCGCAGGCGCTTTTTGCTATGCCTGCTTTACTTATCCTGTGTGTTTCGTCCGGCACGCATCGTAAGGGCATGAACTATCATACCCCTACGATGCGTAAGTCCTTTCTGGTTTTAGGGAGCAGCGCCCTTGTCGCTCCCCTATTAACCATTGCCCTGCTTTTGTTGGCAGGTGCGCCACTGCCGCATATTGGCAATGGCTACGCTGGCGATCCCCAACTCTTCTGGCGGATCGACCAGGCGTTGGCGCCCAACCGTCTCCTGGATGCCCTGAACAACCTATGGCTGATTGCGCCTCTGGCGCCACTCTGGCTGGTCATCGGCGGATGGGGCTTCACCCAAGTGAAACTGCGCCAAGACCCCATTTTTCGCTACCTCAGCCTGGTGACGCTTGGCTTGCTCTTTTATCACTTTAGCTTCCAAAATGACCTGCCCCGCTGGCGCGATTGGGATCTCTTTGCCATTACCGGCCCGGCGTTGAGCCTTTGGGGGATCTATAGTTGGTGGGCCGGGCAAAGTGCGTTGCACGGGGCAGAAACAAGTTGGCCCTTCCCTGATTCGCTTGCCCGGTGCAACGCACTCTGCCTCCTCGCGCTCGTTTTCGCCGCCATCTTTACCACCGCCTGGGTCGGCGTCAATCACTATCGCCTTTTACTACGTCCCAACCCCGATCAACGGGCGATCTATCGGCAGTATCAACTGCTCGATCTACGCGCAATGTTGCCCAGCGCCACGATTACCCCCGACACCCCCATCTGCGCCGAGGCGACCGGTTGTGAACGGGTCAGCGCTACTGCCTTTACCATGCCGCAAGATGGCGATGAGCGGCCAACCATCTTTGCCCATGCCCCCGCGCAAATTGCTTGGCCGCTGCCAGTGCCGAGCGAACCAACCTTTCTCTGGCTCAGCCCGGCCCTTGATCCCGTGGCCTGGGGGTGGGGCGGCGATGGCGTCACCTTTGCTGTGGTCGTGCGCCATGACGGGGCGGAAGAGACCCTCTGGTCACGCCACCTCACCCCCGCCGAGCCGCGTGATCTGGATTGGCAGGAAGTCTTTGTGGACTTAACTCCTTATGCCGGCCAATCAGTAACCCTCGTACTTGTCACCTCTCCCGGAATAGCGGATAATAATGCTGGCGATCGCGCCGGGTGGGGGCTGCCGTGGCTCATGCGCGGGACGGTGGATCGAAGGTTTGGACCTTAAGAGATTGGGAGATAAAGAGATTCAGAGATTATACGGCTAATCTCGAATCTCTTTATCTCCCAATCTCTCAATCTCCTTATAGGTAATGGAAGACGAAGTTATGCAACGACAACAGACTTTGTTAGGGGTTTTTGCCCACCCGGATGATGAGAGCTTTGGGCCGGGCGGCACGATGGCGCGCTATGCCGCCGAGGGCAAGCAAGTGCATATTGTGATTGCCACCGATGGCATTGCCGGTTCGGTGGAAGATCCGAAACATCTGACCAGCCACGAGACGCTGGCGCAGGTGCGTTCGGCTGAACTCGCGAAGGCGGCGGTGGCGTTAGGGGTCACCAGCATCTGGTCGTTGCCCTACCGCGATAGCGGGATGCGCAACACGCCGGACAACTTTCATCCCCAGGCGTTGCTACAACAGCCGATCGAGACGCTGACGCGCGAATTAGCCGATTACATCCGGCGGCTGCAACCAACCGTCATTGTCACCCATGATCCCTACGGCGGCTATGGACATCCTGACCATATTCGTCTTTGTGAGACAGTAACAGCGGCCTTTCATCTGGTGCGCAGCGAGTCGGCGCGGCGTAACAACGGCTATCCTGGCCCGCAAAAGCTCTATTACACCGCCTTTGACAAACGGCTGCTCAAGGTCATCGTCAAAGTGATGCCGCTCCTGGGCCATGATCCGCAGGCCATCGGGCGCAACAAGGACATCAACCTGGTCGAGATCAGCGGCTGGGAGACGCCGGTTCATGCCCAGATCAACATCGAGCGCTACTTGCCGCAAAAAGATGCCGCCAGTCAGGCGCACGCCAGTCAATACAGCGGCGGGCCGGCCTTCATTCGCTTCCTGCCCAAGGTTTTACGCCACCGTTTTCTCATCAACGAAAGCTTCACCCGCGCCTACCCAGCCCCCAACGGCACTGTCGAAGCTGACTTGTTTGCAAGCATATAGGCGTATTGCGTGTTGCGTATTGCGTTGCCTGAGCCTGTCGAAGGCAACGCAATACGCAACACGCAATACGAATCAGATCGCTTATGGAAATTCACGAACAGCTTTACATCGGTGATGTGGTCGAGATGCGCAAAGCGCACCCTTGTGGCGGTTTGCAGTGGCAGGTGGTGCGGGTTGGCGCGGATATTGGATTGGTCTGTTTGACCTGCCAGCGACGGGTGATGTTGCCGCGGCGTGAATTTGCCCGGCGCGCCAAAAAGTTTATCCAACGGGGGACGCCAGACCGCGGTGCGACCCAGGAGAAGCATTCATGAAACGAAGTGAACTGGTTGACTATTTAGACAGCTATCTGCGCATTGCCGAGATTCGCGACTATGGCCCGCAGGGCCTACAGATCGAAGGGCGGGAAGCGGTGCAGCGGATCGTCGGGCTAGTGGATGCGCATCAACCCTGTGTTGACGCCGCCATTGCCCAAGGCGCCGACCTCATGCTGGTGCATCATGGCATCTTTTGGGGAACACCCAGGCTGTTATGCGGCGGGTACGGGCGGTTGGTGCGCACCTTCCTAAACGCCAATCTCAATCTCTATGCCGCTCATCTGGCCTTGGATGCGCACCCGGAAGTGGGTAATAATGCGGAACTCGCCCGCCGGCTGGGGCTGGAAGTGACAGGGTGGTGGGGGAATGCGAATGGCGTCAAACTTGCTGTGCTGGCCCAAGCGTCACAGGCGGTCACGCTCGATAAGCTGGTGGCGCGCTTTGAGCAGCAAGTGGGGCCGGTCAAACTTGTGCAACCCAACGGCCCCCAGCTCATCCAACGCGTTGGCATTCTCAGCGGCTTTGGCGCCCGCGACATTGATGAAGCCGCCCGCCTCGGCTGCGATCTCTATCTGACCGGCGAGACGAGTCACGCCCAATATTACGACGCGTTCAATGCCGGCATCAATGTCATCTATGGCGGTCATTACACCACGGAGACCGTTGGGGTGCAGGCGCTGGGCAAACACCTGGCGGAAAAATTCGGGATCGACTTTACCTTTATCGACCTGCCGACCGGCTTATAATCAGGCGTCCGCCGTCAGCTAGTCGCGTCGTCCAGCGTCAGTCTATGCGCTTTCGCGTGGGCTGCGTACTCCGTGGCCTGAGCTTGTCGAAGGCCACGGAGTACGCAACACGTAACTATTTCTTCACAAACGGTTGAGCCGTAACCCCAGTTTTTTCCTCAAGTAACCTGGCGACTTCACCAGGCTCGGCATGGCGACCAATGCTCTTTTTGCTAAAGACCAAGATGTCATTCGCCATCACCTCAAAGCGACCACCGCTGGAAGGGATCAGGGTTAAGGTTTCAATCGCCGGTGTATAGTTGTTCATTAGTTCGTCCGCCAAACTGACGGCGCGCGGGGTAAAGTTTCAAGAAGTGCAATATTCAATGCTCACTTTGAGCTTTGCCATAAGAGACCTTCGCTTTCTTTGGGTTGCTGCACTTTGGCGTGGTGCAGTCATGAAAAACGGAACATCTCTACGCCATTTGGCGTAGTATAGAATGCTTTGCGCCCGGCAGAACCCTGTCGGTAAAGCAAGTTTATTGTAAACGCTATGCCGATTTGTGGCAACCTTGGAAACGGTGCTATAGTAATGACTATGAGTAATGAACAACCGATACCGCAGGATGAACGGCCAACGGATGTTGAAGAATTCGTGGCCCAACCGTTTGATCGCCGCCGCTTTCTGGGTGGCATGGCCAGTGGTTTGCTCGCCTTCGTTGCTGCGGCTTGTGGCCGTGACCGGGCAACACCGACACCAACCGTACGTCCAACTGATACACCAACCCCAGTGGCGCGTTCCAGTCTGCTGCGAACGCCCACACAGGGTGGTTACAAAACTTATTTTCCATTGGCTGCTAGGGAAGGCAATCCGGCCGTCGCCATGGCGGCTGCGCCAACAGACACACCGGAGCCAACCGCCACGCCGACGCCAAGCGAGCCTACAGCCACGCCACCACCGCCACCGACGCCAACACCAAGCGCCACCCCCTTCCCTGGCGGGCCGCCGAGTAAGTTGGGCTTTGTGGTGGGACGTAACCACCCGGAGATTTTCCACCAATTGGAAACGCAAGCGGTCTCCGCCATTTGTACCTTAGAGTTGGACGTAAACTTTGCGGGACAGATTAAAGCAACGGCGCCCAACACGCTGTTGATCGGTCGCCTGCCGCATCTGGAACAAGTCCAACTCAGCACGCTCGATCCGCTGCCGGCCGCCAGGGCATTTGTCAACGAGTTAATGGTCATCGCCGGTGATGAACGGCGGCGCACTTACTTCGACGCCTGGCAATCGTATAATGAACCGGAAGCCGGCAACGCTGATGAGATGAAACGGCTGGCCGATTTTGAAGCCGAACGCACGCGCCTGTTGGCGGCTGAGGGGATTCGCAGCATTATCGGCAACTTTGCCACCGGTCGCCCAGATCTGGAGATGTGGCAGCACTTTCTGCCGGCGATGCAAGCCGCCAAGGAGCATAACGGCTGGCTGGGGCTGCATGAATATTCGGCGCCGACAATCTACCACCAAAGCACCCGTGAAAACCAGGGGCGCTATCCAGGTATTTCACCAGAAGACACCGGCTGGTTGACGTTACGCTACCGGAAGGTATACAATCAGATCTTGAAACCGGCCAACCTGGCGATCCCGTTGGTTTTTACCGAATTGGGTGTCGATGGCTTGGTTCACAATCGCCCTGGTCCGCCGGACGCCAAAGGCTGGCAGGATTTTCAAGGCTATTGGCGCGATAACGGCTTTGGCCTTTGGGGGCCGGGCGCCTACATTGAGCAACTGGTCTGGTTTGACGAAGCGATGCGGCAGGATAGCTATGTGCTGGGTGGCTGTATTTTCTCGCTTGCCGGCAGCGACGGGTGGCAATCTTACGACATTTTGGGTCCGGCGGCGGCCGTATTGAAACAATATTTGAGTGTTCATGCGGGGTAGGTAGACAGGGAAATAATGCCTATGTACCTGTCTACCTTTCTACTTGTCTACGAAAGTAAGCATTCATGTCTGTAGTGGAAATCCATACACGGTTGGCCGATAGCGCCACCATCTTTGTTGCTGTTCTTGGTGTTTGGGCGCTCTTTTTGCGGTTCCGTTCGCGCCCATTGGATGCAAATTGGTTTGGCGCCGCTATGATCGGCGAATTGCTGCTGGTGGCGCACACGTTGTTTGGCGTCTATTTGTATTTTGGTATTGGGTTAGGGGTAGCGTTACCCCGCCCTTTTATGCACATTTTGTACGGGATTGTTTCGATTCTAACCTTGCCAGCGGCCCAAAGTTACTTTGGGCAACTCGAAGATGAAAAGGTGAAAGCATTGGCGATGGCGGCGGTTTGTTTCTTTTTGTGGGGAATTCTGTTGCGCGCCTCACATGTTGCGCGATATGCAGGGCCGGCTTTATAGCACTCAGCGATGATTGGGTGACTGGGTGATTCGGTGATTTCGACAAGCGTTCGCGCCTGGAAGGCAACCGGCTCACGCCGAAGCCTCAATCACCGAAGCACCCAGTCACCCAACTATGACCCCCTGCACTTGTGTAGGCGCCCGTTGGAGTTTGAGCGGAGCGTATGTCTAGGCAGGTTTTGGTTCTCAATGCGGGTTACGAGCCTTTGAGCTTAGTGTCAGTTCGACGCGCGATTGTGTTGTTGCTGCGCGAAAAGGCGGAGTTGATTGAAGCCACGCAGCAGATGTTGCACAGCGCCGGTGATGCCTTGCCGATTCCCTTGGTGATTCGGCTGGTGCATTATGTCAAGCTACCCCATCGCCGGGTGCCGCCGACACGGGCCGCCGTCATGTTACGTGACATCCACACCTGCCAATATTGCGGTGAATCGCCGGGGCGCCAGGATTTGACTGTTGATCATATCATCCCGCGCAGCCGTGGCGGCGCCCACAGTTGGCAAAACTTAGTCACCGCTTGCAAGCGCTGTAACCAGAAAAAAGGCTCGCTTATGCCGGATGAAGCGATGATGCAGCTCATCCGCAAGCCCTTTGAACCCAGCTATGTGGCGCTCGTCCTCCTGAGCAACCCCGTTGCTGCCGAACGGTGGGAGCAACTGATGGGGGGCGGCAAAGAGCGTTGGGCGACAATGGCAGCCTGACGATCGTGCCGGTTCTTGCTGTTATTGTTTGAGATTGAGAGATACAGAGATTGAGAGATTAAAACTAAATCTCTGTGTCTCTCAATCTCTGTATCTCTGTATCTCTCAATCTGAATCGACATGCCAAATCTAGACGCACGCAAAGAAACGATCAACGCCATTCTCCGGCGCATCTCCGATCTCAACGATCAATCATTGACCCAACTCTCCCAATACATTAGCTACCTCAAGTGGCAGGAAGAGCTGTGGAATAGCCTGCTCGATGAAGAGGTTATGCCTGGCCCCCATCAGGCTTTACTTTGGCAATTTGATTTTCTCGAAGCTTTCCCTGCCGCGCGCAAAGCCGCTACGCGCACGGCCAAATTGATGGAGATCAAGGTCGATATGGCGAGTTGCGGCATGGTGCAACAACTGGCGCTCTGGGAACATCCGCCGGTGCTGGGCAGCGCCGTCTGTGAATACACCGTCGCCGTGCCGCCCGAAGTCGATACCCTGCGCATGCGCTTTGGCGTCGGCATCCGTGACGGCGCGCTGATGGAAGGGGACAACTGGTGCGCCTTCCGCGTCTATGTCAACGGGATGCGCATTTGGAGTATCACCAAACAGAGCAACGAATGGGAACGCTACCAGATCGACTTGCCCAGTCTGGCCGGGCAAGAAGCGGTCATCCAGTTTCTGACCGATGGTCTCGGCAACCCCAGTTGGAACTGGGCCGTCTGGGGGGAGCCGATGTTATTGGGATATGGGCCGCGACCATAAGGATAGGAGAGAGGTGAGACTCAATGATGATGCTCCCGCTATTTGCAACAGAATGCTTGGCGTTGCGTACTACCTTTATCCCTCACTGAGACTGTATATTGGCAAAATCATGGTCTATCCAGGAAAGTGAGCAAAAACTGTGTCATCCCAGCATTTAGATCTCGTCAAATTTGACAATAGCAACCCCGAAGCGCGCTGCCCCTGTGTCTTGTTGGTGGACGTTTCCGGCTCGATGAGCGGCGCACCGATGGATGAGTTGAACAGGGGGTTGGCGGCCTTCCAACAGGAGTTGCAACGGGACGATTTGGCCGCGCTACGAGTCGAGGTGGCGATTGTCAGCTTTGGCAACGGCGTCAAGGTGGAGCAGGAGTTTGTCACGGCCAACTCCTTTACCGCGCCGACCTTGCGCGCCGGCGGCAACACGCCAATGGGCGCCGCCATCAACCAGGCGCTGGAATTGGTGCGCAAACGCAAAGAGACCTATAAGCAGCATGGCGCCCCCTACTATCGCCCCTGGATCTTCCTGATCACCGATGGTGCGCCGACCGATGAATGGCGCTCGGCGGCCCAACGCGTACAGGCCGAGGAAGCGGGCAAGGCGGTTGCCTTTTTTGCGGTGGGCGTGCAAAAGGCTGACATGAAAGTTCTCAGCCAGCTTACCCCGCGCCAGCCGCTCCAGTTGCAAGGTCTCAAATTTAGCGACATGTTTGTCTGGCTCTCCCAAAGCTTGGCTACTGTCACCTATTCGCCGGTAGGCGAGCAGGTGTCGTTGCAGGCGCCAACCGGCTGGTCTACCATCGAATGAGCGCAGCAAACTGGCGCGTGATCGGCGCGTCCGTCAGCGGGGTGCGCCACCGGCGGGAGGGGAAGCCCTGTCAGGACTATTGGGGCTACCGCACCTTGCCGACGGGGGAAGTGGTGGTGGCCGTGGCCGATGGGGCCGGCTCGGCGCCCCTGGCGGCAGAGGGCGCCCACGCCATGGTGGAAAATGCATTGGCGACCATCGGAGCGATTTGGGAACGCTATCGCCCGACCAGTCGGCGCGCCTGGCGCGATGTTGTGACGCAGGCGTTTCAGGTGGCGCAACAACGGTTGCTTTTGCGTGCCGCAGCCGCCAATCAACCGCCCCGTGCCTACGCCGCCACCCTCTTAGTCGTAATTGCCAGCCAAGATCTGGTGGTTTGCGGGCTGGTGGGTGATTGTGCCGCCGTTGGTGCGCCAGAGTACGGTGCGCTACGGTCACTCTGTGAGCCGCAACGGGGCGAATATGCCAACATCACCTTCTTTGCCACCCATCATGATCTGGGTGAACAATTGGCGGTGCAACTGACCGAAGGCGCCTTCCGCCACCTAGCCTTGATGACCGATGGCTTATTGCCGTTGGCACTGAACCTGGAACAAAACCAACCCTTTGCTCCCTTTTTCACCCCCCTCTTTGCCTTTGCGGCAGAGGCAACCAGTGAAGGCGCAGCAGCGCAGGCATTAGCAACCTTTTTAGAAAGTGAGCGGGTCAACCAGCGTACACACGATGATAAGACGCTGGTACTCCTGACCCGTATAACCTAGTTTCAACCAAATTGCACACCAAAGGATAAGGCCATGACAGAAAAGTTACGCATCGGCGTGCTGGGCATGACCCACGACCATGTCTGGGGCAATCTCAAAGATTTGAACGCCTCGGACCTGGGCGAATTGGTCGCCGCCGCTGATCCCAACGAAGAATTGCTGGATAAGGTCAAAAATCAATACAATTGCCCGACCGTCTACGACTCCTACGAGGAGATGTTGGAAGAAGAGACGTTGGATGCCGTCTACGTTTTCGGTGACAACCTGACCGGCGCTGAACTCGCGATCATGGCGGCGGAGGCGGGGTTGCATGTGTTGATCGAAAAGCCAATGGCCTCAACGCTTGATGGGGCGGTTCGCATGTTGGCCGCTGCTCGCACCAACAACGTCTCGCTGATGATCAACTGGCCCTTTGCCTGGTGGCCGCAGTTGCAAAAAGCCTTTACCATGGTGCAGGCCGGCGAGATCGGTCAACTCTTCCAGACCAAGTACCGCTCGGCCCATGCTGGCCCCAAGGAGTTGGGTTGCACCCCCTACTTCTACAACTGGCTCTATGACGCCGAGCTAAACGGCGCGGGTGCGCTCATGGACTACTGCTGCTATGGCGCCGCGTTGGCCCGCTACCTGCTCGGTCAACCCAGCCGCGTCACCGGTGTAATGAGCCACTGTCTCAAGGATTATATCACCCTGGACGACAACGCCGTGATCGTCATGCAATGGCCGCGCGCCCTGGCCGTCACCGAAGCCTCGTGGACGCAGATCGGTCATCTCACCTCCTACTACGCCATGATCTACGGCAGCGAAGGTACGCTGGTTGTCGAGCCGGGGGCCAACGGTAAACTGCTGCTCGCCAACAAAGCCCATGAAGATGGCATCGCCGTCGATGTCCCGCCGGCGCCTGCCGGGATGCGCAACGCCACCGCCTACTTCCTCACCCGCATCAGCCAGGGGCTGCCCATCGAAGGTCTTTGCAGCGCCGAAGTCAGTCGCGACGCCCAGGAGATCCTCGAAGCCGGCATCCTCTCGGCGCAGGAGGGGAAGGCGATGTCGTTGCCACTCCCATTTAGTTATTAATGGTGATTGGGTGATTCGGTGATTGAGCTTGTCGAAAGCACCGAATCACCCAATCACCGAATCATCCAATTCTCAATATCCTAGAAAGACCATTCAAATGAGCAAAACCCTCAAAGTCGGTGTTATCGGTGTCGGTGGCATCGCCAAAACCCACATGCCTGGTTGGGCAGCGTCGGAACATGCCGAAGTGGTAGCCGGTAGTGATGTGATGGACTCTGTGTTGACCAGTTGGGGCAAGCAACATGGCGTCACCAAGTTGAGTACCAATGCCGCCGACATTATCAATGACCCTGATCTGGACATTATTGATGTCTGCACCCCCAACATGTATCATGCCGACCTGGCGATTGCCGCGCTGGAAGCCGGTAAACATGTCATCTGTGAAAAACCGCTGGCTCCCACCCCAGCCGACGTGCGCCGGATGATCGCGGCCCGTGACAAATCGGGCAAGCTGTTGATGACGGCGCAGCACTTCCGCTTCCAGGGCAGTTCCCAGGCCATGAAGCGGGAGATCGGCACCGGCGCGTTGGGCGACATCTACCATGCGCGCAGTTGGATGTTGCGGCGCGGCTGGATTCCCGTGCGTCCTGGCTTTATCTACAAGAAGAACAGTGGCGGCGGCCCGACCATCGACATCGGCGTCCATATTCTCGACCTGACGCTCTGGCTAATGGGCAACCCGAAACCGGTGGCCGTCTCTGGCGTCGCCAAGGCCCCGCTGGCCCTCAGCACCGATGCCTTTAGCACCTGGGGCGGTACGGCTGTGCCTAAGGATATGGATGTGGAAGACTTCGCCGCCGCCTTTGTCCGCTTTGAGACCGGCGCGACGCTGATTCTCGAAGTCAGTTGGCTCCTGCACCATGACACCCCTGGCGAAGATATGCAGATGTGGCTCTATGGCACCAAGGGCGGCAGCCACTGGCCCAAGTGTGAAGTCTACTCCTCCGACTTTGCCACCCGCCAGTTCTATAACCGTACGCTCAAACTCACCGCCGACAAGATGGAACCCCATGCGCTAGAGTGCGTCGAGTTTGCCAAGGCGGTGGTTGACGGTGCCCCGTCCCCTGTGCCGGCGGAACAGTCGCTCCAGGTGATGACGATTCTGGATGGCATCTATCGCAGCCAGGTGGAGGGGCGTGAGGTGCGGTTGGATTAAGTGAGGGTAGATGGGTGAGCAGTGGCAAAGCCGCAAATGAGGATGTTATTTGTTACTGCTCACCCTTTTGTCGTTATTACCAGTCGTCGGTCATTGCTTCCCTATTAGCTTGTAAGCAACAAAACATGATCTGTGCTATAATGATGTTATACAAACAAACATCTTGCAGAGGTGATGTGTGAACTATCATTTTGAATGGGATCCGGCCAAAGACCGCAGTAATATTCGTCGTCGCCAGATTTCATTCCGCCGAGCATCGACTGTCTTCCGTGATCCACATCAACTGACACTGTATGATGAAGACCATAGCGAACGAGAGGAGCGATGGGTAACCTTTGGCCTTGATAGCGCTGGCGTACTTCTCGCGGTTGTTCACACCTTTACAGAGATGGGAGTGAGTGCCTGTCGTATTCGTATCATATCGGCCCGTAAGGCAGAGCCGCCCGAAGTGGCGCAGTATCAGGAAAGAAACCGATGAAAGCACAATATGATTTGAGCAAAGCGCAACAGGGTAAGTTTTATCGAGCGGATGCTGTTTTTCATTATCCCGTTTATTTAGAGCCGGATGTGGAAGAGTTTATCCGTCAATTGGCTGAAACGCGTGATATGGATATGCAAACCCTTGTCAACGAGTGGTTACGGGCGAGCATTAAGGTCATCCAAAGTGTGCCTATGACTTCCGAAGTGATGCCGGCGGCGTAATTTGTTCGATTGGAAAGGCGGCTGTAATGACTCAACCAGCACCGCTTGAGCAACAACCGGGTGCGGTTCCTGTTCATAGCCATAGTGATGACTACCCAATCTTGACTGTGCAAAAATTGCTTGATAATGTAGCCGATGATTTGATTGCACAACATCCAGCCTTTTTAGAAAGCATTCTGGAAGCACGTAGACAAAAGATACGAGGACAGGTACGTCGTTTGGTAGATCTACGGCAAAAATATGCCTAGGAGTTTCGAAGACTCTTAAGATTTAGCTATCTCTGAACAAAAATTTCAAAACTATAGCAACCCCAAATGAGTTCAGAAATCAGATTATGTCGCCACCTGTGTAAAATTTCTATCATATGTTCGAATGTCTGATGGGATTGCTATACCGGAGGGAAAAGTGAATCCGTTAGCTTTTGCTCCTGTAAAAATTTTTTTCTTGCAGCTAATCCTGCTGATACCATCCAACTAAGCCTTGCCGAAGAGAGCCGAACCATTGAAAAAGCAGTGCGCTTAAGTCAATTCCGTGATGCCTTTGAAATTGAATGGCATTGGGCTGTACAGATATCGGACGTACAAGAATTATTTTTTTGGTTAAATAAATTCTAAAGGCGTTTAAGGGTGAATGAGAATTTTACCAATGGCAAGCCACCTAATGACAAAAATCGCAATCGTAAAAAAGGAGCATCCATGCGCCTCGGACTGATGATCGGCTATTCCGGCCCCAAGTTTGACTTACCACTGGCTACCATTCAAGAAGCAGACCGTCTGGGCTACTACGCCGTCTGGACGGCGGAAGCCTACGGCTCGGACAGTGTGACGCCGCTGGCGTGGATTGGCGCGCGCACGGAGAAGATCCACCTCGGCACCGCCATCATGCAGATGCCGGCGCGCACCCCGGCCATGACGGCGATGACCGCCATCACGCTCGACCAACTGTCCGGTGGGCGGATGTTGTTGGGGTTGGGCTTGTCGGGGCCGCAGGTGGTGGAAGGATGGCATGGGCAGCCGTATGGCAAACCGCTTGTCAAGACGCGCGAATATGTTAGCATTGTGCGCACAATCTTCGCGCGCCAAGAAGCGCTTGTCCACAATGGCGAACATTACCAGATCCCCTACCAGGGCGCCGACGCCACGGGGCTGGGCAAACCGCTCAAGAGCATCATCCACGGGCGCGCTGATCTGACCATTTATTTAGCCGCCATTGGCCCCAAAAATGTCGAGCTGGCGGCGGAGATTGCCAACGGCTGGCTACCCATTTTCTTCTCGCCGCAGCACTATAGCGCCGTTTTCCAGGAGAGCGTCGAGGCCGGCTTTGCCAAGGCGCAAGCAGGCAAGAGTCTGGCCGGCTTTGACATTGCCCCGTCCGTCCCGGTCGCGCTGGGGTCGGATGTAGACGCCTGTCGCAACGCCATCAAACCACACCTGGCGCTCTATATCGGCGGGATGGGGGCCAAGGGCAAAAACTTTTATTACGATTTGGTTTCCCGCTATGGCTACGATGGCGCCGCCGAAACGATCCAAACACTCTTCTTGCAAGGCAAAAAACTGGAAGCGGCGCTGGCCGTTCCCGACGCCCTGGTTGATGATGTCGCCCTCTGCGGCCCCAAAGAACGCATTGCCGAACGGCTCACTATCTGGCGCAACAGCCCTATCACCACCCTCAATCTCATGACGACCGACCTGACCACGGTGCGCACCCTCGCTGAACTTGTCCTGTAACGTGTTGCGTGTTGCGTCCATCGTTGCCTGAGCCTGTCGAAGGCAACGATGGACGCAACACGCAACACGCAACACGAAATATACTCATGCAACCAATTGCTGAAAACATCTTCCAGATCCGCTTGCCTTTGCCTTTTGCCCTCAACCATGTCAACTGTTATCTTTTGCGCGATGAAGATGGCTGGACAATGCTCGATACCGGCCTCAACTGGTCAGAGAGTCAGCAGGCGTGGCAGGCGGCGTTTGCCGAACTGCAAATGGCTGATCGCCAACTGCGTCGCATCATTTTGACCCACATGCACCCCGATCACTTTGGTGCCGCGGGTTATTTTCAGGAGCGCACCGGCGCGCCGGTCTCCATGTCGCCACGCGAGGCTGAACTGGCGCGCACCGTCTGGGTGGAGAATGGCTGGCGCGCGGAGTTGTCGAGCGGTTTCTGGCAACGGGCCGGCGTCACGGGTGCTGTGCTGGAGGCAGTCACCACCACGACGGACCGCTTGCGTCAACGGACAATGCCCCATCCGGTTGTGGTCGAACCGTTGCTGCCTGGCACAACGATCACAATAGCCGGGCGCAACTGGCAAATTCTTCACGCCCCTGGTCACGCCGATGGACAGCTTATTTTTTATGATGCGGCGGAACAACTGCTGCTCTCCGGCGATCAGGTGTTGATGAAGATTACGCCCAACATCGGTCTCTGGCCCACCACGGAAGCAAATCCGCTGGAACGCTATCTGCATTCGCTGGCGGCGTTGGCCGCGTTGCCAGTGCGGATTGCCTGGCCCGGTCATGGTCGCCCGATTACGGAGTGGTCAGCGCGTCTGCAAGAGCTACAAAGTCACCATCAACTGCGGCTGGCAAAGATGCTGGATGCCGCGGCTGCTGGCGCGTCGGCATTAACGGTAGCGCAACGGGTCTTTGATTTTGCGAAGTTTAGCGACCATGAAGTGCGCTTTGCCGTGGCCGAAACGCTGGCCCATCTGGAGTATCTGGTTCTACAAGGGGAACTCCGCTGGGACGAAGTGGGCGGCATCCACTTCTATCAACGCTAAAACCATCGGCAGCCATCCGTAATCCTGACAAAATGCTGGAAATGGGTTTTTCTTACGGAACACCTCTGCAATCGCCCCTACACTCGGCTTGACCACTAAATTTTATATACTTCTTGCTGCCTTCGACGGTATTATCCAACTGATCATTTGTGTAGGATAGCGTTGTTACGGAGGAACCTGGATGAACGCGTTGCGTTTACACTCCCCGCGTCGGTTACGGCTGGTCGTTGTTACGTTCTTTGTGTGCATTGCCGTTGTGGTGAGTTCCCGTTCCCTCTTTGCTAATGGTAGTCGATACCAAAACCCGCTGCCGGTGCGCACCCCAGCCGGCATGGTCGTTGAAAGTTGTGCCGATCCGTCGGTGATCCAGGCGGGTGCAGCCTGGTATCTATATTGCACCACCGACCCGTTGAGCAGCACAGATCGGGACAGCAATGGTCGTCTGATTTTTCATCTCATCCCCATCTTTACCTCAACCGATCTGGTCAACTGGACTTATGTAGGCGATGCCTTTGCGACACGGCCCGGTTGGGTGGCTGCCGACGCTGGTCTCTGGGCGCCCGAAATTGAGTTTTTCAACAACCAGTACTACCTCTACTACACTGCTTCCAACACGAGCCTCCCCGGCGGCAGCGCGATTGGGGTGGCGACCAGCCCCTCGCCCACCGGCCCTTGGACAGATACTGGTACACCAGTCGTAGAGCCGCACGCCCCACCCTGTTGCCCCAACGACCGACGGTGGACCTTTGACCCGGCGCTGATTACCGATGACAGCGGGCAGCGCTATATCTATTATGGTAGCTACTTTGGCGGCATCTCGGCCCGCGTCCTATCGGCGGATGGCTTGACTTCCGACCCCAATTCGCAGGTGCAGATCACCATTGCCAACCGGTACGAGGGTGGTTATGTCGTGCGGCGCGACGGCTACTACTACCTCTTTGCCTCCGCCACCGACTGTTGTCGCGGCCCATTGACCGGCTACAGCGTCTTTGTCGGCCGTTCGACGAGTCCGCTTGGCCCCTTTGTCGATCGCGAAGGTGTTTCCTTGCTGGCAGGTCGGGTTGGTGGGACGCCGGTGATCAGTATGAATGGCAACCGCTGGGTCGGCCCCGGTCACAATGCCGTGATTACTGACTTGGCCGGGCAGGATTGGTTCTTCTACCATGCCATTGATCGCAACGATCCCTACTTTGCCGGTGAGGTCGGCTTTACCAAACGTCCTGTGTTGGTCGATGCCTTGGATTGGGTGGATGGCTGGCCCACGGTGCGCAATGGCAACTGGGCTTCGGACAAACCTCAGCCCAAGCCGGTCGCCCAACCAGGAGATCGTCCGCGTGACCCTGACCGTCCGTTGCCGCCCCAAACCCCTGGCCGCTTGTTACAGGAACTTTCAACCGAGTTTGACGGTGCAACCCTACCATCCAACTGGAACTGGGTGCGCCCACCGGCGGGTGGTTTTGGACTGGAGAATGGCACATTCCGCTTTGATACGCAGGCCGCCGATCTCTTCGAGAGTAGCAACAACGCATCGGTGCTACGGGTAAGCGCACCGCGCCATGACTATATTGTCGAAACACGGGTCAAGTTGAATTTGCCGTCGGAAGGGTGTTGCTTTAACTTTGTCCAAGCTGGCCTGATGATTTACGGGAATGATGACAATTATATCAAGCTGGTACATGTTTCGATTTGGGAGACGCGCCAGACCGAATTTGCCAAAGAGGAAGGCCCCGTTGCCGCTGGCTATCCGCGTTATGGCAATACAGTGGTGAGTTCACCCGATGAGTGGACATACTTACGAATTGCCCGCCGTGTTTGTGGAAATGAGGAGTGCTACGCGGCCTACATCAGCCGGGATGGCGCAACCTGGACACGGGGTGGGACGTGGACGCATCGCTTGCGCAATGATTCGTCGATTGGGTTAGTGGCGATGGGAGGAACGGGGTTTACGGCAAATTTTGATTATGTGCGGGTCTATCGGCTTGAGTCGCCGGGCGGACCAGGGGCGCAGTAGTTCGCTTGGTTGTTGGTTGTTTACGCTACAACAAGTTGGGGGAATAACGAAGCTGATCCTTACTTTCGTTATTCCCCCAACTTGTTGTAGCGATTATTACCTTATGCAGTTTTGCGGGTGCGCATCATGCTGTAGAGGCTCAACCAGCAGTAGTAAACAATAAAGAGCAAGGAGGCCCAAATCAGCCAGCGATCATAGATGGGATAGCGGGCAAGAATAATCACATTGACGACGCCCCAAATACAGGCCAGGGTCATGGTCAACCGTTGATAGACGGCGGTGCGCGTCGGGTAGACATATTTGATCGGCACAAAGACCAGCGCACTCAACAGCACCGTCACTGCCAGATTGACCCAGCCGCTCCAACTGAGGATAAACATGTAGTAGACCATGATATTCCAGTAGGAGGGGAAACCCTTGAAATAGTGGTCATCGGTTTTGGCGTCATTTTGGCAGAATTGGTAGGCTGACGCCAACAAAATCAAGGCTGCGCCTGGTAACGCATATTGGCTGGGCAACATTCCCGATTCGTAGAGAAAATAGGCTGGCACCACGACATAGTTGAGGAAATCGATGATGTTGTCGAGCAGTGCGCCGTCAAAGTTAGGCAAGACGCTCTTGACCCGCACCCGCCGCGCCCATAGCCCATCAAATGAATCGACCAGCACAGCAATCGCCATCCACATAAAGGCCAGTAACCATTGGTGATTGGAAATTGCCAGGATCGAAAAGAGACCCCATACTGCCCCGGTCGCCGTTAAAAGATGAGCGCTCCAGGCCATTGCCTTGTTCGTTAGCGACGGTGACCAATCCTCCTGCCCAGGTTCAAGATAAACATTTTCCATTTGTGCCATAGCCTACCTACTTATCGTCTACCCATTTACAGTTGACGTGACGCTACCGGCGGCTGTTGAAGCCACTGGCTTGTAAAAAGATGGTGCGGAAATCGTGTAATCTAGATTTTACCTACGTGACGGCTCTCACGGCTCCTCACCGTAAGCTTTTAAGGTCTTGCAACCCATGCCATGCCGCCCCAGGGCAACTGTTTGCGGTTCAAATTTTACGTGACAACCTCCTTGCCACAACCAGCGATTTGAAGTGTTAACGTGCATCAGCAGTATATCACACGATTCATCTAACAGCTAAAACCAGTAGCTGAATCGTGCAAGGATCGTAAAGTAAAATTGTCATCGTTGACATAGCATTGATTACCGCATAGCCGAAGATCGGGCTTCTGGTGGATGATGGATGGTGGATGACTATTCACCATCCATTGTCTGCTGTCGAAAATCCAACTGCATGGCCCCCTGCCAGGCGCGAATTTCCATTGTTTCAGCGCCCAAGTCACAGCGTGTGAAGGGGCTGTCATAATGGTGGAAGGCGGTGAGCGGTTGCTCGATCTCATTGACCAAAAGCGGGCCTGTCCAGCCAAAATCGATACTGTCGCCCCGTAAGGTTGTGGCATGGACGGCTAATGGCGCCAGGGTAATGTCAAGCGCCAGGATTTTTGCTTGAAACTCAGCAAAGCTGCCATCCAACGACGCCCGGCCCAAGTGACAGAACCAGCCGTTCTGTTGCCCCACCGAATGCAACTCGCCATAGGCGTGATCGCCGCTGGTTGTCAGCGCGAGGCCGGCGGTTGCTGTCAAGGCCAGGTAAGCGCTACCCTTGCGGGCAAAGGCCCAGCCGTCCCGCAGCCGATATTCATCAAAGCTCGCCGTCGGGAAATAGGCATGAGTAAAGCCCAGCCGAACCGTGGACGGCAAGTTGTAGAGCGCGACAAGAATATCTTTCCACTGCGCCACGCGTGGCAGGTTATCGTTGCCACGCCAAAAGTTCGGCTGCTGCGCCGGCGACTGATTCAAGCAAGCCGGGTGGTTGACAAAGACAACGGCATCCAGTCCCAAGGTGGCTTGCCAGAGATGCTGCTGCGCACCGGCCTGCCCCGGCTGGTAATCCTGGGCGGAACAGAGCATGTAGTCCGGCGTCTTGTACGTTACTTTGTTGACTTCCCAGACGCCTTCCTCGCCGTCACACCACGCTTCCAGCACCCCGGCATGGCGTTCCTGACTCCACATCTCCTCCACCGGTGTGACGCCGATTTCATAGAGGGGGGGCGGTAATTCATAGCCCTGCGCCAGCGCCAGACTCACTGTCCCCGCAATCGGTTCGTGAAATGCGCCTACACCCCAAAGCAACCGGCTGATGCCTCCTGTGGCTTCGAGACGACCACTAAGGATGGCGCCGCCGGCTCGCCCTTGTGTCGAACCAAAGATGCCACGCCAGGAATTGAGCGCCATGGTGAAGAAGAGTTTGTCCAGCAGAACCGTCGCCATTTCGGCCACTTCGACATTCACCGCCAGGTCAGCGAGATGGCTCAAGGCCACGACCATCTGCTCAAAAGCAGGGGGGGAATCCCATGCTTGAAAACCACCCTGCGCCCGCTTACGCAGCCAGGCCAGGGCGCGTATTTCGCCCTGCGTCTGGTGCCAGTGGCCGGTTTGGTTGCTGTTGGTAAAGCGTTGATCCATAAATAGTTGACCGGCCAATACTTGGCTGGCATGGTAGAGAATTTGGCTGGCTTCGGTGCAATAGTCGCTGCTGTCAAGGCCGGGTTCATCCCGCCAATATTTAAAGCTGAGGGCGCATTGTTGGATCAGTGCTTTCAATGCTGTTGGAAAAGCCGGTTCAGCACCATAGCGCTGTAGCGCCCCCAACAAGCCCACCAGATCGCTGACACTGCCATCGGCGCGCTGATGGATCGGTGTCAGCGCAGCGGTGATCTGCCCTGGCTTCACCTGTTGCCAACGACCCAGCGCCATCTTGGCAAGTTCACTGTAGACGCTGCTGGCGCGTCCAGTCGCATCCAGGAGCGCTTCCAACCGCCGTTCG
The DNA here is from genome assembly GCA_021405325.1 of Caldilinea sp. CFX5. The sequence continues at coordinate 7,515 of QWII01000066.1, read as the reverse complement.
TTGTAGGCGCCATCGGTTGTCTCAGCGAATTTGGCATTGGCGATGATCAGCGGGATGTGGCGTTGAATGCGCAAGCCATGCTCGTGATATTCCGTGGGCGCGGGCATAATCGTCAGCCAGTAGAGACCGTCGGGCCGCTGATAGATCTTGCCCAGGTTGACAGCGCTGCCGCCCCTGACGCTTGGGTGGCTTTCGGTGTAGATGCGTCCCGTTGGCGTTTGTAACCGCAGGTTGATTTCGGCGCCCAACTTAAAATCAGCAGGCCAACGGACAATCAGTTCATCTTCCCGGTTGTAGACGGCTTTGTCGAGATAGGCCGCAGCGAAAATCTGTTCCAACGTCTGCCGCCGCTGCACCGGGAGCGTTGTCGGGATCTGCACGGTCAACGCCGCCGGATCGCCCCCGGTGACCTGTAGAGCCAGTGTGTAGGGGCAATCACGGAGGGCGACATTGGTAAATGTGACCAGCACGGTATTGCGCCCTGGTTGCAACGTGGCTGTGAAATGGCGGGAAAGGCTGCCTCGTTGTGGAAAGTCATGATGGCTGTGAACCAATGTACCATTGAGCCAAAGCGCGGCAGGGCCATTGCTGCTCAAGGTGAAGGTGACGGTAGTTGCGGTTGGCGCGATCAATTCACTGTATGCCCAGGCGCGCAGATAGTGACAAGTGGCGTAAGAACCGCTGTAGTCGAGCAGATGATCTTCCCCACAATGCACCACGCGCCAGAGCAACTGCGCTTCGCCGTGCGCATCATTCAGCAGGAGTTTGGTCAGCTCTGCCGGTGATTGGGTGATTGGGTCATTGGGTTGATGGTAAGCCGCGGCAATCGGTGCTTGTCGCTGCTCCGACACGAAGGGGCTGAGATCGGTAACGGCAATGGCCTGGGGGCCGGCGACCAGCCAATGGTGAATATACCCCTGTTCGTGTAGTGGGTAAGAAAGCCTGTTGATCGACGTTGATGTTGATTGATTCGACGGTGGTTGCTTCATTTAAAACTTTTTCGTTTTGACCAATTCGGCATGTTCGGGCAGATAGGCCACATCTTTGCGATCCCACGAGGCGCGACCTTGAACCGCGTGAATCCCCATCAATTGCCGCCGACGCGGGGTATCCGCCCAATCAGTAATGAGTGACGGGGGCGTTTGACTCTCCCACTTTTTCACCCAGAAGGGCATATAGCCATAGATGAGCAAACGACGGTCACGGTCGCTGGTGTTGGCGGTGCCGGTGTGCCATAGGGTCACATCCCAGATCAAGACGCTGCCGGCGGGGCCAATCATCTTCTTCATGCCGGGCATGGTCTCCAATGCGGCGCCGGTATACTTGTCACGGGGCGGGTCATCATCCCAGTGGTGGCTGCCGGGGACAACCGTAAAACAGCCCATATCTTCGGTTTGATCATCTAAAAAGTAGAAGGCTTTGACTTTCAGGCTATACTGCGGATGACGATAGGGCGGCCAGTCGCGATGCCAGCCGGTGTGGGCATTGGTGTGGGCATGGTGACAGTGCGCCACAATTTCCATTGCCTGTAGGTTGGGACCGATGACCGCTTCCAGCAATGGGGTGGTGATCGGGTTGTCGGCAATATCAAGAAAGAGCGAGTCAGATTCGTAGGCGTTGTTCATGGTGTGGGCGTCAGGGCCGTTGCCGTAGCCGCCTTTGTAGACGCCGCTCTGTAGCATGGCGCGCCAGGTCGGTTCGGTTTGGCGTTGAAGCTCTTCAAAGGCCGCTTGTACACGCCGCAATCCAAACGGGTCGAGCGCGTTTTCGATGAGAACGTAGCCGTCGCGGCGGAATTGAGTAAGTTGTTCTGTTGTTATGGAAAGTATGCCACTCACGGGCGAATCTCCCTTCTATAGGGACACGGAACACTACAGCGGATTCGGAAAGGAACGGATTTGTTGCAGAGTCAACGAAAATTATTGATATAAAGATGCTTTTCTAACATTCATCTCTGATACACCTATCAGCTTCTCTACCCTACAAAAATCCGTTCCTTTCCGAATCCGTTGTAGTGATCGTTGTCATTCATACAACACACATCGCACCTGATGCCCAGGCTCGGTTTGCAGGAAGGGCGGGTCTTTCTGGTCACAGACGCCCTTGATCGCTTTGCGGCAACGGGGGTGGAAGGAGCAGCCTTGCGGGATCGAATAGGGATCAGGTACGGAGCCACGAATAGCCGTCAACTTGCCGGTGGTACCCTGCGCTGATTTGCGGCCTAAGCGCGGGATGGAACGGAGGAGCGACTGGGTGTAAGGGTGTTGCGGGTTGTAGAAGATGGTGTCTACATCCGCCATCTCCACCACGCGCCCCAAATACATCACCACCACAAAGTCCACCATCTGCGCAATCACCCCCAGATCATGGGTGATGAAGATGATCGCCATGCCCAGCTCCTCTTGCAGATCGCGCATGAGGGTCAGAATCTGCGCCTGAGTGGTGACATCGAGCGCGGTCGTCGGCTCATCAGCGATCAACAAGGTCGGGCGACAGGAGAGCGCCATCGCAATCATGGCCCGTTGACGCATCCCGCCGCTCAGTTGATGGGGGTAGCGGTCGATAATACGGGCCGGTTGGGGCATGTTGACTTTGGTCAACACATCAATGGCCTGCTCGCGCGCGGCTTCTTTGCTCACTTCCTGGTGCAGGAGAATGGCCTCCATAATCTGGTTGCCGATAGTATGCACCGGACTGAGCGAGGTCATCGGCTCCTGGAAGACCATCGAAATTTCGGCCCCACGAATGCTGCGCGCCTCCGGCCCTTTGGCGTCGAGTTTGACCAGATCGATGGTCGCCCCCAGGTTGGCCGCGCCATGTCGATCTTTTTCCAGGCTACGGTGAAAGAGAATCTCCCCTTCGGTAATGCGCCCCGGCGGCGGCACGATCCGCATAATCGAACGCGCCATCACCGACTTGCCGCACCCGCTCTCGCCCACGAGACCGACCGTCTGCCCACGGCGCACGGTAAAGTCCACACCATCGACGGCGCGCACCATGCCCTGTTGCAAAAAGAAGTGCGTCTTCAGATTGCGCACCTCCAGCAACGGTGTCCCTGCGGCAGCGCGCACGGCTGGTTTGGGCTGTGTTAGCGTACCAATTGACTCTGCCATGAATCATTCCCTTATATAGCTACTGCTCTTGATAAAGCTACTTTTCTGTAAACCCGCACCGAAGCAGCGGATTCCAGACAGAAACGGATTTGCTCTCTGTGAGTAAGTGAGTTCAGGGTTAGAGCAATCTCGGCAGTTATTGTTTATTATCATACTGCCACATCCTGAAAAAAAAGATGATTGCTCAAGCGAGGAGCCAAATCCGTTTCTGTCTGGAATCCGTTGTTGCGGTGCTACTTCGCATAAGGATCAGCCGCATCACGGATGCCGTCCCCCAGAAAATTAAAAGCCAGCACGGTGACCACCACCGCAATCCCCGGCGTCAAGACCCACGGCGCCAGCGCCATCGACCGGACATTCTGCGCTTCCTGTAGCAACACACCCCAACTGATGGCCGGTGCGCGCAGCCCCAGGCCAATAAAGCTCAAACCGGTTTCCGAAAGGATAATCGCCGGGATCGCCAGGGTGAGCGAGGCGATGATATGGCTGAGGAACGAGGGTAGCATGTGACGGAAAATAATGCGTTGTTCACTAGCGCCCGAAAGACGCGCCGCCATGACAAAATCCTCTTCACGTAGACTGAGGAAGCGGCCACGCACGACGCGCGCCAGCCCTGTCCAGCCGATGAAGGATAATACCACGGTCACGCCAAAGTAGAGGCGCACCACCGGCCAGTCCGCGGGGAGGGCGGCGGCCAGCCCCATGACCAGGGGAATTTCTGGCACCGAGCGGATAAATTCGATCAACCGCTGGACTGTATTATCAACAGCGCCGCCATAATAGCCGGAAATGCCGCCGAGAAAGATGCCCAAGACCAGACTGATGATCACGCTGACCAACCCAATGGTGAGGGAGATGCGTGCGCCATAGCAGAGACGGGAGAAGAGATCACGCCCCAGCCGGTCGCCGCCGAGCAAAAAGATGCCCTGTTCACCATGCTCCACATCCAGCCCAAAGAGGCGCGTCTTCATCGGCCAGATGCCCCACAATTTATATTCACCCCCTTCTACCCAGAACTGGATCGGGTAGATGACGGACTTATCTTCGGTGTAAATACTGCGCAGCGTCTCCGGGTCGCGATCACGCTTGATCTGATAGACAAAGGGACCGCGCCAGGTGCCGGCATCGTCAAAGAAATGAATCGGCGTCGGCGGCACCAGTTTATATTTCGCAAAGGTCTCTTCCGGATCATAGGGCGCAACGAACTCGGCGAAGGCCGCCACCAGGTAGAGCAAGAGGACGATCACCGCGCTCACCACCGCCAGGCGATGACGCAAAAAGCGCCACCACATGAGCTTCCAGTATGAGGCGACGTAGACCTTCTTCTCCTGGGTCGCGACCTCATCGCCGCCTTCATCGACGGCGGTGGCCTGCTCTTGCTCGTTGCGTTCAAACCAAGTTTTTTCTACAGATTGCATGTGTCTCTCCAAGCCAGGAAAAGCGGAAGTCAGGCAATTAATTCAAGCGAATGCGCGGGTCAACCAGCGCCAGCAGAATGTCAGAGATCAGCGTGCCGATAATAGTCAGCGCACTGAGCAGAAAAATAATGCTGCCGGCCAGGTACATATCCTGCGATGTCAGCGCCCGCAGCAGCAACGGCCCGATGGTTTGCAGATTCAACACCAGCGAGACCAGGGTGAAACCGGAAACCAATGTCGCCAAGGACCAGCCGACGGTACTAAAGAATGGATTTAACGCCACCCGCACCGGATATTTCCAAATCAGCTTGCGTTCTTCCAAGCCTTTGGCGCGGGCCGTCTCGACATAGGGCCGGTTGAGTTCGTCGAGCAGATTAGCGCGCGTTATGCGAATGTTGCCGGCGGTGCTGCCCACCGCCACAATCACCAGCGGAATCCAGACATGTTTGAGCATATCAATAAACTTGGCCCAACTCCACGGCGCCATAATGTACTCTTCAGAAAAGAGACCGCCGACATTCAGCCCCAACCTGGATTGCGCCCAAAACATGACAATCAACGCCAGAAGAAAGCCCGGCGTCCCCAACCCCACAAAGCTGAAGAAACTCAGGAGGTAGTCCAGCCACGAATATTGATGTGTCGCTGAATAAACCCCAATGGGAATCGCCACAAACCAACTCACCAGTAGCGCCGCGCCGGAAATGGCAATCGTCAACCAGAGCCGGTCCCCCAACAGATCACGCACCGGTTTGCGCCACTCCATCGATTGGCCCCAGTCATTGCGCAGGAGGATGCCACTGATCCACTTGCCATATTGAACGTAAAAGGGCTGGCCCAAGCCATAGCGCTCGCGCAACGCCTCCAATTCCGCCTCGTCCACGTTGTCCCCTTGGGCGCGCAACTGCGCCGCATAGGAGGTGAGAAAATCACCCGGCGGCAATTGAATGATTAAAAACGACAACATCGAAGCCGTTAAGAGCGTGGGAATCATATACAACAGACGGCGGATGATATAAAAGAGCATGAAGCCTCCTCAAGTACAAATGACAAGTGACGAATGACGAGGCGTCTATAAAGTCACCTTTGTCATTCGTCATTTGTCATTTGTCATTGCTACGCGTGATTTTCCGGGTCTTCCCAGAAGTAGGTCTCGGTGTTGAGCAGATGTTCGTCACCGGTGGTGTCGTCGATGGGCATGCCTTCGACGTAGTTGCGGATGCCATTCTTGGCAATGATCAAGGCCGGTGATTCGCCCAGGAAGCCGATCATCGGCAATTCTTCGGCCCAAATGTCGAGAATTTGATAGAAGAGTTCATCGCGTTTGGCGCTATCCGGCTCGACGGCAATTTGATCCCATAGTGACCAGATGGTGTTAATCCAGTGATCCGCCGGTGGCTCTTCGCCGTTGGGATCGGTGCCGCTTGTGTTGCGCCAGAGGCTCCACGCCACACACCACGGGCGATCGGGCTGGGTGCCAATAAAGATGATGGGGGCGGCCATCGGCACAACCGTGCGGTCGCCACCCCACCAGGCTGCTTCGATCTCGTTGGCCCGGTAGTGTTCTTCGTAGAGTGAACGTTCAAAGTACTTATAGGAGGCTTTGATCCCAATCGCCGCTAGGTACTTGACCACCTGTTGCGCCGCGTCTTCAGTTTGGGTGCCGACATCGTCCGTACCTTCGATGATAAAGCTGATCTCCTCGCCGCTGCCGTCATTCCAGAGACGGAACCCTTCTGCGCTCTTCTCGGTGTAACCCGCCGCATCTAACAAGGCATTGGCCTGTTCTGGGTCGTACTCGATGTGGGCGTTGGAGAGCTTTTCATAGTATTGAGGTGAAGCGCTGATCGGGCTATATTGGCGTGGTGTTAACAAACCATCATAGACCAATTCGTTCAGATCTTCACGATTGACGGCTAAGGAAACCGCCAGGCGCACATCCCGCTGCTGGAAGAACTCGCGTAAGCGGGGGTTTTTGGTGGTCATGTTGAGTTGTAAGGCCACATGGCCGGCGGAATTACCGATCAAGACCTTGTAGCCGCCCGCTTCTTCGTTCTCCTTCAAGAGTGTGAAGTTAGCAAGTTGGACATGGCGATTTTGGAAGTCGATTTCCCCGCTGGTGCCCCACAGATCGAAGACATCCTGCTGGGTAAAGAGACGATGGGTGACATGATCGATATAGGGCAATTGGTTGCCTGCTTCGTCCACGGCAAAGAAGTAGGGGTTGCGCTCCATTTGGAAGACTTCTTCCGAGAGCGGATTTTTGCTAACCCAGGGGCCAGTACTGGGGCGTTCCGGGTTCATATACCAATAGCCGCGGTCTTCATAGTATTGCGCCCAAGTTTCAAAGCCAGCTTCTTTGGATGCCGCTTCCAACGCAGCCTTGTCCTCGGTCAGGTCAATGTGGAACTGCTTCATATAATGACCGGGTGAATAACAATTGGGCGTTGGACGGGCAATGCGATAGAGGAAGAGCGGGTTCGGATCGGCAAAGGTGAACTTGAAGGTGTAGTCATCCACGACTTCCAGTTGGAGCAACGTGTTTTCTTTGCCCGTCTTCCAATTGCCCTGACCATTGTAGGTTGGTAGGTCGGCATTTTGCACTTCATAGTCATACCAATACTTGACCGCTTCGGTGGTAAAGGGGGTGCCATCCGACCATTTCATCCCTTCGCGCAGATGAATGGTCCAGACGGTGGCATCCTCGTTAACTTCCCACGACTCGGCCATGCGCGGCTGCATATTCAGATCGGCATCAAACCAGGCCAACCCGCGATCTTGCACCTTGGTCGGCCCCCAGCGATCCGAAACGCCCTTAAAGCCACGGCGCATGGTGCCGCCATAGTTGCCCGTCTGTTCCGCCACCGGCATGACGAACGGGTTGGTGGGCAGGCGCTCATCGACCGGCGGCAAGCTGCCGGCCTTCACCAACTCGGCCAACATGGGCGCTTCGTTGAACTTGGTCGGCGCCGCGGCGGCCGCGTCGG
>QWII01000065.1 GCA_021405325.1 Caldilinea sp. CFX5 | reverse complement strand
CAGCAAACCAGGCACCCTTCCCCCGCCGAAGATCCCCTTCATAGTACGGGAGAATTGTTGGCACTCCCCTTCGTGCCGACAACACTCGAAGGCGGAGAAACTTTGGTAACACTAGAAGCGCATGTGGTAGGCAAAGCCTTGCAATTGAACTTAGATGTTGACAACTCAACGCTCCAGGCTACACCCTATGTCAATGTCCAGAACAACCAAATCCTGATCAACAACGTGCGCGTTATAATCAATCTGGCTGCCTAATCGTCCGTAGGCCAGTGAGATAGAGCAATCATCATGCGTAATGCTTGGTGATTGCTCTTTTTGCGATTCGCAAGGGTTGACAGCTACCAACATTCTCCTTATAATAGCCATTAACAGCAATTACACATTTCTAAGTTAACTAATGGTTTGCCTGTCATTGCCGACAGGTGACGTTCCTCTTGCACCACGCTGGTGCGCGTCTTTTCCGTAATCAAACAGACTGCATAGAGAAAAGAGCATAGATCGTATGAGTGACTCCGGCTCAAAGCAAACGCGTGCGGACCTACCCTTCGCCCTGGTGGTGACGGGGTTTGGCATTGGCTGGCTGGCAGGCTTGTCGGTCTCGCCGGTGGTGTCGATTGTGATTACGACACTCACAGGTTCTGTCGCAACTATTATCGCAGCCTTAAGTGGGGTGAAAGAAGAATTTCTCAATTCAGAAAGTTCACCAGCTACGCTTAGACGCCTCTTGAGGAATGTTACCCCGGTTCCTCTGGCCTGGTTGGTAGCTGGTTTATTAGTAGGGACGGTTATGGGGATCGCAGTGCGTACCAACAATTGGTTAAGCCCTACCCCGCCCTCGCCACCACCGACCCTTTCTCTCAAAGAAGAGATTCAACAATGGGTTGATTTGGGGTTGGATCAGCAGGACGTGGTAAACAAATATTTCGCGAGCCGAGTCAATTTGCCGCCACCGGCACCGTCCCCTGTACTGTCCAATCAAGCACCGAGCGCCACAGATTCCGTTCTTTTTGCCACCGCCAGTCCAGATGAGTGCGTAGCATGGCAAAACTTAATCACCAAGGGGAGCTACACGGCGCTGGCAACAGAGGTTGCTTCGTCAAAGGTTATACCCTTTCGCCAATTGCCTACGATTATTACCGATACCGTCAAACTGGCGACCATTGTCGGGGAGGTCTTATGCGTCGACTCGGCACCGTAGTCATTGTGCTGTACCTTGCGCTGTGGGCCGGATTGGCATTCGCCCAGAGCAATAGCACAACGGCTGTTCCCTATGTCTATCGGCTAAAAATTGGCAACTGCACCTTTGACCCTGTCGATCGACGCCAGACCGGTTTTCGGGTGCAGGGTACGGTCGGCATTGTGACGGCCTTACATGGCGTGGCAGATTGTCAAACTATCAGCGCCGTTGCCGATAATGGGCAGGAGATTTTCAACGATCTGGACATTGTGCAGGTGGATATTGAACGTGACATTGCCCTGCTTGTGTCACCAGAACTGGCCCAAAGAACCAGCGATGGTCTGGCCCTCTCTACGCTGACCGCCAGTGCAATCTTGACCACGCCATTGTCCATTACTGGCTACCCGCTGGGGTTGGATGCACAAGATGTCGAAAGCAATCTACTGGTTCGTGATCTTGAACCACTGGATGCAATTATTCCCGACCCAGAAGAAACCGATGCCCTGCGATTGCGCCATAGTCCGGCCTTGACCATTACTGTGTTAAATTTACAAGCGCAACTCTTACCCGGCCACTCCGGCGCACCCCTGTTTGATCCAGAAAACCGTCTGGTTGGTGTCGGCAATGGCGGCTTGCGCGGCGGCACAGTCAACCGAAGTTGGGCAATTCCCTGGTCGGATGTGCAGTTACAGCCTGTTACTTTGCCACAGGTCAAGCAAGGGTTGACGGCGCTATCTGCAATGGAGCCGAGCTTGGCGCTTGCATTTTCCAGCACTTATCCTGAACAACCTGAATCATCGGCAAAGCTGGTCAAGTTTTCGGGTCGGATTGTTGATCAACAGACCAACAGAGGCATTGGCAGCACCGAAGTGCTGCTGGTTTTTGATGAGGCCGGTGAATACCGTGTGAGTTATTCCGATACACGTGGCTTCTTTGTCTTTGAATTTGCGCCCACAAAAGAAAGGTCTGTTGGCACTATTGCCATCGAAGCAGCAGGCTACGATTACCAGCTTTTGCCAGTGGAGTTGGGAGCCGAGCGCAGCATCGGTCGAATTCTTTTGCAGCCATTGTCACCAACGCCGACACCAACCGCAACGGCGTCGCCAACACCTGAACCTACCGTCACACCACAGCCAACGGTTCAGGTTCGCGTCATCATGATCGGTGTAGGGTTTGCCAGTGAAAGCCAAACGAATGAAGCACGTCGCAAACAGAGCGCGCTGCTTGCTGCTCAAAAAGATGCCAATCGCAACCTGGTACTCTGGCGTGATGGCGCTGATTTAGATTCAGTCACGATTGTTGACCAAGGTGAAGTACAGACAGATCGGATCCGGGAAGAAATAATACGTACTCGAGTACGCTCCGGCACAGTCATCAGCCAAAGTTATGATAACACCACTGGTGAAGCGCAGGTAACAGTTGAATATGTGGTAGAAATCCCTGAGTAAGTGCCAACATTTGCGTACTATTGTTAGTCAATCATCTTTCAGGAAGCTTGATCGTTCGTGTGAATGTGTCGGGTTAAGCTTCCCAGAAGATTGCCAAATCGCTTTGTCACGTATACGCTTGTATCATCTATTCAAGAGGAGAAACTCATGAAACACCCCTTGTCCCTCATTTTCTTGCTGTTCTCTTTGTTCCTACCGGCAGCCCCCATGCAAGCTGCGGATGACGTGATCGAGAAGACCTATTGCACCCAAGGCATTGCCTATGAAAGTATTGACGACCTGAAACTCGACCTGCTCAACAATGCCAAGAAAGCGGTGATCAACGAACTCTTTGGTGAGTTTATTATCGCTTCCACGGCAGTTGAAAACTTTGTCGTGACCAAAGATCAGATTCAGACCTCATCGCTTGGCTTTGTGCGCGTAGATGGTAATACCAATTTTCACAATGGCAAAGATTTTGCCGAGGTGTGTGTAACGATTGAGGGCTATGTGACGGCAGAGGATCTCGCCAAGTTTGACCCAGAACGATTGGAAAAGAAGTACTGTGACGCCGATGATGATATGACCACAACACAGTTGATTGCCTATGTGAAAGATGAAGCAATCATTCAAGCGCTCGTCGAATATGATCCGAAACTGAAAGGTGCTGATAAAGAGAGCTTGCTGCAATTGATGCAAAAGGTAACCTACCTGGAAAGTGGATTCATTTCTGATACACAGACTTATTGCGCAAAGTTTGAAGGTCAGGTGGTGCCGGTTGAAGTGATGGCATTTTTAGAGACTGAACCTGTCGTAGAGGTTGAGGCTTCTCCCAAGCTTGAAGGTTTGGTGGCTTACTATAGTTTTGATGATGAAAGTGCAAAGGATGAATCAGGCAATGGTTATAACGGGAGCATTCAAGGCAACCCTACTTTTATTGATGGGATTCAGGGCAAAGCTCTAAAATTTGACGGAATTGATGATTATGTCGCCTTGCCAAGCAACACTTTTGTTTATCCAACCAGCGGCACTAGCACCACACCCTTTAGCTTTGCAATATGGTTCAAGACTAGCGCTCAGGGTGTTATACTAGGCCAACAGGCATTAGAACCGTATGACAATGTCAGCGATAAATACGTCCCCGCTATTTATATAGGAACAGATGGCAAATTACGTGTTGAGATGTTTTGGCGGAAAGGTGATCCACTGACTAGTCCTAATGTGGTCAACGATAATACTTTTCATCACCTTGCTGTAGTCTACGATGGTATTGCACAAACAATTTTTCTTGATGGCTTGTCCATAGGCAATACCGATCACGTACAAATTGCCTATAATAGCAGTTATAAATACCAGTTTGGAACTGGATTTACAACAAACTGGGTAGGCACCAACGGTGGTTGGTCTAACTTTACAGGTGTAATCGACGAAGCTGCTCTTTATAATCGTGCTTTGACATCGGCGGAGGTGCAAACCCTTTTCAATGCGGACAATAGTGAGCAAGCTAAATAGCTTGCATTACGCAAAATCAGCCTTACTGTCTAAGCCTAAGACACACTCTTATTCAGACATCGTTAGCGTGGAAACATTTGTATCTTTTGCGAAAGGCACAGCATCATGCAGCGAACCATCATTCTAATTTTCTCCTTGCTGATTTCTGCACTGCCATCTTCTGTTCTTGCAGCCGATAATGTCGAGAAAACCATCTGTAAGCTTGCCGTCGGCTATCAAGACGTTGACGAGATTCAAGCCGATCTGCTGGCAACGGCCAAGCGCGAAGTCATCAACGAACTCTTTGGCGAAATGATCGTGGCTTCCACTGCCGTTGAAAACTTTGTGGTCACCAGCGATCAAATTCGTACCTCATCGATTGGCTTTGTGCGGGTGGAGGGAAACGCCGAGTTCTTTAACGGCAAGGGCTTTGCCGAGGTCTGTGTCACTATCCATGCCTACGTCACAGACGAGGATATGGCCCAATTCAACCCAGAAAAGCTGGAAAAGAAGTATTGCGATGCCGATAAAGATATGACCACTGCTCAACTCATTACGTATGTGAAAGAAGAGGCGGTGATCCAATCGCTGGTTGAGTATAACCCTAAGCTCAAAGGGACGGATAATGAGAGTCTTCTGCAATTAGTGCAAAAGGTGAGCTATTCGGAGAGTGGTTTTATCTCTGATACACAGACTTATTGTGCAAATTTTGAAGGATACGTGGTTCCAGTAGAAGTGACCGCGTATTTAGAAAGTACAATTATAAAGAATGCAGCTGGGGCTAACAATAGTCAGATGCGTGATATAAATTCAGTAGGCGATACTTCTGAACAAAATGGGATGATTTCCTTTGTAGATGACAATGGTGAACTGAATACTGATTTGTCATGGATTTCAGGTACATCATCATTGAGTAAGTATGAATTGGATCATACTGGTGGTAAGCTAACAATACACTCTGGACCACACACACAACTATGGGATATAGTAGATAGTATTCCAATGATTCTGTATACGGTTTCAGGTGATTTTACCGCCCAGGTGCGTTTGGAAATAGATCCAAAACGAAATCATGATTTTGCAGGTTTAGGGGTTCGTTCGACAGCTATAGATTCTGACTCATGGATTCGTATGTTCAGGGGATATGGTAATGGTCAATTACTGGGATATGCAACTATGCTAAATGGGAGGCCCACTGACAATATTAGTATCACAAATGCAACAAAACAAATATATCTTAGACTTACTAGGCGAGGCTACGATTTCCAGATGGATTATAGTAGTGATGCAAAATCATGGACACTTTTACACGAAAGTGTAAATGTGCCAATGCCGGAGACAGTATACGTACACTTATACGTAAATACAGGAACAGATAACAACAACAGCTTCAGTGCTGATTTCATGGAATTTTCAGTCATGAGAAATTAAGGATTCCCAAAGAGAGCGGTGGTGGCACCAAATCACGCCATATTAACTTGGCATCATAAACTCTTCCGCCAAGCCGATCTCGGCACCTCCGAATCGACCTCCACCACCTTCACCCTGCCCAACGCCGGGCAACATACACCGTCGTCGTCTTCCGCATCCGTTTGGTCGAGCCGGAACCGGTCGAGCCGACGGTGTTTCAGTTGAAAGGGAACACAACAACGGATTAAGGCGGCAGCGGATGCTTGCAGGCTTGACAAGTTGGTCGCACAACTGAAGGTTTTTGTATCGAAGCATCGGTTGCTCCTGCAAACATCCGCTGCCGCCCTCATCCGTTGTTGTGTTTGACCAGCAGCCGGGGAGTCTATTATTTGCGTCCTCCAGTTTGTCCTTTTCACCCCACCCCTGTACAATAGACGCGTATGGGTTGGCGGATCAGGGAGGATATACGTATGCGCTACGCAGTTCAGATCGAACAACAAAATGGTCGTTACCAAGCCTCCGTCTTAACGGTGCCGACACTAACGAAGATCGCCTCTTCGCGGTCGGAAGTGTTACGCCTGATTCAGGAAGCGCTGTTGGAGCATGTCAAGCGTACGGAAATCGTCTATATGGACATTCCCACAGGCGACGCGCCTTCTGCTGCCGCCGATCATTGGTTGGCAACCGCTGGCATCTTTGCCGATGATCCAACCCTTCTGCCCATGCTAGAAGAGATTTATGCCGAGCGTGATCGTGAGTGAAGCAACCGTCCCCGTCCGCTATGTACTCGACACCGATACCGTCACCCATCAGCAACTTGGGCATCCACTTGTCATCGCCAAGTTACGCTCGGTTGATCGATCTACCATCGCCACCACCGTTATTACGATGTACGAACAATTACGTGGGCGGTTGGCAGCCATTAACCGCAAGCAAAGTGATGCCCAATTGCAACTAGCCTTTCGTCATCTCCAAGCAACACAACAATACTATTGCACGGCGCGTCTCCTCCCCTTTACAGAGAAAGCCAGCCAAATCCACCAAATCCTCGTAACGTAAAAGGTGCGCATTGGCGCACAGGATTTACAGATCGCCGCGATTGCTCTTGCCCATGATGCGGTGTTGGTTACTGCCAATCAACGCCATTTTGCTCAAGTGTCAGGACTTCAGATCGAAGATTGGACACGCGGTTAACAGCTGCAGCACAGCACCGTGATGACCTTGACGGGAAGCGTTGTCGACGCGGTTCACCTTGCCGGCGGCGGGGCAGTATACCATTGGCGTCTTCCGCATCAGTTTAGTCGAGCCGGAGAAGGTCGAGCCGACGGTGTTTCAACTCAAGGTCACAACAGCGGATTAAGGCGGCAGCGGATGCTTGCAGGCTCGACAAGTTGGGCGCACAACCGAAGGTTTTTTGGGGTCGAAGCAGCGGTTGCTCCTGCAAACATCCGTTCCCGTCCTTATCCGTTGTTGTGTTTGTGTCGGTCGCGGGGCAGTATACCATTGGCGTCTTCCGCATCAGTTTGGTCGAGCCAGAACCGGTCGAGCCGACGGTGTTTCAGTTGAAGGGTACGCTAGCAGAATAAGGCTGTACAAGACAGCAGTAGACGGCGTTGATGGTTTGTTCCATTTGCACGGCCAGTGTAAAATAAGGGCAGGCAACTTTGTAGTCACAGCTTTGCACCAAAGTCGTATGGTGGAGGGGAAGCATGAGCCAAATCGTGATCGAAGACAATCTCTTTGTCCAATTACAGCGCAAAGCGCGGGGCAGCGGCACAGATATAGAGGAACTGGCCCACGAAGCGATTCAGCGCTATCTGCAAGAAGATGAGCAACAGAAGATGCAGCAGGAGATTGCGGCCTTCCATGATCGGCATCAGGAATTATTACGGCAGTTTCCCGGTCAATATGTTGCTGTACATCAAGGTCAAGTTGTCGATCATGACGAGGAACAACTGGCCCTTTATTTGCGTGTCCGCCAACGCTATCCTGACGAGATTGTTTTGATTCGCCAAGTGCGCCCGGAACCGGAGCGAACGTGGACAATGCGAACACGCCAACCAGCCGATCATTGGCTGGCAACCGCTGGCATCTTTGCCGATGATCCGACCCTGCTCCCCATGTTAGACAAAATTTATGCCGAGCGTGATTGTGAGTGAAACAGCAGTTCCCGTCCGCTGTGTACTCGACTATAAACAGTTGTTGCACCTTATCTGATCAACCAAGCGCTTTATCAGGGTAAAACAGGCGTTTGCCCAAAGCGTTGCACAGCGGTTCAAAGTGCCGCAGGTTCGTTGTCCACAGCAGAGCATCCGTCGGACATTCGAGGGTGATAATCACATCGCCGAGCGCCCAGCAATTCCGTTCTCCTTTTGCCAGATTGGTATCAGTCGCCACGTCGGCAAGCGCCGATCTTGTGCTTGGGTCCAGGCCAGTGAGCGCGCCGGCATCGGCTTGCAGCTTTTGGAGGGCAGTCTGGTTTTTATCGAGCAGTTCAGGCAGCGAACAACGGGCTGTTTCACGGCGGCAGGACATGCGACCGCCAACCGGAATTGTGTAGTCGGGCTGGATGAGGTCACAGGCGGCTGAATCAACAACCTGGTCAATCTGTTCGAAGAAGGTTTGATGCAGCAGGCGACGGCATTGACGTCTGAGTTGGTAGGCGGTTTCAATGGGGCCGATGGCAGTGGTATTGAGTTGCTCAAGCCAGTAGGCCATGATGTGCAGGATCCGTTGTAAACGGCGTGATGAGTAAAGGGGCTGACCCACGCCAAGATAACGCACCAACTGGGCGATGGTTGTCGGCTGTTTGGTCAGCAGCAGATCAATCAAGAATTGATAATCTTGCCCCAAAGTACGCTGCACTTCCATCCAGACATAGGTCGAGGTGACCGTTGGCTGGGTTTGGAGCGTGGCTTGAATGGTGTTGTAGGTAGCAGGGTTTTGTAACAGTCGGTGGATTTGAATAGTCGTCTCAACAAAAATGCGTTGCATAACTCAAGCACGGCCTAACTCTTGTAGGTAAGAAGGAAGTAATTGGTCAGCAATGGGCGCAAGGTCTACCACCACATTCCAGCCCACGTCTTGCAACGCTTGTTCGGCAGCAAACACATCTTCGCGGTAGAGGCGGTCCGCATGTAAACGATCTGTGAGCATGTGCAGCACTTTGGCCCGTTTTGGCGTCAGATCACGGACAGCATAACGGCGGAGAACAGTGCGCAGGACGGTGACGATTTCAGTGTGATAGGTAGACCAATGCTCATGCCAATGAAGCAAGTAGCCAAGGCGCTTGTTGTACTGTTGCCAATACCGTTCACGCCAGGCAGGCTCCGTCAGTTGCGACGCCAGCAGCAGCGCTTCTTGCGCGTCCTGTATTGTGGTTTCGACCAACCACGCTTGATCGGCAGGCCCCAGCAGCGCCAATGCCTCGGGCATGGTAATCCGTTCTTCGTGCAACAGGTGACGAATCATTGACCGTTGCAATGACGTGCGTTGATCAGAGAGTGCATGGGCCGGTAGTTCTAGTTCGACAGTCAGTGTAGGTGACATACGGTTCTCGCTACTGTAATACCATCCATCTCATACGGACACCCTATTTTTACACTATCCTATTCTATCAAACATTCTGGCCAACAAGAAAGTTTGTTACGAGACAATCGTACAGGCAGAAGCTACCCCGCCATCCACGGCGCAGGAACCCTATCAAAAGCGACAAGCGCATCGTTAGGTGAAAATGCTAACTAAAGTTGGTTGAAGCGGCGGAAAAGTGGTTGTATACTGACTTTAGCAAAACAACCCTTTACCACCGGAAAGCAGGCTTCCATGCAGTGGACCAACAGCAGCAAGCGCTATGGCGTCGTGACCAAATTTTTCCATTGGCTGGTCTTTATCGGCTTTGTCTTTCAATACTTTGTCGCCGCCATCATGACGCGCATTGCCCAGGCCGAATCGTTTTGGGGCTTTACCCAGGGGATGCTCTACAACTGGCACAAGTCGATTGGCATTATCATCTTTGGCATTGTCATCGGGCGCTATTTATGGCGGCGCTTCACCTGGCTACCAGATTGGGCGCCTACGCTAACGGAAGGCGAACGCACGGCGGTGCATTGGATTGAACGCATTCTCTACCTGGGCATGTTTGTCCAGCCGATCAGCGGCTACCTCTTTGTCATGGCGGGCGGCTATGGCGTCAACTTCTTTGGAGTCTATCCCTTGCCCAACCCCATCGGCAAAATTGAATGGCTGGCGCTGCTCGCTGAATATGTCCACTGGATTACGGCGATGGTCATTGTGCTGGCCTGGCTTGGTCATATGGGTATCGTCTTCAAACATCAACTCTTCCTGCGCGACCGGCTGCTCCACCGCATGTTGCCCTTCACCCATCAGTCGTAACCCCATGTGGCAAGAAGTCATTTTAGCCTTTAGTTTTCTCACTGTCATCCCCATGCCGACCCTGGACTACCAACCAGGGCTGCTGGGGCGCGCCGGGCGGTGGTTTCCCCTGGTTGGCTTGTTGATCGGCGGCGTGTTGACGCTTGCGCACTGGGGGCTATCACAGTTCTTCCCACCTTTGCTGACAGCGGCGCTGGTGACAACCCTCTGGGCGGCGTTGACGGGCGGGCTGCACCTGGATGGCCTGGCCGATTGTTGTGATGGATTGCTGGCGGCAACTAGCCGAGAGCGCCGGTTGGAAATCATGCGCGATCCACGCACCGGCGCTTTTGCCGTTGTTGGCGTAGTCCTCTTTTTGCTGCTCAAAGTGACGGCGTTGGCCGCGTTACCGGCGGCGTTACCCGCGCTCCTGTTGGCACCGATCTGGGCGCGCTGGCTGCTACTGTGGGTCGCCCGCCAGCCCCTGGCGCGACCAAGCGGGTTGGGTGCTGATTTTGCCGCCGGGCTGACGGGGCGCAACCAAGTGTTTGCCCTGCTCCTACCTTTACTCCTCTTCCTACCCTTTTTCACCCTACAATCAGCACTGGCCGTGTTGGCGGCCTTTGGGGCAACCGGCTGGTTGATCCACATTGCGCGCCGGCGCTTGGGTGGCGTTACTGGTGATGTCTATGGGCTGGCCGTTGAAATCAGTGAACTGGTGATCTTGGTCGTCTCGGCGGCGGTGCTAAGGCAGGGTTAACGCCAGAATTAACCGCACTTAATTCCAGCCTCAACAACGGTTAGCAAAGCCATTCATGCCAACCGTAGTTATCCTTCCCATTTTTGTGCAAAAAATCACTTGAACTTTTAAAGAGAACATGTTATTGTATAGCCACGCCAACACCACCGTGTTGGCGCTGTTTGTGTCACCCAGAGAGGAAATTTATGGTATCCGTAAGCCGTACAAAAGTGCTTGTCATGGCGCTTGTCTTCTGTTTGCTTGCTGCTTGCACTACACCGGCAGCGCCCACAAGCGCCGGTAATGCTGAGAGCGCCACTGCCCCCCAACCGGATCTTACCGGCATCAAAACCTATCTATTGGAAAAGACGACCACCCTGCGTGCGACGACAACAACGCTGCGTCAACTGGGCGATCGCTATTATACACTTGCCAAAGAGGCCGATTTTGACTATGCTATGCTCTGGCAAAATCGCCAGGATGAGCTAAAGACGACCGTGCTTGAGGCAAGAGCGGCGTGGATCAAGGCCAGCCCGCTTTACGAACAGATGGAAGGCATTGTCGCCGGCACGCCAAGTCTGGCTGAATACGATGTGATCTTGGATGCTGGTTCCAGCGGCGCTGAAGATCCCGAAAATGCCGTACCCTTTGACCTGACGCTGCCCGATGGTCGCGTTCTGCCCAAACCGGGTAATTTGTTTGGGGTGTTGGAAAGCACCTTGTGGGGTACCTTTGCCGATTATACGGCGACCGGCGTGCAACCAGACTTTGACGCCAATGGCGCGCAGGATCTGGGCGATGCTTTGCCCGACGCCAATGTCTTCAAAGCCGCCGCCGATGCGCTCGACAGCTACGCCACCGAGCTAGCAACCGCGGCGGAAGCGTGGCAGCCGACCACCGCTGAGGCATTTTCGGCGCTGGTGGTGATGGTGCCGACGATGAACGAATATTTTGGCTCCTGGCGCGACTCCCGCTTTGTCACCGGCGAAGCTTCGACGCAACGGGACTTTGTCGCCATCTCCCGCTTGGCCGATATTCAGGACATTTTGGGTGGTCTGCAAGTGGTCTATGCCGAAGTGCAGCCAATGGTAGTGACAGTCGATGCCGCCCAGGCCGAGCAAATCGCCACGGGGTTGCAGGCGCTCAAAGAGTTTGTCGCCGGCATTCACCAACAGGAGAACGAGGGTAAACGCTTCACCCCGGAAGAGGCCGATCTGCTGGGGACGGAAGCGCAAAACCGGGCAACAGCCATCACTGGTCAGGTGAGCCAGGCCGCGGCCCAATTGAAGATTACAATTGAGGAATAGAGGAGTAGTGGTTCATGTTCCAGCGTTTGATTTACCTTGCGCTTGTTCTCGTCCTGCTTTGGCCGGGGGCAGCCTTTGCCCAGAGTGAACCAAAGAGCGTTGCGCCGGCCCAAGCCGCCGAAACGCTACGCACAGCCCTGGTGCAAGCCCAACTTGCCATCACCAGCGAGCCAGCCACAGCGGCAGAGCAGTTGGCGCAAGCCGTGACAACCTATCAAGCCGCCTGGGCGCAGCCATTACGCCAAAGCGCGCCAGCCGTCGATCAGCAGATTCAGGCCGCGTTCATGGCCGCGCAGGCAGCCGTGCAAGCTGGCGATGCCACGGCATTGGCTGTCGCACGCACCCAGGTCTGGACAAGCTTATTGACCGGTGCGCAACAAGTGGTCGTCGCCGCCGTCCAGGGGAACGATGTGACAACCGCGCAACAGTGGCTGGCCGTGCGCGAATTTCGCCATGCCACCCGCTTTTCCCGCCCCAATGCCGACGCCACCCTGGCGTTGACGGCCCTGCGTGACGGCACGATGAACGTCGAAGATACGCTGACCGCCATCAACGCCGACCTGCTTGACACCTACCAGGCGCGGCTGACCGAGGCACTCCATGATCTGACCGCCGCCGACCAGCAGGGCTTTGCCATGCGGCGCGCTGAGTATGCAGCGTTGGCGCAAGGGTATTTCACCATGTTGGAACCGGCTTACGCCAGTCAACGCGGCGAGACGGCAGCAGCAACTGCGCGCACCGCCTTGGTGGATCTGACCAAAGCAGCACAAAGCGGTCAACCGGTTGTCGCAACCATTACACAAGTCAACAGCAGCCTCGAAGGCTTCCGCGCTGCGCCCCTCAGTCCGGCGGAACAACGGCGGCGTGCTGGACAGTTGTTGCGCTTCCTGGCGTTGGTACCGGTCGAGTATAGCCGGGGGGTGCATGAAGGCGTTGTCACCAAAGACCTGGAAATTCGCGAAGGCATCACCTTCCGCACCGGCGCTGAAGCCGCCTTCCGCGATCTGGAAAATCTCTTACAGGCCGAGAACGCCAACCAAACCGCCAAAGCCGCCGCGCTCCTGCAAGCGTTGGATACGCATTTGAGCGCCGCTGCGGCCCATACCCAAGTAGCCGATCCGGCGACGGTCGAAGCGACGACCAGTGAACTGATTGGCCTCTTAAAGACCACCATGCCGGCGACATGGCTGCAAGCCGATAGCAATGCCGATTTTGATGTGATTGCCTCGACGCTCGATCAGATGGAAACCGCCGTGCGCGAAGGCCAATATGAGTTGGCCGAGTCGGCGCGGCTGGAGGCTTATGCCATTCTGGAAAGCGGCCCGGAAGCCAAGTTGGTCGCCTTTGCCCCGCAGATGAAAGCGCCAATTGAAGATCTCTTCTGGTACGGCCAGGGTGAAAACAAAGGGCTGGCCTATTTGCTCCAACAACAAGCGCCCGATCACGAAATCGCCGCCAGCCGGGAGGCGCTCAATGCCCAACTGGCCGAAGCGCAACGGTTGATCAGCGGTGATGTTGCGCCGACGGCGATTATGAGTAACGCCGCCATGATTGTCTTCCGCGAAGGGTTGGAGGCGGTCTTGATTCTGGCGTCGCTGCTGGCGAGTCTGCGTGTTGGCACCCGCCGTCACCTGCGCACCCCGCTTTGGCTGGGTACAGCGCTGGCGATGGTTGTCACGGTGCTGACCTGGATGCTGGCGCGCACGGCGTTGACCGCGCTGGCCCGTTATGGCGAACGGCTGGAAGCGGTCGTTTCGCTGATTGCTGTGGCGGTCTTGCTGGTGATTCTCAACTGGTTCTTCCATGACCGTTACTGGACGGGCTGGATGGCGAACTTCCACCAGCAGAAGCACAAGCTCGTCCACCAGAGCGCCGGCCAATTTATCGGCCTGCTCGTCCTCGGCTTTTCCAGCGTCTATCGCGAAGGCTTTGAAACGGTTCTCTTCTTACAGGCGCTGGTGTTGGATGCCGGCTCCACCATTGTCTTGACCGGCGTCGCCATCGGACTGGCCGCAACGGTGTTAGTCGGCTGGCTGGTCTTCGGGTTGCAAGCCCGGCTGCCCCACAAGAAGATGTTGATTGTCACCGGCGTCTTTATCGGCGCGGTGTTGTTGATGATGGTGGGCAATACGGTGCATGTGCTGCAAGTGGTCGGCTGGCTGCCGGTCCACCCGCTGGGCTGGATCAGCTTCCCCTACTGGAGCGGCATGTGGCTCGGTCTCTACGCCACCTGGGAAGGCGTCGCCCTGCAAGCCGCCGCCGGCATCTTTGTCATCGGCAGCTATTTCCTGGCCGAACATCTGCAAAAACGCAAACACAACCAGGCCGTGGCCCGTCACGCGGCGGCGACCGTCTAAGCAAACACAACAACGGATTTAGGAAGCAACGGATTACTTGTATCGGCGTAAAAATCCGTTGCTTCCTAAATCCGTTGTTGTGTTCCCGGCGCTCTCATTCACACATCTTTGCCCATCTATGAACGTCCGTACCCTCAACCTTCCCTTTCGTGTCGGCACGACTTCTTATATTATTGCCGATGATCTCTTACCCAACGCACGTTTCCTCGCTGAGTTTGTGCAGGATATGCAGTTGGTGCTTTTCGATGTACCGGATGGCCCCAGCAACCTGCCGGATACGGAGACAGTTAGGGCGTTAGCAGCCTTGGGCCAGGAGCGCGATCTCACCTATACCGTTCACCTCATTGAAGATGTAGCGCCTCAACAGTCACCCTTACCGAACACATCCTTACACAAAGCGCATGATGTGATCTCACGCACCGCCCTGCTGACGCCCTGGGCTTACGTGTTTCATTTGGATGGTCGCGCCGTCCGTGCGCCGGAAACGCCGTCCGCTCTTCTAACAGCATGGCAAAGGCAGATAAGCTCTTCCATTGACCAGGTAGCGCAATGGGCCGGCGACGTGACACAATTAGCCGTCGAAAATTTGGAAGGCTACCCGCCCGCTTTTGTGACGCCAGTCATTGCGCCCACGGCTGTCAACCGCTGTGTCGATGTCGGTCATCTGTGGTTAGATGGACATGATCCGCTGCCGTGGCTGCAAGCGGCGCTACCGCGCACACGGGTAGTGCATCTTCACGGTTTGCACGATGGCCGCGATCATCAGTCCATTGCCCATACGCCACCGGCACTGCTTGACCCGGTGATCGATCTGTTGCTCACGCAAGCGTACAGTGGCGTGCTGACGTTGGAAATCTTTGGGGAAGATGATTTTTGGTCGTCACTACAGGCGTTGCAAGCCAGCATTCATCGCTGCTGTCGACACTCGTAGGGGCGCACCCTTGCGGTCGCCCCGGTTTAGGGCGACCGCAAGGGTGCGCCCCTACGAGTTTGCTTACCCACCGCCTTCACTTTTTTTACCATTGGTCTATCTCCTGCTAACATACTGGTTGTGAAATCATCACAGCTAGAAAGAGGAAATCGCAACCCATGTTAACCTTGAATGAAAAAGTGATGTTTGTGGCCTTGGTGGTCGGCGCCTTGGCCTATGCCTGGATCGGCTTTAAGCAGGTCTATTTGGTGATTCGGCGTGGTCAGGGCGAAGCGCCGTCGCTGGCGGATGCGCAGGCGCGTGTGGTGGCCGCGCTAAAGCAGTGGGCCACCTTTGGCTCGATCTGGAAGATTCGCAACACAGCCAACCTCTTCCATGCCCTGATCGCTTGGGGCTTTGTCTTTTATTTTCTTGTCAACTTTGGCGATGTGGTACAGGGCTTCTTTCCTGTGACCTTCCTGGGCGAAAATCTGATTGGCGACCTCTACCGCTTTGCCGCCGACCTCGCCACGGCGGGCGTATTGGTGGGGATGGTCTACTTTTTGGTGCGGCGCTTTGTCTTTAATAGCAAAGAACTCAAGTACCGGGAAAATGTTAAACTGATCGACAAGGTGCAGGAGGGCGTAATCCGCCGCGACTCGCTGATCGTCGGCTTCTTTATTCTCTTCCATGTTGGTTTCCGCCTGCTGGGCGAGAGTTTCGTCGTTGCCAAACATGGCGGCGACCTGGGCCAGCCCTTTGCCCATGCCCTCAGCTTTGCCTGGGCCGGTTGGAGCGACTGGGCGCTGACTGCCGGTCAACATCTGGGCTGGTGGGGGGCGATTGGCTTGATCCTGCTTTTTATTCCCTACTTTCCCTATACGAAACATTTTCACTTGATCATGTCGGGCGTGAACTTTGCCACCAAGCCCCAACGCACTTCACTCGGCGCCATTGAACCGATCAATTTCGAGGATGAGGGAGTCGAAGAATTTGGCGTGGCCAAGATCGAAGAACTGCCCTGGACCCATCTGGTCGATGCCTACGCCTGTATCATGTGCAACCGCTGCCAGGATGTCTGTCCAGCCTATACGACCGGTAAAGAGCTTTCGCCCTCGGCGCTGGAGGTGAACAAGCGTTATTACCTCAATGAAAACTTAGAGGAACTGGCCGCCGGCAAGAGCAGCGAGTTTAATCTGCTCGACTTTGCCATTAGCGAGTCGGCGGTTTGGGCCTGTACGGCTTGTGGCGCCTGTGTGGACATCTGCCCGGTCGGCAACGAGCCGATGTTTGACATTCTCTACCTGCGCCGCCGCCAGGTGTTGATGGAAGACCAGTTCCCCAACGAACTGAAGAGCGCCTTCCGTGGCATGGAGCGCAATGGCAACCCCTGGAACCAGAGCGCTCGCGACCGCATGAAGTGGGCCAACGGGCTGGAGGTGCCGACGATTGATGAGAACCCGGAACCGGATGTTCTCTGGTGGGTGGGCTGTGCGCCGGCTTTCGACCCGCGGGCGCAACAGGTGGCGCAGGCGTTTGCCAAGGTGCTGAAAGCCGCCGGCGTCA
Source organism: Caldilinea sp. CFX5 (assembly GCA_021405325.1). Next base: position 36,772 of record QWII01000065.1, on the reverse strand, counting down.
ACTATGCCGTCTTGGGTGAAGCCGAGACCTGCACCGGCGACTCAGCCCGCCGCGCCGGCAACGAGTATCTCTTCTATGAGATGGCAAAAGCGAATATTGAGACGCTCAACGAAGTAAAACCGAAGCGTATTGTCACCACCTGTCCGCATTGTCTGCATACGCTGGGCAAGGAGTACCCGCAATATGGCGGCCATTACGAGGTGATCCACCACACTCAACTGCTCTCCGAGTTAACCGCCGCCAAGAAGATCAGCGTGACCAAAGCCCGCGGCGAAATTGACCGCATCACCTTCCACGACCCTTGCTACCTGGGCCGGCACAACGGCATTACCGACGCCCCCCGCCAGGCGCTGAGCAGCACCGATGCCTTTGTCGTCGAGATGCCACGGCATGGCAAGCAGTCCTTCTGCTGTGGGGCCGGTGGCGCCCAGATGTGGAAGGAAGAAGAACATGGCATTGGCCCGGAAGCGGAGCGGGTCAACGCCAACCGCTATCGCGAAGCCGAACAGACCGGCGCGCAAACGCTGGCCGTCGGCTGCCCCTTCTGTTTGACCATGCTGAGTGACGCCGCCAAAGATGGGAAAAAGGCGATGAAAGTGAAAGATGTCGCGGAGATTATTGCTGAACGACTGCAATAGAACGCAGATCAGGCGGATGTAGCAGATTATCACGAAGCCCAGTTTCCGATTGAAGCCGGGCTTTTTGATTTGCTTAATTAGCAAGGAAAGCTAGTACCATTGTTGCCTCAAGCCGCGTATATTTAAATGTCGGTCGTCCACCGCAGACGCCTGGTGCGGCAACAATATACTCGCCTAGAGGATAATATTCATAACGGGTGGTAAGGTTGCAATTCCCATTCGTTTACTCCCTTCATAACTGGTGCGTTCATCCTATGTCAGCACTTCATGCAACACATCAGGACGTTGGAGTGCAATTTTTAGCAATGATTGCGCCGCACCTGACGGCTGGCGACGTCCTTGCTCCCATTCTTGCAGTGTTCGCAAGGAGACCCCTAACATTCTGGCAAACTCGGCTTGGGAAAGGCCCGTCTTCTGACGCGCTTCCACCACCGGCGGCACTTTGATCTGAAATCGTCTACCACCACCGGCTTGGATTTCACGAACGGCATCCAAAATTTCTTGCCCGATGTTACGTTCCGATTCGGTGCGTTGTTTTTTAACGGCTGCCATGTTCAAATGCCTCCTTTAATTGTTTCAATATATGTCCAGGAATGTTTTCAATGGCGTTCTTGCCATACACGGTGAGCATCCAAATCTCATCGCGTCGCCACTGTACGTAATAGATCACGCGAATGCCGCCGCGTTTACCACGCCCAGCACTGCGCCAACGTAATTTGCGGACGCCGCCTGATCCTGGCACAATATCACCAGCCTCCGGCTGTTCGCTCAAAAGAGTTGCAGCCGTATGTACTCATCATTTAGATAATCAAACAAATAGCTGGCGAAAATAGACGACTCAACAAATGTGATGAACATTACGAAAATAAATCGGTAACTGTAGGTCATCGCCGCCGGCGTGACAAGTTCCTAACCTGCATGGCTCATGTACAGAAAGTGTGAGGTCTCAACCAGCCACACCTGTCAGGTTGCGCAAACCTGACAGGTATTCACGCTTTCCGTACATGAGCCAACCTGCATAACATGTTACTATTGTACGGCATTGACGGATAGATGTCAATAGGTGAATTATGACGACAGAAGCACCTGGGTTCGTTTTGGGTTCAGATAGATTGAGCCATTATTTGAAGCAAGCTAACGGAACCATTGGCTCGATTTCGCTAGTCTGCTGTTAGACTGACGGTTCTATACATCAGAAAGACTTCATCATGGCGACGTTCCACTTTCTCGACCCCGGCCCGCTGATCGATAATGAGTTGGTCTTGAAGTTGAGCGAAAAGACCCCGGCCGACCCGGTGCTTGATGTTGCCCCCAGCTACCGCTTCAAGATGAGCCGCCTCGACCGTGCGATTGAGATGGGGCGAATCGACCTGCGCGTCGGCAACACCCACAACTTAGTGACGTATGGCGGCCACATCGGCTACCGGGTTCATGCCGAGTATCGCGGTCATCATTATGCCGCGCGCAGTGTCCGCTTGTTGATTCCATTGGCACGGGCGCACAACCTGGGTACGCTCTGGATCACCTGCAACCCGGACAACTGGGCCTCGCGCCGTTCCTGTGAACTGGCCGGGCTAGAGTTAGTTGAGATTGTCGATCTACCGCCCACCATCGATATGTATTACCAGGGCGAACGCCAAAAGTGTCGCTATCGCCTCAAACTATAAACACGAATAACGATTCGGGTATACAGAGCGCGCAGAGACGACACAGAGAATACAGAGAAAAACTCTGTGTCGTCTCTGTGTTCTCTGTGTAATGGCTTCGTTACAAACATGATTAAATTTCCCCGCCTACCAAGTTCGTCAAGATCAGCAAAAAGTGGTAGACTATCAGGCTTGATTGTCACCCATTGGCGAAATTGAGCAGAGGCGATATTATGACGAAATATATTTTTATCACAGGCGGCGTCTTGTCCGGCTTGGGCAAAGGCGTGACGACAGCGTCGCTTGGCCGTATTTTGAAGGCGCGCGGCGTCAGCGTCGCCACCATGAAGTTGGACCCTTATTTAAATGTAGACCCCGGCACCATGTCCCCCTATCAACATGGTGAAGTTTTTGTCACCGATGATGGCGCCGAGACCGACCTGGATCTAGGTCACTATGAACGCTTTGTCGATGAAAATCTGAGCAAAGTCTGTAATGTCACCAGCGGTCAAATCTATAATTATGTCATCAGCCAGGAGCGGCGCGGCGACTACCTGGGCGGCACCATTCAGGTGGTGCCCCATGTCACCAACGAGATCAAGCGGCGGATCGGGCTGGCGGCGCGCGATTCACAGGCCGCTGTGGTCATTATTGAGATCGGCGGCACCGTCGGCGACATTGAAGGGCTGCCCTTTCTTGAAGCCATTCGCCAGATGCGCAAAGATGTGGGGCGCGGCAACACCCTCTATATTCATGTCACCTGGCTGCCCTATCTAGCCGCGAGCAAAGAGTTGAAGACCAAACCAACCCAACATAGCGTGCGCGAGTTGCGCGGCATCGGCATTCATCCCGATGTTATCGTTCTGCGCAGTGACCACCCCGTGGACGACGACGTGCTGGCCAAGACGGCGCTCTTCTGTGATGTTGATCAGGAAGCGGTCGTGCCGCTGATTACGACTGACACGATTTACGCTGTGCCGATTGACCTGGAGGCCACCGGGCTGGGTAACTGGCTGGTCAAGCAGTTGAACCTCACCGCCACCCGCGATGCGGCGCAAGGGTTGGCCGAATGGGTGCATCTGGTGCAAGAGACGCGCCGGGAAAAGCCGGTGGTGCGCATCGGGCTGGTGGGCAAATATATTGAGTTGGAAGATGCCTACCTGAGCGTCAAAGAGTCGTTGATCCATGCCGGGCTGGCGATTGGTCGCGACGTCGATATTCAGTGGATCAGCTCGGAAGATCTGGAAAAAGGGCGCGAGCTGGAACGGCTGGCCGAGGTCGATGGCATTGTCGTCCCCGGCGGCTTTGGCTATCGCGGCATTGAAGGCAAGATCGTCGCCGCCCGGTATGCGCGTGAAAATCGCATTCCCTACCTCGGCTTGTGTCTGGGGATGCAGGTGATGTGTATTGAGAAAGCGCGCCAGATCTTTCATTCGGATGACCCCAACAGCACCGAGTTTGACATCAATACCGAACATCCCATCATCGACCTGATGCCCGACCAGCGGGATATTGCCGATATGGGCGGCACCATGCGGCTGGGGGTCTACCCTTGTGATTTGAAGGTCGGCACCAAAGCAGCGGCGGCCTATCAGGAGCAGGGTCATGGGCAGCTTGTGCAGGAACGCCATCGTCATCGCTTCGAGTTCAACAACCACTATCGCAGCTTATTTGAAGAGCAGGGGGTTATCTTCAGCGGCCTTTCCCCGGATGGCCGATTGGTCGAGATTGCCGAGTTACGCGATCATCCTTTTATGTTGGGCAGTCAATTCCATCCCGAATTTAAAAGCCGACCCAATCGCCCGCACCCGCTCTTCCTGGCCTTTATACGCGCCGCCGAAGCGCAACGGGTGCGACAAGTCACCGATCACACTGACGTCAATGCGCTGCTTGCTTCGATCCAAACGGCCCAGTAATGTTTTATAATAGGACTTACGCAAGACGGGAATCTGGGCACCCAGCAGGTTCCCGCGCCATCTCTGGCGGCAGGCCGGCAGGATGCCGCGGGAACCCGCTGGGTGCCCGGCGTCTTGCGTAAGTCCTGTACAAAATAAGTTGAGATCGGTAGTAAAGACTTCTGCCTTCCGGGCGCCCCGAAGACTAAAGTCTTTACTACCGATCTCAACACTAAAGTCTTTACTACCGATCTCAACCCTGTACGATGTACGGGTAGTATGTGCTGTGGTACAATAGTAAAATCAGTCAAAGAAGAACAGGTACGGGATTTTCAAGCAGTGATAATTGTTTGCGTGATTCGTGATTTACCTCATGTGCGCACCATCAATCACGCAACACGCAACACGAATCACGGGTTGCCAATCCCAGCAGAGGATAAAAAGGAAGTAAGCTATGTCAGGACATTCTAAATGGGCGACAATCAAACGCAAAAAAGGGGCGAATGATGCGGTGCGCGGCAAAATTTTCACCAAGCTGGCCCGTGAGATCCAGGTGGCCGCGCGCAACGGCGCTGATCAGAACACCAACTTTGCGTTGCGGCTGGCAGTGGACAAGGCCAAAGCGGAAAATATGCCCAAAGACAACATTGAGCGCGCCATTCGCCGCGGCGCTGGGCTGGAAAAAGACGCGGCCGAAATCGAAGAGATTGTCTACGAGGGCTACGGCCCCCACGGCATCGCCATTCTGGTCGATTGCTTGAGCGACAAGCGCACACGCACCACTTCCGATCTGCGCTATCACTTCAATCGCGCCAATGGCAGTTTGGGGGAGCCGGGGTCAGTCGCCTGGCAATTTACGGAAAAGGGCTACATTGTCTTTAACCGCGTCGATGAAGATGGCGCCCCCACCAACGTTGACCCGGACAAAATCTTTGAGATTGCCCTGGAAGGCGGCGCCACCGATGTCCAGGTGAGCGACGATGCCGTGGAAGTCTACACGGAACGGGCCGATCTGAGCCAGATCACCCAGATGCTGCGGGACAATGGCTTTACGCCCGATCAGTCGGAGCTAATGAAGCAGCCCAACACGACAATGGAACTTGCCCCGAACGAAGCCGCCGCCGTCCTCTCCCTCATTGAGAATCTGGAAGAGTTGGACGACGTGAATAAGGTCTATCACAACCTGGAACTCACCGACGACGTTGTCGCTCAATTTGCCTGATCATGAACGGCAAACGGACACGGGTGGCGCCGGCCATTACGGTGGAACGGGTGGTGCTTGGGATCGATCCCGGCACCGCCATCACCGGTTATGGCGCGGTGGCCAAGACTACTACGGGTGATTACGAATTGCTGGCTTGTGGTGTGTTGCGCACCCAGGCCGGTGACCCCATGCCCCAACGGCTCCGCGAACTCTTCCACGATATGAAGGCGCTGATTGCCGAGTTTCAACCGGATGAAGTCGCCATTGAAAAACTCTTCTTTGGCCGCAACGTCACCACCGCCATCACCGTCGGCCAGGCCAGAGGCGTGATCCTGGTGGCCGCCGCCGAATTGGGCATTCCCGTGGCCGAGTATACGCCGGCCGAAGTGAAACAAGCCATTACCGGCTATGGCAATGCCGACAAACCACAGATCCAGGAAATGGTGCAGCGTCTCCTTAATTTGCCGGAACCCCCTCGCCCCGATGACGCAGCCGATGGGGTTGCCGTCGCCGTCTGTCATTTGCAACACAGCCGCTACCTCTTTTTGCCCTAACACCCCAAGCCACCTCCATCATTCCGCCTACCAATTTTGCCTTTTTTTAGCCAATTTCGGACTTTTTAAAAAATTGGTCAAAAATTGGTCAAATTCCCGCGAAGGATTTGTCTGTGAACTGCGATTAATATAGTAGAAACAACCAAGCAAACGTTCGTCAATCATCATACTGACTACGTAATTCTTTAAAGCGGGAAGTAAGAGAGACCAATGCGCGAATATACAAATCTCAACCACTTTAACAATCACCCTGGCCGCATGGGGACGCTCCCCCCAGTTTTCCACACCAAGGTTGGCCCCCAACGCGAAATTCGCATTCTCGTTGCCGAAGATGAAGATCCCCTTCGCGAGCTGTTGAAGATCTCTTTACAGAAGATCGGCTACAAGGTCATCACAGCGCGCAATGGTCGGGAAGCGCGTCAACTCTTTGAAACACATGAGATCGACCTGGTGTTGCTTGATGTGATGATGCCGGAGATCGATGGCTTTACCCTCTGCGCCGAATTGCGCCAGCAGAGCGATGTGCCGATTGTCATGCTCTCGGCTCTGAACCGCCCTGATGACATTGTTTATGGCTTTAGCCTGGGCGCCGACGATTATATTTGCAAGCCGTTCACTTTCAGAGAGATTGAAGTAAGATTGCAAGCGATTCTGCGCCGCGTCTCCTGGGCGACCGAACGGGCCGAACCACGAGTGATGGCCTTCCACGATGTGGTGTTGAATGACGAAATGCACCAGGTCAAAGTGCGTGAGAAGACGGTCCACCTGACCCCGACCGAATATCAACTGCTGCGCCACCTGATGAGCATGCCGGATCGCCCGGTGAGCAAGAACGATCTCTTCCAAACCGTGTGGGGCTATGACCTGGCCGGCGGCACCAATCTGGTCGAAGTGGCTGTGCGCCGCTTGCGCGAGAAGATTGAAGAAGATCCCTCGGATCCGAACTATTTGGTGACTGTACGCGGCGCCGGGTATAAATTCAACACCCAACCGCCGGTCAAGCGCGAAATGGCGATGGCGTAAGCGCCACCCGGTACTGAGGTCAGCGACGGCGTGCCGCCCCGTCAACGACGACAGGGTTCTAGCACGTCTGAGAGGGTGATCGGTTCCGTTACAATGGAAGCAGTGCGTTTATGGCAAATGCGTCTCCTATCTTCTACGCCATTTGCCATCAGCGATACCTCTTGTCAATGGTTCTTTAGCCATGATGTATAATTGACAAATTCAGCAATATCACGCACAGCGTAAGTTTGCGAAGCGAACCCGCTCTGGTGTACCATGCTTGCAGATCAAGGTCTGCGCCGGTGCAGTCCTATCACGCCCGTGAAGGAAATGGGGAGGAAAGGGTTCATGATTCGGTCAGTGCGTGGCAATGTTCTGCAAAGTGGGAAAGGCTATCTGGTCATCGAAGTCGGCAGCCCTGCCGGCGGTATTGGTCTGCGCGTCTTTACCACGGAAGTAACCAGCACCCAATTCAAACAAGGCGACAGCGTACTCCTGCAAACCTACCTCCAGGTACGCGAGGATGCGCTGTCACTCTACGGCTTCCCCAGCGATGACGAATTGGCGATGTTTGAGCTATTGTTGAGCGTCAACGGTGTCGGCCCGCGCGTGGCGCTGGCCACGCTCAACACCCTTAGCCCGGATGCACTGCGTCTGGCCATTGCCAATGAAGAACCGGCCTTAGTCGCGCGCGTCCCCGGCGTGGGAAAACGCACGGCGCAAAAGATCATCCTTGAATTAAAAGACAAAGTGGGCGGCGCAACTACCGCCATTGGCGGCCTGGTGCAAGTTAGCAATGTGGACAGTGAAGTCCTCGACGCCCTCACCAGCCTCGGCTATAGCGTGGTCGAAGCGCAACGCGCCATCCAAAAACTACCCAAAGACGCGGTTGGCGTTGAGGAACGGTTACGCCTCGCCCTCAGCCAGTTTGATCAATAGAATGCGGATTGGGCGGATCTAGCTGAGTGATGCGGATTTTCTTTCTTTTTGAAGCCGCCCTAATCCGCTAGATCCGCCCAATCCGCATTCTATTTGTGATCTGACCAAATTGACAGGTGTGCGCCTCTTGCATATAATCTCTGGCGGCAATTGAACGAAAACAGAAAGCATAGGTAGATCATGGCTGAAGTACAATCCCTCCGCAAGGGCGACGTTTACGAAGAAGAGAAACAACTCTGGCGGGTGCTGGAGTATCAACATATCAAGGTTGCCCGTGGCGGCGCCACCATTCGCCTCAAATTGCGCAATATTCGCAGCGGCGCCAATGTAGAAAAGACCTATAATAACGGCGAACGGGTGCAAGAGGTCACCTTTGACAAAGATCAGGTACAGTTCCAGTACAGCGACGGCGATCTCTACTATTTTATGAATACCGAAACCTTTGAGCAGGTTGTCCTGACACGAGAAGCGCTCGAAGGCGTGGTGGAGTATCTGACCGACAATCAGGTGCTGGTGCTGGAAACCTACGAAGGCGAACCGATCAAGATTTCGCTGCCCACCACCGTTGATCTACGTGTGGTCTGGGCCGATATGGCCGTTCTGGGTGACACTGCTGCCGGCGCGGCGCTAAAACAGGTGGAAGTCGAAACCGGACTGCGTCTACAAGCGCCGATGTTTGTCAATGAAGGCGACCTGATTCGCGTCGATACGCGTGATGCTCGCTATGTCACGCGCGTGAAGGAGTAATGCCAAACAACACCTTACCCAATGCTCACCACGACCGGAAAAACTTGCCGGATTGCCTGAGGTTTGGTATACTACTCCTGTTACAGACAATACACTCAATGGGATGTGCTGTTGTGGCATGTGTTGTCGTGGCATATGCCGTTGTAGCTCAGTCGGCAGAGCGGCGCACTCGTAATGCGCAGGTCAAGGGTTCGACTCCCTTCAACGGCTCAAAAAGGGGTCTCACATGCTGTGAGACCCCTTTTTTGTTTGCAACAGGACTTATGCACGGGGCATCGCGTTTCATCATGGTTCGTCTTGCGTCAGTCCTATGCAATTGAAAACAGGGGGACTTGTCTGTCATTCTGAAAGAATCTCTAGGGTATTGTACGCTAGAGATTCTTTCAGAATGACAGACAAGTCGTTTGGGCTTTACCCCACACCGCTGCTTGATAGAATGGGTATAGAACCACACTTATCATTCAGCGTTACGCCACCGTTTCGGCTTGTTTCACCTGTTTCGCAAAGGTGTCAATGTCAATATTGGCGCCACAGACAATCACACCGACGCGACGGCCACGAAGTCGTTCCCGTAGCGGACCCCACAGGGCGGCAGTGGCCGTGGCGCCGGCCGGTTCAACGGCCAGTTTCATCGAACGGAACAAGAGCGCCATCGCCTGGCGAATCTCATCATCGGTGACTAAGACCAGATCATCAACAAAGTGGTGGCAGAGGCTAAAGCTATAGGGCGCCGCATGGGGCGCGCCCAAGCTGTCGGCGATGGTCTGAACGGTAGGAATTGATTGAGGGGCGCCGGCGGCAAAGCTACGGTGCATGGTATCCGCGCCGACCGGCTCTACACCAAAGATCTGACACGTCGGTTGCATTTGTTTGATCGCTGTCGCCATGCCGGCGCAAAGGCCGCCGCCACCAATGGGAATGATCACAGCGTCGAGGTCAGCTACTTGGGTGGCAAATTCCAGCCCGACTGTGGCTGTCCCCAGAATGGTGTTGGGACCTTCAAAGGGGTGGACAAAATAACGGCCCTCTTCTTGTTGGATCTGCTGCACCCGTGTAAAGGCCAGCGCCACATTGTCCACCAATTCAACAATCGCCCCGTAGCTGCGGCAAGTGGCAACTCGCGCCGGGTTGGCGCTTTTCGGCATCACCACTTTCGCCGTTGTGCCTAGCAGTTGGGCAGCAAAGGCGACCGCAATGGCATGGTTGCCGGCGCTAACAGCCGTGACGCCTTTGGCGAGCGTAGCTTGATCCAAAGCACGCATCACCGTCAATGCGCCGCGCGGTTTAAAACTGCCAGTATATTGTAAGAGTTCGAGTTTTAAATAGAGTTCTGTTTCTTGGCCCAGATGTTGCACAACCGCACGATTCCCCCAACGCCAAATTGGCGTTTCGACGATTAAGTCGGCCAGCGCGGCGCGTGCAGTGCGGATTTCGGCAATGGTTGGGTACTCCATGTTATCCTCTTTTCATTTTATTTACGATTAAGTAACTAACCCTAAGAATCTTATGATCTTAACCTTTCAAGTTTATTTGGCAGATTCATATGATTCGTCAATATTTCATAATTGACGACTTTTGCAATTCCAGTTTACTATAGGTAGGCATGATTCCTATTTGACTAAGCAACCAGCACGCGATATTCATTCGACTGTTACCATCGATCAGGTTGTATATACCAAAAGAGAAACCCAATTGCTGCTTCCTACCCATCTATCATTCCTTATCTTGCGCAGTAATCAACCAGCGTATCCATTAGAAGGGCAGGGCTATGAATACCGTAAACAACTCAGTAGACTGTAGACAAAATAATACACAAAATAATACACAAAATAATACACAAAATAATACACAAAATAATACACAAAATAATACAATGTCAGCAAACAAACAGATCCTCGTCGTTGAAGATGATGACGCCCTCCGCAAATTACTCCTGTTGACCCTAAAACTAGATGGCTATCAGGTTATCACCGCCAACGATGGCCGCGAGGCGCTCACTGTCTTTGGGCAAAACCACGTTGATTGTGTCCTCCTGGATGTCAATATGCCGTTTCTTGATGGGCTGGAAGTCTGCGCCCAACTACGCAAACAGACTGACGTGCCGATCATCATGATCACCGCCAATTCACGCACCGATGATGTCATTACCGGGATCGAATTGGGCGCCGATCACTATATGACAAAGCCCTTTGTGTTGCAAGAATTGCGCGCGCGCATTCGTGCAATCTTGCGGCGCGTTAACCAAGAACAACGCCAGAAGACAAGCCACCTTCTCACCTATGGCGATATCACCCTGAATGAAGAGTTGCAACAAGTGACCGTGCGAGGCGAGGTGGTCAACCTGACGCCTAACGAATATCGCATGCTTAGTTATCTCATGCACAATCCGGATAAGCCGGTCAGCAAAGAGGAATTCTTGCGGGCCGTGTGGGATTATCACCCCCATGAAGATTTAGGGTTTGTACGGGTCACCATGCGCCGTTTGCGTAGCAAGGTGGAAAAAGAACCGGCCAATCCCCAGTATCTGAAGACGGTTCACGGTCTTGGCTATCAGTTCAGCACAGAACCAACCCCTATCTCCCCTGTGATCGCGGCTGCCCACGCGCTGACAACACCAGGCCATCGCGCCCCGCCGTTGCTTCTGTAACTGATTATTCCCAAGCATCAGTCGATAAAAGAAAAATCGTAAGGTTTCAGTTCCTCGCCGGTCCGTGACCGGCGAGGAACTGAACAGTAAGGGATCAAGATTTGCTGGACGCATTATTGCAATGAGTACAATCATCGCTTTATCAGCGCCCACCCATGCCGGTGATGGTGATGCCTTCGATGAAGTAGCGTTGGAAGGCAAGAAAGACCAGCAGCACCGGCAGCATGACAATCAAGCTGGCAGCCATGAGCCAGTTCCAGGCAGGGGAGCCGCCAAAGGCGAACTCGTACTGACGTAGGCCGATTTGCAGCGTGTAGAGCCGTTCACTTTGCAGGTAGATCAACGGCCCCATAAAGTCCTGCCAGGCGCCTTGAAAGGCGAAGATCGCAATGGCGGCCAACGCCGGTTTGGAGAGGGGTATGATGATGCTCCACCAGGTGCGCATCTCTGAAGCGCCGTCGATCTTGGCGGCTTCGGTCAACTCGTTGGGAATGCCGCGCATAAACTGGCGCAGCAGAAAGATGTAAAAGGCATTGGCGGTAAAGGCCGGCACGGTGAGCGGCAAAAAGGTGTTAACCCAAACTTCCGATCCTTGCAGACCAAAGGCCGGCAACCGCGCAAAGAGAATGAATTGCGGGATCAACGTGACGACGCTGGGCAACATCATCGTCGCCAATACCAGTTTGAAGAGCGTTTCGCGGCCCCACCAACGCAACCGGGCAAAGGCATAGGCCACCATCGCCGAGGAGAAGACGACGCCCACCATGCTGATCAGGGTGATGACTACCGTGTTAATCGCCCAGCGCTCCCACATGCCAAAGCTAAAGGCGTCAATATAGTTATTCCAAGCAATGGGATCGGGAATCCAGCGAAAGCCGAAGAGATCCTGCGGCGTCTTGAGCGAGGTTGAAATCATCCAGACCAATGGCGTAAGCCAGAGAATGGCGATTGCCGCCAGCACCAGCCAGGCAACCAGACGGCCCACCGAAAACCGTCTTGTTTCCGCTTGCGGTTGTGCCGTCTCAGCCTGATTGCTATCGAGCGGTGTGTAAGCAGTTGTTTCCATAGATGTCTCGCCGCCTCACCGGGCGGTCGCGGCTGTAAGCGCTACTCTTCACTCTCATAATAGACCCACCGTTTGGCCAGGCCCAACTGAATTAAGGTCACCACCAGAATAATCAGAAAGAGAATCCAGGCCAGCGCCGAGGCATAGCCCATTTGGAAGCCGGCCGGCCCGACGCGGCCAAAGGCGCGGCTGTAGAGATAGAGGACATAGAACAACATCGACTGTCCCGGCCCGCCGGTCGCCGCGTTCACGCCGGAGATGATATAAGCAGTGGTGAAAATCTGGAAAGCGCCAATGATACCGGTGACCAGTTCAAAGAAGATGGCCGGCGTCAAGAGCGGCAAGGTGATATAAAACATCTGCGTCCAGCCGTTGGCGCCATCGATCTCAGCGGCTTCATAAAGTGTGCGCGGAATCCCTTTCAACGCGGCCAGGTAGATCAGGATGTTGCCCCCCACCCACCAAAGACCCATGATCACCATGCCCGGTTTCGTCCAAGTGGGATCGACAAACCAGCCTGGCCCCTGAATGCCCAGCAGCGCCAGCCCGCGATTGAGTAAGCCGTTAGGCGCTAGAATCCATACCCAGAGAAAGATAGCGGCAATGCCGGAGAGAACATTGGGGAAATAGATGATCGAGCGAAAGAACTTTTCACCGGGCAGATCGATATTCAGCAACAAGGCAATACCCAACGAAACAAGTAGCACTAACGGCGTGCGGATCAGCACCATCCAGAAGGTGTTATAGAGCGCCGTCCAGAAGAAATCATCCCGGGCAATGGCCCGATAATTCTGCCAGCCGATCCACTCGGGCGCCGTGGTGATATTGTAACGGGTAAAACCGGCATAGAACGAGAAAAGCATCGGCCCCGCCGTAAAGAGGATCAGGCCCAGCAGCCAGGGCAAAGCGAAGAGCCAACCGTTGAGCGCTTCGCGGTGCGCCGGTGTAAACCAGGGCCGCTTGGGTGTATAGGTTGTTTGTGGAACAGTGACGGCCATCAAAGAAGCTCCTTGTTCATCCTAGACTTCAGTGAGACAGTAAGACAGTAGGTCAGTAGGTCAGTGACTGTCTTACTGTCTTACTGTCTTACTGTCTCACTGTCTTACTGTCTCACTGTCTCACTGACCACTCTGCGCCATCGTCTGCTCAATAGCTTGCTGGGTTTGTTCGGCCATCTGTTCCGGGGTTAATTCGCCGGTCCAGACCAATTCATAGCGGGTGTTGGCCTCTTGGGTAAAGTTCGGGTACTCCGGCACATAGACGCTGCCCTGGCTGTTCTCCATGGCCGCCATGACATCATCCCAGTAGGGGTCGGCCATGAGGATCGGGTTGGTCGCCAGCGATTGGATAGTAGGGATAGCGAGCGTATCGCGCGACCAGGATTCCTGGCCGGCTTCGCTAGTCATACACTTAATCACTTCCCAGGCAGCATCCGCATTGGGTGCGCCACGGGGAATCGACAGGGCAAAGCCGCCGCTCCAGTTGGCCGGGGCGGTCTTGTAGGGCAGACCACCCACACCCCACTCCATGCGGGTGGTACTGCCATCGGCCAGCGTTGCCTGGGGGCGGTAGAAGTTTAACTGGGAAAGGTAGCCCGCGACATCAACCACCATCGGCGTGGCGCCGGACATAAAGATGTCATTCGGGGGTGAGGCATAGCTGGCGGCATAATTTTGCAAGTTCTGCCAGCCGCCATAACGATCCACCCAGCCCTTGATCCAGGTCAGCGTCTCGATAAAGGCCGGATCGTTGTAGTTGGGTTTGCCGTCAACAACTTGTTGCCAGCCATTGGTGCGCGCCCAGAAGTCCGGGCCGGCTTTCCAGAGCGGGAAAAAGCCAATGCGTTTGTAAGTGCCGTCGTCATTCTTGATGTCGAGCGCGTTGGCATACGTCTCCAGATCGTCCCAGGTGACCGGTGGCTTTTCCGGGTCAAGACCGGCGTCGGCGAAGGCTTGCTTATTCCAGATCAGGACGCGCACATCCGTTTCAAAAGGAATGCCATAGCTGTTCCCTTCATAGAGCGTTTCCTGCCAGGTAAAGGGCCAGAAAACCGACGTGTCAAATTTATCGCGATCGATGTAGGGTTGCAGGTTGGTGGCGATCTCATCACGCGCCCGTTGGGGCAGGAGAGGACGATCCTCCACGATAATATCGGGCATCCCGGTGCCGGCGGCCACGGCGGCAATGTTGGCCGTCCAAATATCGCCAAAGGGCTTGAAGGTTTCGGTAATCTGCACATTCGGCAACTGTTCCTGGCACATCGCCACAATCCGGCGGATGGCGGTGCGCCGCACGGGTGAACCCCAAAAATGCCAAAATTCGACATGGCCGCTGGGACCGGCTTGCGCCGCGCTACCGGCAGTGTTGCCGGCGCCGCCGGCCGGCGCCCCCGGTGCACGCGGGGCGACGCAAGCAGTCGCGAGCAGAGAGACAACGAGCAGCAGCAACGTTGCTATCCGTCCGAGTTTCATAGGTGATTCCTTTCCTGGCCGGTTGTTTTGCGTGTTAGTTGGGCAATAGCAAAACAACACTGTTTGAGTCATTTGCTCAAACCGTTCAAAGATCTTCGCCTGGCGGCGACTGACGCGGCAGCCGTGCTAGTGTTTGCTATCCTCTGCCGCAGGGGAGAGCGCCTTCATCATACGCAAATTTTATATAGATGTCTAACGCTTGATAAAATTAGATGGGAATATGGCCTACATGTTAGCCGATTACCAGGGTGATCATCGGTAGTAAAGACTTTAGGACTTTAGTCTTCGGGGCGCCGAGGGAAGACTCATGAACGTTACGAAAATAAAGCGGTAACTGGAGGTCATCGCCGCCGGCGTGACAAGTTCCAAGGATTACCGAAACAATTAAATAACCTTCATTAGTCTTTACTACCGCGTTACTCCGCAGGGCTTCGTTGATGGAACAGGACAACCAATTGATGATATTGCGGTTTGGAGAAAGCAACGAAAGGGACAAATCATGAAACTCAGCGAAAAAGTCGCCTTGATTACCGGTGCGGGCAGCGGCATCGGCGCGGCGACAGCGCGCTTGATGACAGCCGAAGGCGCGAAAGTGGCTTGTGTCGGGTTGCCGGCAGCAGGCGTACAAGCCGTCGCCGCGGAATTGACGGCGGCCGGTCATGCCGCCCTCGCCCTTCCCGCCGATGTCAGCGTTGGCGACCAAATGGCGGCAGCAGTGGCGCGGACAGTTGAACACTTTGGGCGGCTCGATCTGGTGGTGGCGAATGCGGGCATTCAGTTGCATACCGCGGATGTGAAGCTGCATGAACTGCCGGAGGAAGTCTGGGATCGCACCCATGATGTCAATTACCGGGGCGTCTACCTAACCTGCAAACATGGTCTGGCGCAACTGGTCAAACAGGGCGAGGGCGGGGCGCTTGTCATCGTCGCTTCGGTGACGGCGCTCAACGGGCGTTCGGTCAACCCGGCCTACATGAGCGGCAAACATGGGCTGATCGGCCTGACACGCTACATCGCCGTCCACTATGCCAGCTATGGCATTCGGTGCAACGCGGTCTGTCCCGGCGCCCTGGAACGGACGCCCAACCACGATGTTCACCCTAACCCCAGCGGTCGCGAGCAGATGATCAGCGCCCGCGCCCCCTTAGGTCGCCTGGGCCGCCCCGACGAAATTGCCCCCATGATCGCCTTCTTATGTAGCGACGACGCCAGCTACGCCACCGGCGCCTACTTTGTGATCGACGGCGGCTTGAGCGTGGCATAGGTTGGGTGATTCGGTGGTTTCGACAAGCTCAACCACCGAATCACCCAACCCTTGGGACAAAAAAGCACTTTGACAGCTTGCCCACCTCCTGTTTATAATCAGAGCGACTGCTAGGCACAGGGGAGCGTTCTCCCCACAGTATGTAGATGATGTCCATCCCAATTTTGCTACTTTCACGAACCAAGAAGGAGATTGTCCATGTCAACTGCATTTTCGCGGCGGCGGTTTTTGCAGGCCACCGGTGTTGGGCTGAGTTTGCCCCTCTTGTCACAACTCTTAACCGCCTGTCAAGCTATTGGCCCGACGAGCGGCGGCTCGGCGGGCAGCGCGGCCATGACGGAGATTGTCTGGTCGCGCGGCGATGATCTGCGCACCCAAGATCCGCAATTGATCGGTGGTCGTATGGAAGGCGAGATCAATCGCTGTATCTACGACCAACTCTTTGACGTTGCGCCGGATGGCACCCAGATCCCGTGGGTGGGCACCGAGTGGAGCAGCAACGCGGAGGGCACCGTCTGGACGGCGAAGATGCGGGAAGGGGCCAAGTTCCATGATGGCTCGCCGCTCACTTCAGCCGATGTCAAATTTACCTATGAGCGTCTCCTCGCCAACCCGGATTTTCAACACTCAACTGCCTTTATCGATCTGCTAACCGGGGTCGATACGCCGGATGACTATACAGCAGTCTTCAATTGCGCCAAGCCAGCGCCGTTGTTCAACCTGCTGATGGGTGAACACATTCTCTCGAAAAAATCGGCGGAGGAGCATGGTGAAAATTTCTGGGAGAAGGCTGTCGGCAGCGGCCCCTACCGCCATCTCGAATATGTCAAGGGTGAGTATTGGCTGGGCGAGCGTTTTGAGGATTATTGGCAGCCGGAGTTGGCCAAAGTCCAGCGGCTGCGCTATCGCCCGATCAGCGAGGAGGCGACCCGTGTGGCGGCGTTGCGTTCCGGCGAAGTGGATATTATTGCTAATGTCAGCGGCGAGCTGGCCGAGGAGCTGGCAAAGGATGAAAACATTGCGATCTTCCGTCGCCCATCGTTGGATCACCTCTACCTGTTGACGCAACAGAATCGTCCCCCCTTTAACAATCCCGACGCCCGGTTGGCGGTCAACTATGCCATTGATCGCGAAGCCCTGGTCAAAAACATTGTCAAGGCCGGACAGGTGATTGGCGGTCATATTCCCCAGGGAACGCTCGGTTACGATGAGAGCTTGACCCCCATGCCCTACGACCCCGACGAAGCACGTCGGCTGTTGGACAAGGCCGGCATTGCCGCCGGCACCAAGATCGAGATGAAAGCGCATCCCTTCTGGTTCGCCAAGGGGAAAGAGGTGATGGAGTATATTGCCGGCGCCCTGCAAGAGATCGGCTTTGAAGTAGATCTGCAATTCCTGGAGCCGGGCGCCTACACCGAAGCGCGCAAATCGGGCAGCTATGATCTGGCGCTCCAACAAGGCGGCAAGGCCAACAATCCCTGCAACCAATACAAAGTCTTCTATATCACCGACACCTATGGCTCCGGCTTCGGCCCACAAAACCCCGCCTTCCAGGAGTTGATCAATCAAGTCTGCGTCGAAGTGGATGGCACGAAGGCCGACGAACTCTACAAACAGATCCAGAAGCAGATCTACGACCAATCAGTCGAGATCCAACTCTATCGCCAGGAGAACATCTGGGCCGTACGCAAACGAGTCACCGGCTTTGAAGCCTACTCGCCGGATACGACGCGACCGTGGAATGGGTTGGGTGTGAGTGGGTAAATAGGTAGATAGGTAGACAGGTACACAGGGAATAGGACATATCTACCTGTCTCCCTGTCTCCCTGTCTCCCTGTTTACCTGTCTACCTGTCTACCTGTCTACTTATGATAAGGTGTAGAACTCATGGGCGCATATATTCGCCGCCGGTTGATCCAGTCGGTGGTGGTGGTGTGGGGGGTGTCGGTGTTGGTCTTCTTCCTGCTGCGATTGGCGCCGGGCGATCCGGTGTCGCTGCTGCTAGTGGAGAGTGCATCGCCGGAGCAGATTGCCGAGGCAAAGGCCAAGTGGGGGTTGGACAAGCCGATTCCGGTACAATATGCCGTCTTTCTGGGGCGCGCCTTGCAGGGCGACCTGGGGGAGTCCCTCTTCTTTCAGGAACCGGCGATTGAGGTCTTGATGGAGCGGATGCCGGCCACCTTGCAATTGTCGGCGGCGGCGCTGCTCTTTTCGCTCAGTGTGGCGATTCCGATTGGCATGTTATCGGCATTGAAACGGGACACCTTCTGGGATTACCTCGGCACCGGGCTGGCAATGATCGGGCAGGCGATCCCCCCCTATTGGCTGGGGATCATGTTGATCCTGGTCTTTTCCGTCGCCCTCGGCTGGTTTCCGACCTCCGGGCGTGGCACATTGGGGCATCTTGTGCTGCCGGCGATTACGCTAGGGTCGGTCTTGATGGCATTGGTAACACGCCTGGTGCGTTCGGGCATGTTGGATGTGCTGGGCGAAGATTATGTGCGCACGGCGCGCGCCAAGGGCTTGCGTGAACGGGTGGTGATCATGCGTCATGCCTTGCGCAACATCTTGATTCCGCTGGTCACGGTGGTTGGCCTGCAACTGGGTGCGCTCTTTGGCGGCGCCGTCATCACCGAAAGCATCTTTGCCTGGCCGGGTGTGGGACGGTTGGCGCTTCAATCGATCAACGCACGCGATTACCCGATGGTGCAGGCCGCGGTGCTGGTGATCTCGGTCGTCTATGTCTTTCTCAATCTGACGGTGGATATTTTGTATGTCTACCTTGATCCGCGGATCCGCTACGACCGCAGCAACAGCTAAGTAACCACAAAACACTTTTCGTAGGGGCACGAACTATCGTGCCCCTACGAAAAGCCATAGCAACACAAAGTATTGGCTATGACCACACAAACTGCGATAGCGCACCCTGGCGTGCCGGCCCCCTTGTTGGAACCAAAACGGTCAGCGACCCTCTGGCGGCGCTTTGGCCGCAGCCGACGGGCAGTAATGGGCAGTGCGTTTCTGCTTTTCATTTGTCTGGTGGCCCTGGCGGCGCCATTGATCGCCCCTTACCCGCCCGGTGAACAGGAACCGGCGCGGGTGCAATTACCACCCTTCTCGACTTCCGACCAAAATACTTTTCACTTGCTGGGTACCGATGCGCTGGGCCGTGACATGCTCTCACGCATGATCTACGGCGGGCGCGTTTCGTTATTGGTCGGCATTACAGTGGTGGTAGTGGCCGGGTTAATTGGCGTGCCGATGGGCTTACTGAGCGGCTACTTCGGCAAAACGGTCGATACGCTGATCATGCGGCTGGTGGATGTCCAATTGGCCGTGCCTTTTATCTTATTAGCAATCGCCATCATGGCCGTCTTGGGAACTGGGCTGAACAATGTTATCCTTGTATTGGGAATTAGCAGTTGGGTCGGCTATGCGCGGATTGTGCGCGGCGCCGTGTTGAGCCTCCGCGAACAGCCCTTTATTGAAGCCGCCAACTGTATCGGTCTGTCCAGCGGTCGGTTGATCCTACGCCATCTCTTGCCCAATGTCTGGACGCCGGTCATCGTACTGGCGACACAGGGCGTTGGCGGCGCCATTCTGGCCGAATCATCGCTCACCTTTTTGGGGTTGGGCATTTCGCCCTTGATTCCCACTTGGGGTGCAATGGTGGCCGACGGGCGCAACTACTTGATGACCGCCTGGTGGATCTCCACCTTCCCCGGTTTGCTGTTAACGACCACCGTCCTCGCTATTTACTTTTTGGGCGATGGTCTACGCGATGTGTTAGACCCACGGTTACGGGTTTAACCATTACGCACAAACCAACAATCAAATCAACCATAAGGAGTTATTAAATGGCTGACCCGATGTACATTTACGTTGGCACCTATACGCGCAGTCTGCCCCATGTGCAGGCCAAGAGTGAGGGGATTTACCGGCTGCACATGGATCCTGCCAGTGGCGCCTTGACAATGGCAGGCAAAACAACCGGCGTCGAGAACCCTTCTTACTTGACCATCCACCCGAATGGTCGCTATTTGTACGCCGTCAATGAAGTGGGTGATTTCGGCGGCAAGGAAAATAGTGGCGCCGTCAGCGCCTTTGCCATCGACCCGGCCAACGGCGCCTTGACCTTGCTCAATCAGGAAGCCACCGATGGGGCGGCCCCTTGTCACCTGAGCGTTGACGCCACGGGACGCTATCTGTTGACGGCCAATTACACCGGCGGCAGTGTTGCGGTGCATCCGATCAACAGCGATGGCAGCTTGGGCAAGATGAGCGACTTTGTCCAGCACGAGGGGTCGAGCGTCAACGAGCAGCGGCAAAAAGAACCGCACGCCCACTCCTTTACGCTGGCGCCGGATAACCGCTTTGCCTACTGTGCTGATCTTGGTACTGACAAAGTGGTGATCTACGCCTTTGACAGTGAACGGGGCAAGCTGCGTCCGGCGCCGCAAGCCTGGGTGCGCGTCCACCCTGGCGCCGGCCCTCGTCACTTTGACTTTCACCCCAATGGACGCTATGCCTACAGCATCAACGAACTCGATTCGACAATGACCGTCCTTGCCTATGAAATGAGTACCGGACGGTTGACCGAATTGCAATCCGTACCCACCTTGCCCTCCGGCTTTGCGGGACGGAGTCACTGTGCCGATATTCATGTTCATCCTTCCGGCAACTTTGTCTATGGCTCCAATCGCGGCCATGATAGTATTGCCATTTTTGCCATCGACCAGGGTAGTGGCTTGGTCAAAGCGGTGGGGCATGAGTCCACCCAAGGGAAAATTCCGCGCAACTTTGTGATCGACCCCACCGGCGCCTTTTTGTTGGCGGCCAATCAGAACACCGATAGCGTTGTTGTTTTCCGGATTGACCAACAGAGCGGTCATTTGAAACCAACCGGACAAATGCTTGATGTGCCGACACCCGTCTGTTTGAAATTCTGGTCGCAGTAAAAGGTTGATTGGTTCGTTGGTTTCGACAAGCTCAACCAACGAACCAACCAATTAAACTAGTTAACTACCCCCCTGAATCGTACATGGCTCAGGGGGTTCTTTTTTGGGGTTTTCCACAACTTCGTATGGAGGATCACCGCTATCAGAGAGAGAGAAGTTTACTATTACAATGTTCAGAAGCGTGTTTTACAAATTATTCCTTGACAGTTGCCATTTTTCCGTTACCTGAGTCAGTATGTATGCTATGTCGAATGAGATTTTGGTTACACAATCCGCTCAACCTACAGCAAAAGTGACAGGCTTACAGCAACCCGTAATGGGCTATGACCACAGCCGGTTGGCTGTCGTTTGTCTAGCAGCAGAGCTCTTGGTTGCAACCCGCTTGCATGATGTCATCACCGCACAAGGGGGCCGGCCAGTGATTACAGAAACGCCGGAAGCTTTAGTAGATGCAGTCGATCACTATTTTCCGGTGCTCATTTTGGTTGATCTTCAGACAGCAGGCAACTGGCGCCTAGCCATCACCCGCTGCAAGATGCGCCCACAGTCGCGCCAGATTCCGCTTTACGCCTTTGGCAGCCATGTGGATGTGGCAACCCTCCAAGCAGCCCGTCAAGCCGGCGCCGATCATGCCTGGGCGCGCAGCAAGATGATGGAAGCGCTCGTCACCGTGGTTGAGCACCATCTCCGTCCACCGGTTGAATACCCGGAAGGCTGGGACGCCCCCTTGAGTGATCTGGCGCGCCGCGGGTTGCTTGCGTTCAATCATGGCGAATATTTTGAGCAACACGAGCATCTGGAGCTGGCCTGGCAAGCCGAAAAGCGTCCCATTCGCGAGATGTATCAGGGCATTCTGCAAGTAGGTGTGGCCTTTTTGCAGATTGAACGAGGTAACTGGCTAGGCGCGATCAAAATGTTCCGGCGGGGCCTGCCGCGCTTGCGCACGCTGCCGCCCCTCTGTCAGGGCGTCAACATTGCCGCTCTGCGCAGCGCCGCTGAGGCCATTCACGCCGAAGTGACCGCTTTGGGAGCGGAACGGCTGGCCGAATTTGATCAAAGCCGCTTCCCGCAGATTGAGTTTGTAGGAGACAGCTAGAGTTACGAGTTATAGATCGTCGATTTCTCTTGTCTCGTGTCTCCTGTCTCGTGTCTCCTGTCTCCTGTCTCGTGTCTACCACGCTAAGGATAACAGGCGCACCAGTTCATCCGCAGTGGTGGTATTGCGGATCCTGACACGGCGAAGTTCAAAGAGTTGATCGCTACTGTGGGTAGCGCCCTGGATGGTCGTCACAGCAGCCCAGTAGCCGGCGGCCTGAAAGACAGCAATGGTGTCGGCGTCATATTCGCCGGCGGGATAGGATAGAAAGCGAGGACGAACGCCCAGTCGGTCCTGAAGGGTCTCGTAGGAGCGCAAGGCTTGAAATTCGAGATCCCCTCGGCTGCGTTTCCGTAAGGTGGTATGGTCAACACCGTGTACTTCAATTGACATACCCCCAGCGTGCATCTCACGCACCATGTCCCAAGTCAGGTATTCGGGCCGCCCCTGATTGATAAATTCCATGACGACGAAGAAAGTGGCGGTCATGCGACGATCACGTAACAAGGGAAAGGCATTCTCGTAGTTATCCCGATAGCCGTCATCAAAGGTCAGAATCACCGGCTTGGGCGGCAGCGGCGTTCCTTGTTGGAGATAAGCGGCGAGAGCATAGAGGCTGATGGTTGTGTAACCGTCGGCTTGCAGTCGATCCAGGTGCGCCGCAAAGAGTTCCGGCGGGACAGAGAGATCACGGCGGTAAATATCAGCAGCGGCGGGTGGCGTACTTAGATAATGGTACATTAAAATCGGCACGTGAGCGGTGCGCACTACACCGTCCGGTTGCAGAGCAGTGATGGCAGTGACCACCGGGGGTTCAGGAGCCACTGTGTTGGTCGGGTCCGGCCCCAATGCGGGTGCAACGACAAGCGGCGGCGCCGGATGGGCGAACAGGATGGTTGGCGATAGCGGCTTAACAGCCGTCACAACCACGGTCTGACTCAACGCGTCAACCAGCGACAGGGTTGGCGTTACGGCTATCGTCGGCGCTGCAACAGTGGCGGTCGGTAAGAGGGTAAGCGTCTGGTGTGTCGGGGTTGCCGGCGCCGGTGTAGCGGTGGCCGTCAGCTTGCGTAGAGGGGCGGTTGGTGTCGTAATGACGATTGTCTGCGCTGTTGGCGGCAATAAGGGTGTTGAAGCCGAAGGTATAGTAAGGTCAGATGAGGGTTGTTCGGCGCGACAACTGACTAAGCCAAGCAGAATGAATAACAGTAATGAAGCGAAGAGTTGATAACGAATAGTCGATCTTTTCAGGACATTACGCATTTTCTGTTTGTTGATTGTAATTTCAATACACCCTGGATATAACACACCTGCCATACCTTTGTTTGTTTGGGTGTTATAATGCTTAAGAGTTTGACAAATTTGATTGTGCAATCTATACTTGAACAGCATATAATCTATATCTTATGGTAATCGGAACGCTTTCAACCCACGCTCGCCTTACTGCGTTTACAACGTTACTTTACTGGACACTGAGCCTTTTCCGGCAGCATCCTCCCAACAGGTATTGGATTGTCCCTGGCGCTTCACAAAGCGCCGCTGACCAGACGCATTCGGCCGCCGGGGATCAAGGTTTTGGCTAAAGTTACCCTTGCTAGATCAGCAAATGTCATGATTTACCAAGTTTTACATAGATAATACCTATAACTCGCCTCGTCGTGATCTTCATCAGCCGGAAGGCTGTCCGCCCGTGCGCAACGGGTCGCTTTTTCGCTTGATGAACGAAGCCGAACGAGGCCACTTACGACTGGAATCGGGGAAACCATGTATCGAGAAAAGATTCGTGAATATTATGATCACCTCAGCCGCAGCTATCGCAAAGTGGCTGATTACATTATGAGTAACTACTATGAAGTCTCCTTTATGACGGCGGCGCAACTAGCCTACGCAGTCGGGGTAGACACGACGACGGTTGTCCGCTTCTCCCAGCGGTTGGGCTACAATGGCTATCCCGAACTACTCAACGACGTGCGCGATCAGGTCAAGTCGGAAATTTACGCCGCCTATACGCCCAAGGAGCTTTCGCCGGATGATCCGGCAGGTATCTTTAAAGATCGGGCGGTGCATGAACAGCACAACCTAAAACAGATGCTGACACAGACGCCGCCGGAACATATTGAAGAGATCGCCAAGATGCTGCAAAAGGCCGGTCACATCATCCTCGTCGCCGAGGGTTATGCCGAAGCGGTGGCTGAAATGACGGCCCAACAGTTGCGTCATCGGGGCATCTCGGCGGAAGCGGTCTCCAACGATCCGAGCAAGAAAGCCGCCGCGTTAATGAATCTCAGCAGCAATACGCTGGTCATCGGCATCAGCGCGACTTCTTATGGTCTCAATGTTGCCCGCGCCCTGGAACTGGCCCGGCTCAAAGGCTGCGCCACCTTGGGCATCATCGGCTCCTTAGGCAGCCCGGTCAACCGCGTCTCCGACCGTGTGATCTTTGCGCCCACCGATGTCGCCGGCCCTTTGCCCAGCATCGTCGCCCTGGTCGCCGCCCTGGCCGGTCTGGTGCAGATCGCCAGCAAAGACACCAAAGCCGCTGTCGATCACCATCTTACCGAATTTCAACAGGCTTATCAATTTCTTACACGCCCCGAATTGCGTGATCTAGAAGACGGGGAGGACGAAGCGTAGATAGGTAGACAGGTAGACAGGTAAACAGGTAAACAGGTAGACAGGTCAATAAGACTTATCTACCTGTCTACCTGTCTACCTGTCTACCTGTCTACCTATCTCCCGCGTCAACACCCCCAGACACAAAAAGGGCAGAATGTAACTCAGATAGTTCTCGTTGAGAAACCGGCTGCTGTAGAAGAAGACGAATAAAAAGACGCCATAGTGCCAACACGCGATAAAGAGAGCATTGTGGCGTCTTTGTCTGTGCAGAAACCAGAGCAACACCGGCAGCGCGCAGAGCAGTTCCAGTTGCCAGAAGGGCCACTGGGCAAAGCGGCTGTTGACCCAACCCCACGCCAGGACAAAATTGCTGGCGCCCCAACCCCAGATCTGATAGCCCGTCTCCCCCTGTCCGTTACTCCAGCGCCAGACATCATCGTAGAAAGCAAAAGGACTCCAAATAACATAAGGCAGCACCAGCAGGCCAAAGACCAGCAGCGCCCACCGGCTACGCCAGAAAATCGCGCGCACAATGGGGAACCAGCCTGTCCAGCCGCCGGCGAGTAACGCCGGTTGATCCGCGATGAGCAGTAAACCGTAAAAAGGCGCAAAAAACCAGGCCGTCGGTTTGCTGGCGCAGGCTAGACCAAAACAGACGAGGGAAAGAACGAGCGCCCCCGGCGCTTGGTACTGCCGCTGCGCCCACTGCTGCCAGGCCACCAGGCTAAAGAGGAGCCAGCAGAGGACAAAGAGATCATTCTGCCCAAAGATGAGATCCAGCGCCATCAGGGGGTTCAAGCCGATGGCCGCCGTCAATGCCAGTTTGGCGCGTGGCGAATGGGCCAACCGGTGGGTCAGGGCCAGCGCGACGGTCATCAACAGCAAGTAGACCAACCGCTGATCGTAAAAGCCCAGCGCTTTCCCCATAACGTAGAAGGGCGCGCTAAAGACAAAAGTCCAGGGCAGGTAAGGGTAGTGGTAGAGCGCCGTGCGGAAGTCGGGGTGGCCCCAGGTTGCCATCGGCGTTTGGGTATAGTCCTCTACATAGGGATTTTTGCCCTGCAAGAAAAAGTCGATGGTGGCTTCAGTCTGCAAGACGCCGCCATCATGCGAATAGCTGCCGCGCGGGCCTTGGGCATCCAATAACATTAGCTTAACCGTCGGTAAATAGACAGCGGTGAGGATCATGGCCGTCAACAAAAGCGCTTTGGCGACGCTTTGTCCGCGGCCTTCCTTGAACAGATCAACAAGAAAATAGAGGCCCAACAGCCCCAACGTCAGGGCAAAAAGCACCAGGCCCAACGGTTCCGCCGGACGGGGGCCAATCTGCCCCATAGCCGCCACCCCCGCTGCCGGCAGCAGTTGGCCGAGGAAGGGATGGCGCGCCACATCTTGAAAGCGGTTGCCTAGACCGGATTCAGCAAACCCGGTGATCATCAGCAGGCTAAAAACGAGCAACGCCAGCCATAAGGCGTCCCACCCAGGGAGGGCAATGGCCGCCTTGACCGGCGCCGGTGTTGACACATCGTGCATAACTTATTGTTGACCTCGGAAGGCATAAATGATCGGCCCATTGACCGGAAGATAGAGATAGGGGCCGGCAACCGCTGGTATGCCGATCACCGTGCCAGAAGGGATCGACTGATTCCCGAGGCTCTGCCCATTGGCGGTCATGAACCCTTGAATCACGCCACCGGCGGTAATGATCAGAATTTGGTTGCTGTCAATGAGCGGCCCCCCCAACGCACGCCCCGGGGTCGACACATCGCCCCACAACGAGGCGTTTCCGCCTTGCCGGGCAATGGCGCGCAAGTAATTTTCCCCTGTCACATAAACCGCCGTATCGCCAACGGCCAACCCACTCACCTCACGCCCGACGACGGTCGCCCAAAGCGTTTGACCGGTGTTGGCGTTAAGTGCGTGAAGACGGATCCCGGCGTTGGTGTTATCGACCACGTAGAGTTCAGCCAAGGCATTGGGACCATTCACCATATAGACTGGCGGCGCCGCCAAATTCTGAATATCATCGCGTGTCCAAACGCGGGAAAAATCGTTCACATCTAGCGCCTTTAGACTAGGATCGCCGATATAGAGCAGTTGATTGCCAATCGCCATATAGGGCGTCATCTCGCCAAGCCCTTGGTAGGTGCTATTGGCATTGATATCGCCTGTGCTGCGATCAATGCCATAGAGAAATTCAGTGCCGGCGCCATCGCGGCCCATCACAAAGAGCCGATTGTTATTGAGATAAAAGGTTGTGAGCGGGGTCGTTGGCATCGTCTTCTGCCAGACAAAGCCCGCCTGGTTCCCCAAATCTTGCAGCGCCCAGGTGCGTTGCTGTTTATCGATAAAGTAGATGTAGTTGTCCTGCACCACCGGCCCAAAGGCCAGGGGCGCCTTCACATCGTAGCGCCACTGCTGGTTGCCTTCGGCCACGCCCAAGGCGTAGAGATGGTTGTCAGCATTGCCCACCAGCACCTTATCGTTCATCACGACAATATCGGAAACCATCGGTTGATCGGGTCGGTTGGGGTTGGGCCAGATCTGGGTCAGCGGCCAGGTTGGTAATTTGGTGGTGCGGCCACTGTTGGCGCGGTCGCGCCGGAAGCGCGGAAAACTATTGTCCGGGATCGCGGTGGGGGTCATAATGGGGGTTGTGGTCGCCGGCGCCGGCTCAACCCTGAGCCAGCGAATATCATTCGGCGTTGCGTTCGGGGGCGCGCCGGGTGGCAAGGTGTTATCCTTGGCTTGTACATAGAGCTGACGTAGCCAACGGAAGGTATTGTTCGCCACACAACAGATGTAGACCCATTCCCCCGTTTCGTCCCGACCGGTCAACGTAACCGTATAACCGGCAGGCAAAGTATCCGTCGCGCCATAGAGCGTGCTTGGCCCGGCGCGCAACGTCGCGACCGGCGTCATCACAATGACGGCGCGCAGGCTGGAGACAAAGAAGGTCGGTGTTGGCGTAAAGGTTGGCGTCGGCGGCAGCAACGTTGGGGTATCGCTTGGCAGCGGGGCCGGTGTATTGGTTGGCGTTTCGCTGGGCAGCGGCGTCGGCACTTCCGAAAAGACGACCGGGGTCGGGGTAGGCAGGAAGGAGCCATTGGCCGCGACCGGGATCGAAATCACATTGACGTTACCGCCACTGCCGGCGCCAGTGGCCGGGGTGACAACCGTGCTGGGGGTTGCCTCCCCGCCGCTAATCACCCCCGGCACCAACACCTGAACGGTTGCCGGCAGTTTGGTGGGGGTCGCCAAGGGCGACAAGCCCAGTTCCGCCGCTAAGGTGCTATAGGCGACTTGGGTGGCCACATTTTCCGCAATCAAGGTGGCGCGGAAGTCGGCGGTGGGCGCAAAGGCTGCTCTTTCCGTCGCCGTCGGGGTCGGCGTCGGCGGAAAGAGCAGCCGATCGCCGCCAAACCAGATCACGCCAATCAGCCCCGACAGCGCCATCATGAGAAAGAGCAACACAAATTGTAAGATCACCGCAGCGCGCTTCTCGCTACGCCGCCCATAGGGTTGACGCTTATCCATTAGCTCCAGCCGAATGTATGAGAGAGCCTTTTATGAATCACCAAGCCCGGGCGCCGGTCATGGACCGGCTGCGCGCGGGCGGAGTCGTTACCCTTCCATTATAACCAACCTTGCCCTAAACGAACACTTTTGATGCAGCAAAAGTACTTTGTAGATCGCCAAGCAAATGTTATACTAGCGGGACGGCTGATAAAAAGCGTGATTCGTGTTGCGTGCGGCGTGCCCTGAGCTTGTCGAAGGGCGCGCCGCACGCAACACGAATCACGCAACACGAATCACGAATCACGAATCACGCAACACGCAACACGAATCACCTGTAACCACTAAGGAGCGACTATGAAGCTTGATGCGCGTCAGGAAAAACTGCTACGGCGCACCTTTATTGACTATCAACAGACCTCGGCCTTTCTGGAAAACCCGCTGATTGTCAACCGGGCCGAGGGGTTATATTATTGGGACGTGGAAGGCAAACGCTATTTTGACGGCATCGGCGGCATCTTTGTCGCTTCGTTGGGCCACGGTCATCCGCGGCTGCTGGCGGCGATGCAGGAACAGATGGCGCGCTTGAGCTTTGCGCCGCCGCTGCATGGCATTTCCGATGTGGCGCTCGAATTTATTGAGAAGTTGGGCAATGTCACGCCCGGCACATTGAATTTTATTAAAGCCTACAGCGGCGGCTCGGAAGCGGTGGAGTCGGCGCTGAAGTTTGTGCGTCAATATTGGAAACAGGCCGGTCATCCCAATAAATATAAATTTGTCAGCCGCTACTTAGGCTACCACGGCGGCACCTATGGCGCCATGGCGGCCAGCGGCACCGGCAAGCGCAAAACGCCCTTTGAACCGCAGATGGCCGGCTTTGTCAAGGTCTTTCCGCCCATCTACTATCGTGACCGCTTTGCGACCTGGGAAGAGTGCAACCGCTTCTGCGCCCGCATGTTTGAAGATGTGATCATCAACGAAGACCCGGAGACGGTGGCCGGCGTCATCCTCGAACCGATCGGCAACACCGGCGGCATCATCACCCCCACGGCCGAATATTTCCAGATCATCCGCGAGATCTGCGACCGCCATAGTGTGATCCTGATCTTTGACGAGATCATCACCGGCTTTGGCCGCACCGGCAACATGTTCGCCGCCCAGACCTTTGGCGTCACGCCGGACATCCTCTGCGGCGGCAAGGGCATCTCCAGCGGCGCGTTTCCCATGGGCGTGATGGCGGCGCGCGAAGATATGGGCGATGTCTTCTTTGGCCCCGTCAGCGCCGAGGTCAACTTTGCCCATGGTCACACCTTTGCCACCAATCCCCTGGCCTGCGCCGTCGGTATTGCGGTATTGGATGAAATTGCCGAAAAACAACTGGACAAACGGGCGCACATTCTGGGGGAATACCTTGTCGGCAAGTTAGAAAAGCTCAAACAATATGGTGTCATCCGCGAGATCCGCGGCAAAGGCTTACTGCGCGGCGTCGAGTTGGTGAAAGATACGCAGAGCCTGGCCCCCTTCCCCGATCTCGGTCATGCGCTCAAGAAAACAGCGCTGAAAAATGGGCTGATCATGCGCATCGACCCCTCGTGGTTTGCCGTCGCCCCCGCGCTGATCGCCACCGAAGCGCAAATTGATGAACTATGTGACCTGATCGAACGCAGCCTGCTCGACGCCCTGGAAATGGTCGGCGCGTGAGCGGTCAACGAAACTTTGCCTCATCCTTCGGCAAGGCTCAGGAGCCGCTGAATTACCTCCGTGTTTCTTCCATCTGTGTTTAGTCTTTTATCGTTGTCCAAAGACTAAACACAGATGGAAGAAACACGGAATTTGTGAAATTTGCTCTGTTTGCACAAATTTTTGGTTATTAGATGGTTCAACTACCCACATCTTTATTGTTAACAAAATGGCAATACCACTGGCGGGTCATCGGCTTGCTTACCTTGGCGGTGGCGTTGCTCTGGCTGGGTAGCCCGATTGGGTGGGCGCAAGGCGAAACCCTGGCCGCCATCGGGCCGGATCAACCCCGGTCGACGGCCCCTTGTGACCGTACCCTCAATCCCGGCGACGCCATCCAACCGGCGATTGACGCCGTGCGCGACAAAGAAACCCCCTATGTGCTTTGTCTGAATCCCGGCTACTACATCGGCGGCATGAATGGCGACACTACATTTGATCCCAATCACGACTTTGGCGACACCGTAGTTGACGCCACCGACGTTGACGCTGCTGCCGGCGGCGACTGGTGGAATCAGAACGATGACGGGCCATACTATGGCAATATTGTGATCAAAAACCGGCGCAATTTTACCCTGCGCGGGCTAGTCAATGGCGACGAACGCGCCGTCATTCTGGGCTTGCCCAATGACCAGGAATATCCAGCCGAAAGCGCGCCGCCGGAAGATCATCACCCGAACGATAAGGGCATCTTGATCAAAGTGGTCAACGGTGACAACATTACCATTGAGAATCTGACCATTGACGGTTTTCACTACCCCGATTTCCCGAATATGGAACGCAAAGTCGCGGTGCTGAACCGGCTCATCTGGTTCCAACAGACCAGCAACTCACGCATTATCGGCAACATCATTCAACATGCCGGCGGCGAATGTGTACGCCTGCGCACGCGTTCCCATGACAACGCGGTCGCCTATAACACGATTCGGAGTTGCGGCTATTACCAGTTCAAAATTCAACCTTTACAGCGCCTTTGGAAAAATGGCGAAGGGGTCTACATCGGCACCGACCCCTACCAGATTCGCGCCAACCAGATCAACAAACAAGCCTACTGGGGCGCCCGGTGGGAGGAAATGACCGACGGCTCGCACAACAACCTGGTGCATCACAACGACATCTTCCCCGGCGACCAGACGACGCTGGAGCCGCCACCCATCAATGAATTGCGTCCAGGGGTCAAAGCCAGTGATGGCTATGGCAACGAGTGCGTTGATGTCAAAGAAGATAAGGATGACATTGGGCGCCTAGTGACGCTGCCGGGGGTGAGCAAGCCACAACTGATCAACAACGTCATCCGTGACAATCGCTGCCAGGGCCAATTTGATGAAGACAGCGGCGCGCTCGACGCCCGTGGCTCGAATAACATTTTTGCCCACAACCATGTGTTGGGAACCGTGCGCGGCGCGGCGTTGCGTCTCGGCGGCGGCGAACCCAAGCCGATTCTGGTCGAACCGCGGCTCTCTGATCCGGTCAAAGCTTGCAGCGGCGAGATTGTCGAAACGCAAAAATGGCAGGCGTACAACAACCGCATCCAGAACAACATCTTTGAAAGTTACTATAACGACGCGAGCGACTTTAATGGGCGGGGCGGTTACGGCGCGTCCGATTGCGATGAGGAACTCGAATGCGACGCCGGTAACGCCACCACCGTTTCGCGCAACTGTGGCCCGCAGAAGATTCTCTATGTGGTCAAGACCTTTGAGGTGAGCGGCCACCCCATCGAAGCGCAAGCGCCCGGCGCCGGCGTCTGCGGCAATGTGGCGACAGTAGACGGTTCGACCAACTGGGGGCGACGCCTCTACAAGGGCAAGGTGCAGCCGGTGCTCTTCTCCCGCGTCCCCAAAGCCGCAACCAACCTGCCCGCTTGCGCCGGTGACGCCAACAACCCGGAAGCCCTCGACCCGCCCGGCATTCGTGGCGACTGCGTTGGTGCGCTATGCGAAGAAGCCGCATCTCAACCAACATCGCCGTTGGCGCCCGTGGTCAATTCACCACTGGCGACACAGGAGGCCTCGCCAATTGCCACGCCGACCAGTCGCAATAATGGCAGTGGTAAGGCGCCCTAATTGTTTTGTCAACGAAATCTTGATCGGTAGTAAAGACTAATGAACATTACGAAAATAAAGCGGTAACTGTAGGTCATCGCTGCCGACGTGACAAGTTCCAAGGATTACCGAAACCATTAGCTAACCTTCATTAGTCTTTCCCCGGCGCCCCGAAGGCGAAAGCCTTTACTACCGGTCAGGGCTTCTGTAACAGAACAGTAGCTGACCAGGCAAAGCTACAACGAATTGGGGCAGCAACGAAACCACCTGGTCAAAACCCGTTGCTGCCCTAATCCGCTGTTCTATTCTTTTGCTGTAGCTTTACAAGTAACACCTTTGTTTGCATCAGTGCTTTTCAGGAGGAACAAATCAATGCTGACACAAGCGCAAGTCGATTTCTACCATGAGAATGGCTATCTGGGCGTGGAGAATGTCTTCTCCCCCGCCGAGGTGGCCGAGCTACGCCGGGTGACGGACGAATTTGTCGAAAAGTCGCGCGCCGTGACCCAACACACCGATGTCTTTGACCTGGAGCCGGGCCACACGCCGGAGAAGCCCATGTTGCGCCGCCTCAAGGACCCGATCAAGCAGCACGAGGTCTATGATCGCGCCCTGCGCCACCCCACCGTCTTGAAGATTGTCAGCCAGTTGATCGGCCCCAACCTCCGCACCAACGGCAACAAGCTCAACCTCAAATATTCCTCCTTTGGCAGCCCGGTGGAATGGCACCAGGATTGGTCGTTCTATCCCCACACCAATGATGATCTGCTGGCCGTCGGCGTCTGTATCGACGAGATGACCATCGAAAATGGCGCCTTGATGGTCATCCCCGGCTCGCACAAAGGGCCGATTCTGGATCACCACCACAAGGAACGGGGCGTCTTTGTCGGCGCCGTGACCGACGAAGATTTTGATCCCAGCAACGCCGTGCCGATCCTACTGGGCGCCGGCGGCATTTCGATCCACCATGCGCGCGCCCTGCATGGCTCGGAGCCGAACACCTCACCCCATCCACGCCGCTTGCTGCTCTTCCAATATTGCGCCAACGACGCCTGGCCGCTGGTCGGCTTCCCCGGCTGGGAGGCCTTTAATGCCAACATTGTGCAAGGTGAACCGACCAATGTGCCGCGCCTCGCCAACGTCCCGGTGCGCATCCCGCTGCCATCGGGCGAAAAGGGCGGCTCGATCTACGAGACGCAGACCATGATGGCGAAGCGCTATTACACCATGCCGGTAGCCAATAAGGAAAAAGCGCCGGCGATGCCGTAAGGCGTGACAGGGTGGCTGGGTGACAAGGGGAAGAGGTGACAAGGTGACAGGGTGATTGCTTGTCACCTCCTCACGCTCTGAAAATCAGATCGCTCCTTACGAGTCCGGTAGACGGGGGCGAGTCCGTGACTCGCCCCAGCCTACCCTGCATTTCCGGTTGCTCCGGGCGAGTCCATGACTCGCCCCCGTCTACCCTGCGTTTCCGGTTGCTCTGTGCGAGTCCGTGACTCGCCCCAGCCTACCCTGCGTTTCCAGTTGCTCTGTGCGAGTCCGTGACTCGCCCCAGCCTACCCTGCGTTTCCGGTTGCTCCGGGCGAGTCCGTGACTCGCCCCCGTCTACCCTGCGTTTCCGGTTGCTCCGGGCGAGTCCGTGACTCGCCCCAGCCTACCCTGCGTTTCCGGCTGCTCCGGGCGAGTCCGTGACTCGCCCCCGTCTACAACGAATCACGAACTCACACAGAGCAGTGGAACAATATGACGAAATGAGCGAAATTATGGCAACAACTGAACTACCCCATCAGGAGCAAAATCAAGCGATATCTTTGCTTGAAGATTCTGGTTTACAAACAGGCGAGGCTTATAGTGACAAAGCCGGCGTCACTGCGGAATTGAGTGATATCGACGTTTGGGCGCGCATGGCCGCAAGTCTTCATCGTGTCTCGGCTGACTTTATGGCGGCCCGTAATCAGCTGGCGCAACAAAATCGTGAGACGCTTTTCCCATGAACGAGCAACAATACCAACGCGGCATCGACCAATTCGCGCAAATGGTCGGCGACGACAAAATCGACGCCTTGCGCGAACGCTTTCGCGCCGTTTCGCCCGACTTTGAAGAGGCGGTGATGAGCATCATCGGCGGGCAGATCTGGACGCGCCCCAATTTAGATTTGCGCACACGCAGCTTGGTCAGCATTGCCACGCTGGCGGCGCAGGGGCGGGTCAATGCGTTGGCCTTGAACATTGAAATGGCGCTCAACAACGGCGCCACCGAAGCCGAGATTGTCGAAACCTTTTTCCAGGTCGCCATCTATGCCGGTTTTGCCGCCGCGTGGGACGGGCTGGAAAAAGCCAAACCCATTTTTGCAGCGCATCGCCAGCAAAAAGAAACCGGCCATGAATGAGAACATCGTCCCCTGCGCTACAAATACAGCCCCGGCCCGCAATCGTGGGGCGTCCACTATCTCCGCTCCGTGCGAGGCCGTGACTCGCACCGGCTAAGGCGAGTCACGGCCTCGCACGGAGCGGAAGTTGTTTCTAGACGGTTACGTTGGAGCAGAGCGCAACAAAGCGACGCGTCGGGTTTAAACGGTTCACGCAACACGCATCACGTAGCACGAATTACGCAACACGCAACACGTATCATGCTTGTCCTAACAGAGCCTCACCCTTGCGGGGCGCGCACCAGACCGGCGCCCACATCCAGCGGGTCGCTGGGTTGGGCCAGACCATCAAGCGTGGTATTGCCCTGCACCTGGACAGCGAGCGTTTTGACATCGAGCAGACCGCTGCGCTGCAGTTGCCGTTCGGCCCAGAGCGCGGCCACGCCGGTGACATGGGGGCTGGCCATGCTGGTGCCGCTCAAGCGTGTATAGCCGCCGCCCGCCCTGGCCGAGTAAATCCCTACGCCCGGCGCCGCCAGCAACGCACCGCTGTTCGAGAAAGGCGCCACGGTCAGTTGACTGTGGGGCGCGCCAGGGCTTTGCAACGCCGCCACCGAGAGAATGCCCTCTGCGGCCGCCGGCGGCGCGACGGCAATGGCATAATTGGGGTCGAGTTGCCGCTTGCTCTCATTGCCGGCCGCCGCCACCAGGAGCGCACTGTTGGTCACTGCCCCACTGGCCCCAATCAACGCCACCAGGCGGTCGAAGAGGCGCACCGTGTCGCGATAGGCCACCAGCGCCCGCGACGTTGCCAGATCCGCCGGCAGCCCGTCCTTGATCCACGCCTGCACCAGGCCGGGAAAATCCAGGCCCAAAGACATGTTGATCATCTGCGCCCCCGCTTTGACCGCCCACTGGATCGCCTCGACAATGCCCTGGGTCGTGCCGCCCCCTTTGGCGCCCAGCACCTTGCCGATGAGAGCGCGGCGAATGCCGGGCGCCACGCTGTAGCGCAACCCCTGCACCGTTTGGCCAAAGATGGTGCCGGCGACGTGGGTGCCGTGGCCGTTTTGATCACCATTGCCCTCGCCGGTAAAATCTTGCTGGATCAACTGGATGCCTTGGAAGGCTGCGTGGCCGGCGTCAATGCCGGTGTCCAGCACGGCCACCGTGACGCCCTGACCGGTGTAGGGGCTTTGCAGCGCCCCGGTGACGCTGACGCCCCAGGTCGCGCCCTGCTCCACCGGCGCCGGCGCACTTTCCACCTCGGCCAGCGGCTGGATCAGGTGGATCGGCATCGAGGGCGCCAGGCCGTACACCTGGGGATCGCGGCGCAGATCGTGCAGGTCACGCCGGGTGAGCGGCGCCGTGTCGACCTGCACCGTGACCGGCGCGGCGGACTCCAGCCCCTTGTGAATGGCATCGTCCCGCAGAACGGGGTTGGCAAACGGGTCCGCCGGGCGCACTACCGGACCGGTGACACGCAAAATCAGATAGGTTTCGTTGGGCATACGTGGTCTCCTTTATGCGGGTATTCTGAAAGTTGCGCCTTGCTGGGGGGGCAAACACAACAACGGATTTAGGAAGCAACGGATTTAGGAAGCAACAGATTTAGGAAGCAACGGATTTAAGGAGCAACGGATTTCGTTCCAAGACAATAGTACAACAGATTTAGAAAGCGGCGGATGGCCTGTTTGCTTACCGGAAACGGATGGAACAGGAAGCAAAAAGCCTTTTTATTCGCAAGCGTGCCGTGACACAAGAGAAATCCGCTGCTACCTAAATCCGTTGTTGTGTTCTTGGCGCCCTACGCCACCGGAGCCGCCAGCAGCGCCAAAATGCGTTGCACCAAGGCGCTGTCCTGTTCATCCAGGCCGGCGGTGAGGGCGGTGGCGTCCCGTTCGCCGGCCCAGATGCGTAACACGGGCGCGTGCAGCCGCCACCCCTTTTCCGCCAGTTGCACCAGAAACGCCTCGATCTCCGGACGCTGTTCAGTGTCTGTAACTGCGGCGGCGATGGCCTGTAACAGCGGCTCGAAGTCGTCTGACGCCGGTGCGTTGTCCGCATCGTCTGCACCGCTGCTAATCAAATCAGCGTCGCGCAGCCGTTGCACAACAGCTTCCGCTTCCTCGGCCG
Organism: Caldilinea sp. CFX5; assembly: GCA_021405325.1. Next base: position 224 of record QWII01000065.1, on the reverse strand, counting down.
GCAATTCCGCCAAGGCCGCGCGTAGAGCCGCACTGAACTCCTCACCCTCCAGATCAAACGCTGCGCGGACGGGCGCCGGCAGCGACGCCAGCACCTCCGCCTTGGTTTGTGCCGCTGCAACCAATTCAAGGATGCGGCGCACTAACCGAGCGCTATTCCCATCAATGTTGGCCGTCAACGTTGCCACGTCCCGTTCACCAGCCCAAATGCGCTGGACCGGGTCC
>QWII01000064.1 GCA_021405325.1 Caldilinea sp. CFX5 | reverse complement strand
ATTAAAATTGCAGCAAAATAAATCTGCGGAATCGGCGAAATCTTTGATCATTAAATGACAATGATGGGTTACGCTTTTACCAGCGTGCCTTGATAAAGGTCGGCGCCGCGCAGGGCGTTGAGACCGCGGTTGATCTCCTCGTCATACTTGCCGGCCATCAAGTCCCGATAGAATTGATAATCGACACCTTTGACCTTTTCATCATCGGGGAAGCGGTGATAGTTATCTTTGGTCATCCGGCTCTTGCCTTCGGCGATCAGTTGGTTGCCCAACGCTGAACCGGGATAGGGGGCATAGAAAGCAATCGACGGGAAGACCCGCTTCATGCGCTTGAGCATGCGCATGGTCTTGAAGGCGTCTTCGGGCGTTTCGCCGGGAATACCCAACATGATATTCGACCAAAAGACGGGCGGCTGTTCCCCTTTGGCGGCCAGTTCATCACCAATGCGATTGACCAGATCGATGGCAAAATAGTTGTCTTCTTCGGTGCATTCTTTGTTAAGCAAACGGAGAATGCGGTCGCTGCCCGACTCAAAACCAATCGAGATGGTGCGCCAGTTGGTCTCTTTGACCAGCGCTTCAAACAGATCCGGCCATTGCTTCACTGTGTCGGCGCGACCGGCGGCCCAGTAGGGCCAACGTTTGGTTTGGCTGGGATACTTTTCGATCCACTCTTTCAACCATTTGGGGTTTTGGAAGAACATGGAATCATGAATGACGACCGAGCCGATGCCATACTTGCGATCCAGAAAATTCAGTTCATCAATGACCGCATCAACGGGCCGGCGCCCCATGTTGGGGATGTAGGAATTCTCATTGCAGAAGACACATTGCCACGGACAGACGCGGCTGGTCAACACCGTCGCCACCGGGCCGGGACCCCAACCGCACTCCGGCTCCAGCGGCCAGTTAAAGCGGCGGCGCGTCTTCCAACTGGCCGGCTTCGGCCACAAGGTACGGTCAATCGCCGGCCACTCCGCCATCGAACGCGCCCCCTCGCCGGTGAAGACGCGGGGAAAAGCGCTGGGGTCGCGCACCAGATCAACAATCACCTTTTCGCCCGGCCCTTTGCAGATGCGGTCGAACTCCTTGATCTCTTCCATCTCGTCGGGCGCCACAGTGGCGTGCATCCCGCCGGTCAAAACCATACCATGCGGATTCAGTTCTTTGAAGAGCTGGGCCGATTTGAGCGCAACGGGGTAGGTATAGCTGCGTACATTCATGATCAGGGTGTCATAGCCCTTGATCTGCTTCGCCAACTGCTCCCAGGAAGTAACCGCGCGGGTCGAAGCCAGATCCGTCTGAATGCCATTCTGATGGAGGATCGTGCGTAACAGGCCCAGGCCATGATCCTGCCACTGCTCGTGCGGCCCATCAGGATGAACCAGATCCCCCAGATCGCCCAGGTCGAGCCAAACGATCGTCGATGTCTTCTTCTTACTCCAGGGCCAGGATAGTGCCACGGTTGCCTCCAAGATTAGTCGGAGACGGAGAGACAGAAGACAGAAGATAGAGGACAGAAGATAGAGGACAGAGGACAGAAGAAGAATCTCGTGTCTCGTGTCTCGTGTCTCGTGTCTCGTGTCTCGTGTCTCGGCCCTCGCGCCTCTTTGCTCATAGCATCTTTATCATTCGCCGCGGAGTATAGCATAGGGAACATGGCCTGTCAATTTTTATAAAAAAGATGATAATTATTTTGGCATGGCGAAACTCTGCTTGTGAAAAAAAGAACTTGACAGCGCAAAGTAGCCCTAGTATAATGCCCACTACATCCAACCCGAAGGTTTACAACACGGCCAAAAGTTGCAATTCATGACCGATTTGGGTAAAATTTAGGGGATAGGCTTACAAAAGAGTTGACCTCTTCAAGAGGGGACTCTGTATGATCTTATTTCTACACAGTTTTATATTCACGAGCAGCGCGGAAAGTAACACTTTTTACAGCAGTAATGGATTACTTTCCGGCGCTCGTTGATATACTCTCTGAAAATTCAATAGAATTTAGTTTAAAGGAAGCGGTTCATGGCAAAGACCACCACTCCTGTCTCTAATTTTTCGTCATTGAAACAGGATCAGGCGCAGAAGTATCTACATGATACGATTCAAGTCCCTGATGAGTTACAAGCAAATGTATTGGTGACCACGCTCGACAAAGTCTATGACTGGAGCCGTCAGGCGTCCATGTGGCCTCTGCTCTTTGGTCTGGCCTGCTGTGCGATTGAAATGATCGCCACCGCCGCCAGCCGCTGGGATCTAGCCCGTTTCGGCATGGAGGTCATGCGCCCCAGCCCCCGCCAGAGCGACCTGATGATCGTCTCCGGCACGGTCACCAAGAAGATGGTGCCGGCCATTGTACGCATCTACAACCAGATGGCCGAACCCCGCTACGTCTTGAGCATGGGCGCCTGCGCCACCGGCGGCGGCCCCTTCAAGGAAGGCTATAACGTCGTCAGCGGTATCGACAAGTATATCCCGGTTGATGTCTATGTCCCCGGCTGCCCGCCTACGCCAGATGCGCTGATCTACGGCATCATGAAGTTGCACGACAAGGTCATGCGCCAGAGCATTATGACAGCGCCGTGGTACAAAAAAGGCACTTCCGAATTTATCCCTGTGCCGATCTTAGGCCCCGACATCTTTGACCCGCGCCAGATTCAGTTGATCAAAGAACATACGATGGCGAATGTCAAGACAGCAGCGAAAGCGGCCCCAGCCGCGAAACCGGCGGCGGCTGCTCCTGCTGCAGCGCCCGCTGCCGCTCCGGCTGAACCGGCTCCTGCGGCCGCCGAAGGCGCGCCGGCGGCCATGTCCGACAAGGCGAAAGCGCGGATTGAACAGGCAAAAGCGCGGATGGCGGCTAAACGCCAGAGTGGCTGATCTGTGATTAAATTGTTTACACTGTTGGAGATTGAGGGCTTAGGCGTCTAAGAGCGCTTACTCTCTGGTTCTCTACATCTCAGCAGACCGCAACCTACTGTCAAGTAGTATAGATTGACTCTGGACTACGCGACTAAAAGACTGCGGACTACTGAATCTCTAATTACCTGCTAAGAGAGGCTCAAATATGAGTGAAGCAACCGCAGTGGTCACAGCCCCACCGAAAAGCGCGCCGGCCGTTGACACCAATCTGCCATACAATACTGCCGTGCCGGGCGCTGTGGTCGGCAAATGGCTCACTGACACTGAACCGGCGCTGGTGGTCGCGCCCGATAAATTGGTGGATCTGTTGACCCACCTGCGCGACCAGGAAGGGTACGATTTCCTTTCCAGCGTGACCTGCACCGACTATTCCGCCTACAAAGGCAAGGCCCGCGCCGGCGTGGCCGAGCGCTTTGATGTGGTCTACCATTTATATAGCACCAAGAAGGGCGGCGGTCATCTGGCGCTCCATGTGCGCGTGCCCAAGAACGACACCGTGCCTTCCGCCACCGGCGTCTATCCCGGCGCCAACTTGCAAGAGCGTGAAGTCTATGACCTCTACGGCATTAAATTTGCCGGTCATCCCAACCTGCGCCGCATTCTCCTGTGGGAAGGCTTTAACGGCCACCCCATGCGCAAGGATTGGAAGGAAGCCTATTACGAAGAAGATGCCAAGCCCTTCAAGAGTCGCCATCCGGGTGGCGGTTACGTCTGGCACGAAGACAAGCTGCCTTGGGGTAAAAACACCACCTATCCAGCCGGTTGGGATCCCGAAAGCTGGCAAGAGCCGGTGACTTATGTGCCGATCAGCCAGGCGCCCCACCACGACGAAGAGGGTGCGCTCGATACTGAAAGCATTGTCGTCAACCTGGGGCCACATCACCCCAGCACCCACGGCGTCTTTCGTATGATCACCCGCATTGAAGGCGAGACCATTCTGGCCCTGGAGCCGGAAATGGGTTATCTCCATCGCAACCACGAGAAGATCGGTGAGCGCAACACTTGGTTGATGAACATGCCCTTCACCGACCGGCTCGATTACATCAACTCTATGAGCAACAACTTGGCCTATGCCCTTGCTGTGGAGAAACTGGCCGGCATCGAAGTGCCGGAGCGGGCCAATTATCTGCGCATCATCATGGCCGAGATGACCCGTGTGGTGAACCACCTCTGGTCGATTGGCTTTATCTTGAACGACCTGGGCGCGCTGCAAACGCCGGCGCTCTACGCCATCGAAGAACGCGAAATGATTCTCGACCTCTTTGAAGAGGTGAGCGGCGCCCGGCTCATGTGTAACTATATGCGCTTTGGCGGCGTCGTGCGCGACCTGCCCGACGGCTGGCAGAAGAAGGCCGAATATGTGGTCAACGAGCGCTTGCCCCGTGTTCTTGATGAACTGGATCGCATGTTGACCGGCAACGAAATTGTCAAGGCGCGTGGCCGGGGCGTCGGCTACCTACCGGCCGAGGCGTTACTCTCCCTCAGCATCAGTGGCCCGATGATTCGCGCCGCCGGCCTCGCTTATGACATTCGCAAGGCTGAACCCTATTGCATCTACGACCGCTTTGATTTCGACATTCCGACGCTGCCCAATAGCGACATCTACGACCGCTATTACATCCGTTTGCTCGAAGCGCGCGAGAGTGTCAAGATCCTCAAGCAGGCGTTCCGTGACCTGCCCAAAGGGGAGATTCTGGGCGGCAAAGGCGGCTACACCCTGCGCCCACCCGAAGGCGAAGTCTATGCCCGCGTCGAAGCGCCCAAGGGTGAACTTGGCTTCTACCTGGTGAGCGACGCTAAGCCCAACCCCTATCGTTACCATGTGCGCGCCCCAAGCTACATCAACTTGAACGCCCTCGGCCCCATGTCGGTCGGCTACAAAGTGGCCGACGCCATCGTCGTCTTAGGCGCCATCGACATCGTATTGGGTGAAGTAGATCGCTAAAGAATTATTAATTGTCAATGGAAAATGATTAACAATTAATGATTCTCCATTGACAATTAATTATTAAGGAGAATGCCATGTTTGGAAGTGGATTACTAAAAGGGTTGGGTATCACCCTGAAGCATGCGCTCGACACCTTTACGGATGACCGCAAAGGCACGCCCAGTCGCTATGTCGATAGCGTCAAGCTTGACAATCAACGCCGCATTATTGAGCAACCCATCGACCAGGAAGGGTTGTTGACCATTCAATATCCGGAAGAGAAGCGCCTGTTGCCGGAACGCTTCCGCTATATTCCCATGTTGATTTGGGACACGCAAACCGGCGAAGATCGCTGCACCGCCTGTGGCATTTGCGCCAAAGTCTGCCCGCCCCAGTGTATCTGGATTGTGCGCGATAGCGATGCTGCCGGCAAGCCCGTCACCCGCCCGGCGGAGTTTTACATTGACGCTGCGGTCTGCATGAGTTGCAGCTTCTGCGTTGAGTTTTGCCCCTTTGATGCGATCAAGATGAACCACGACTATGAACTGGCCGTCTATGATCGCTACCCGCAACTGGTCTACGACAAGGAAGAGTTGACCGTCCCGGTTGAGTATTACGCCGCCCTCTGGCCGGCCCAATACGCCGTTGAGGAAGAGGCGCGCCGCAAAGCCGCCGAAGAGGAAAAGGCCAAGGAAGCCGCCAAGGCTGCCGATGCGGCGAAAGCGGCTGCCGCCAAAGCCGCCGCCGCTGCTGCTCCCAAGGCTGCTCCGACCACCAATGGCGCCGCCACCGCTACGGCTGATGCTGGTGGCGATGATGCTGCTGCCAAGAAGGCCCGCCTGGAAGAGATGAAGCGCAAAGCCGCCGAAAAAGCCAAACAACGCAAAGAGAATTAATACCCTCTGCAATGCTTCCTTGTGCCTGGTTGCTCTAGACTACTGGATTGTCGCCAAAGCCAGACTCATCGTGCGGTGGGTCTGGCTCTGTTTTTTTATAGCTATACGCACAAAGGTGGACAAAAATCGATTTTTGTTGTAAAGTGTTGGGCCGAGAAACCGATTGTGTCGGGGCAGGGGCAGATCAAATGACAATTGAAGAAATTGCGGAAATGGCGCAACGTGGCGAAGATGTGTCAAGCCACTTTACCGGTAACTTTCGGGCAAAGCAGCGCGTTTCTGTTGACTTTCCGCTAGAATTGCTCCGGTCAATTGATGTCGAATGCTGCACGTTGGGGATTTCACGCCAGCTTTGGATTCAAAGAGCTTGTACTGCCCAATTGCATGAGATACGTCAAGACAGCCATATCTATGAGAATGGTTTGACCCATACTCACTAAATTTTGCGCAAAGGGGGAAGGAACATGTCGCTTCGCTTCAAATATTACGGTCACTCAACCTTTACCATTGATGCCGATGGGATTAAGTTGGTCATTGATCCCTTCCTGGCGCCCAACAACCCGCTGGCTCCGGCGGCGGCGGATGCCATTGCGGCTGACTTCATTCTCGTCTCCCACGGGCATGGCGATCATATTGCCGATGCCGCGGCGATTGCCAAGCGCACCGGCGCGACGGTGATCAGCAACTTTGAAATTGTTACTTGGCTGGGGCAACAGGGCGCAACCAATGGCCACGGCATGAACACTGGCGGCGCCTATACCTTTCCCTTTGGCCGCATCAAATTGACCATTGCCCATCACAGCAGCACCCTGCCCGACGGCAGCAGCGGCGGCCACCCGAACGGCTTCTTGATCCACTTCAACGATGGTCACGATGTCTACTTTGCCGGCGACACGGCCCTGACCTACGACATGAAATTGATCGGCGAATCCGGCGGCGTTGATGTGGCGTTGCTGCCGATTGGCGACAACTTCACGATGGGGCCGGATGACGCCGTCGTGGCTGCGCAATTTGTCCAGGCAAAACGGGTTATTCCGATCCATTACAACACCTTCCCGCCAATTAAGCAGGACGCAAAAGCATTTGCTCAAAAGTTGCGCCGTGACGCCGATATCGATTGCACCGTCCTTGCCCCCGGTGAAGAATTTACGTTGTAGTCGTAGGTGCGGTTGCAAACCGCACATGGAAGTCCGTGCGGTTGCAAACCGCACATGTCCACCGAAGTCCGTGCGGTTGCAAACCGCACATGGAAGTCCGTGCGGTTGCAAACCGCACCTACGTTTGTCAGGAGGAATGGTGGGAACAATGATTGGTTGGTTAGCGCTGGTGGTGGGTGGGGCGGCGGTTGCCTATGCCTGGAAGCTACAGCAAGAGCTACAGACCGCTACTCGTCGCCTGGATCGCTATAACCGTGCGCTCTTTGACGCCAACGATGAGATTCGCAAAGTGCGGGAAGAGTTGACCGCGGCGCTGGCCCAAGTGCGGGCGGAAAGCCGCCTGCCCAGTGGCGCGCAACTGCGCTTCACACCCCAGATGAAAGTACGCGACGCCCTGGCCGTCCACCCCCAGGTCGAGCAGATCCTGGCGGCGTTCCACCTAGGCGGCTGCAACAGTTGCACCGTTGATCCCAACGACACGCTGACCGACATCTGCCGCGAACACGACCGCAATCTGGCGCAATTGCTGCAAAATCTGAATTTGTTGACGGCGACCCCCAAAAGCGCCAACGGCCAACCGTCCGTCATCAAAGTACCGAATGTTGAATTGAGTTTTGGGGATAGGTAAATAGGTAGACAGGTAGACAGGTACACAAGTATTACTGACAAAGCACCTATCTACCTATCTACCTGTCTACCTGTCTACCTGTCTACCTGTCTACCTATAGACTAGAAAGAGGATGCCGTGGAGGTTAACGTGGCCGACTTAAACGACTATGGTGTTCACACCAAGGCCGAGTTACTCTTTCCCGCCCATCTCATCCCCAGTTTGCGCGAATTGCGCGGGGAGGAATGGCAACGGTTGGTTGACCGTGTCTCAACCCTGCCGGAGACGCACCCGGACAGCCTGGCCTTTGTGCTGATGATGATTGAGTTGGATGGCTGTCTGCGCTGTAACAGCAACAACTATAAATTCTTGCGCGGCTGCTATCTCTGCGCCACCCAGACGATTCAATCGTATAAGGGATCAGATCGCGATCTGCTTGATTTGTATGAGCGGATGAAAGTGGAACTGAATCAGCACCTACAGCAGGGGACGCGACCGGCGCTTTCAGCGCTGGCTCCGGTTCAGGCGCTTTAAGCAAAAACCAGCGCAATTGCGCTGGTTTTTTCGTTTTTGATGTTGCTTATACCATAAAAGTAAATTACAAATCTAATGACCAATCAAACATCTCCCCCAGCCCGCATTGCCATCATCGGCGGGGGCGTCACAGGCTTAACGGCGGCCTATGATCTGGCCCGTGCATCCAGCTCGCCAGTGGCGATCACCATTTATGAAAGCAGTTCCCAACTGGGCGGGCTGGCGGCTGGCTTCAAAGGTCGACCGGAGTGGGAATGGCCGCTGGAGCAATATTACCACCATCTCTTTACCTCGGATCGCGCCATGTTTGACTTGGTGCGCGAGATCGGCATGGCCGACGCCCTTAAACTCTATCGCCCCAACACCGGCATCCACTACCAGGGCAAAGATTACCCGCTTGATAGTGTCACCCGCATTTTAACCTTTCCGGCAATTCCATTCATTGACCGCCTGCGTATGGGCATGGTCATCGCCTACCTGCGCTTTGACCCACGCAAACCCTGGCGTCACTTTGACAAGCTGCGTGCCGAAGAGTGGACGCGCCGCTGGATGGGGGATCGCGCCTGGGATGCCGCCTGGCAGTTTCAGTTGGAAGGCAAATTTGGGGCGCACTACAAAGAGGTCAACATGGCCTGGCTGTGGGCGCGCATCTATGCACGCACGCCAAAGCTGGGCTATTTTGACGGCGGTTTTCAGGCGTTTGCTAATACATTAGGCGACACGGTACGCAAACTGGGTGTGCAGATCCAACTGAGCGCGGCGGTCGAGTCGATTCGCCCCGGAGCGGCGGGTGGCTATGTTGTGCAAGTGAAAGATGCCCCGGCTGCCCACTATGATCGCGTACTCAGTACCGTCGGCCCTGGTTTGATGCAGCGGATGACGCCTGATCTACCCGCAGCGTACCTCGGCCAGTTGAGCAAGTTGAAGAGTATGGGCGCGGTCGTGTTGACTGTGGCGCTGGATCGACGCCTGACTGAGCAAATGTACTGGATCAGCCTGCCCAAGCGCGAGGGCATCCCGTTGCTGGCGATGGTTGAGCATACCAATATGATCGACCCGGTTCATTATGCCGGTGATCATCTGCTCTATTTGGGTAACTATCTTGATCCGGATCACCCCTATTTCAGCATGGACGCCGCGCAATTAGTGGCAGAGTTTAGCCCGTACCTCTCGCGCTTTAATCCCGCCTTCCAGCCGAACTGGATTACCGGCGCATGGGTGCATAAAGCCAAATATGCCCAACCCATTCCGCCAGTCGGTTATCTCGACATGATCCCGGCTATTCGCACGCCGTTGAGCGGGTTATACTTTGCCTCCATGAGCCAAGTCTACCCGTGGGATCGCGGCACGAATTATGCCGTTGAATTGGGGCACAACGTTGCTACCATGATGCAGGAAGATATGCGCATTCGTTGAAAAATGACAAAGCGCATTGTCGTCGCTTACTATTTTGCCAGACGTTGAACTTTGTTTATACTACTACTGGCAAACTCCTGATGGAGAAAGTTACTGAATTGTCGCCCCAATCCCTGTATCTTTTAGATCAGGGTTTACGTCTCGCACTAGATCTGTGATTTGCGACAATTCACTTAAAAGGAAACAGCATGTTTGGTCAAAAAAATAAAGGGATTACCGAAGACGCCATTTTGCAGGCGTTGAGTACGGTGCAGGAACCCGAATTGCACAACGATTTGGTCACGTTGAAAATGATTCGCGATGTGACGATTAGCGGCGCCCAGGTCGGTTTCACCATTATGTTGACGACGCCCGCCTGTCCCCTGCGCAGCCAAATGGAGCAGGAGTCGATTGCGGCGGTCAAGCAACTGGTGCCGGGGGTTGGTCAAGTTAACGTCCGCTTTGACGCTCAGGTGCGTAGCGACAACCGCATTGCCAACAAACTCAACATCCCGGTGAAAAATATTGTCGCCGTGGCGAGCGGCAAAGGGGGCGTGGGCAAAAGCACCGTCTCTACCAACCTGGCCGTGAGCCTGGCATTGGAAGGGGCAAAGGTCGGCGTCCTGGATGCCGATATTTATGGCCCGAACATTCCCATGATGTTTGGCCTTTCCGGAAAGCCACGCGTAGAAGGCAACAAGATGCTGCCCTTCACCGCCTTTGATGTGGAAGTGATCAGCATGGGCTTCCTGGTGCCGGAAGGCAAAGCGTTGGTTTGGCGCGGCCCGATGTTGCATAAGGCGATTCAGCAGCTTTTCACCGATGTGCGCTGGGGCGAACTGGACTATTTGATCGTCGATCTGCCGCCCGGTACGGGTGACGCGCAACTCAGTCTGGCGCAAAGCGTACCGCTGACCGGCGGCGTCATGGTGACAGGGCCGCAAGCGGTAGCGGTGAGCGATGCCCTGCGCGGCGCCGAAGCGTTCCAGCAATTGCAAGTGCCGATCCTCGGCGTGATTGAAAACATGAGCGGTGAAGTCTTTGGCAGCGGTGGGGGTGAAGGCGCCGCCAAGACCCTCGGCGTGGAATTTTTGGGCCGAGTGGAGCTCGATCCGCAAGTGCGCCGTGGCGGCGACAGTGGTCTGCCCATTGTCATTGCCGCTCCAGAGAGCGCCGCTGCTCAAGCCTTTCGTGCCCTGGCCCGTAAGATTGCGGCCCGCATCAGCGTCATGGGCATGACCTCCGACCCAGAACTACGGATCCTATGAAATCATGAACGATTTGCGCTCCCTGGATGCCTTCATGGCGTATATGTCAAAGGTGACGCTTGAAGCCGGCTTCCCCGTCGAACGATACAGCGACTCTTATCTGTTTGTCACCTTGTATGGGCAGTCAAGCCGGTTGAACCTGAGTACGGCTTACCATGCCTATACCAATGCTCCCCACCGGCTGGCTGACATTGTGGGCGCGCATCTCAAAGTCCTACGTCAATTACCGCCGCCGCCGCCGCCACCCACCGAGCAGGAGGCGGCGGAATCGCTCCTGCCGATGCTTCAGACCAGCCAGTGGTTGGTGGATCGGCAGATTCAGGAAGTCGCCCCCATCTTGCACCGCCCTTTCCTCACCGGGCTGGTCATTGTCTACATCTTTGATATGCCGACGGCGCGCGCCTATGTCAGCCAGAATATGTTTGGCGAAATCTTCGACAAGGGCGGTACGTTGGATGACATCCACACCTACGCCCTTAATAACCTGCGCAAACGGGTCAAAGAGTATAAGATCGAGACCCACGGCAGCCTCTACCAAACCATGATCAGTTGTGAGACCCAGGAAGGCTATGCGGCGGTTCAGGTGCTATTGCCCGAAGTGATGGAGAAGTGGGCGCGGCGCATCCCTGGCAATATGCTCATCGGCATCCCCAACCGCGATTTTATCATCGCCTTTAGCGAGAAAAACCCCGCCGGCGTCACCGGCTTGGCCCGGCAGGTGAGCAAGGATGCGGCCAGTCGCCAATATGCGCTCTATGGCCGGCTGCTGGCCTGGCGCAATGGCGAGATTCGGGAGTATGAGCCGTTGAATTGAGGGGTGGCGCTAGGCTGGTTCAGCAGCTTCGTCAAGAAATAGAATTGACCCTCTGGCTTTGGTTAGGCGCGCTAATTCTTGCTTTAGTTCGACAAATTGTCGGGCATTAATTTCCATGGCTTGTTCAATGGTAGCCCAACTGACGCCGGCCCGTAGTAGCTTTTCGATCATTTCAATTTTAGCTTTAATTTCCCCAATCATTTCGCCTTCTTGTAACAGTTGTTGGGCAAAGGTCATAATCTTTTGTCCTTTCTGTGGTACGTACTGGGCCACTGTCTCGGCGAACGCTTCTACTGTTTTATTTTCTTGCGTTGCAGTCAGGTAACGCACAAAAACGCGTACATAGTTGATGCCGCCCGTTTCCGGTAGCTGGGCCAACAATTGCGCTGCCAATTGTAACGCTTCCCGGATCGGTTCGTGATAGGCGGCAAACATCAACAGTTGTAGGATACGGGCGCGTAGCCCACCCTGTACCTGTTTCGGATCAAGTCCTGACTGATCAATCAGCACATGAGCAAAACGCGGCACAAAATTCCAGTTACGCGCCATTTCAGGAAAGAGATCAGCAAATTCGGTCGAATAATTATACATGAAAATGACGAAAGAGCGAGTAGCAATCATCCAACTTTTTTGCTATACTATGAGCGCACCCACTGACGGCCTGGGACAAAGGCGCAAACCCAATCCACCCTGTTTGCCCCCATCGCACCGGCAAGTGTCATCCTTTGTCTCTGGCCGCTTCATGCTTGTTCTATGACCATAGAATCTTTTGCAACCTGGAGGTGTCCGATGAGTAAAAACCGCGTTTTAATCCTGCTCGACGGCTCGAAGTTTCGCGAACAAATTTTGCCCTATGTTCGGCGTTTCTTACGCCCCGAAGACACCCACTTGGTTCTGACACGGGTGGCCGACCCCCCCCAAAGCGTCTACTATGTGGAAGGCCCCATCTTCGTCAGTGTGGACGACACCCAATCGGAAGCCACCCTATCGAACCAACTGCGCGAAGAGTTGCTTGCCACCAAACAGATGTTGGAAGAGGCCGGCTACACCGTTTCCAGCGAAGTACGCTTTGGCAGCGCCGCCTTTGAAATCGAACGCTTTATCAAAGAAGCCAACATCGACATGGTCGCCATGACCACCTACGCGCGCACCGGCTTCAGCAAATTGCTCTACGGCAGCATTGCCGAACATTTGATCCACCACACGTCGATTCCCATTATGGTTTTACATCCGGCTGATGAGTGAAACGTGATGCGTGATGCGTGATGCGTGAACCGTAGCAAGACGTCAATCATTCAGCACGTCATCACGAATCACGTTTCACGAATCACGTTTCACGAATCACGTCATCACGTTTCACTAGAAAGAAAAACCCATGAAACTCGGTCTTGGTCTCTACGACAACATGCTCACGGCGGAGAATTTTCGCTTTGCCAGACAGGCGGGGGCGACCCATGTTGTCGCTCACATTCCGGCGTTGCTGCCCAAAGCCAAAGCGCCGGCCGGCTGTTGGGGCGTCACTGATCCGACGCTGCCCTACTGGACTTATGAAGATTTGCGCGATCTGCGGGCGGCGGCGAATGCCGAGGGCGTGGATATTGCCGCGTTAGAAAATTTCCCGGTGCCGCACTGGCATGATGTCCTGCTCGACGGCCCACGGAAGCAAGCCCAACTGGAGAACTTGAAAATCTCGATCCGCAATCTGGGCAAGGCGGGCATTCCGGTGATGGGCTATAACTTTAGTCTGGCCGGCGTGTGGGGGCGGGTGCGTGGCCCCTTTGGCCGTGGTGGGGCGGAATCGATTGGCTACCTGGCTGATCAAGCGCCGCCACAAGATCCGATCCCGAATGGCACGATCTGGAACACGGTCTATGACAAAGAGGCACCGCCAGGCCCGATTGCGCCGGTGACGGAAGAAGCGCTATGGCAACGGCTCAGCGATTTTCTCACGACGATTGTGCCGGTGGCCGAAGAAGCGGGTGTGCGTTTGGCGGCTCATCCTGATGATCCGCCGTTGCCGGTGCTGCGCCAGACGCCGCGCCTGGTCTACACGCCGGATCGCTACCAACGCCTACTCGACATTGTGCCGAGCTATTACAATGCCCTCGAATTTTGTCAGGGGACCATTGCCGAGATGGCGGTGGGCGATGTCTACGAAGCGATCGACACCTACAGCGCCCAGGGCAAGATCGCCTATGTCCACTTCCGCAACGTGGTGGGCAAGGTGCCGAACTACACCGAATCCTTTGTCGATGACGGCGACGTGGACATGATTCAATCGCTGCGCATCTACCACAAAAACGGCTACGACGGCGTCATCATCCCCGACCACACGCCGCACATGAGTTGCGCCGCCGGTTGGCACGCCGGCATGGCCTTTGCGCTAGGATGGATGAAAGCGGTGGTGACGATGTTGGAACGGGGCGCGTGATTCGTGCTGCGTGCTGCGTGATTCGTGGCCTTCGACAGGCTCAGGCCACGCAGCACGCAGCACGCAGCACATTATCACCTTCCGTGGCACTTCTTAACCTTTTTCCCACTGCCGCACCAGCAAGGGTCGTTGCGTTCCAGGCGGATCGGCGGCAAGTGCTGGCCTTGCAGGTAATACCAGCGGCCATCCTGGTGGACAAAGTCGGAGCGTTCGTGCAACTGGCTGACTTGGCCTTGCGCTTTGAAGAAGGCTACAAATTCGACTGTGCCTGTCTCCGCCGCTGCTTGACTATGGAGGACGCGCAAATGTAACCATTCGGTCATGGCTATCGTCTGTGACAGGCTCTGTCGGTCATCGTCCTGGCGTTTGCTGGGGTGGCGCGTGGCGATCAAATAATCGACCTGGCCTGTGCAGAACGCGCTATAGCGCGACCGCATTAACTGCTCCGGTGATGAAGGAATTGCCTTGCCGGCCAGGTATGGTTGACAACAAGCCTGATACAGATTGCCACTACCGCAAGGACAGCGCTCGTTCAACATGGTTAATTGCCCAACATCCCTACCATACGACGCAAGTTATCATGCCCGATTTGAATGCCCATCAACACATCTTCGATGCCTTCGTATTCAATCGACAGGACGCCCTGATAGCCGTCGCGCTGCATGATCTTGAGACATTGCCAGACAGGGACATTGCCATGCCCGATAATCGCGCCCCGGAGATAGTTGCCGGCACGGGACTGGAACCAACCTTTGCCCGGCGCCACATCACTTCCCGGCTTGACATGAAAATCTTTAGCGTGACAGTGAAAGGCATAGGGCATCAAGCGGCTCACGGCGATGGTCGGTTCGTCATCAGCGCAGAGGAAGTTGCCCATATCGACCAAGATGCCAAAGTTGGGGTGATCGACCGCCGTAACTAATTTCTCGACACGGATGCTCTCCTGGCAGAAGAAGCCGTGATTCTCCACCATCGTCTTGATGCCTTTGCTTGCCGCATATTCGGTGACGGCGCGACAGCCTTCGGCAAGACGGGGCAAGGCGGCGTCAAAGCTCTTGGGGCCGCTATGGGTCGCCGGCCAGCCGCTAGAGGCGTCGTGACGCATACCGGGGACGCCCAGGATGGCGGCAATATCGACTTCCCGTTTGACCCGTTCGATCTCGGCCTGTAAATTGCCGTTGGAGCCTTTCAGGAAATCAGCGCCAATCGTATAATTGACAATCGCCATGCCCTGGCGATCTGCTTCGGCGCGCAACGCTTTGGCGTACTCCGGCAGGGTTTTGCCGGCGGGGACGGCGATGGTGGAAAATTCGATGACATCAAAGCCAATCTCTTTGGCCTTACCGATCACCGCGATCTGTTCCAGCACACCGGCATTGACCAGACGGCTAAAGCTATAGGAACTGACACCAATTTTCATGCTTTTCTGCACTTTCTGTTGAGTTGTTGTATGATAACGGATAGGATTCAGTATATCACAGCGGCGCTTCAGCGAACAGAATTTCGTTCATCTGTATTCCGGCAAAAGGCGGCTTTAGTTTATGAAACGGGTATTTCATCGGATTTTCCTGGGGCTTGGCTTACTCTTCACCTTGTTCACCTGTGGCAGCCTGGCCGGTCAATTCCACTGGACGTTCGATCTGCTCTCCCATTACCATCTGCAATATACGGTGGGCCTGGCACTCTGTCTACTCATTCTCCTCCTGCTGCGTGACTTTCGCTTTTATTTGCTCGGCGTAGTCGCTGCCTTCCTGGTCAATCTGATGCTTGTGATACCTTTTTTCCTCCCAATCGGCCCAATAGCCCAAGCGGCGACCGCGGCCGCGCCCTTACGCGTGATGGCGCTCAATATCTCCACCAGCAATGCCGGCTATGGTCAAGTGGTTGAATTGATTCGTGAACGCCAGCCCGATCTGGTCTTTATGTCGGAAGTGCGGGAAGATTTGCTGGTGGTGTTACGGGAAGAATTGACGGACAAGTATCCTTATCTTCATGCCGAACCGTCGCGCATGACGCTGGGTGTGGCCTTTCTCAGTCGCCAACCCTTTCAGGAGGTCGAAACGGTGATACCGGGCGGACGTGGGCGCCGCTATCTGCGTGCGGTGTTGGATTGGCAAGGGCAACCCGTGACCATTGTGGGGATCCATCCTCTGCCGCCGATCAATGGCGACTGGGCCGCCAGCCGCAACAGCGAAATCGCGCTCATGGGGCAACTGGCGAATGAGGCGACGCAACCCTTTATGCTGTTGGGCGATCTCAATGCCTCGCCCTGGTCGCAGCCGATGCGGCAATTGATAGCGAATACGGAATTGCGATACGCCATGCAAGGCTATGGTATCGGGCTGACCTGGCGATTGGCGGGTGTGCTGCTGGGTGCGCCGTTGGATTACATTCTGGTGTCGCCGGCGTGGCACGTGGTGAATTATGTCGAGGGCGGCGACATCCGCTCGGATCACATTCCGGTTCAGGCGGATCTGATGCTTGAGCAGGAGTAGGGTCATGAAATCAGATTTCACAATTCAAGTAACAAGCGTAGGTATTCTTCGACTCTTGTCATTGTCTGTGGACTGATGCTACCCCAAGCCTGAGGGCCAAGTCTGCGCTTGGAAATTGAACGAATGCCATCACAAAGAATAAAGCTACGCGCTGAAAGCCCGCCTTCTGGCGGGTTTACAACAACATGGGCAGGGATTCCCCGATCCGTCCGTGTAACGGGTAAAACCATAATCAACCCTGCTGGCCCTCTGTTGAATTGATTTGTCGATATGATAAGAACCGGTCGGTTGCCCGCCTGTTCATGACTAAGTGTTGGGTCAAGATTCGCTAACCAAATTTCGCCGCGTAACGGTTGTGCAGCCATTAGTTCTGCTCCAATTCGTCATGCAACGTTGCATCCCATTCCTCACGTTCTGCTTCTAAATCGTTCCATGCACTCTGGTCGGCTTGTAGAGCAGCATAGGCATCGTTAAGCGCCATTAACATTTGTTGGCGGCGGTACATATCAATGGCTTGGTCAAGAACCGCCTGCATCGATAGCCCGGTCATCTGTACTAGCTCACTTAATACAGTTCGCGTTTCTGTGCTGATACGAATCGTTGTACTCATCTTGCCCTCCACTTATCTTGATTAATCATATCAGTTACACAATTGTATATAAAATTATATACAAAATTATATACAATAATGTATTGCCTATTGTAGCTCATGGAAACCTTCATGTCAAGAGGATTTGTAATGGGGATGTAGTTCAGATTCAGAGTGCGTTTTGCCGAATAGAGAGTGCGTTGCACGAGTCAGACGATGATGCTGCTATGGGAACTTTTGTGACCCGTGCAACGCACTCTCTTTGCCGCCAATCCCTGTCATACGAAAAATGTAAGAAAACAGCAAATTTGACAGTATTTTTGCACCTTTGGTTGTGGTATACTCCTCGGTAGCTGTTTTACACTGTTCATACTTCAGCAAACTTGGGAGAGTTCACCAATGGATTCGATACGTAAACTAGGCTGGCTCTACGCCGCCATGTTTCTGGCAATTGCTTCGTTAAGCTATATTCCCGGCCTGAAAGACGATCAGGGCTTGCTCTTTGGCCTCTTTAGCCTGCAACTGCATGATGATCTGCTGCACGCCGGTTCAGCGGTCTGGGCGGCGCTGGCGGCGATGCGTTCCACCTGGGCGACGCAATTTTATTTCCGACTCTTTGGCTTGGTCTATTTCTTTGATGGCATTGTCGGGCTGCTCTTTGGCGAGGCGTATCTGGATTTAGGGATTTTTCGTAAAAACTTTGAATTGGTAGATTCACATACGTTAGCCCATAACATTAACACCAACATCCCGCACATTCTCATTGGCGGTATTGCCGTCCTGATTGGCTTTGTTCTCTTCCGCAGCCAGACCAAAACCCGCTATGCGTAATCTGAGGAAGGGCTTACGCCGCCTTTGGCGTATTATTCGCATTCCGCTGCTGATCATTGTGATTATCCTCGTCGCGCCGTTAATTTTTATTGGTGTGACTTGCGGCCCATTTCGCACTGTCAGTGCCGCGCCGCCGGTGCGGGAACCGGCTGTGGCCGCGGCATGGGCTGCGCACAGCGACCATCTGCGCCCCGAAGATCAGACCTACCTCACCTTCCCCGAATGGTATATTGTCTTTAGCGCCGATGAGTATGCCGCCCATGTCGCCGAAAAAGCGCCCAGCGCTTTTCCCTTCTTTGCTTCGGTCTGGCAATACTGGCAAGGCTATGCCGGCGTCTGTCGCGTCACCGCCGGCAACTATGAATTTAACGGCGGCTACCACCTGATGCTCTATGTGATCGGCACAAGCTTTACGGTGGAAAATGGTATCAAAGGCATCTATGAGGGAACCATTGGCCGCTTCACCGAGTGGATCAGCAATGATGAACTCACGCCCGAAGACGCGCTGGCGCGGCGCTATGCCAAAGCCTATGGCGACTTTATCCACGCCATCCCCTGGTTTGATTATCCTTATATGGCGGATTTGCGCGCTCTCTGGACGACGACCGACTGGTGGGGGCCGAACCCCATTCGCAAGTGGGAACGCAAGTTGGCCTTGAGCGCTGAGTTTCTGATCAAGGCCGGCTATGGTGCGCTTATCGGCTGGGGTACGGAAGTGACCTATGGCGCCGTGGCTGAGGAAATCTTTGTCACGGCCGAGAACGTGACCGACGAGACGCTGGCCGCGCTACCCGCTGTGCGGCTGGTCGAACGGTTTGATGACCAGCGGGCCATGATTACCATTCCCCACTACCAACCCTTCACCGATCTGACACCACAACTGGCGCAGCGGGGCGTGCGCTTTATTGATTTTGCCGGCAACGATCATGTCATGTTGACCGCCTTTGCACCGAGCGATTGGCAATCCAGTTTACCCGATGTTGAGGTAATGTTTGCCATGCCCGTGCTGATCGACCCGGCGCGCCAACGGCTGGGGCTGAATATTCCGGTGGCTGCGCTGCACACTGTCCTGGCGCAAATGGAACAACAAGGCATCACGGTCGAACACATTTATGACTACTGATCAAGGGTCTGACGTCCAAGGAGTAAACGCGTACGTATCAACCGTCTTGAAATGGCTCTTTACGTTGGCCGCCAATTTACTGCTCTTGCTGGCGGCTACCTTGCTTCTGTTCGCCTGGCAAGCAAACCGGCGGGAGACGCAAACACGCCTTGCGGCTGCCCCACTACAGGACGTTTTGTTCCGACTGGGGATGTTGAACTCTTGCGGACGATAAACGCTTAAGCCGCCGCCAATGCCTGTTCCCAGCCTTGGCGGCGGCCATTGCGCAAAATGGCAACCGCACTGCTTTGTGCAGCGGTAATAGCCTCGGCTTCGATTGCTTCACCCGCAACAACGGGAACAACACGTACACCTAAGCGACGCAACAACGCCGCACGGTTGGCGGCGCGCTCAACATCATATTGGTTAACCGTCACCGATACTTCTAACGCCACATAGACTTCGTCTGCACCTGTCGGCAATGCCGCCTTGCCCCGTAGAATAGCATCCAAGCGAAGAACTTCATCTTTTTCATCAGGTGTTAGCTTATTGTCTAGCGCTTCTTCCAAGGTACGATTCAGGCGACCCGGCCAAAGCACCTCAATTTGCCGTAACCAACGTCCAAAGTAACTGGAAGCCCGTTCGATATAGCGCTGCTCCAGCAACTGACCATCCGCTTTGGCGAGCCGTGGTTGCATAACGCGAACACTATTTGTTAATTCAGTAACAGAGGAAGCTAGTTGGGCTAATTCATGTTCGGCGCGTTGTTGCGCTTCGGTCAACTGCCCCATGCGCGCTTCGGTGCGTTGTTGCGCTTCGGCCAACTGCCCCATGCGCGCTTCGGTGCGTTGTTGCGCTTCGGTCAGCTGCCCCATGCGCGCTTCGGTGCGTTGTTGCGCTTCGGTCAGCTGCCCCATGCGCGCTTCGGTGCGTTGTTGCGCTTCGGTCAACTGTCCCATGCGCGCTTCGGTGCGTTGTTGCGCTTCGGTCAACTGTCCCATGCGCGCTTCGGTGCGTTGTTGCGCTTCAGCAACCTGCTGTAATATATTTTCTAAACGAGCCATTCGTTGTTGCGAAGCTTGTTGCATCTCAATAATTCCATTGCTCATCGCACGCACGTCGATAATTTCCTCACGTGGCGGCGTCAGTTGCTCGCGCAGATTTTGTTCCACTGCTTCGACCAATTGGAGCAGTGCGACTTGCAAATCGGAAGGCAAATGTTGAACAATCGGTGTATAAGTAATCATGGTAGAATTATAAGGCAAGTTAGAACGGTTGGCAAACGGTTTTTGGACTGGTAGGGGTGATCACCCATCTATAAAACTCGGCGCATACTTCTCGTACCACGTATTGGTCAAGAGCAGATCGGGGTCATATTGGCGTTTGGCGGCGAAGAAGGCGCGAATCTCCGGGTAAGATCGTTCCAGTTGTTCTGCTGTATAGTGTAGTTGATAGGGCAGGAAGAAGCGCCCGTTGAGGCTGGTGGTGAGGTCGATCAACGCGCTGGTCACTGTGCGCATTTTCTCATTGCCGGCGTCGTCGATGCGTTGGTTGATATACAGCACGACCGAGAAGGCGTCAACCGGGGCATAGTTCAGAAAATTTTCCTCACGATAAACCACACGCACCGAGGCGTTCAACAAATTGACCTGCTGTTCCTGTACAATGGCCCGTAACCCATCGACAAAGGGGACAAAGTTTTCGCGCGGGATGAAATACTCGTGCAGAATATCGGTTTCGTTCTTCAGATTGTTCTGCAAATATTTCACCGAGTCGTGCATAGGCTGGTTGCGCGAGACCAGACAGGCTTCCCCTTCGCTCTGGGCCTGGGCGCGGCTGACGGAACAACTCTCCATCAACGGTTCGATGCGCTTTTCGGCAAACCACTTGATGCGCATGGGGAGGTTGCCCTGTTTGGAAAAGTTGAGAACAAAGCGCCGCAATTTGGTGGCCGAGACTTCGCCCAACGGTTCAATGACGGCGTCGGGTAGATCGCGTTGCTCGTAGGTGTAGATCAACATCTCGCGTAGGAGCGATTGGGGCGCCGTCGAGAGATGGCTGTACATCAAGCCTAAACCGGGATTGGGCGCCAGTTCGTTGGCAAAGACGGCGGGAAAGGCTTCATAGTGAATGACGCGGCGCCCCGGTTCATAGATGACGTTGGCCGTGATCTCCAATGTCGCTTCCAAAATAATACCAAAGAGTCCATAACCGCCGATGACCAGGCGGAAAAGCTCTGGGTTTTCACCGGCGCTGAGGGTTTGAATTGTGCCGTCGGTCAACATAACCCGCATCGACCGAATCGTCCGCCCGATGGCGCCGACTTGGTGATCCATGCCGTGCGCGTTGACCGCTATCGAACCACCCACAGTAAAGATGTCGGTGGATTGCATCGCTTTGACGGCATAGTTGGGGTGGAGCAGGTTTTGAATGTCATGCCAGGTGGCGCCGCTCTGGACGGTGATAGTCTGGTCGGCTTCGTTGAGGGTGATGGCGTTAAAAGCGCGCATGTCGAGGACAACGGCATCGTTGTAAAACGCCTGGCCGCCCATGCTGTGGCGCACGCCGGCCAGCGCTACTTTGCGCCCATGTTCACGGGCAAAGGCCAGGGCGTTCTGCAGATCAGCCTCGGTGCGCACCTGGACAATGCCATGAATGGGCGTGCGATTGAGACAACTGGCGTCATTGATAAAACCACCCTGTTGCGCCCACGGCAACTCGGCGGCTGCGGTCGTGGGCTGGCTGGCGGGTGGGTTGGTCAAATTGCTTTCGCTCAGGGGTGCAGGGTGACATTCTTCCTCGCCGACCGGGTCGGCGGCGAGTTGAAGCGCTTCCCGCCCGGTGACGGCAATCGCGCCGACGGCGGCCAGGGTGACAAGCGCCGCACGGCGCGAAATGGTAGGAACAGATTTTGTCATAGATGGATACCGATTGATTTCTGCTAAAGATTAACGTCCTCATCTTCCAACCCTGGCTCCGGGCGGAGGAGGTGGTTGAGAACCCCTTTGGTCAGCGTTGTTTCCCAGGTGGCAAAAACGCCTGTGCTTTGTGCATCCAAATTGCCCACCACACTTTCGGTGGCGTAGAGACATTCTTGCGCCGCCTCGACATCGGGCACAACGGCAAAGAGTGTATAGTGACCTTTGTCAATGCGTTCGCTCAATGTCGCGGGAAGCAGCACTTGCTGGGCGGCCAGCTGTTGGGCGCGATGGCGGTGGAAGCCGGTGCTTTCAATGATGGTAACGCCGCTCATGCCCACGGCGCGCCAGGCGTTCAGGAGGTCATCCAGTTGATCAGGGTTATCCAAAACAAACATGACCATTTGCATAGGCTCGTCTCCTTTCCAAAGGTTCTGGCTGCAATGGGTAGGTCTGCCGGCGCTTACTTCAGCAGTGGTAGCTCTTCCGGTGGCAGTAGAACGGTAATGGAGCGCGCCTGGCCTGGCGCTCTTGTAATAAAACCACGTTCTTCCAGTTTTAGGCTCATTTGATGAACAGTGGGCGGCGTTGTTTGGAAATAGCGTTGGATGTCAGCTTCTGCCGGTGGTTGACGGTTGATCTTAGTGTAGTAGATAAAGGCCAGATATTGACCTTGTTTTTCGGTGTAGGTCGGTTGTTGTGTCATGAATGGTATGGTTTGAATCATTATGATCAGACCGGTCGCAGCATACAAACCCGCTCTGCCGGCGCCCAGCCCGCTTCGATCTCGTGGGTGCGTACAGCGCGCAACCCCGGCTCTAACTCTTCCTCGTTCAACAGACGGAAGCCGAGCCGTGCATAGTAGGGCGCATTCCATGGAATATCGACACAGGTAGTGAGGGTCACAGCCGGATAGCCATTCGCGTGCGCCCAGTCGCTTACCGTGTCAATCAACCGCGCCCCCAAGCCCCGGCGGCTATGATCCGGATGAATATCCAGTTCATGCAGATACGCCTTGCCGTCCAGCGGGCGCGCGATGGCAAACCCGACCGGTTCATCGTCTTCGGTAACAACGACCCAGATTTTGCCATGCTTATACCAATGTTTCAACGTGTCTAGCCCCATGCCCTCATCCCCGGCAATCCAGGCGTGGACGGTATCGGCAAAGCGTTGACCGGCGGCCTGTTCAATGCGCTGAAGTTTGGGCAACTCGGCCCGGCGCACCGGCCGAATGGAATAGGCTTGCAAACGGGTCATAAACGTCGCTCATCTCTTCATCGTTAGCTTGCGTCTCGATTAATCATAGACACCATTATACAAAGGATTGACAAACTGTCAATCGCGTAATGTTGCCTACCTTATTGCACTGGGTGCGATTGCACTGGGCGCGGTTGCACTGGGCGCGCCGCTTGCGTGTTGGCGAATGCTGTGATGAACAAAGGCCATCTTTTGGATCACTGCGGGCGAAAGGACAAAGGGGTAGAGATCGAGTAGACCCATGCTCCGATTGAGGCTGTTGAGGGCGTAGGTCAAGGGCAACCAGGCTTCGACAATCTCGGCAAAGTCGCTTTGGTTGTAAGCATTGAAATCGACGGTGACGGCTAAATTTTCATCGCTCTTGATCTTGGGGCGCACGCGCAGCCCAAAGGCATAGGCAGTTTCCAGCGCATCAATCATGTGGAGATAATGCGCCCACGTTTCCGCCCAATCCTCCCACGGGTGGGCCGAGGCATATTGACTGACAAAGGTGGTTGTCCAATCGGTGTTGTCAGCCTGGCCATAATGGTTTGCCAGCGCTTGCGCATAGTCTTGCTGTTCATCACCAAAGCAGGTGCGAAATGCCGTCAGCCATTCTTGCGAACGGGCGAACCATTGCCAATAATAGTGGCCCACTTCATGCCGGAAATGACCCAGCAAGGTGCGATAGGGTTCACCCATTGCCAGCCGCACCCGCTCACGTTCGGCCTCATCGGCTTCGGCAATGTTGATGGTGATCAAGCCGTCGGCATGTCCGGTGATGACGCTGCCTTGTGTCTCCGGGCCGGATGGGGCCAAAAAGTCAAAGGCCAGCCCCATTGTCGGATCAACCTGTTTGTTGACAACCGGCAAGCCTAAGTGCAACAGTGTATAGACCAGCCGATGTTTGGCAAATTCCAGTTTGCGCCAGTGCGCCAGATTCGTTGGCTCGCTGAGATTAGGGATGGTTTTGTTTAGTCGGCAGGCCAGACAGCGCGGATCGGAGGTGTCCATTGGTATTAACCAGTTACACACATCATGAACGGCATTGGCGCAGGAACGATAGCGGCGATCCGGATCAGCCATTGCCTGCCAGTTGCCGTCAGCGGTCGCCATTAAGGCGCTGACCTGATCCACTTGCCAGAGATAACCCAAGGCATGACCACAGCGCTCACAGCGCGTATTCTCAAAGTACAACAACTGATTACAATGCTGACATTTAAAGAGCTTCATGGAATCCTTTCTGTCATTGCGGCGCGCATTGTTGCTATATCATCATCCTATGCAACTGCAATGGGGTAAACTGCAAGCTTGCATCAAATCAGCCGAAATAATGCCATCCTGATAATGACATCTTGCCCTACGCTGCTTATGGTCGTAAGTCCAGTTTGGCAAAACTGCTAACTTTTGGTATTGTACTTAGAAATTCCACCTACAGTTTGCTTCATCACTGGCTAAGGATGTTCGGGCGGCTTTATAACTGGCTCGGCTAGAACTATCGGCTTGCATTCCGGTCAGTACCGATTCATAACAGTGGCAGGAAACGGCGTCAAAAAATGCCGGCATTACCCACCGTTGTCAGCGGTATTAGCCTATTAATTTGCTATCTGTGTTTCAAGAAGGAGGACAAACATGATGATTGGCGGTTTTACCAATCGTGTGGCCTGGATCGATCTCACTACCGGGAACATTGCATACAAGGGGGTTGATGAAGCTGATGCCAAAAAGTATATCGGGGCTCGTGGCCTGGGCGTGAAATATGTCTTTGAGAATGGCCCCACGGTTGAACCTTTTGCGCCGGATAACATCCTCTGTGTTATGAATGGCCCGCTGACCGGCACCGATGTCAATATGAGCGGTCGTCTGGCCGTCGTCACGAAATCGCCCTTGACCGGGACCGTGGCCGATTCTCACATGGGCGGCTGGACCGCAGCCAAGCTCAAGTGGGCCGGCTTTGATGGCCTGGTCTTTAAAGGCAAAGCGGACAAGCCAACCTATGCCTATGTGGCCGATGGTCAGGTGACGCTGCACGACGCTTCCGATCTCTGGGGCAAAGGCATTCACGAAACGCTCAAGATCCTGCGCGAACGCCACGGCGAAGAGTGCGACGGCATGGCGATTGGGCCGGCCGGCGAAAACCTGGTGCGCTTTGCCGCCTGGGTCAATGTCGATGATCGCGCCGCTGGTCGCAACGGCACGGGCGCCGTCGGCGGCAGCAAGAACCTCAAAGCCATTGTCGTCAAAGGCGACCGCGCCAATCGCCCCCGCCCGGCCAATCGCGATGCCGATCGCGAAGCGCGCAAACGCGCCCTGGCGGCCATTATGGCTGAAGAGAACATCACGGCGCCCAAGAAAGGCGGCCTCAGCGTTTATGGCACGAACGTTCTCATGAACATTACGGAGAGCATCGGCGCGTTGCCCACGCGCAACTCTCAAACCACCGCCTTTGGCACCGAAAACGCCGAATTGATCTCCGGCGAACATGTCCGCTCGACGATTCTGGTCGCCGAACCGACCTGTCATGCCTGCCCGGTGGCTTGCAAGAAGGAAGTCGAGATCACCGAAGGCCCCTACAAGGTGCGCATGGAAAGTGTGGAATACGAACCGGCCTGGTCACTGGGCGCCAACTGCGACAACAATAACATTGCATCCGTCGCCTTTATCATCGACCGCTGCAATGACCTGGGCATGGACCCGATTGAGTTGGGCAATGTCTTCAGCACCTACATGGAAGCCAGCCAACGGGGCTATACCAACGGCGACGGCAAGCTGGAATGGGGTGATCACGCCGGCATGGTGCGCGTCGTTGACATGATTGCCAAGCGCGAAGGCGTCGGTGACAAACTAGCCGAAGGCACGGCGCGGGCCGCCGCGGCCTTTGGCGATCCCAACATCGGCATGACCGTCAAAGGCCAGGCGATTCCGGCCTACGATCCCCGTGGTCTCAAGGGCATGGGTATCGCCTATGCCACCAGCAACCGTGGCGCATGCCACCTGCGCGCCTATACGCCCGCCGCTGAGTTAGGCGTCATGCCCTTTGGTTCACTCAAGGTTGATCCGCTGGAATGGAAGGGCAAAGGGGAACTGACCAAGATCTTCCAGGATGTCCACGCCGTTTCCGATTCGCTGGATCTCTGCAAATTCTCCGCCTTTGCCGAAGGCATGGACGAGTACACCCAGCAGTTCAACGCGGTAACGGGCCTGGAATACACGGCGGCCGATCTGCTCCGCTGTGGCGAACGGGTCTACAACCTGGAGCGCCACTATAACAACCTGGCCGGTCTGGGCGAAGGTTCGGACTACCTGCCCAAGCGCTTCACCGATGAACCCAGCACCATGAAGGGTTCCGCCGGCCATGTCTGTGAATTGGATAAGATGCTGGTAGAATACTACGCCGCTCGCGGTTGGAGCAACGGCGTCGTGCCGGAGAGCAAGCTGCGCGAATTGGAGATTATTGCGTAGGTTGTTCGCAATTCAAAGAAATAAGTATCTGTAGGGGCGTCCCCTTGCGGGCGCCTCGGTTTCTGTGAGACCGGGACGCCCCTACGACAAGGGATATTTTATTTTTTGAAAGCGCCTCACCCACCCCCGCGCAGCGTTTTCCAGTGCAGCCGCTTGAACATGGCTTCCAGCGCGGCGGGGTCCCCCGTAAATTCCACTGTTGCCCCACCAATAACCAATGACCCAATGCGATTGGGTTCCGCCTTGCTGACCCTGGCCTGCCAGCCATCGGCGACCAGGCAATTTTCCTCGACTTCGACTGCGCCCAGATCGACCAGATACTCTTTCATTAACCAGAGCGGCACGCCATAGTAGTCATGACGGCTCATTGACCGCCTCCGACCGGCGGGAAGATGCAGATCTCGGTCTCCTCAGGAATTGCCATGTCCAGCCCGCCAAGATAGCGGATGTCACGGCCATTGAGAAAGATATGAATGCTGGGATGCAACTCTTCTTTGCGAAAGAGGTGGGGCTTAAGATCCGGCCAGCGCGTCATCAACTCGGCCAACATCGAACGCACCGTATCGCCGGGTTGCGTGTCCAAAGTCACGGTGGCGCTGCCGACGATGGGACGAAGCGTGGCGTAGAGGCGAATTTGCATAAGGGCTCCTTTTAGCGACCAGGCGGGAAGATTTGGATCTCATCCTGGTCATGGATGATGGTGTCGGCGCCTTCCAGATAGCTAATATCACGGCCATTTAAGAGAACGCGCCACATCGGCTTGATGCGATAGACTTTTTGCGGGGTAAACCAGGGCGTCCCCCGGTGGTCTACCTGTTCGCCGCCCTGCCATTCCAGATCAAAAACAGTGGCGCGCGCCGCCGGAAAATAGTTAAAGAGCTTGCGCAAGGGTTGGTCCATCTGGGCGCCGGTGGGCAGATGGAGGGTCAGGGCCTGTGTCCCCAATAGATCGCGCATTTTCCCAAAGAGCGCTACATGGATCGGAAAGTCGCCGCTATCTACCGCCAACGCCGCCTGATACCCCAGTTGCATCAGGTGGAGATGGGCCGTCAGCAGTTTGTTCCAACCGGCCAGCGCGACTGGTACAACCGGATCACCATGCATTTCCTCATGCAGGAAACGGGCAAAAGCGGCATGGACCAGGCTGATAGAACCGGTGACATAGAGTGGCGGCACATGGGTGCGGCGCGGGCCATGAGCGGCATGGTACTTTCCGGCCCGAAAGAGGTAGTAGGCCAACTCGCTGCTCATATCGAGCGCCAGGAGACGCGCCAGCCAGATTGTAAAAAACCGCCGCCGTTCGCTGAGATGGGCCGGGTCGGCGCCCTGTTCCCACCCCAGGATCGCTGCCGTATCGGGGTTCTGTAAGAGCAGGTCATAGGTGCCGACGACCAATTCATAACCCCGGCGAAACAACACTTCCACCGTCGCCAGCATGGCGCTGCGTTCATCCTGGCTCAGTTGGAGAAAGGCGAGCATTCGCTGCCACTCTTCGTCCGGCAGCGGCTCTAGTCCCGTTAAGCGCCAACAACGGCCCTGTTGATAGCCGTCAAGCTTGCGGAAAGGGTCCACGCTAGTTCCTCTCTGCTGTAAAATGCTCAGATTGTACTATTGGTAACATAGCATAGGGCGGGCGGCTTGTCAATCTGTCAGCACTTTGTGTTGTCTTGGTTGTAATGGGTTGCCAATGACGGTGTATCTTTTTGAAACCCATATCAATGTCGCCAATCTGGAACGGGCGATGGCCTTTTACGAAAACGTACTCGGTCTGGAACTGGGCATCAAGGAGGAAGGCCGGCGGGCGGCTTTCTACTGGATCGGTGGCCGGGGCGAAGCGATGCTGGGTCTCTGGGAAAAACCGGCGGAGCAGATTCTGCCCCAACACTTTGCCTTTCGGTCAACAGTGGCGGATGTACTAGAGCGCGCCGTGGCCTATCTCGACGCGCGTGGGCTGGAGAGTCACAACTTTTTCGATGATGGCATCAAGCGCCCAATGGTCTTCGGCTGGATGCCGGCCATTGCCATCTATTTTCGCGACTCGGATGGGCATTCGCTGGAATTTATCGCCATGTTGCCTCAATCGCCCCAACCGGCACTCGGCGTTGTGACCTGGGAGGAATGGCAAAAGCATCAGTGACTTCGCTCGAATCCGTAGAACCCGCGTTCTCTCTTCTTCATCATTTGCGGTGAACTCGATTCAGGTGACTTGTGCTACAATACCGTCATGGATCACGATCAACTGCTCTTTGACCTCGCCAACGCTGTCAGTGTGAAACTGTTGCGCACGCCGCACGCGCCCTTGATCCTCAGCTTTCTCTATCGGGAATTTAAGCAGAGCGGGCGCGTGACGATTCCCCACAGCACCTTGGCCGAAACGTTGGACGAATCTTTGGAAGCGTTGCGGCTGGATCACCCGGAACGCTACCCCGGCGCGGCGGCGGTCTATCTGCGCCAGTGGTGTGATGAAGAGCATCGCTTTCTCCGCCGCTACCACGAAGCGAACAGTGATGATCCGGTCTATGAACTGACCGCTGACACCGAACGAGCGCTGGGCTGGGTACAAGAACTCCACCGCAGCGAGTTTGTCGGGACAGAATCGCGTTTTCTGCGGATCTTCGACTTGCTGCGCGAAATTGTCGAGATGAGCACCGTCAACGCCGCCGACCGTCTGGCGCAACTGGAAGCGCAAAAGAGTGCGATCCAGGCGCAAATCGATGCCATTCAGGCCACCGGTCAGGTGCAACGCTCGTCTAGTACCCAACTCAAGGAACGCTTTTTCGACGCCAACGATCTGGCGCGCCGCTTGATTGCCGACTTTCGCGAAGTGGAAGAAAATTTCCGCGCCATCGCCCGTGATGTGCAGAAACAACAACTCCAAGCCGGTGTCAGCAAAGGGCAGATTGTCGGCTATGTGCTGGACGCCGACATTGCCCTCAAGGAGTCCGACCAGGGGCGCAGCTTTTATGCGTTCTGGCAATTCCTGCTCTCCCACTCGAAACAGGAAGAGTTGCGCGTCCTGCTGGATAAGGTCTATGCCCTGCTCGATCTGCCCACCGCCCGTGAAGATCAACAGATCGTCCGCCAGTTGAAACGCCGCCTGATCGACGCCGGCAGCAAGATTGTCGATTCCAACCGCCGCCTGGCCGAACAGTTGCGCAAGCTGCTCGATGAACAACGGCTGGCCGAAGCGCGACGGGTTCAGGAGCTAATCGCCGAAATCAAACAAGCCGCCATTCGCCTGGAACAGGCTTTCCCTGAAGGCGCTGACTTTACCGAGATCGATGGCCTGCCCGCGGTCAACTTGCCGATGGAGCGGCAATTCTGGCGACCCACCGTCAAAACCGCTTTTGACGCCACCGACCTTGCCATCGCCGCTGCTGATCTGGCGGAAGCCAACTGGGCCGCGCTCTTCAACCAACGTTATGTGGATGAGACCCGCCTGCGGCGCAACATCGACATCCTGCTCGACCAACGTCCCCAGGTAACGCTGACCGAGGTGCTGACCGCTTTTCCGGTGCAGCAAGGGTTGGCGGAAGTCGTGACTTATGTTGCCATTGCGGCCAAGAATGCCCAACATACGATTGATCCGGGGGTGAGCGAAACGGTGGACTTATTAGGTGAAAGTGCTGTCCCTGTCGGCACATCCAATGGCATATCAATAGAGCAACGCAGCCGTCGAATCAGCTTGCCACAGATCATTTTTCGCGCGGGGTAGTGTTGTAAAATATCGTGAGTATCAAACGAAGGTGTCAGGATGCAGACAACACTACAGCGGATGAAGGCGGGAACGGATGTTTCGGTATTGATGAGTAGTTTTGAATTCAACAATGATTGATTGAATAAAAATTTCTGTGATACTGAGTTTTCGCCCAGGAGCAAATCAATCCGTTTCCGCCTTCATCCGCTGTAGTGTTCCAGCCTGATACAAGTATCAAATAACTTTTCAAAAGACTTATGACCCAACCAATTCTGCCCTACGCCGCCGTCATCCTCAAACTCCTGAGTGATATTCTGTATCATGAGGACAAAGAGTGGGAAACGCTGCTCACCTATCAGAGCGCCGTGCGGCAACACTTTGCCGCCATTGGACTGGCCTTGCGCTTTGATGAAGCCGAGGGCTATGCTTATCTCGTCCAGCCCGATCCCACGCAGGATGACGAGTGGGAAGGGGAAGAAGCCCCGCCGACCTTGCCCCGCCTTGTACGTCGCACCCGGTTGACCTACGATGCCACCCTGCTTTGCGTCCTGTTGCGTGAGGAACTGCAAAATTTCGACGCCCGCGAGCCGGATCTGGATCGCCTGATCCTGACCAAAGCCCAGATCCGCGACCTGATCCGCCAGTTCTACCCGGAGCGCGCCGATCTCACCCGCCTCGAAGCCAAGATCGACCGGGTGATCAGCCAGGTGGTGGCCGTCGGCTTTCTGCGCCGCCTGAGCGAGCAAGCGGAAGAGAGCTACGAAGTCAAACGCATCATCAAGGCCAAGCTTTCGGCTGACAAGTTAGTCGAGATCCGCAATCAACTGGTAGAATATGGTGAGGGTGAAAAACAGGATGAGTAGAAGGTGGCAGGCGTATGACAGGCAAGAAGATCAAATTCCCGTATGGCAACAATGATTTTTATCAACTGATCACCGAAGATTACCTCTACGTTGATCGCACCGACCGTATTGCGCAACTAGAAGAGGTCGGCAAGACATTGCTCTTTCTGCGTCCGCGCCGCTATGGCAAGAGTCTTTTGCTCTCCACACTGGAAAACTATTACGATATTGCCAAAGCAGACGAATATGACCGCCTCTTTAGCGAGTTAGCCATCGGCGCTGCACCAACGCCCTTGCACAACCAATACCTGATCCTGCGCTGGGATTTCTCTGTGATTGCGCCGAAGCCCGATTATCAACAACAGCAGCAGGTTCTGACCGACTATCTGAATGCTGAGATCAAAGCCTTTGCGCTCAAATACCAATCTTTGCTGTTGAGTCCGATTGAAATCAATCCAACCAATGCCACCGTCTCCTTTTGGTCGCTGCTTAGTGTAGTGCAACAGGCGCAACATAAGGTCTACCTGCTGGTAGATGAATATGACAACTTTGCCAATGAATTGCTCATGGCCGAGCGTCCACAAAACCAGGAGCGTTATGAGGCGCTGGTCTTTGGCGAAGGCGAATTCAAAGCGGTTTTCAAAGCGATCAAGGCCGCCATGAGCGGGCGTGGGCTGGATCGCACCTTTATTGCCGGCGTCTCCCCGGTGGTGCTGAATGATGTTTCCAGCGGTTTCAATATTGCCGAAAATATCTATTTCCGCGAAGATTTTAATGATCTATGCGGTTTTACCGAAGCGGAGGTGACGCAGCTTTTACACCGGGTTACGGAAACGTGCAACATGTCCGCCGAGCAGACAGCAGAAGCGCTTCACCTGATGCGCACCTTTTACAATGGCGCGCTCTTTAGCCATGAGGGTGGCGAGTCTATCTATAATCCTGCTGCCACCTTGCATTTTTTAGAGCATTTACAACAAGCCAATGGTTATCCACCGCCTATGGTAGAAACCACCGTTGATTCAGATCATCGAATAGTTACGTATCTGGCGCAGTTACCCAAAGGCTCACAGGTAATTCAGCAGACGCTTGATTCAACAAAGCCCGTGACGATCATTGAATTGGAAGACTATTTTAATCTACGCAGGCTGGCAACTGAATCAGGTGCTGAATCCGCAATACTTGCACTACTCTACTATTGGGGCTACCTTACGCTTAGTTGCAATTTATCAAAGTTGGGCGAACTCGTTTTGCGCATCCCTAATTTGCTTGTGCAACAACAGGTGGAGGAGCGCTTAACGCTTGCAATGGCCAAATCAATCGTCTGAAAAGCTGCTACTTAGGGGACGCAAGAGTGCCGGGGACGGGCCAGAAGTAGTTCGCAATTACCAGATGTTAGTGGCCCGTCCCCGGCACTCTTGCTGGTTTTCCGCTACTTAGACCAGGCTAAAGAAGATATGGTCCAAACATCGTAATGAATGTTGAATGGGAAGAAGCCAATGCCTGAACAGCCAACCCAAAACGAGTGTGCCGGCTTCCGCCTCCACCGCCTGGAAGTCCTCAACTGGGGCACCTTTGACCGGCAGGTCTGGCGCATGGCGACCGGCGGCCACACGGCCCTGTTGACCGGCGAAAACGGTTCCGGCAAATCGACCCTGGTGGATGCTCTGCTCACCTTGCTCGTGCCGAATCAGAAGCGCAACTATAACCAGGCGGCGGGGACAATGGGCAAGCGCGAACGGGACGAACGCTCCTATGTCCTGGGTGCGTATGGCCGCATCCAGCGCGCCGATGACTATGGCGGCCAGACCCAATATCTGCGTGGCGCCAATAGCTATTCCGTTTTGCTCGCTCACTTTCATAACGCCGCGGCTGACCGGGATGTTACACTGGCCCAATTCTTCTGGCATCAGGACGGGTTGCAAAAGTTCTTTGTCGTGGCGCAGACGCCGCTGGCGATTGCCAGCCATTTCAGCCACTTTGCCGACATTGCCGCCCTGAAAAAACGGCTGCGCAGCCAGAAGGCCGAAGTCTTTGACCAGTTCAACCAGTACAGCCAACGCTTTCGTCGCCTCTTTGGTCTGCGTTCGGAAAAGGCGCTGGAACTCTTCAACCAGACGGTGATGATCAAAGAGATCCGCCGCCTGAATGACTTTGTGCGCGACCACATGTTGGAAAAGACCGACGCTCAGGAGAAGGTGCGCGGTCTCTACGAAAACTATGAAAACCTGACTCGCGCCCACGACGCCATCCAAAAAGCCGAACGCCAACTGGCGCTGCTCGAACCGCTCATGGTGGATGCCGGTAAATATCAACAGGCCGAAGCGGAGATCGCCGATCTGACGTCTTGTGAAGCGCTTACACCGGTCTACTTTGCTGCCAAAAAGGAACAACTGCTGCAAAGCGCCCTGGAACAGACCGTGCGCGACCTGTTGCGGCTGCAAAACCAGCAGCGCGCCAGTGAACAACGGCTGGCCGGCTTGCGCCAACAAGAGACCGATCTCAAGATTGCCATTGCCAGCGACGAGACCGGTCGCCAATTGCAAGCCCTGGCGCAGGAGATGAACTATGCCGCCCAGGAGGTCAAACGCCGCCAGACCCTGGCCCGGCAATACGATGATCTCGCCCTCGCCTTTGACCTGCCCCGCTACAGCGACGAGACGACCTTCTACCAAACCCGCCGCCAGGCCGAAGCGCGCAAACCGGCGTTGGAACAGCAGTTGCAACGGGTAGAGGAGACGCTGGGCCAGTTGCTCATTCAACAGAACCAGGTCAACGAACAGTGGCAACAGGTGACGGCGGAATTGGCCTCGCTCAAACAGCGCCAGAGTCAGATCCCCAGCCAGAATCTTGCCCTGCGCAGCCAGATCCTTGATGCCTTGCAAATCCCCGAAAGCGACGTACCCTTCGTCGGTGAACTGCTGCGCGTGCGCGAAAAAGAACGCAACTGGGAAGGAGCTGTCGAGCGGCTGCTGCACAACTTTGGCCTGCGGTTACTCGTGCCGGAGACCCATTACCCCCGCTTCAGCCGCTATGTCAACCAGACCAACCTGCGCGGGCGCATTGTCTTTCACCGCGTGGCGCTCGATGAAAGCTATGCCCCGCCCCGCGCCCTTGCCGATAACGCCCTGATCCACAAGCTGCAAATCAAACCGGACACGCCCTACTATGGCTGGATCGAACACGAGATCCAACACCAGTTCGACTATCTCTGCTGCGAAAACATGAGCGACTTTGACCGCGCCGCCAAAGCGATCACCCCCAGCGGCCTGACCAAAAGCGGTGGCAGCCGCCACGAAAAAGATGACCGCCGTGATCTCCACGACCGGCGCAGCTACATCCTCGGCTGGACCAACGCCGACAAAATCCGCGCCATTGAACAAGAAGTCGCCACCCTGGAAAAGCAGCGCCAACAGCTTGTCACCGCCCTGGAAGGGGCGCGCCGGCAACAACGCAATTTACACACCCTCGGTCAACGGCTGGAAAACCTGTTGAGCTTTGACTCCTTTGCCGCCATCGACTGGCAGAGTGAAGAGACCTGTCTTCGTACACTGGCCGACCAGAAGGCGCGCCTGGAACAAAGCTCAAACCGCCTCCAACAATTACAGAGCGAACTACGCCAGATGCAAGAGCAGATCACCGCTGAGGATCAGGAGTTGCGCAGCGTTGTCAAGAGCAGCGGCCAGGTCGAGCATCTGCGTCAACAATACCAACGCGAACTTTACGAATGCCAGCAGGAATTAGAGCAGCGGCGGCAAGCCTCGTTAGCCAAAGTCAGCGTCCAGATCGACCAGTTGCTCAAAGTGACCTTGACCCTGGTCAACATCAACAGTGAGCGCCGCCAGATCGAAGAACATTACCGCCAAGCCCGCAGCACCGCCGAACGCCGCCGCAACACCCACATGGGGACACTCATCAAGGCAATGCAGGAGTACAAATCGACCTACCCCGACGAGACCGCCGACTTTGACGCCACGGTCAACGCCATCCCCGAATTTGAGCGCGAACTGCTGCGCATCCGCCAGGATGATCTGCCCCGCTATCGCGAACGCTTCAAAAGCCTGCTCAACGAAAAGGTGATCGAGAACATCGCCCTCCTACATGGCGACCTCCACCGCTACCAGGAGGAGATTGAGGAAAATATCGCCACCCTCAACGTCTCGCTGCGCACCATCAACTACACCAGCGACACCTACATCGAGTTGCACACCGAAGCCAGTCGCGATGCCGAAATTCGTGCTTTCAAACAGGAGTTGCAAGCCTGTCTGCCCGATGTGGGTCGCCGTTTCACCGTGAGCTTGTCGATACGGCAACAAGAAGAGGATTACGAAGCCAGTTTCCGCCGCATTCAAGCGCTCATCACCAAGTTCAAAGAGGAGGCGCGCTGGACCGACAAAGTGACCGATGTGCGCCAGTGGCTCGACTTTGCCGCTACCGAACGTTATCGCGCCGATGACAGCATCAAGGAATATTACTCCGATTCTGCCGGCAAATCGGGCGGGCAAAAGGCCAAGCTGGCCTATACCATTCTCGCCTCGGCCATTGCCTACCAATATGGCCTGAAGGCGGGCGAAGCGCAGAGCGGCGCGTTTCGTTTTGTCGTCGTCGATGAAGCCTTTAGCCGCTCGGATCAGGAGAACTCCCGGTACGCAATGGCGCTCTTCAAAGAACTGGAATTGCAACTGCTGGTCGTCACCCCCATGACCGGCATCCATATTGTCGAGCCGTATATTGCCGCCTGTCACTTTGTCTTTAACAACACCGATGGCAACTACTCGCAGGTTGAAACGATGACCATTCAGCAACTGCGCGCCCAGCGGCTTGCCTACCAAAACGGCACAGGGATAGAGGATGATCACGCCACAGGAAATCACACAGAAAACCCAGCGCCACTACTGGCCCTTCCTGCGCAGTAAGATCACCGGCGAGCCGTTCTTCCCGCTGGAGATCCCCTTTGGCAAGCCGGCCGCGTCGGTGGCCTATACCGAGTTAAAAAAGTGGGTAACCGATCTGCTGGCCCAGGCCAAAGCGACGACCGGCTACGGTTACACAGTGGTCTTAGAAACTCGCACCACCCGCCGCTATGGCGAGCAATCGCTGCCGGCCCAGCTTTTGATCGAAACCGAACGTGATTTTTTACGGCTGCTGGGCAAACAACGGGAAGTTGACCGCTTTCGCGCAATGGTTGACCTGACCCGGCAACAGCTCCCCCAACTGGTCGATTGGTTGGCGCGCTACCCCCAACGGCTGGTGGAGAACCTGAATGTTTGGCCGGAATTGTTACAAGTCTGCGCCTACTTTCTGGCCCATCCCCGGCCAGGGTTGTATCTGCGCGAGTTGCCAATTGCGGTGCATACCAAATTTATCGAAGAGAACAGCGCCATCCTGCGCCAACTGCTGGATGGGTTGCTGCCTGTCGATGCGATCCGGCCCGAAGAGACAAGCTTTGAACGGCGCTTTTATCTGCGCTATGATGAACCGTTGCTCCGCTTACGGCTGCTCGACCCGGCGTGGCAACCAGCCTTGCAGTGGCCCAGCCCTGATCTGAGTCTACCGTTTTCCCAAGCAACAGCATTGTCGTTGGCCGGGAAACGGGTGATCATCACGGAAAACAAAATGAATTTTCTCACCTTGCCGTCGTTGACGGATACCATTGCCCTCTGGGGCCAGGGCTTTCAAGTCAACAGCCTGCGCACGGTCAATTGGCTGTACCAGTGCGCCATCTGGTATTGGGGCGATCTGGATGTCCAAGGCTTTCAAATCTTAGCCCAGGTGCGCACCCTTTTCCCCCAAACGCAGTCACTAATGATGGATCAGGCAACGTTCGCCGCCTTTCAGCCATTCGTGGTGCCAGGGATGCCCACATCCCTGGCGCCGCCATCCCAACTCACCCCCGACGAACGCACCTTGTACGATTCCCTGGCTGCCAACCAACTACGACTGGAGCAAGAACGGATTCATCATACCTACGTCCTACAACACTTGCCTTGATTGCTCGTTTGCTCGTTCCGCCGCGCCCCCAGGCTCCCGCCTGCATTCCGCCGCGGAGCAGCGTGACGAGTATGGTATCTGGGATATTGTAAATAGAGGAAGACCAACTATGACAAACACACCCGAAACCGCCCCCCTGTTACCACCTGTCTTTCGTCCCTTGCCCCTCGGCGCGATCCGCCCGCTGGGCTGGCTCCACGATCAACTACGCATCCAGGCCGACGGCTTGAGCGGCCACCTCGACGAGTTCTGGCCCGACGTCGCCGACAGCGCCTGGATCGGCGGGCAGGCCGAGGGCTGGGAGCGCGGCCCCTACTGGCTCGACGGCATCGTCCCCCTGGCCTATTTGCTCGACGACGACCGGCTCAAGGGCAAGATCGGTTTCTGGCTGGATTATATTCTCACCCACCAGCATGAAGACGGCTGGCTCGGCCCCATCCGCGACACAGCTTACGGCAACCGCTATCAGGCCTATGATCCCTGGCCGGTCTATGTACTCTTCAAGGCGCTGACCCAATACTACGACACCAGCGAGGATCACCGCGTCCTCATCACCATGTTGCGCTTTTTGCAGCGGTTGGATGCGTTGCTCGATGAACGTCCGCTCTTTGTTTGGGGCCGGTCACGCTGGGCGGATCTGGTGTTGAGCATCCACTGGCTCTATGAACAGACCGGCGAAGCGTGGTTGCTGGCCCTGGCCGCCAAGGTGCAGGAACAGGGCTTTGACTGGCGTGAACATTTCGCCGATTTCCGCGACCGCGAAAAGGTGCGCGAAGGGTGGGCCAACCAGGCCACCCATGTGGTCAATAACGCGATGGCAATCAAGTTGCCCGGCGTCTGGTATCGCCAATCCCAGGATGAACGGGATCGTACCGCCGCGTTTCAATTTATGGAAACGTTGGATCGCTGGCACGGTCAGGCCACCGGCGTCTTTACCGGCGATGAACATTACGCCGGCAAAAACCCGTCGCAAGGCACCGAACTCTGCGCCGTCGTCGAATATATGTTTTCACTGGAAGTCCTCTTGAGCATTCTGGGCGAACCGGCGCTGGCCGACCGGCTGGAACGCATTGCCTTTAACGCCCTCCCCGCCACCTTCTCGCCTGATATGTGGGCGCACCAGTATGACCAGCAAGCGAACCAGATTCTCTGTAAAGTGAGCGAAGATCGCTGGTTTGAAACCAACGCCGCCGACGCCAACATCTTTGGCCTCGAACCGCACTATGGTTGCTGCACCGCCAACATGCACCAGGGCTGGCCCAAATTCGCCGCTCACCTCTGGATGACTAGCCCAGACGAGGGCATTGCGGCAGTCGCTTATGCGCCAAGTTACGTTGACACAACCATCAAGGGCGTCCCTGTCCAGCTCAAGTTAGAGACCGACTACCCCTTTGACAACACCTTGACCTTCACCGTGTTGACGCCGGAGCCGGTGACTTTCCCCCTCTATCTCCGTATTCCCGCCTGGGCGACGGGGGCAACGGTCAGCGTTGATCAAGAGGCGCTTCATGCCGTAACCAGCGGTCAGTTTTACCGCCTGGCGCGCGAGTGGCACGCCGGGGACGTAGTCAAGTTGCTCCTGCCGATGCCGGTGCAGGCGGAGCGCCGCTATAACAACAGCGTCACTATGAGCCGTGGCCCGCTGGTCTATAGCTTGCGCATTGAGGAAGAGTGGCAACACTTCCGCGGCGAACTGCCCCACGGCGACTGGGAAGTCTACCCGACGACGCCCTGGAACTACGCCCTACAAGTCGACGAAACCAACCCCGCCGCCAGCTTCCACTTTGCTCAGCAACCCGTTGGCAATCCGCCCTTTGCGCCCGGCAACGCGCCGGTCGTCGCCTATGCCAAAGGGCGTCGCGTGCCGGGCTGGGGTCTGCAACATAGCGCCGCCGCCCCGCCCCCGCTTAGCCCGGTCGCCAGTGGTGAGCCGCTGGAAGAGGTGGCGTTGATCCCGTATGGTTGCACGAATCTGCGTGTGACGGAGTTTCCGCTGTTGGCTGAATGATCTGCGTTCCTGTCAACCGCTCACTTGTCACTGTCTGGCGGTTGACAGGGAACGTGCCATTGCAGCCACTCAGTGCGCTGTTATCAGGTGAACCGCTGGTTCTGTGGTATACTTATACCAGTAGTAGTAATCACGTAGAAAGGATCGCAAAATGACGCGTGAGTTTAATACCTTTGGCCCTGTCGATCCGGATCAACATTATCATGTTGATCGTATCACCCTTAAAGCTGCCTTGCGGGACAAAGTTGTACGTGGGCGTTATATGACATTAAACGCTTCTCGCCAAACGGGGAAAACTACGCTCTTTCGCGAGATCATCACCGAATTGGAAACCGAGGGTGATTACTTTGGCATCCTACTTAATTTTGAAACGTTGACACGTTTTAGTACCGAGCATTTCTATCCACGATTACAGAAATTAGTAACAGAATGGCGAATGGATTACCCGTTTTCTACTCCAGAGCCACAACCAATGCAACATCAAGGTGATTTCGTTGATTGGTTGCAGGAAACTGTACGTCAACTAAATCGGCGAGGGGTGCTAATCATTGATGAATTCGATTCTATTCCAGTTGATATTGCAATTGCCATTCTATCACAATTTCGTGCAATGTATTTGCGGCGCAATAAACCAAGTGCACATGTGATCCATAGTATTTTATTGGTAGGCGTGCGCACCATTCCCTCCTTGCTTGGCGGAACCCAGTCTCCCTTTAACATTGCTGATCAGTTTACCGTACCCTATTTTACACCGGATGAAGTCAGCGACTTGCTTACACAACATACGCAGGCAACCGGGCAAATCTTTGAGACCGAAGTTATTGATGGCATTGTCCGCGAAACGGAAGGGCAGCCTTTTTTGGTGAATCGGCTGGGGCAATTACTTACCGTCGATCTGGTTCCTGATGTTACACAACCAATCACGACGAAGGATTTGGACTATGCGTTAATCCGGTTGATAAACGAGAATAATACCCACTTTGCTTCGATTCGTTCCAAGGCGAATCTACATCGAACGGCTGTGCTTACAGCGCTCTTTAATCCAGTCCGCTATTACGATTTTCAGGATGAAGTTACACAGGATCTAGTCATGTATGGCGTCTTCCGTGTCTTGCGTGATGAACAGGGGGTTGACTATGCCCGCCTAGCTAACCCCATCTATCGTAAGATGTTGATCAAAGCCTTTGCGCCGACCCATGACCTGATTCGCCAGGCGACCAATGGTGCTGTCCAGCATCGCTACCTGGTGGAAGGCATGTTGCACTTTGACCAATTGCTCGATCACTTCAAAGCTTTTATGGAAGAACATGGCGTGCACCTGCTCAAGAGCGAAAAGACGCAGCGCCCGCTAGAGATTAGTGGTCAGTACCTGTTGTTCAGCTATCTCACCGCCGCGTTACAAAGTGTGGGCGGTTATGTTGTCATCGAATCCGTTTCGAGTGCGGGCGAGATCGATTTACTCGCCTTGTATCACGGGCAACGCTTTATTATCGAAACCAAGATTTGGTACAACAACGCCAAATACGAAGCCGGCAAGACCCAGTTGGTTGATTACCTGCGCGCCGCCGGCCTGGAAAAAGGCTATCTTGTTATTTTTGATGAAAACGTGACGGCCAACCCCGTTCTGACGGCGGAAGGGGATCGCTTTGAGTTGACAGTCGATGGCAAGATCCTGCGCGTTTATTTGATTGGGGTTGCTGTCTAACCAGCCCCATGTGTATCAAGGGAAGGCATTGCGCGAGTCCCCACGGGTTGATGAACGTTACGAAAATAAAGCGGTAACTGTAGGTCATCGCCGCCGGCGTGACAAGTTCCAAGGATTACCGAAACCATTCGCTAACCTTCATCATTCACCGGGTTCGGGCCAAGGGCTTCTTGCTTTTCTTCCCTCCATACACATGGGTTGCCGTCTAATCAGGCATCAGGGCGACAACCCGTAGCCTGTGGGTTTCTAACCCGTGGCAGCTACGATTCATTCCAACACTGCCCGAATCCGCCGGACACCAGTTCCCACCGCTTCCTCTTTGACAATCCGCAGGCGGCCCAGTTCACTGGTCTGTTCGATGTGGGGGCCGCCGCAGATTTCTTTGCTGAAATCGCCGATGGTATAGACCTTCACCTGTTCGTCATAGCGTTCCTCAAAGAGGCCAATTGCGCCGCTCTCTTTTGCGGCGGCGACGGATATCTCTGCCCAGGTCACCGGTAGGTCACGCCGGATCTGTTCGTTGACCAGGCTTTCCACCGCTTGCAACTCATCTGCCGTCAAGCGCGTGGGATGGCTAAAGTCAAAGCGCAGCCGTTCCAGCGTGATATTGCTCCCCCGCTGCGCGACATGAGGACCAAGCACCTGGCGGAGGGCGGCATGAAGCAAGTGCGTTGCCGTGTGTAAGCGCATCGTTTCCGGTCGTCGCTCGGCCAGGCCGCCACGGAAACGTCCCTCCGCCCCTTGTTGTGATGTGGCTTGATGTTCGGCAAAGGCGGTTTGAAAGCCGGTCATATCCACCGTCAACCCTTGCTGCGCCGCCAGTTCTTGCGTCAACTCGGCTGGGTAGCCATAGGTTTCATAGAGATGAAAGACCTCCCGCCCGGCCAACACACCTTCACCCCGCTCTCGACTCTCGGCAATCACTTTGGCGGAGGCTCGTTCGCCGCGCGCCAAGGTACGTTGGAAACGCGTTTCTTCCTCATCAAGGGCGGCGGCAATCTGATCCCCTTGCTCCTCTAGTTCAGGGTAAACATCGGCAAAGGTGACGATGACCATGTTGGCGAGTTTCGTCAAAAAATGGCCGGTGATGCCAATTGTCCACCCATAGCGAATCGCCCGCCGAATCAGCCGCCGCACTACATAGGGTTGATCCACATTGCCCGGTCGAATCCCTTCGGCCAGCACAAAGGTGGCTGCCCGTACATGATCCGCGATCACCCGTACAGCAAAAGGCTGGGGTGTGGTCGCCAGACTTTGAATGGCATCAACCACCGGCACAAAAAGGTCTGTTTCATAGGGCGACGCCACCCCTTGCAGAATGGTCAACACCCGTTCCAAGCCCAAACCGGTGTCAACATTGTGGCTACGCAAGCGGGCCATCTGCCCATCGGCCTGTTGATCGTACTGCATAAAGACGTTGTTCCAGATCTCGACAAAGCGCTGACCATTGGTTGCCGGTGTTTCATCGGTTGGCCCGTCAGGATTGGTGTCGTAGAAAATCTCGGTGTCAGGGCCACAAGGGCCGGTCGCGCCAGCGGGACCCCACCAATTATCGGCTTTCGGCAGAAAGTAAATGCGTTGCGTTGGAATGCCCAACGATTGCCAAATGGCCGCCGCTTCGTCATCGCGCGGCGCGACCGCATCACCGGCAAAACAGGTGACGGAAAGGCGATCCGCTTCCAGCCCCAGGTGGTTGGTCAGAAAATCATAGCTGTAGCGGATTGACGCCGCTTTCCAGTAATCCCCCAGCGACCAGTTGCCCAGCATTTCAAAGAAGGTGAGATGAGTTGCATCGCCTACTTCCAAGATGTCATTCGTGCGCAGACACTTCTGGCAACTGGCAAGCCGCTTGCCCGCCGGATGGGGTTCGCCCAACAGAAACGGGGCGAGCGGGTGCATCCCGGCGGTTGTAAACAACACACTGGCATCACCCGCCGGGATCAGCGCGGCGCTGCCGATGATGGCGTGGTCATGCGCCCGAAAGTAATCAAGAAACAGCCTGCGCAAGCGATTGGCATTCATATGTCACCCTTCTTTCCCTACAAACAAAAACACCGCCCCTAAGCCGAATGGCTCAAGGGCGGTGTTATCCGCGGTACCACCTTGATTGAGGCGTAACGCCCCATCTCTGCCGCCGCCACTGGGTTGCTAACCAACAACCGCCAGTGAGGGCGCGTCCTGATCACGGTGGACTCTACCGGCCAACCTTATCCGAGGTAGAGTAGTAAGACAGTGTGACAGTCCCTCAGTAGGACAGTGATCCCCAAGGGACAAACTGTTCTACTGTCTTACTGTTTCACTGTCGTACTGACAAACTCGGTTCGGCGGCAACTCAGGTGTGGCTTCGGCGCCGCCATCTGGTCAAGCTTCCACTCTCCTTGACTCGCTGTCAGCCTGGCTGGGCACGTACTCTTCACCGTCAACGTTGTTCTGCTATCAATTGTTGCTTTACTGTAACATAGGGTAGGGGTGTTGTCAATAGGGTTTCCCGAAAAGGGGGCGCAAGACCTGTCAGGTTTCCAAAAACCTGACAGGTCTGCCCCAAGTTGAAATAGATCCTCCCAAGAAATCTCACCACCTCTGTTCCTATTTTTGGGGCGCGTTCCCGCTACTATTCCCCACAGAAAGTTCCAACGCCGGCGCTAATGGCGTGAGGTCTGGCCCGGCATACATGCCAACGAGCAACTTCACCGGTTGTTGATCCTTGGTAAAGGTTAAAGCGTGTGCATCGACCAACGTCTCCCCCGGCTTCCAATGTGAGGTCGGGTAGTAGACGCCACCGGGCGGGGCGTCGTTTTGCGCTACCTTGTCACCATTGGCGGCAAAAAGCTGGACAGTTGTCGTATAGTCAGCGGCAAGCGCTTCCTGCACCTGCCAGTGGAGCCGTATTGTCACCCCATCAGCGGTTGGTTGCCAATCGTAGCCCAGCAGGCGCAGGGGGCCAAACGGTTGATCGACTACTGTCGTCGGCGGCGTGGTTACTGCCGGCCCCACCACTTCCACCAAGGGCGACGTTGCTGCTGCCAACTCAAATTTTGTCTCTAGCCCTGGCATCGTTTTAATCAGATAAACCGGTC
Source organism: Caldilinea sp. CFX5 (assembly GCA_021405325.1). Next base: position 43,635 of record QWII01000064.1, on the reverse strand, counting down.
GCCCATTGCCCGCATGTAGGGCTGTTTCCACGGTTGCGCCCACATCCGCAAAACGCTCATCCGGCGCAATCAAAGGAAAGAGACCGGTCACGCCCTGGAACTGCCCTTCCACCGCTTGCCGATAAAAGAGGGGAGCGATCTCATTGCGATCATTGCTGATTAGAATGGCGTCCGCCGGCGGCTGGGCGTCAGTAATCGCTTGCCACATGGTTTGCGCACGGGTTGCCTCGGACTGATCGATCAGGGCAAAGTCCCGCGTCGCCAACTGGATCGGCAACCAGAAGAGCACCAGCACCAGCACTGTTCCTACCTGTAGCACCGGGCGGGCGGGCGTCGTCGCCTGGCTGTTGGCTTCGGCGCGATTCATCATCGCTTGCAGCCCGCCGCCGATGGCGTTTGCGGCAAAGCCGGCCCAAATGGCGGCAATCAGATAGAGTGGGATATAATAGACCAAAATGTCGCCAATGTTGTAAAAGAGGTTGAAGCCCTGTTGCAACAGAAAAAAGGGAACGGTCAATGCCAGGATGGCCCACTGGCGCTGGCGGATCAGCAGATAGAGACCCAAGAGCGCCAACATTATCCCCGGCCACATGAAATGGAGCCGCCAGAGAACCCAAGCTTGCGGTAACTGTTGGAATGCACCCTCGATGCTGCGAAAACCGACGGCAATCGACTGGCCGGTGATATAATTGACAAAAGCTGACCAGCTATGCGGATAGAGCGTCAACGGCGCTGTGCCCAGCAGTTGATGATACCAGGGTGATGCCGCCGGCCCGCTGCGCAAAGGAATGTAAAGATAGAGCAGCAACGGCGCGATCAACGCCAGCCCAGCCAGTGCCCAAGTGCGCATCTGCCTGATCCACCCCTGGCGCGCCTGCCACAGGACAAGAAGCAGGCTGGGGAGCAGCAACAGCGTCATGGCATGGTGCGTAAGGGAGAGGCCGACGAGCAGGGCGAGCAGGATGACAAGGTTTGCCCTGGCGGGGTGACTGGGTGACAAGGTGACAGGATGATCGACGTCTTGTACATGGGGCGTGGTAAATAGCTGCGTTGCCACCATCAATAGTAGCACGACAAAGAAGGTGTGGAGGGTGTAGACCTCGGCGATGAGATTTTGGCTCCAAAAGGTGAAGTTGACGGCGAAGAGAACCGCCGTCAAGAGGGCGGCGAGGCGGTGGACGCCCAATGCACTTTGCAGCCAGCCCACCATACAGAAGTAGAGTAAGGCAACCGTAGCCGCCCCAAAGAACGCGCTCAGGGCATTGAGCGCATACGCTGGGCTAAGACCACCCAACGCGAGTAGATGCTGCCAGATACTGCCGAGAAGCAAGTAGAGTGGGTAGCCGGTGGGGTGGGCCAGGCCCAGTTGCCAGGCGGCCACTTGAAACTCGGCGGAATCGCCAAAAAGTAAACCGGGGGCCAATGTGCGCAGGTAGAGACCAAAGGCGCCGGCAAAGAGCAAAAGCGCCACTTGCCTATCGGCGCGAGGATATGTGTTCCAAAAAAATTTGACCATTAAGCCTACTTGTTTCATAATCTCAGTAGTCCGCAGTCGTTTAGTCGTGTAGTCCAAAGTCAGTCTGAACTATCTCAATGGCGTTGCGGTCTATTGAATCTGTACTTATCTCACCCGCTCGTCGTTCATCGATTGGCGACGGGCGAATGGTAATCCTATTTTCTGAGTTTGGATCATACCACTATGCCTGCAACCTGGAGTGGCTCGGCGTTGATGATTGTGCCGACCTACAACGAAGCTGAAAATATTGAAACCCTGGTGCAACAACTGCGCGCCCTTCCCGGCAACATTCATGTTTTGATCGTCGATGACAACTCGCCCGACGGCACCGGTGATCTCGCCGACAAATTGGCGGTACATGACAAGGGCGTCCATGTGCTCCACCGTCCCGGCAAACTGGGCTTGGGGTCGGCCTACAAAGCCGGCTTTAAGGCGGGTTTGCGCCAGGGTTACACCTTCCTCTGCACCATGGACGCCGACTTCAGCCATGACCCGACGCTCTTGCCGCAACTTCTAACCAAAGCTGCGCAAGGTTATGATCTTGTCATCGGCAGCCGTTACGTTCCCGGCGGTCGGATTGTCGGCTCGACCGCCGCCCGTCAATTTGTCAGTTACGGCGCCAACTGGCTGGCCCACACCCTTCTCGGTCTCACTGCTCGCGACTGCACCGCCGGTTTCCGCTGCTATCGCAACCAGGTGCTGGAGAGCATCGACCTCGACGCCATCTTTAGCAGCGGCTACAGCTTTCTGATCGAAATGGCCTTTCACTGTCAACAGGCCGGCTTTCGTATTGGCGAAGTTCCCATCACCTTTGTCAACCGCCGCAAGGGAGTCAGCAAGATCAGCAAGAACGAAATTTACAAAGCATTTTACACGCTGCTCCGCCTCCGCACCAATGCGCTACCCTGGCAGCGGATGGATGATCTCTATCAGCGGCGCTGGGCGAAGCGTGACAAGGTGACAAGGTGACAAGGTGAAGAGGCGCCCTGTCTTGCTTACATTCGTTCCAGCACACGCAAACAGCGGTCAATCTCCTCCGCCGTGTTATAGTGGGCCAGACCGAGGCGGAGCAGACCGCCGCTCTGTTCGACGCCGAGGCGTTCACTGATGGCGAGGGCGTAGAAGTTGCCTTCCCAGGCGAAGATGTTTTGGGCAGCCAGCGCGGTGGCGAGTTGATGGGGCGTGGCGCCTTCTTTGCGGATAGAGACGGTGGCGACCCGTTTGTGTAACTCATCACGGCTGGTGATGCCGTAGATGCGAAGGCCGGGAATAGCCTGTAAGCCGCGGATGAGCTTTGCGGCCAATTGTTGTTCGTAGGGTTCGATCACCTGCCAGGCGGCGCGCAGCTTTTCGCGACGAGTGGCGCTGGCCGGCGCATTGCCGTAGCGCACGCCCAGATCGGCCAGGTAATCAATCGCCGCGCCTGTACCCGCTAATCCTTCGTGGTTTTTGGTGCCGGTCTCCCACTTGCCGGGCAACGCTTCACCGGCAGGACGCACGCGATAGGCGCGCAACCGTTGCAGATGCTCCCGTTTGCCGTAGAGAATGCCGACATGGGGGCCGAAGAATTTATAGGCGCTACAGGCGAGGAAATCACAGCCGAGCGCTTTTACGTCAATGAATCCATGCGGCGCGTATTGGACGGCGTCGATAAAGCTGTAGGCGCCCACCGCTTTGGCCCAGCCGATGATCGTCTTTACATCATTAATCGTCCCCATGGCATTGCTGGCATAGCCGACGGCAACCACTTTGGTGCGCGGGGTGATGAGCGACTGCAGATGCTCCATATCGAGCGTACAAGTTTCTGTGTCAACATCGGCCCAGCGCACCTCGGCGCCGCTATCTTCGGCCAGCCGCAGCCAGGGCGACACATTGGCGTCATGGTCGAGCCGGGTGACAACCACTTCGTCCCCCCGTTTCAACTCCGGCACTAGGGTACGGCTTAGGGCAAAAGCCAGCGTGGTCATATTGTTACCAAAGACAATCTCATCCGTGTCAGCGCCCAGCAGATCGGCGGCAGCCTGGCGGGCGTCGTCGATAATGGCGTCACTGCGCACACTGGTGGCAAAGCCGCCGTGCGTGTTGGCATTACTCCGCACAAGGTAATCTGTTATGGCGCTGATCACTCGCTGCGGCACCTGCGTTCCGCCCGGATTATCAAAAAAGATCCCTGGCCGACCATCAAACAACTCTTGCAGCGCCGGAAATTGCTGGCGCACGGCATGGACATCGAACATGGTGTACTCCGTTCTGTGTGTAAAAGGTAGATAGGTAGACAGGTAGACAGGTAGACAGGTAAATACGTCTTGTACCCTTTGTACCTGTCTACCTGTTTACCTGTTTACCCATCTACCTACCTAATCTTCGGTAAACCTTCCGCCAGTAGCCAGTGGTGATCCTGGTGGAGGAAGGTGTTGGCGTCGTCGGTCATGACTTGGGTGACGAAGGCGCCGGTTTGCCGGAGGAGAGGCAGGCCAAGGGCCGTGCTGACGGCGGCGAGGGGTTGGGCCAGCAGCTTTTCCTTTTCGGCCGTGATGCGTTGTAGACGGACTGTGCCATCGGTCGGTAGCTCTGCCAGATGACAGGCAACCGTGACGGCGTGTTGGAAATCGCCCAGTTCATCGACAAGGCCGTGGGCCAAGGCTTGACTCCCCGTCCAAACGCGACCGTTGGCGATGGCGTCGAGCGAGTCATAGACCAGCTTGCGCCCAGTGGCGACCCGCTCTTTAAAGGTATTGTAGACCTGAAAGACGCTCGCTTCCACTTTGGCCCGCTGGTCGCCGACCCAGGCGTGTTGGTCATCATAGAGATCGGCGTTGGCGCCCCGCTGAATCGACTGGCGATTGGCGGCGATTTTGGCATAGGCGCCGGCGGTGACCGCTTTGGCGATGATCACGCCGATGCTGCCGGTGAGGGTCGCCCGTTGAGCCACTACTTTGCGACCGGGGGCGGCAATGTAGTAACCGCCGCTGGCCGCCACGTCGCCCATATAGATGATGACCGGTTTTTCCTGATTCAAGAGATAGAGTTCGCGCCAGATCAGATCGCTGGCTAACGCCGAACCGCCGGGTGAATCAACGTGTACCACCACCGCGGCAATTTCCTCTTTTTGGCGAGCATGGCGGATCTGCTGCTGGGCAGTGGCGCTACCCAGGCTTTCCTTGCCCAGAATCGGCAGCGGCACCGGTCGCGACTGGCTTTCCCCCGACTGTATCGCGCCGCAAAGGCTAATGACGCCAACCTGTTTGGCGTGATACAGCCGGGGGCGGCGCCAGAGCAGTTTGCGCGCCTTGGCATAGAATTGCAGCTTCGCCGGTTGCACCGCTGACCCCAGGAGCGGCGGCAACTCATCTTCGTAGGCGATGCCGTCAATTAACCCCTGTTCTTGCGCTTCGCTGGCCGACCAAGGGGCGCCGTCGATGATCGTGCGCACCGCTTCGGCTGGTAAGCGCCGACCGGTGTGGATGGCCGCAACGATGTCACTGTACCAGCTATCCAGCAGCCAGGAAAGTTGCTCCTGCTGCTCTGGACTCATGGCGTCGAGGCTGAATTGGTCCACGGCGCTCTTCCAGGGCGAGACGCGCACCACATCCATCACAATGCCCAGCTTGTCGAGCGTCTGCCTGAAAAAGGTAGGGGCGGTGCGCAGCCCTAGCACATCCCAGGTGGTTAACGGCGTGACATAAATTTGATCAGCGGCGCAGGCGGCGACATAGAGAGGTGTTGTCACCTGTTCTAGGTGAAAGATGACGCGCTTAGCTGGGGCTGTGCTATCTGTGCGCTGGGCCTGATCCCACTGGCGAAAGCGTTGAAAGAGCAGCGCCAGACTTTGCGCCTGCGCCAGACTCAACGTGGGACTCTTGCCCAGCAAGATGACCCCCTTGACGGTCGGGTCGCCGGCAATGCGCTCAAGGGCGGCGGTCAAAAATTCAAGTGTCAGCGGCGCCTTTCGACCAGGGATATACTCCTGCCACCAGGGCGTATGCGGCTCCCGTTCCAGCAACTCCTGATCCAACACAAAGAGAACATAGTCAGGAAGCTGCTTGCGCCGGAGCCAGCGCTGGCGATTGGCAAGCGCACAGAGGAGCCGCTGCCAGCCCAAAGCGATGCCACGGCCACTAGCACGTCCGGCCCCTACCAATCGTTGGAGAAAAGTCATGATTCCTATTTCCTTTGCGTGATTCGTGATTCGTGCTGCGTTGCCTGAGCCTGTCGAAGGCAACGCAGCACGAATCACGAATCACGCAACCATTGTGTGCTACAAAACATAACGCGCAATCTCATTCCACCACCCAGATAGATCCTGCCAGTAGTACAGGATGACTGCCGCCACGGCCAGCCAGAAGATGCCAAAGATGGTGAGGCGGATACGCCGTCGCCAGCGCGCCCAACGCAGTTGCCGTTCCAGCGTTGCCAGCGTGTCGCTGTGAGTCGCCTGGGCTGTCCGCAAGGCGACCAACTCCTGTTGCATGGCGCGCAACAGATGGGTCTGTTCCTTTAATTGATTTTGCATCTCCGCCAGCACCGCCACGGTTGGATCCGGCGGTGGTACAGGCGGGCGTGGTTCTGTCGGCTGCTGGAACGTGGCGCGCTCAACCGTCATCAAAAACGACCTATCTACTTGTCTACCTGTGTACTTGTCTCCCTATCTACCTTCCCCTTATTCTCGCGACAAACGCCCGTTTTGGCAAACTACCACAGCCATGCCTTGCTCGAATAGGCGGCGCCTGCTATAGTTGGAACAAGATATGGTGGTTGGTTGGTTCGTTGGTTGAGCTTGTCGAAACCAACGAACCAACCAACCACCAAGCTAACCCTATGTTCTCAACGAGGAGGATGGTATGCTGATCGGTCTGCCGAAAGAGATTAAAGACGGTGAAAATCGGGTGGGGTTGACGCCGGGGGCGGTGAAGGCGTTGGTCGGGCGCGGCCACCGGGTGTTGGTGGAACAGGGCGCCGGTGAAGGCAGCTTTTTGACCGATGCCGAATATCAAGCCGCCGGCGCTGAGATTGTTCGGGCCGCGGCGGATGCCTGGTCGACCCAACTGGTGGTCAAGGTCAAGGAACCCATTGCGCCGGAGTATGGCTACCTACGACCGGATCTCATGCTCTTTACCTATCTCCATCTGGCCGCCGATCGCGGGCTGACCGAAGCAATGTTAGCCAGCGGCGTCACCGGTATTGCTTATGAAACGGTGCAGACGCCTGACCGTCGCCTACCCTTGCTCATGCCGATGAGCGAGGTCGCCGGTCGCATGGCAACGCAGGTGGGCGCAACCTTTTTGCAGAAGAATCACGGTGGCCGTGGCGTATTGATGGGGGGCGTTCCCGGTGTAGCGCCGGCCAGCGTGGCGATTTTGGGCGCCGGCACCGTGGGGGCGAATGCCGCGCGTGTCGCCGTGGGCATGGGCGCCCAAGTGACTGTGTTGGACATCAACCATGACCGCCTCCAATATTTGGATGATATTTATGCCGGCGCTTTACAGACACGGGCCAGCAACGAGTATAATATTGAAGAGGTTGTTTACGAGGCCGATCTGGTCATCGGTGCGGTGTTGATCCCCGGTGGTCGCGCCCCGTACCTGGTGACGCGCAAAATGCTCAAGGATATGCGCAACGGCGCCGTCATTGTCGATGTGGCGGTGGATCAGGGCGGCTGTATCGAAACCACCCACCCGACCACCCATAGCAACCCGACTTATGTGATCGACGGCGTGGTTCACTACTGCGTCGCTAACATGCCGGGCGCGGTGCCGCGCACCAGCACCTTCGCCCTGGTCAACGAAACGATGACCTATACTCTGCGGCTGGCGAGCGCGGGCCTTGATGCCATCAAGAATAGCCAGCCGCTCTGCAATGGTCTGAATACCCATCATGGTCAACTGACCTATGCCGCAGTGGCAGAGGCATTTGGCATGGAGTATGTCGAGCCGGTAAAGGCTCTAACGATTTGATCGAGGATGTAGAGCGTTATGTCACGACGAGACAGCTATCATAAAATCGTTAGACAAGCACTGGTTGACGAGGGCTGGGATATTACAAGTGTTCTGTTAAAAAGTTGCTATCTGAGTACGCACTCTCATCACCACCTTGGGCGAAAACAGAACTGTTTTTTGATGATGAGCGGATGGGCTATGTTGTAATGCGAGTTGGCTGGTACAAAAACAAGCGCGTCCATCGTTGCCTGATTCACATTGACATTATTGATGATAAGGTAGTGATTCAGGCAAATAACACAGAGGATCTAATCAAGACTGAATTGATCGAAATGGGCGTCCCTGCGGAAAAGATTGAACTTGGGTTTATCCCGGCTAAAGCATGGACGTTTGCTCAACCGATCGACAATTCGCTGGTATTGGAACCAGCATAATTGGGAGCAGATTGTATGGCGAAAACAAACACCGCGCCCCTCAGCGGTATGCGCGATTTTTTGCCGCTGGATCTCCTGCGGCGCAACTATGTGATTGATGTGATCGAGCGCGTCTATCAGAGCTATGGCTTTGAGCCGCTAGAGACGCCGACGATGGAACGCTTAGAGACGTTGCTAGGCAAATATGGCGAAGAGGGCGATCAACTGATCTTTCGCGTTCTCAAGCGGGGTGACAAATTGCAGCGAGCGCTGGACGAAGAGCGCACCGAAAATGGCGTCAGCGATGCCGGGATGCGCTATGATTTGACCGTGCCGCTGGCGCGTGTCGTGGCCCAATATCGCAACAGCTTGCCTCGTTACTTTAAGCGCTACCAGATCCAGCCGGTCTATCGCGCTGACCGCCCGGCCAAGGGGCGCTATCGCGAATTTTTCCAGTGTGATCTGGATGTCGTCGGCTCGGCCAGCCAAACAGTCGAGGCCGAAGTGTTGGCTGCCGGCGCGCAAGTGCTCAAGGATCTAGGTTTTGGTAACGAAGCGCACCCCTTTGCCCTGCGGCTCAACCACCGCGGCATTCTGCGTGGGTTGATGGAGGTCTCCGGTGTGCCGACGGAATTGGAAGGAGACGCACTGGTCGCCATTGATAAACTCGATAAGATCGGGCTGGATGGCGTGCGTAAAGAGTTAGGTGAACGGGGCATTGCGCCGGATGCTGCCGAAAAGTTGTTAGTCAACCTGTCGGCTGCACCCAAGAACAATGTGGAAACCCTGGGCTGGTTGAGCGACTTGCTGGAAGAATCGGAATTGGGTAGCAAAGGGGTGGCGGAACTCAAAAGCGTGGTGGCCTACAGCCAAGGCGGACCGGCGGCGGAACACCTGCGCGTTGATCCCTACCTGGCGCGCGGCCTTAGTTATTATACCGGCCCCATCTTCGAGATCGAATTCCCCGGCTTTAGCGGCTCCGGCGGCGGCGGCGGGCGCTATGATGAATTGGTCGGCATGTTTAGCGGCCAGCGTATTCCTTCCTGCGGGTTCAGCCTGGGCCTGGAACGCATTCTGCTGATGATGGAAGAGCAGCAAATGTTCCCCGAACGGCTGGCCGGTCAGCCCCAGGTGTTGGTGACGCAGTTTGACGAAAGCACGGTCGGAACCAGCTTTACCCTGGCCCAACAGTTGCGCGCCGCCGGTCTGCGGGTCGATCTCTACCCCGATCTCGACCGCTATGGCCGTCAATTCAAATATGCCGAAGAGCGGCGGATTCGCTACGCCGTGCTCGCCAGCCCCCGCGAAGTCGAAGCGGGTATCGTCGCCATCAAAGATTTAGTGACCGGCGAACAGGTGGAAACACCTAGCGGCGAGGTGATCGGCTGGTTGCAGAGCCGCCTTTCTTAAAAATGATAGTAGGTTGATTTGTTCGTTGGTTGAGCTTGTCGAAACCAACGAACCTACCAACTAACAACTTTTTTATCCTTCCTTCGTATTCATTTGGAGCAGGTTTATGGCATTTACACTCTACTCAACCGTTGGCAAGATTATGTCCAATGAACAAGCCAAAGCGCTGGTGGAAAAGCACTTCCCCGGCGCCACCAGCCACCCTATGCTCTCTATGGCCTGGGGCATGACCCTCGGTGAGGTGGCAAGCTACCCCGAATCCGGCATCACCAGCGCCAAATTGCAGGCGTTTTTGGCGGAACTGACGAAGCTTGCTGATGCCTAACCTGTTATCAACCTGAGGCCGATGACCCGATGAAAATCCTTGAAGTGCGTCGTCATAGTTTTCGCAAACAGGGCGGCGGGTCGCAACTATCGCAGGTTGGGGTGGAGTACGCACGACGGCTGGGCGTGACAATGGGGTCGTTTGCCTATGTCGCCACCAGTGTTTCCCCCAGAGCGCGCGAGACAGCGATTGCTATGGGTTTTGCCGTTGATCAAGAGATCGTCACCTTGGCCTCTGACGCGCGATGTATGCCGGAATGGAGCGCAGCAAGTGGTGGCAAGCGCCGCAGCCCTTCGTTGCTCTGGCGGCAGTAATTGCCACCAAAGGGGCGACCTGGCATTATGGCTCGGCGTTGGTTGCTTGCTGGCATGACATCCTGACCCCGCTAGCAGATGGGGCCACAGCGCTAGTCATTGCCCATTCGGGTGATCTGGAAATTGCCCTGGTCGCTTGTTTCCTGCAGGCGGACCACGCCGCTTGGGGCGTTCCCTTTGACTACTGTGAAGGCGCACGGCTACTTTTTACCGGTGAACCGGCTCGCTTTACAGGGGTTGAACTATTGCGGTGCCAGTCACGGAGTGACGACTGATGGTAGCCCGGTCTTTCAAGACCGGGGTCTGCGAACAATCCCATTTGCAATCGACGCATTTGCAACCGACTGGGATTGGGGGGATCGAGGGTTGATAGTAATCGTAGGTGCGGTTTGTAACCGCACGGTTCTCAGGGAACAAGTGCGGTTACAAACCGCACCTACGATTACCGAAACAAATTTTTAACTCCCATAAACCCTCGTCTACCGTCAGTCGTCACTCCGTGACTGGGTGTGCGAGAGTAAAGGAAGATAATGATATGGTGGCGACGCCGATTATGGTCAGAACCGAAAACCTGCGCAAGTCCTTTAAGCGCGCCGATGGGACAATGGTCGATGCCGTCAAAGGAGTGAACCTGACCATTCAGCAGGGCGAAATCTTCAGCCTGCTTGGCCCCAACGGCGCCGGCAAGACGACCACCATCTCGATGATCAGCGGCTTGCTGCCACCTACCGCAGGCGACGCTTTTATCGGCGGCCACTCGATCACCAAAGCGCCGCTGGCGGCCAAACGGCTGATGGGTTTTATTCCCCAAGAAATTGCCCTCTACCCCGAACTGAGCGCACGCCGGAATCTGAGCTTCTTTGGCAAGATGTACGGCATGAGCGGCAAAGCGCTCAATCAACGGGTCGATGAGCTGCTGACCTTTATCGACCTGGCCGACCGCCAACATGACCGTATCGATACCTTCTCCGGTGGGATGAAGCGGCGGGTCAACATTGCTGTCGGGCTGCTCCACCGCCCGCAACTGGTCTACATGGATGAACCAACGGTCGGCATCGACCCGCAAAGCCGTCGCCGCATTCTCGACACGGTCAAACATCTGCGCGATGAGCAGGGCATGACCATCCTTTACACCACCCACTTGATGGAAGAGGCGCAAGAGTTGAGTGATCGCGTCGCCATTATCGATCATGGCGAAATTATCGCTCTAGGCACCCAAAACGAACTTACCCAACAGGTGGGCGAAGATGACCGGCTGGAATTTACTATCGGCGACCAACCGCTGGCGGCAACCTTAGCGACGGACATTCAACAGAGCGTCGAGGGCGTCTCTCAAGTGTTGTTAACCCAACCCGAAACCGCCAATGGCGCCGGCGACCGTCTTACCCCTGGCCGCATCACCGTCTTTGCCAAACGGGGTCGGCGCGCGCTGCCGGATGTCATCAATTTCCTGAACCGCGTCGGCGTCGACGTCCAAGCTGTCGAAGTGCGTGAACCCGATCTGGAAGCGGTCTTCCTGGCCCTCACCGGTCGCGCCCTACGCGATTAACTGACCACGCGCCCACGCGACCAAGCGACCACACGACGACGCGACGAAGGACAAAGCCATGCACAAGATTTGGGCGATTGCTTGGAAAGAGCTATACACGACGCTGCGTGACCGCAACCTGCTCCTGATCATGTTTGCGACGCCGCTGGCGCTCTCGACCATCATCGGGTTGGCCTTTGGCGGCTTGGGCAGCGACACCCCGACGATTGCCGAGATTCCGGTCGCTGTTGTCAACCTGGATCGTGGGTTGGACATTGGCGCTTTGATCAGCGACACGGTTCCCCTTTCGGTAACGCAGCCAGTAACGATGACTGGATTGCCGGACGGATTTTCCTTTAATGTCGGCACGATGCTGGCAAGTATCCTGCTCTCCCAGCCGATTACAGCGAGCGGCGCCATCTCAACGGCGGAGGGCGCGTTTGATGTGAGTTCCTTGAATTGTAATCTAGTCGCGGCTGACGAGGATGGCGACGGCGCTTTTCAAGGTTCACTTGATGACCTGTTGGCAGCCAGGGCGCTGACCGATCCCGCCGCTGCCCGCGCCGGTGTGGAACAGGGCGACTATGCTGTTGCTGTGATTATTCCGCCCGATTTTACCCAACGCTTTCTGCCGACCCTGACGACCGCCAACGACCCAATCTCCAGCACGGTAGCAAGCGCGGTGGAAGTTTATGGCAACAGTGGGCGTGCTTTGTCCGCCGGCGTGGTGCGCAGCATTGTCGAAGGCATTGTCAACCAGTTCCTGCGCCTGACCATCACCCTGGAAGCTTCGTTTGACACCTTGGTGGACACCTTTGACCTGACCAGGGTCAACACCACAACGCTCAACACCACCTTGAACAACGCCTTTACCACGGTCAATACCGATACCTTTGCGGTTTTGGGTTGTCTCTTTCAGCCGGGGATTAATCCGATTCAGCTTGATCAGCGACCGTTGGATACATTGCAAGCCGGCAATCGCTTTGCGTTTCTGTTGGTGGTCGTCGGCTCGGCGCAGGCGGTCTTCTTTGCCCTCTTTACCGGCGTCTTTGGCATTCTCTCGATTTATGAGGAGCGCAAGCAGTGGACCCTCCAACGGATTTTGGTTTCGCCGACCAGCGGCAACACCATTCTCCTGGGCAAATTGGTCGGGAATCTGGTGGTGGTCGTCGTGCAGATGGCGGTGCTGCTTCTGGCTTTGACCGGCATTGCCTCGCTGGTGCTGGGAACCCCCACCTTTATCTGGGGAACCAATCCGCTGGCCCTCGTCGGGGTGCTGCTGGCGCTGGCGCTCTGTGTTTCGGGTATTGGCGTGTTGATCGTCGGGCTGGCGCGCACGCCGGAACAGGTGCAGGTGATTGGGCCGATGGTCAACATGGCGTTGGGCGTCCTCGGTGGCTCCTTTGGCTTTGCCCTCCCGGCGGCGTTAGGGCAGTTATCGCTCATCTACTGGGGCGTTGATGCCTTTACCAAGATCGCAGCCAATGAACCGGGGGTTGGTTTCAATTTTCTGGTTCTGGTCGGGCAAGGGTTGTTGTTCTTTGTGGCGGGAACGTGGTTCTTCCGCCGCCGCTTGAATTTGTAAGAGATTGAGAGATACAGAGATTGAGAGATTGCCCCTTGCATCCGTTAATCTCTCAATCTCTGTATCTCTCAATCTCTAGTCTCCAGTTAAAACCGATGTATACAATCATCACTATTGCTCTCAATGATTTAGCTATCTTTTTCCGCGCCCGTGGCAACCTGATCGGTCTGATCGTGCTGCCCGTTACGCTGACCCTGGCGGTCGGCTGGGCGAACAGTGGGCGCACCGGGCCAACGCGCCTGTTAGTCGATGTGATCGATCAGGATCAGAGTGGGCAGTCGGCGGAATTGCTGGCTGAATTGCGCGTAGTCAACCCGGCGCTAGTTCTCTGTCCGTTGGATAATACCCCGGAAGATATTTGTGGGCTGGAGGGAGCGACGCTGGCCGAACCCTTGGCGCTGGAACGAGTGCGCAATGAAGAGACGGACGGCTTGCTTATCATCCCCAACGGCTATGCCGCCGCGTTGGCGCAGGCGCAACCGTTGCAACTGCCCTATTATTCAACCGGTGATCCCACTCTGCCGGGACCGGTTCGGCAGGCGATTGAGAGCGTGTTGCAACGAGTCAACGGCGCCGTTGTGACGGCACGGGTCGGCGCCAGCTTGCTCGCACTCCTCACCCCTTTGCTCACCCTTGACGCCGTCGCGCCGACTGATCAAACCTTGGAACAGGCGCTTTTTCAACGGGCCGAGACCCTGCTCACGACCCGTCCTGCCGCAGTTCGTTATGAAACAACCAAGGCGGATACCACCGAAATCAGCGGGATTCAGAACGGCTTTGGCCAGTCGATTCCCGGTATGGGCAGCCTTTATGTCATCTTCACCGTGTTGGCGGGAACGAGCAACCTTTTGCGCGAGCGGCAACAGTGGACTTTGCAACGACTGGCCGCCCTGCCGTTGACCAAAGCGCACATTCTCGGCGGCAAGATCCTCGCCTATTTCACCTTGGGCATGATCCAATATGGTGTTGTCTTTGCTGTGGGGCTGGTCATCGGGCTGGATTTTGGCAATGACCTGTTGGCAATGGTGGCGGTGATGGCCGCCTTTGCCCTCTGTATGACGGCGTTGGCCCTGGCCCTAGCCACACGCGTGACCAGTGAAGGCCAGGCCAACGGTCTACGCAACCTGTTGGCGTTGACGCTGGCGCCCTTAGGCGGCGCCTGGTGGCCGCTGGAAATTGTGCCGGAGTTTATGCAACAGATCGGCCATCTCTCGCCGGTCGCCTGGGCGATGGATGGCTTTCATGATCTGCTTTTTAACCAAGGGACGCTGATCGATGTGCTGCCGGAAGTTGGCGTCCTGCTGGCGATTGCGCTGGTCCTCTTTGGCATCGGGATTCGTGGATTCCGAGTGCAATGAATTCGGTGATTGGGTGACTCGGTGATTGAGCTTGTCGAAATCACCGAGTCACCCAATCACCTACACACCATCAAACACATCGGCGACTGGCGTCGTAAAACCGGGCAACACATCGCCGCCGTCAAGTTGATCCTCGCTAAAGAGTATTTCGACACTGATGTGAAAATAGATGGTTGCACATTTGTCGTAGAACATTTTTTCTTTTATACTGTTTGTATGCAACCATCTAGTTGCATATCAGTGTGTAAACGGAAAGGATCAACAGAATGAGCTTGCAGTCACCAATCCAGGCGCACGTTACGCAGCACTTTGCTGTCGCCGCCGAACGAGTCTTCGACGCCTGGCTAACCCCGGAGTTGATCGGCCAGTGGATGTTTGGCCCGGCCTTGCGGGAGGAAGAGGTGGTGCTGCTGACGGTTGATGCCCGTGTCGGTGGCGCGTTTTCCTTTGTCGTGCGCCGGCAGGGGCAGGAGATCGACCATATTGGTGAATATCTGGAAATGGAGCGCCCCCGTCGTCTGGTTTTCACCTGGGGTGTGCGTGGGCATTCGGATGATCAATCGCGGGTCATTATCGCCATTACACCACTGGCGCAGGGCTGTGAACTCACCCTGACCCACGAAATGGATCCCAAATGGGCGGACTTTGTCGAACGCAGCCGCGCCGGTTGGGCCAAGATGGTCGGTGTGCTGGCCGATAAGCTTGCCTTCGACGCGCAGAACTTCGTTGAACGCAGCATTTGGATCGCCACTTCGTTGGAACGCGCCTGGCAGGCGATCACTGAGCCAACGCAATTAGATTTATGGTTCGGCGGTGCATGGGAAATAGAAACGTTGGCGGTCGGCGGGGTAGTAAAATTCTACAATACACCGGATGATGAAGCTGCCCTCCACACCATTGAGATCCTTGACCCGCCGCATGAATTTGCGTTGCGTTGGTACGAAGAAGCGAACCCCATGTTGACGACCTTTCGGCTGGCTGCGGAGAATGACGGCGTCCGCGTTGCGGTGATTGAAACCGGTTTTGCCGCACTACCAGAGGAGGCGCGGGAGAAGCGCATGGCGCAAACGGCCATGGGCTACACGATCACGCTGGAAAATCTGCAAGCCTTGCTGGAAGGCAGGAGTTTGCCCCATTGATCGATACCCCCATTTTCGCTACCCCCATCTTCACAGCGCTGGCCGACCCAACCCGTCGCCAGTTGTTGACCAATTTGGCCGAAAGCAGCCCCAAAACGGCCACCCAGTTGGCAACCGAATACCCGATCACGCGCCAGGCGATTCTCAAGCATTTGACCATTCTGGCCGAGGCCGGCCTGGTCACGGTTCACCAACAGGGCCGCGAAAAGCGCTACACCTTGACCCCGGAACCACTCACCGAAGTGGAACAGTGGGTCAAGGCGATCAGCGCCCGGTGGGAGGAGCGGTTGCTGCGGCTCAAGGTCTTCCTCGAAGCGCAGGAAACCGCTGAGTAAGCCGGGCCGGCGGCAGCCTGTTTGGAAAGACACCCTGCTACCGAGCAAAAATGCCCTGCCCCGGATTTAGCAGGTACTTGGGATCGAACTGTTCTTTGGCCGCAGTAAAGGCACACCACTGTGCGCCAAAGTGCTGTTGCCAGTCGGTGAGCGTCATCGGCACGGAATCGATGGGATAATAACAGCCGCCTTGCGCCACTGCTCGTTCGTAGATCCGTCGGTTTTCGGCCACCTGCGCCTGTACATGGTCGGGCGTTGGCGGTAGCGTGGTGCGCATCAAGCCGAAGAGGAGCACACGTTCTTCGTTTGGCGTACGGAAGAAGGGAGTGCGCAGGTGTTGACGCTGGTACGGATAGATCAACACCGGGCCGGCCACCTCCGCCGGACTGAGCGCTGCCAGCGTCTCACGGACAAAACCCTGTGCTTTTGAACCGGGAATGATCACATCAAGCATGGGGTGGGGCAGTTGCCAGAGGCCCAGTTGTTTGAGCATCTCCTCCACTGGCCCCAAGCGATCAATGTAGGCGAGATAGGGCAGATCATAGGCGAAGTAGCCGCCCGGCAACCACGCCTGACGTTTGGGCGCCGTCGTGGATAGATCGGCGGGCTGATCCAGGAATTTTACTGTTTCGATGCAATAGAGCCAGGGGCCGGCATCTGTCGGCAACGGGAAGCCAATGGCGTCCGGCCCGATATGACCGACTATCGACTGGGCATCGTTGCCGAGCGCATAGCCCTGGATACACTCATAGTCCGCTTCATCGACCAATCGAGTTAGCTCATGCCAAAATGTATCATAATTGCCATAGAGCGCCCGGTGGTAGTGTACATGCTGAGGGGCCGGGATCAGGCGTAGACGCGCT
Source organism: Caldilinea sp. CFX5 (assembly GCA_021405325.1). The sequence goes on along the minus strand of QWII01000064.1, from coordinate 26,913 downwards.
TTGGTAATGATGCCGAATTGCCCCAATCCGCAGCGCACCGCATTGAACAGATCGGCGTTACACTCCGGTGAACAGTGCAGGACTTTGCCATCAGCCGTCACCACCTCCAGATCGAGGACATGGTCGGTCTGCGTCCCCAGTTGCCAGGTACGCGACCCGACGCCGCCTACCGTCAGCGTACCGCCAACAGTCGTCGCCAGATAGTCGGTAAAGACCGGAAAGGTGCGGCCAATGGTCAACGCCGTCTGCGCTACCGTGCGCCATTGTGTCCCTGCTTCGACCAAAATCGAGTCCGGCGTTACTTCCAGCACTCGATTCATAGTGCGTAGATCGATCACCAGCCCGTCGACAACCTGCGCCTGACCATGTGTACTATGGCCGGCGCCGCGGACAGCCACCTTCAAGCCATGCCGGCGGGCATAGCGCACTCCATCCACAACATCTTCGACACTGGTTGCCCGCAGAATGCCGGCAGGGAGATGGTGAATGTAGCCGCCATAGTCTTGGGCAATGGCCTGACGAGCAGCTTCGTCACGAATGATGGCGGGCGTTTTCTTCGCTGATTCAGTAGACATGAGCAAACTCCTCTGCTTGAACTTAGGAAAGGTGGTATTAAGAGATTGAGAGATAGAGGGATTAAAGCGCTTACTCAACGAGAATGCGATAAAGTTTGAAATCTGAACGTAGCGGTGGCGTTTCACCGGCGGCGCTGTAGGCTTGCAAATCGACAAAGCCACGCTGGTGGCCTATCACAAAGGCATCCGATTGCAGCCAGCCGTGGAACGCCGCCTCATCACGCCAGCGACTGACGATGAGATAGTCGCCGTTGTCATGGGGCTTGAGCACCTCCATGCCAAGGAAGCCGGGCATTTGGTCGATAGCGCCGGCCCTGGTTTTGAAGAGTTGTTCAAAGCGAGCCCGGTACGCTTCGGCACAGGTGATATAGTTGATGGCGACAACCGTTGTGCCATCGCTGGCGCAAATGGTGTTGGCGACGCCCAGATCAGTCAGCGACATAGCCGTTATCCTCTCATTCGTGATTTTGCTCGTTCATGGCGTGGCGGACCGCCGCCTCGGCCAATAGCGCGCCGGGGTTGAGCAGGTCGGCATCGTCCAGATCCGCTTCTAACAGCAGCGGGATTTCTGTACAGCCCAGAATAATCCCATCCACCCCGCGACTGCGCAACGCCGCCACTGCCCGCTGGGCGTACTCGGTCGATGCGGCATTGTTGCTGCCATCCATCACCTGCATGATGGCTCGATCCAGTGGCGTTTGTAGTTCGCTGTCAATGCTCTCCCAGCGGATGCCCTGTCGGTCGAGCGGCTGGCTGTAGACATGGTTGCCCATAAAGCTCAACACGCCGACATAGCGCCAGCCCCGACGCACCACTTCGGCCACGGTCGCTTCGATCATGCTCAAGACAGGGCGCCCCGCTGCTTCTTCAATCAAGGGTTGAAGCATGTGGACGCCATTCGAGGCGATCACTAGAAAGTCGGCCAGTTGGCCCAGCTTGCGCGCCCCGTCCAGCAACTGTGGATCGGGCTGAACGGGGAAAAGGGTGTTTCCCGCCTCATCCACCAGCACCGGCGGCCGGCGATGGTAGTAGACCACCAGCGGCGGATAGCCACTGTTGCCCCGCCGGGGGATCACCTGTTGCGCCGCCTGGTGCAGCCGTTGTTCAAAATCCATAGTCGCCTGCGGCCCGATGCCGCCCAGCACACCGATTGTTTTCATTCTATTTCTCCTACTACAAAGTTTCATCTTGCCACGCCGCTCGCCAGGGCGCGCGCCACTCCGGCGCTTCCCAGCCGGCCATGATGTAGATTGTTTCACGGGCGACTTTCTCCCCGCGAAATTCCAGCAGGCTACAGCCATATTGCCAGGGACCATCATCGTAGCGGAGCGAGAGTTCCACGACCCAGAAGTCGCCGCGCCCCCGGATACGTCTGAGCTTGAAGTCCACGGCCGCCGGGTAGATCTGCCGCCAGGCGAGAAAGTTAGCTTTTCCTTCAAAGCGCTCCTGTGATTGGGGAAACTCCAGCACGGCGTCGTCATGGTAAATCTCGTGCATGATCGCCTGATCAACGCCGGCATATTCCCAGTGCCGACGTAACGCGGCTCGTATCGTTGCTTCATCCATTGATGCACTCACTTTGCTACTCAACAAGGCGCCACTGGTAGACGCAGTTGCAAACCCATGCGCATCAAGCAAAAGGTTCCCAGTGAAACCTAGAGGCGCCGCCTGTCACCCTGAAAGGGTCTCTAAGAAACTGTTTGAAAAGTAGATAACTAGCAAGAGTGCCGGGGAAGGGCCAGAAACAACTCAGTCATTGGGAACGATCCCCGGCCCTTCCCCGGCACTCTTGCGGCCCCGATCATCGCTTTTCAAACAGCTTCTAAGGTACATACCTTAAAGACCCCTTCAGGGTGACAGACGAGTCTTCTTGGTTTTCCGGTGCGGTCGCCTTCGCTTGATGCCTATGGTTTACAAACCGCACTAGCTTATCGGCCTTCTTAATTAGTTCCACTGCAACTCGCGCCCTGCGCGTTCCGGTTGAAAGGATTCGCTGCTCGGCTGGTGCAACCCGTTTGTAGATTGCCCGGCTGGTGCTACGGCGACCATGAGTAGATCAGCCCCACACCAGGGGCAGGCGGGCGTTGCGCCGGCGACCAGATAAGAACCGCCCGTCGTACTGCTCACCCGCCAAAGCTGATCATGGGCCGACAAGCATTGCACTTGCCATTGCGCTCCTTTGCAACTCAGACCTGAACAGGTGTATGACGGCTGGTCGATCAACTGCTCTTGCGTGGCGCGCATGGGCGCACCTGTCTCAAAGATAGCATTGGGTGTCATGGTTTTCTCCTTATTTCTCGCTTAGTTCCACTTCGACTCGCCCGCAACTTCGCTTGGTTGATACGCTTCACTGACTGGCAGTAGCAGATCGTCGGCAAGTTGATCAGTGGGTGCTGGCGTCGCCAATAGGTCGGCGCCGCACCACGGGCAGGCTGGCGTCACACCGGCGACCAGGTACGACCCACCCGTTGCACTACTGACACGCCAGAGGGCATTGGCCGCCGAGAGCAGTTGCACCGTCCAGTGCGTAGCCGTACAACCGGGGGTGACACAGCGCTGCTCCACCGGAGCCGGTTGCTCAGGGCGGGTCATCCGCTTGCGGATAGGTGATGTGAGAATCATTTGTGACATAGGTTGTTTTCTCCGATTGAACCGATCCGCTAGACAAGGGAACCCCCAGCGGACAAGGGGTGTATACAAAATGCAACAATCACTGATCATCAACATACTCACTACAAGGAAAACGACTATGACTGGATCGATGCGCTCGCTGTTACTCTTTTCCGCTCTCTTTGGATTGGTCGCCTGTATCCGCCCACCAACCAGTACGCCAACGTTCTTTGTCCCAGCCCCCGGCTCGCCCATCGCCGTTGCACCAGGGGCGGAAACAGTTGCGATTGGCGATGTAACCAACGACGGCCAGCCCGACCTGGCTGTCGCCGGCAACAACGGCATCACTATGCTGATTGGTCAAGGCAACGGCCAGTTTCGTCCGCTACCGGCCAGCCCACACGGCTTGCCGGAAAGCCCTAGCGAGATGGCATTGGGCGACATTGACAGTGACGGCAACCTGGATCTGGCGCTGGCGACCCATGACAGCTATGACATTGTTCTCCTCCGTGGCAACGGGCGAGGTGGCTTTACACAAGCGCCAGACTCGCCCTTCACCATGAAAGCGGGCGCCCATCCACATACACACGGTCTGGCGCTTGGCGACCTCAACGGCGACGGCAAGCTCGATCTGGTCACGGCCAACAGCAATCCTGACAACGATATCGCCGTCGCGCTTGGTGATGGACAAGGCGGCTTTACACAGGCGCCCAACTCGCCCTTCACTGTTGGCCCCAGTCCCTATCCGCTGACGCTGGCTGACCTCAACCGCGATGGCCTTCTCGACATCGTTGCGACTAATACAGCGACTGGCCCCAATCGCAGCCAGCAGTTGGCCGCAAGCCGCAGCCTGACCCTCCTGTTCGGCGACGGCACGGGGGATTTCCAGCCGACGCAAGTCCCCTTGCAGACGGCAGCGCCCTGGTTTGTCGCGGTCGGCGATCTCAACGGCGACGCCGCGCCCGACCTGGTCGTCACCCATCATGAGCAACGCGCCCTGACGGTGCTGCTCGGCGACGGCAAAGGCGGCTTTAGCGAAATGGCCGATTCGCCGTTCGACCCTGGTTACGCCCCCTGGTATCTGGCGCTCGTCGATGTGAACCGGGATGGCAACGCCGATGTTGTTGCGGCGGCAGGTGATGCCATCCCGATCCTCCTTGGTGATGGTCAGGGCGCTTTTACGCCAGCCCCATCCCTTACCACGGACGGTGGCGCCTGGCGCCTCGCTGTCGCTGACGTGAATGGCGATGGCAAGCCCGATCTGGTGACAAGCGACTTTGAGCGTGACACGGTCGCGGTCTTTCTGAGCCAGTGAATGTACTTGCCTATTGCGCGGCCCCTTTCTGTAAAACAGCCGCCGGCGTCATGATTTCCAACAACGGGTCGGCGTGACGGTGGAGCAGTTTCCAACCGCCTTCTTCATAGCGGTAGAGTTGGGTGACGCGTAAGACCATCGGCGCGGCGTCTGCCTGATCGATGAGGCGTACCTGGCTGCGTTCAAAGGCAACCGTGTAGGCCAAGTTACCACTGACATTGACAACCTTGTACTCGACCTGTAATTCGCCTTCGACAAAGCGCGCCATCGCCCAGGTGTATTTGGCGTCAAGCCTGCTCCACCCCTGTTCAAAACCGCCCCAGCCGCCAAAGATAGTGGCGTCATCGGCGCGTGAACAGAGTTGCTTCCACAAGCTGTTGTCACCGTTGAGAAAGCGGTTGGTCGCCTCATCCATTTGCCCCAAGAACTGGCGGAAACTGGCTTCGGTGGGTTGGGTTTGCATAGTCTTCTCCTTCATTAATTGGCGCCCCACACCTGAAAGATGCGTGGCAAACTAACCAGGGTATCCGGTCGCGCTTCAAAGGCAGCGATTTCCGTCACCAGCATGGCAAATTCGCTGGCCGACGCCAGCCCTTCCGCTAACACGGCATCAGCGACGCGGTGTAAGGTGAGCGACATCATCGTCTTCCCTTTACCGTGTAGAAACACCGGCTGTACCAGATTAACGCCGACCTCCTGTAACCCTGCTGCCTGTAACAACCCTGGCAGCTTTGGCCCAATGTCCGGGTCGCCGCCTTTGCGACGGGCAGCAGTGCTGTAGAGGTGCGCGCCGGCATCAAAGAGCGGGAAAGCCGGATGGCAGAAGCGCCCGCTCATCTCCACATCCTCGGCGATAAGGATGCCGCCCGGTTTGAGCATCTGCACCAGCCTGCGCAAGGCCCGCGCCGGGTCGGGCAGATGGGTGAGCAAGAAGCGTACATAGACTCGATCAAAGAGCGGCTCCGGTTCCAGGTCATAGACATTGGCCACCCGAAAGCTCACCTGATCCAGCCCAGTCGCCTCAGCATCAGCGGCAGCGAGACGGATGATCTCGGCATCAAAATCTATCCCGACAACCCTGCCTCGTGGCCCCACCATGTGCGCCAGCAACCGCGTCACATCGCCGCCGCCGCTGCCCACATCGAGGCAATCCATGCCTGGTTCAATACCAATCCGTTCGAGCAGGGCGAGCGTGGTTGGTTCTAACGTCTGAGAGAGTACGCTCAGGCGCGCTTTGCCGGCCTGCCCACCTTCAATGACATAAGGATGGTTACGCGTTGACATGGTTCTTTTCCCTTTCGCCTTCTGGCGAACGCATGATACAATTGCCACATGAAGCAATTTCCTGTGATCTACCGGCCATTCCGCCTGCCCGGCTCCACTTGTTGCGACGATGACGCTTGCCGGCATTGACACCCGGTCAATTTGTCGCGTCGAACAGCTAGCCTCTGCTTTTCTATGGAGTGTCCACATGAATCACAAAATTGCCGACGGTTGGGCCGTAGCGGCCCTGATCGCCGCTGCCGCGTGTTGGGGCGGCGCCACCGTCATTACCAAAAGTATTCTCATCACCATTCCGCCCATCACCCTCTTGGTGATGCAATTGGGCGTTAGTGTTCTCCTGCTCTGGGTGTTCGTTTCCCTGAGCAAGAATTTCCCTGTAAACCGCAGCCGCCTCTTGCCACTCGGCCTGCTCGGTTGGCTCAACCCTGGCGTCTCCTACACGCTCAGTTTGATTGGCCTGACCACAACCACTGTCAGTATCTCTACCCTGTTGTGGGCGACCGAACCGGTCCTCATTCTGGCGCTGGCCTGGTTGTTATTGGGTGAACAACTCACGCCGAAGTTGATTACCTTCTCGGCCATTGCCCTCGGCGGCGTGATCCTGATCGGCGGCTCAACACTACTTGGCTCGACCGGTGGCGATTTCTACGGAAGCAGCCTCATTCTGCTGGGTGTGTTATGCTGCGCCTTTTACACTGTCCTGGCTCGCCGTTTTTCAGACATGAGTCCGCTCTTTGCCGTCGCCCTCCAACAGAGTTTTGCCCTGGGCTGGGCGCTGGCAATCTGGCCCTTTGAACTGCACATCACTGGCATCGAAGCACTCGTCAGCTTACCTATCGCTGACTGGCTGCGGGCCGGTGCGTCCGGTCTCTTGTACTATGCGCTGGCCTTCTGGTTCTATCTCTACGGCCTGGCCCGTGTCAATGCCACGGTTGCCGGCGCTTGTCTCAACCTCATCCCTGTCTTTGGCGTGGGCGGCGCCTTCTTGTTTTTGGACGAACGCTTGACCTTGACCCAATGGCTAGGCGCCGGCATGATTCTGCTGGCGGTCTATGCCATCTTCTTTTTGCCAGGGAAAGCGGCGAAGTCAACAGATGGCCGCGCTGCTGTTCTCCCGACTTGACGGTCAGCCGATGTAAGCGCATAACCGAGCAAGGCCCAGGTCACCCCCCAAAAGCCCAGCAACAGGTGGGAGGGTTCACCCGCGGGGCCGATAAAGAAGAGAATCTGGATCGGGATCATGAGTACGTAGTACAGCCCGACCAGCAGCGGCGCAAAGCGGCGCCAGCCTGGCCATTGGCGTGCGACCATAACGGCAATGCCCGCCAACAGCATCCCCAGGCCGGAGAACAACGCGCCGAGCGCATAGAGAAAACCCAGCTCCGGGTTAAGGCGATTGGCGAAGACGCCGAACAGGTACACGAGCAGCCCTAACAGCGTGATGATCGCCCCCACACCGCCCAGACGACGCACCTTCCCCTGCCCGAAGCCATACAGACCGCGTACCCCCAGCGGTCCCCCCACCAGACCCACCAGCAGAAGGACACTCACCCCATCCAGGAGCAGTGGCGACGACTGGGGCGGCAGCAGATTGACGCCCAAAAACAGCAGGCCACCAAGCAGACAGGCCAGGCCAGCCCAACGAATTTGTTTCTGTTGCATTCTGTTTCTCCTTTGACGATCTCAAAAAGGCAAGGTTGAACGCGCGCGAACATCCATAATTTTCCCGACATCAACTGGTCGCACCCCACCTGGGTAACACCAGCGTACCTGATTTTTCATCCGTTTTGCTCCATCCAAAGTGAGGGGCAAGGGATGGTTTTGGCCGCGGATGGTTGCCCCACCCTTCGGCTATTGATAAACCCTTGCATCTACCCCTCGCTGACGGCTAGCTAGTTCTTGTTGCGAAAGTCATCCATTAACCGCAAAGACGCGAAGAGCGCAAAGGATTCACACTGGCTTTCTTTGCGAACTTTGCGCCTTTGCGGTTGATTTTGCCTTTTCGCAACAGAAACTAGCTACGTTCCTGCTGTTCACGCTGCTGGACATAGCATAGCAGGGGCGAGTCGACAAACTATCGACAAAGCTGTCGACAGAAAATGTTGCGTTTAATGGAACTGTTTAGGTATAGACGCGGGCCACCCTTCCTGGAAGAGGCGGGAACCGTTCCGGATAACCAGACGCTCGTTGCCTCTTCCAGGAAGGGTGGCCCCGACCTGAAAGTTATTGTTAAATTCCGTTTCTATTTATTTTGTCTATGAGGAGCTGTTGAGGCGCAAAATGCCCTTTTCTAAAGCCGTGGTCACAGCGGCAGTACGGTCACTCACCCCTAGCTTGCCGTAGATATGAATCAGATGGGTTTTTACCGTAGCCGTGCTAATATGCAACTGCTTGGCAATATCCTGGTTGCTATGGCCCTGAGCAACAAGCGTCAAGACCTCAATTTCTCGACCACTCAACTGTTCCTCGGCTGGGGCTCTCATGTGCGCCATTAAACGGGAGGCGACGACTGGCGTTAAGACCGATTTGCCTTGCGCTACCTGGCGCACGGCGGCAAAAAAGTCCGCACGCGGCGTATCCTTGAGGAGATAGCCAGTCGCGCCCGCTTGGATCGCCTGGACAATATCGGCATCCGTATCATACGTGGTCAATACGAGAATGTGCGGTGGGTTCGCTTGCTCACGAATGGCTTTGATGGCCGTTACACCGTCCATTTTGGGCATCTGCAAATCCATCAGAATGACATCGGGCTGCAACGTTTGGTTGAGGTAAATCGCCTCAATCCCGTCGCTTGCTTCGCCGACCACCGCAATGTCAGGTTGGCTGTTCAAAATCCCTTCAATCCCGGCCCGCACCACCGGATGGTCATCCACGAGCAGAACGCGAATTGGTTTCATAAATATCCTCTTGTTCAGCAGATTGAGGGTGAGCCATCGGTTGCATGGGTAACTGGATCACCACCGTGGTTCCCTCGCCTGGCTCGCTCTCCACCGTTAAGGAGCCGCCAACTTGACTAACTCGCTGACGCATCGCTATCAGCCCGTAGCCACCGCCCTTGCTGGGAGGTGGAGCGTTTTCGAGTCCAATGCCATTATCCTGTACGTCCAACATCAGGACATCGTCCATATAGGAGAGGGTGACCTGGACAGATGAAGCTTGCGCGTGTTTTTGTACATTGGCCAGCGCCTCTTGCACGGCGCGGATGAGGGTCGTTTCCGCTTCCGGGTGCAAATGGTTGTGGACGCCGGTGATAGTCGTTTGGGCCTGAATACCGCTCTGTTGCGTCCACTCCTGTACCACCCGCTTGATGGCTTCTGGCAAGGGCGATTTCTCAAGCACCTCGGGACGTAAATCTTGGACCACCCGACGGGCTTGGTTCACGCCGCGCCGTGCCATCTCTTTCGCCTGCGTGAGATGATGGCGGCTTTGGCCCACATTTTCAGCCAGGTTTTGTTCACTCGCTTCCAGATGCGTGATGATGCTGATGAACCCCTGCGCCAGGGTGTCGTGAATCTCGCGGGCCAGCCGTGCGCGCTCTTGCAGGATTCCTTCACGCCGTTCAGCCGCTGCTAGCTCTGCACGGGTGGCCTCTAACTGATCGATGAGTTCACGCCGGTCCGCACTTTGCGTCATGATGCCATTGAGATAGAAGGCGAAGAGGATAGCCGCCGCGCTCACGATCAAAAAGACCCCTACCCATTCGTTACCGAAGCCTGGCAGTAAGCCCGCAATCGTTGGCGCCTGCAAGTAAGTAGCCATTCCTGTCAAAACGATGCCAATTGGGATAGCCCATCGGAGTCGCACATAACTAAAGAGTTGCGGAGGCAGGCTAGCCAAGACCAGGTTAAAATCGGGATACCGTGAAGCAAGCGCAAACCATAGCCCGATCGCACCGGCCAGGTAGATGAGGGCGCGCACAAGATAGCGATCACGTTCACGGGTAAAGTCTGCGGCGTGGTTGCGAAGATAGGTAATAAACGCCCCGTTCCATAAGGCGAAACCCACGGTCAGGATCACCATCTGTCCCTTTTGCGCGGCCGTGTATCGATCATCGAACCAGACCTGGACAGCGGCGAAGAGGAGGGTAGCGTAAAGAATGAGCGACCACAGCCACCAGCCTTTGTCCCAAAGGTCTGTTTTTGCCGGACGATGCTCACTCATTTTTACGATCCTCCCGCGACACATATTACGCGTCTACCAACCTTGCTTACAGTTTAGCACACCCTATTCCCAGCGGAAAGTATAGACTGAAACCGCCGTACCCAGGACGAGCATTAGCCCCAAGACAAGGACGGACTGAGCAGACCAGCCTTGCCCAAACCACAGATTTTGGAGCAAGTTGACTACGTGCGTCAGCGGGAGCCACTGGGCCACCGCCCGCACCCCGGCGGGCATGATCTCGGGCGGGAACCCCACCCCGGAAAGAAACATCATGGGGAAAAAGAGGACTTGCCCCACCACCGCAGCGATGCGCGCCGTGGGCGAAAGACCGGCCACGATATAGCCGACTGCCGCAAAAGCGAATGCACTGAGCAGAAAGCCCCCGAACACGTAAAGCCAATTCCCGCCAAAGCGCAAATCAAACACCAACGGCGCCACAATCATGAGGATGACCAGCCCGCTGAGGGCGATCAACACGTTTGTGGTAATATCGGCCGCCAGGTAGACCAGCGGCGGCATGGGGGTTGCTTTGTAGCGGCGCAAAATCTTCTGTTCGCGGGCCGTGGCGGTGGCGACGGGGATCGACATCAAGGCCACCGTGCCGATGATAATGGCGGCTAAGCCAGGAACCAGGGCGTCGATATAGCCATACCCTCCCCCGTGTTGCGGCCCGTATTGCGGATCAATCGCATTGCCGAAGATCATCCCAAAGAGCAAGAGGACCATCAAGGGAAAGGCCAGCGTAAAAAAGAGGGCCACTGGTTCGCGGCCAAAGAGCTTGAGTTGCATCCAGGTCAGTTTGAAATAAGCGTTCATGGTTTCTCCTCCTATTCGCGCACAGCGCGGCCGGTTAACTGAATAAAAACATCTTCCAAATCTGCTGCCTCGGTGCGGATATCGGCGGGGGCGATCTGCTGGTCGTTCAAGGCTAAGACGACATTGCTTAACAGTGAACCTTGCCCCTGCACCACCACATGACCGTTTTCCCGGCTCACTTGGGTCACACCAGCCACGCGGCGCAGGCTTGCCGCATCGAAGGTGCTGGGTGCGCTGAAAATAATCCGCTGCTTGTTCCCCAGTTGGTCAATCAACGCCTGCGGGCTATCAAGGGCGATCATGCGCCCATGGTCAATGACCGCCATCCGGTCACACAACGCTTGCGCCTCATCCATAAAGTGTGTCACCAACACAACCGTTTTGCCGCGGTCGCGAATGGCGGCCACCAGTTCCCAGGTGGCCCGGCGCGCCTGCGGATCCAGCCCCGTGGTTAGCTCATCCAAAAAGACGATTTCCGGATCGTTGAGCAGGGCGAGGGCAATCAAGAGCCGTTGCTTTTGCCCACCCGACAGCTTGCCAAACATGGTCTCCCGTTTTTCGGCGAGGCCCCAGGCTGCGAGCAACGGTTCCCACGGGACGGTCTTGGCATAGAATGAGCTGAACAGGTCAAGCGCTTCCCAAACCTTCATCCGTTCGGGGATTTGGGCTTGCTGGAGCTGAATGCCAATCCGTTGACTGACGGCCCGCCGGTCGGCATGGGGGTCCAGGCCCAGCACGCGGATATGACCGCTGGTGGGTTGGCGCAAACCGATGACCGCTTCGACGGTGGTCGTTTTGCCTGCGCCATTTGGCCCGATGATGCCGAAGATTTCCCCCTGTTTGACCGAGAATGAGACATCTTGCACCGCCGTGTATTGACCATACGTTTTGTGCAAGTTTTGAACATCAATGACCATTGTTATGCTCCTTTGTGTTTCGTATAAAATCCATCTGTCAACTTTCATTCCGCTTGTCGTTGATGAAACCCCTGAAGGCTGACAAACTGAGTTGAGCGCTCCTGGCCCGCTTGATCTGTCCAATTGACGGTCGTTACACGAGTAATTCGGTGGGTTTCAATTCCTCCTTCGCTGGTAATCACCTTAACAAGGACGTGCTGACCAGAAGAAACATTCGGCAGACGATAGGAAGCTAGATCTTGGGAAGAGGCCGGCGTCACCGAAATCCAGACGTTTTCACTCAACTGGTTACTCTTAGAAATTTGTCCGTTTGTTTCAACGAAATAGTCCCCGAGACTGCCATCCGGCAGCAGAAAGTATCCCTCTTTCCCAGCGAGTTGCATCGGTGGGATATTGTTACTATCGAATATCATTTCGCCAGTCGTGAGCACATATGCCTGTTCGCCATCCATCTGGGGATTCTCAGCCTGGATAGTATCTGTCCAAGACACAAGCTTGACCACCTGGCCCTCTTCGTCGGTTCCAAACACGGTCCACGACCCGACATAGTTTCCCGCCAAGTCACGAACCGCCTGGGGAACGACATGAGATGAACCATTGTTTTGGTCTGTAACTGTCTCGGTAGGTTGAATTTGGCTTAAAGCAGCGGGATCAGGCTGAATCGGTTGGCACGCGCTCAAGAGCAGTGCCAGTAGCAAAACAGAAATCGTTGCGCTCGAAAATCTAAGTGTATGCATGTGTGTTTTCTCCTTTTCATATAGGTTCAAAAGACGTACCTATAGTGTAGGAGAGAAACATGATTTTGTAGCCCACCAACCGATGGATTTGCGCTTAGACGGTGGTGTATTTACGCATCAACCAAATGGTTGATTCAAAGGAGCAAACTTGATGCAATTGCTCGTTTTCAGCTGCCGCTGGTCTAGTTACGGATGGCGATTGCGTGGCCGGCGTCTTGGTGTTGATTTTCTCGCCAGAGATTTTGGCGAGGCTGGCCGAGAGGATTGGATAAATGAAGGGAGGACGGTTTCTGTTAATGTCCAATCTGACCGGGTAAGAAGGGTGCGTCGCCACCGCCCCTTCCCCCAGAACCGGACTTGCGGTAGAGTACTACTGGCTCGAATTCTTAATCAACTGCACATAAAAGCGCACCCCATCGGCATAGTCCGCCACCGCCAGCCGTTCATTCGTCCCATGCAGGCGGGCGACATCGGCCGCGCCCAGCCGTTGGGGCAGAAAGCGGTAGATGTTGGGCGAGAGCGCGGCATAGTGACGCGCATCGGTGCCGCCTAACACCTGGCCCGGCGCCACGAGGACATCGGGAAAGACTTGGCGAATGGTGCGTTGCAACGTCTGAAAGCCAACTCCATCCGTCGGGGAGATAGCCGACGGTTCGCTATTGCTGTTGCCATGCGGACCGATCTGCACCCGTGGATCAGCGATGGTCTGCTGCACATGCGCGGTGACCTCTTCAATGCTGTCGCCAGGCAGGAGACGCAAGTTGACCAGTGCGTTGGCCTGGCTGGGCAACACATTCTCTTTCACCCCGCCGTCGATACGCGTGACCGCCGTCGTCGTGCGCAAAAGGGCATTGGTGCTGGGCGCAGCGGCCAACCGGCGCTCGACCAGCGGGCGAAAGAGCCAGAGGTTGGCGAAGATCAAGCGTTGCCCAAAGGGCAGCTCCGGCCCGATGGCGTCGAACATCTGCGCCACCGCGCCGTGAAGGCCGCCGGGCAACGGGTGCGTTTCCAGTTGGCGGATCGCCGCACTCAGCACGCCGATGGTTGTCTGCGGTGGCGGCGTCGCGGCATGACCGCCGGTTCCCGCCACCGTCAAGGCGAGGTTGAGGATGCCCTTCTCGGCAATCCCGATCAGCGCAACGGGTTGGGTGACGCCCGGCAAGATGCCCTCGGTGATGAAAAAGCCTTCGTCAAGAATGGTTTCCAACGCCACCTGGCGTTCTTGCAAGCGCGCCGCAATTTTGGTCGCCCCGTTTTTCCCGCCAATTTCCTCATCATGACCAAAGGCCAGATAGAGCGTGCGTTCGGGTTGAAAACCCTCGGCCAGCAGCCGTTCCACCGCTTCTAAGATGCCGAGGACGCTGGCTTTGTCGTCCATCGCACCGCGACCCCAGATGAAGCCATCGGCGATGGTTCCGGCAAAGGGCGGGTGTGTCCAAGCGGCTTCGTCCTCCACCGGCACCACATCTAAGTGGGCCAGCAGTAGGATCGGCTTGGCCGTCGGGTCGCGCCCCGGCCAAGTGTAGAGCAGGCTGTAGTCGCTGATCGTCTCTTTGCCCAAGCGGGCGTGAACTAACGGGAAGCTCTGCGCCAGATAGTCGTGCAGTGCCAGCAACGCTGCCCCATCCACCGTACCATCCGCTTGCGAGATGGTCGGAATGCGGATCGCCCCGGCCAGCCGTTGGGCAAGCTGCGCTTCATCCAGTTCAATTCGATCAATTGGCGACGGTGTCACTTGCCGACTAGTAAAGCGCAAGGTATTGACCAGCAAGATCGCGACCAACAAGATCAGCGTTGCCAACAATACCCAGCCCATCTTCTTGTTCATTGTTTTGGTATTTCTTTTCATAGTCATAATAGTGCGTGTGTTCAATGACCGGGTCGTGACCAGCGGCCAATCCACCGGGGATCGAACCGTGGTGCAGCCGCACGCTCCGGTAATAGTGCGGCGCCAGGGTGCGGGCGACATAGCTGTGGCGTTCGCTTTTGGCCCACTCGGCTTTGGCTGCCTCAGTGCGCAACAAAACCAGATTACCATAGTCGCCGCCCGCCAGTTCGCAGGTGCAGTAGCCGACAATATCAGGGTGTTCGCGCAACTCCGCCACCAGGGCGTCATCCAGGGCGACAACCAGATCCAGCAGCGGCGCTGTCGTCAACCCACGCCGCCGCTGCCCAAAAAAGCCGACAAAGTAGAGATGGGGCAAGGTGCGCAGCAGGTGGGCCTGGTTGATGATCAGCCGATGCTGCCGCCCGGCTTGCTCCACCCACTGCACCCTTTGCGCATCCGATGTGGGCGTTGTCACCACAGCTTCCGCCAACGTTGTCCGCAGGAGCGTCAAGGCGTAGGCCAACACAGCGCTATCTTGCGCAATCCACCAAGCCGCCGGCAACGGGCGCTCCCAGCCGACGTTGGCAAGCGGCAGGATTGGTAACGTTATACTCAACGCCATACGATGCCCTCCTGCGCGCTGATTGCCTGTTTCTGGCGACCGTTACTTGCGCGCTGGCTGGTGTAGAGAGCCGCACCGATCAGCAACCAGGTCAATTCCCAGCCCGCTTCCGTGATCAACGTCGGCTCCTGCCCGGCGATAAGGTTCGGGGCGAGGAGGACCAACGCAAAGTACAGCCCGTAAATCAGCACGGCATAACGCTGCCAGCCACCCCAGCGCCGCGCCACCACAATGGCGATCCCGGCCAGCAGGCCACACAGGTTGCCCAAGATGCCGCCGATGGGCAAGAGCAGATCGAGCGCTGCACTGCCGGTGAGCAATGAGAAGGTCAGCGCGACAAAGAGCGCACACCAGCCGGCCAGAAAGAGACCCAGCGTGATCATGCCAAAGCGGCCATTCACCGGTTGCGCCCACACGAGACCCAGCACACCCAGCATGTGGCCGATCATCGCCAGCGCAAACATACTCTGGTTGATGACATAGAGTGCCCCGCCGTCAGGCGCAAAGAGGCCGTAGCGGTACTGAATGAGCAAAGCGACAATCCACAGCAGGGCGCCGGCCATACAAAGCAGCGCTGCGCTGCGAATACGATGTTGGTTTTCCATACCATTGTCCTTCTTATTGAATGAATCCCTCGCCCTACGCATTGTCTCTGGTAGAGGGACAGTTTGTACCCCTACCAGAGACAATGCGCAGGTGAGTGAATTACTGGACGATAAACCGGCGCAGCATCCCATGCGCCACATGGGGCAGCGGTGGATTTTTGCTGAAATCCGGCAGGAAGCAGACGACATAGTACGTGCCGGGGGCCAGGTCGATCTCCGGCCAACTAGTCACGCCCGGATCGTGCGGGGCGCCGTGGACGACTAACTGCGCCGGTGGCGGCCCTGTCGGCTCCATCTGCATCAGCCAGGTGGTGAGATCGTCGTCACTCGCCCCGTCATTCAGCTTGAGGATGAGGGCGTGATGCGTCACGTTGCCCTGGTTGGTGATCTGCCAAAGCTGCTTGCCACCCGGCACCGTGTCGGGTAGGGTGAAGCTAAAATCGACCAGGTTCAGTTGGACAGCCGCCTTGGGTGCGGACACATCGTTGGCGTTGCCCTGTACGCTGAACGCGGCTGGGGCAGGTGGCTGCGCGTCCTCACTGGCCCACTGGATGAAGTAATTGCCGACTTCCAGATGGAAGATCGAGCGCCCCACCTGACCGCCGAGCATGGTGGCCTTGGGTGGCGCCGTTGGATCGCCCTCAGCCAGCGCTTCTTCCATGCTTACGCCGTCATGCAAGCGGATGATGATCGGCACGCCATCTTTCGGTTCGCTGCGGCGATCGACAAAGGTCACGGCCACAAAACCGGCGGGCATCTCTGCCGGTGTTTTGACGGCGTCGTCGGTGATCTCGACTGTAATTTCGGGCAAGGTGGTTGCCTTCGCCGCCGCACAAGCCGCCAGACCGACGAGCAATAGCGTACAGAGGGCAACCGCCCACCCACGAATAGTAAGCTTGTTCGATAGGGTTTCCATTGAAAAATCTCCTTTTGACATAGTGTTAACTGACATAGTGTTGACTGACATAGTGTTGACTGACATAGTGTTGACTGACATAGTGTTGAACTTGTTAAGAACTCAGCACAGGATCTCTGAGCGGGATCTCCCCCGGTTGCGCCGCCCGCTGTTCTTGCCAGAGCGTTGCCCCTAGCCAGGCCAGCCCGGCTTCCCGAATGACCAGCCCAACCGGCGGGAGCAGAATCGTGCCAACTGACCCCAGGATGATCAACAGCCCGGCCCAGCGCGCCCGCCAGCTTAGGCGCAGGATGGCTATGCCAAAGCCGATGGTCCCCACGGCGAAGAGCAGCGAAAGAACAATGCCCCACTCGCCATAGAGTGAGCGCAAGGGGCCATCACCGGTGGCCAGGGCGCGGGCGGCTGGTTCACCGGCCAGGGTTGGCTTGATCACGAGATCGTAGACCTTGCTACCGATGGAGGTCGCCAGCCGCAGCATGTAGAAAGCAAAGCCGATCAACCCCAAGATCCCCATCTGTGACCCCAGCCGGGCATAGAGACCGGGCAAGCCCAACAGGGCCAGGGCATAGGCGGCCAGCACCAGTGCGTGCATCGGCGTCCAGAGCGGATGGTTGACCAATGCAATATCGATGCCGGGATTCGCCAGGTTACCGACCAACGCTAGCGGCCAACAAAGCAACAGCGCCAGCGCGCTCAAGCGGTAAAGTGTTGTTGATGCCATAGATACCTCCTTCACATTTGTTATGAACAATCTTTTGCTCCTAGCCGGTCCGTGACCGGTTAGGAGCAATCTGCTAGAAACTAACCGGCGCCCAACCATACCAATCCCAGCCGAAGCTGGGCTGCCAGGCCGCCGTCCAGACATAGCCATCGAGACCGACAACAAAGATGTCCAGATGGTCTTTGCGGCGCGAGACGGCGGTGACTGGCGTACCCGGCTTTGCGCGCCCACCGTTGATCTCCCGCCAACCACCCCAGGTGGCGCCCAGACTGGGTTCCCACCAGGCTGTTTGGATCACACCGTTGACATCGGTGGCAAAGATGTCGAGCTTGTCTTTGCTGCGGGAAACCACATGCACCGCCGAACCAGCCGGCATGCGGATATCACCGATGGGCCACCAGCCCCGCCAATTGTTGGAGACCGCAGGATCCCAAGCCGCCGTCCAGACGCGGCCATCGGTTCCCACCACAAAGATGTCGAGCTTGTCCTTGCTGCGCGCCACTGCCGTGACCGGCGCACCGGGCGCCGCCATCCCGCCGTTAATCTCCCACCAGCCATGCCAACCGTCGGTAAAGGCCGGCTCCCAGGCCGCGGTCCGAACTTTGCCATTGACATCGGTGACAAAGATGTCGAGTTTGTCGGTGCTGCGCGAGACGGCGTGGATATAGCCGCCGTGCGGCACTTTGACATTGCCGATGGGCCACCAGCCGCGCCAATGATTGGAGACCGCCGGATCCCAGGCCGCCGTCCAGATACGGCCATCGCTGCCGGCGACAAAAATATCCAGCTTGTCTTTGCCACGCACAACAGCGTTGATGCGGGCGCCCGGTGCGCGCCCGCCATTGATCTCCCACCAGCCGTGCCAACCGTCGGTAAAGGCCGGCTCCCAGGCCGCGCTGAAGACAATTTCCTGGGCGACCACAAAGATGTCGAGCTTATCCTTGCTGCGTGACACGGCATGGAGCGGCGTACCACCCCCGGCCCGCCCGCCGTTGATTTCGTGCCAGCCGCGCCAGCCATCGGCAAAGGCCGGTTCCCAGGAGGCCGTGCGGATCTTGCCATCGACATCGGTGACAAAGAGGGCGAGTTTGTCGGTGCTGCGGGAGACAGGGGCGACATGCGCCCAGGTCGGCACCACGGCGCGCGACGGGAACCAATCTTTGTTGGCCTGTTGATGAGCCTCGACCAACCGCTTGCCGCCGGCAAAGACATTGACGCCATCGATGAAGTCGAAAATCCCGTCCGGCTCGCGCCCGGACATTACGCCGACCACCCACCAGGCGCCATCGACCACGCCCAGCAGCGGCCCGCCCGACCAGCCCGGTGAGAAGTTCTGGTCGCCAGGGAAGAAGGTGTCGAAGTTGTAATCGTCGGTCTCGATCTCCTTGGTGTTATAGTCGTCGCTGTCAACATCCGAAATATCGATGCCGGGAAAGCGAATAGGGTTTTGTCCCCCTAACCCTTGCGGATAGCCGACGCTGTACCAGCGGTGATCTTTGTAGAAGCTGTTGCCGCCGGAGCGCACGCCAATATGCCCCCAGTGGTCGCCCAACTTCTTCGTCAGTTCACAGATCACAAAGTCCCAGCCAACCACCTGATTGTTATTGGCATGGTCGCCATTCGGCTTGCCGGTGATCATGCGGCCGGTCAAGAAGGCGCTGGTACGCGTACCGCCGTTGGGGTCTTGGGTTTGCGGCTGCCCTTTGTAGGCCGGGTAGAAGCGAAAGTTCCACTCGTGGATCGGGCGCACACTAAAGATGTGACTGGCCGTGAGCAACATGTTGGGTGCCACCAACACCCCCGTACCGGCAAGCTGCCAGTTGCTGCTGCCCTTTGGCGTCGCCTCCAGCCGGCCAATGCACGACCACGGGTATTGCAGCAACTCGCCATCGGGAATGACATGGTGATCGAGGTTGCCACGGGCAACGGCCTCCGCTGCGACCGCGTCTTTACTGGCGCCATCCATCTTGGGGATGGTGACGCCATTGGAGTGATTGCTACCGGCGCCATTGCTTGCTTTGCCATGAACGGGGGCAATAAGCGCTCCCATTGGCTGTCCCCCACTGGTCGCGGGGCTGTCAGCCGTCATCGTCTGTTCAACGCTTTCACGAACTGTCATAATGGTTTCTCCTCAATGATTGTTAGTTTGCAGCCTTCGCATCGTAGGGGCTTGATATATCAAGCCCCTACGATGCGAAAACTAGCTCTGCACGATGACTTACTTCTCCAGCACCGTATCGGGCGCGGTCTTCGCCATCATCGGGTCGGCGTGGCGGTGGAGCAGTTTCCATTGACCGTTTTCCCGCTGGAAGACGTGGGTGACGCGCAACGCCATGGGCGCCGGTTGCTCCTGGCCGATAATCTTCACCATGCTGCGCTCAATCGCGACCGTGTAGGCCAGATCGCCGCTGACTTTGGTGGCGAGGTATTCGACCTCCAGCTTGGCGTCGCTGGGCAGGAAGCGTTGCACCGCCCATTCGTAGCGCGGTCCAACTTCGTCCCAGCCCTGTTCATACGCGCCCCAGCCCCCCATGATCGAGGCCTGGTCGGTCTGCGAGGCATTCGCCAACCAGCGCGTGGCGTCACCATTCAGAACGTCGAGCGTGGCCTCCTCAAAGGTGGGCAGGAAGGCCCGGAAGCTGGCTTCGGCGTCGCTCTCTTTGTCGGCGCTAGAGGCGACCACAGGTGGCACGATACAGCCGGCGACAGCGGCGGCGAGCAAAAGTAGTAGAGTGTACTGTACGAGTTTCATCTGGTTTTTTCCTTTCTGAAAACAATCCATCTTTGGTGCATTCATCTTTGTTGATTAAGGAAGGCAAAGCGTTCCCTCATACGCCGATTCCCCGTAACCCGTGAGCGGATCGAGGCGGCCACTGGCGTGTATGACGCCTGACGCACCGCTAAAATCACCGGCGCCGCCCGTAATGAATTGCACATCAACGATCGTGCCGGCGCCTGTGCTTTGGAAGGCGCCGGCGTTCTTGAGCAGCAACTCACCTTGTTTGCCACCCATGCGCGCCTGAACCGTAGTCGTCGAGCTAAAGAGAACAACTGATGTCGTTGGCGTGTCGGCGGTTGGCGCCAGTGTATTGCCTTTGACAAAAGCGGTGCCGCGAATGGCGCCGCTGGTATATTCACCAGCAAAACAGAGTCCTACCGGTGAATCGCATTCTGCATCAACGATCTGTTCTTGGTAGCGCCCTTTGACCTGTTGACAAAGTGGCTCGGTGCTAAGGCTGCTGACGCTGGCGGCGACAACCGGCGGCGCCATGCAGCCGCCGAGTAGTGCGCCGAAGAGCAACAGCAGAGCGGAAAGTACGAATTTCATCTTTTCTCCTTGTGATGTTCACCTAATCAACTCATAATGCGCGCCGCATATAAAGTTCGCCATCCTCTTCGTCGCCGGTGTAGACAAAGCCCAGCTTCTCGTAGAACGGGCAGGGGCCGCCCTCGGCCGGCACACAGCTTGTGTAAAGCGCATCACCCTTGGGCAGTGTCTTGACATGGGCAAAGAGCAAGGCCATTGCCTGTCGTCCGTACCCTTGCTTCTGGTAGCGCACATCGATCAGGAAGCGCCACAGGTAGTGAAACTGCTCCTCGACGTTGTATTCCAGCATCAGAAAGCCAACCGGCGTCTCACCGGCATAGATAGCGCGGTACCAGGGAAGCTGCGGCGCAAAATGGGCTTCCGCCAGCGATACTGCGTTGGCGGCCACGAACTCCTCCTGGTGTGAAGCGACTTTCAAGCGGAGGATATCGTGCAGGTTTTCATTGGTAATCGTGCGTAACGTTACCGTGCAATCCAACGCAGCCATATCGATTGTTCTCCCTTCCTGGCCTGCCAACAGGCCACCATCTTAAACAGCATTCCCTTGATCCACCCTTACTTGCTCAGCAGCAAGCTGACTTGTGTCTGCGCTTGGGCAAAGGTGTTGACGTTACTCACTGCTCGATGAGCGGCAAGTAGCTCTTATACGTTGGTTGATTCAGCTTCGCCGCCAGGCTGGCCTGTGTCGCTGCCGAGTCAAAGGATATTGGCAGGGCGGCGCAACGCGTGCCTTCGGCGGGTAGTTGCAGGTTGAACAGATAGGCGTCGATCACATTGGCCATACAAGTCAGTTCGTTGCGTGGCGCCAATCCATGGCCACCGCCCAGATAACGCACGACATAGCGTTCCATCCCCAGCGCTTGGGCCAACCGCTTGGTCCAGGGGAAGGGGGCATCCGAGTCGAACGTGCTGCCGATCAACAGGATCGGTGTCTCTAACCGCCGCTGAACATGGCGAATGATCGGCGGGTCGGCGGCAGGCCACTGGGCGCACCACGCCGTTTGCAAGGCGATCGCAAAGCGGGGAAAGAAATGGGGGTAAATCGCATCGAGCGCTTCGGTGAGCGGGAAATAGTCGGCGGCTGTGCTGCGCGTGCCATAGTCGTTACAGAGGCGGGCAATGATCGCATCACTGTCGCGCGGGGTATTGCCACTCGTCTGCAACTGGAAAAAGATCGCGTAATCACCGGCCAGTGCATTGGCCAACGCTGTCACCACCACTGGCCAGAAGCGCTCTACCGGTAAGAGTTGAAAGAATGCCTCGCTCAGATCCTCTTCGGTGAATGGCACGCCACTGGGCGATGTCACCGGCGCGGCCCGGAGCGCGGACGCGAGGGTCTCAAAGGCCGCAACCACCCCCGTGTCGTGCAGCCGACAGGCCGGGTCGCGGCGACAGAGTTGATCGATCCGATGCAACGCCGTCTCGTAGCTGGCCGACTGTTCGGTGGGCCGCTCGATCCAGTAGTCGTGAAACTCCGGCGCCACTGGCGAATCGATCACCATTGCCCGCACCCGCTTAGGGAAGAGCGTGGCATAGACGCCGGCCACCGGCCCGCTGTTGGAGATCATGCCAAAGCTCAATTGGCGTTCACCCAGTGCCCGTCGCAACACCTCAATGTCACGGGCAAAGTTGTTGCCGGTGATCGACAAGCGAAACGCCCGATCCTCGTCCAGACACTGCTCCGCGATCCGTCGCGCATAGTCGTCCAGATAAGCAATCATCACCGCATCGCTCTGCTCTGCCGGCAGATCGGGCAGATCAAAGTTACACAAAAAGGGCCGGGAGCGGCCCGCCCCGCGCGGATCCAGACTCACAACATCAAAGCGTTGGCGCAGCCGCACGAAGGCCGGCGCCGGATGGGCGCCCAGCACAAAATCGACGCCTGACTCGTGGCCGCCAGTATGGGCAAACAACACGCCGATCCGCTGACTGGGGTCAAGCGCCTTAGCCCGAATCACGGCCAGGCCAACCTTTTCCCCCTGTGGTTGGCGATAGTCCACCGGCACGTTGAGCGTGCCGCATTCCAGCGCCGCGTTTTCCGGGCAGGGCGCAAATTGTAGACGCCCGCCACGCGCCGCCTCGTCATAGACAGCATCGCTTTGCACCACATCGTTTTGTGCGACATCGTTTTGTTCCATTGGCACCGGCTCATCTTCCGGCACGCTTTGCGCCTGCGCCAGAGAAGGGGCGAGCAGACTAAAAAGCAGGATAAGGTAGAGAAAGGTAAGTCGTCTCATCGGGTGAACTCCATTCTATTGTTCTACTAGCGGCAAAAAGAGGCTGAATGGCCCAACCGCCACGGTTCCCACCGCATCGGGGCCTTGCGCCACACCGGCATCATCCACCGCCAGCAACGCTGCCGTATAGACCTGACCGGCAGCGGCCGCTTTGAAGCGCACCGCGACCGTCAGTGCCACACTCTGCCCCGCTTCACCGCTGCCCGCGACCCGGCTCTGCGCCAGATCGACCAGCGCCAGGTCACTCTCGATCACGCCGTTGCTGCCAGGTTCGCCCAGGCCGGCCAAATTGCCGTCGCTGTCAAAGAGCATCAGCCCGTTGGTGAGCGTAAGGCCGGCGCTGGTGGTCACGCCCTCGGTAAAGCGGAGCCAGAGCGGTTGCCGCGTTTCCCCCTCCGCATCTGGCGCCGTCAATTGCAGATCGACCGTCGCCAGATCACGCCAGCGCACAGGGTGTGTCCAGGTGAAGGTGAGGGTGAGCGTCTGTTCACTGCTGGCGGAGACTTGCGCCGGGACCAACGCACTCACCCCGACGTTGGCCCCGACCGCAACCTCGATTGCGCCAATATCACAGCCGTTGCCTTGCGGACGACGGATGCCACGCTGATCGGTCGATACACCACAGTTGGGAATTGCTTCAATCGCCGGGCTGCCCGCCACCGGTTGATGGCTAAGGGTGCGCCCACCATTGAGCCGCAACACTTCCAGGAGCGGGTTCAGGTCAAAACGGTTGTTAAGACCTGGCGTTTCCAGCCGGCAGCCGCCCAGCAGATTGTTATTGCCAGTGGCAAACCGGCCGTCACAATCGCCGCCAACGAGGTTGTTAGCAACAATGGAGTTGTCGATAAAGGTCAGAAAGTCATCATTGACCACCCCGCCGCCATCGCCTAACGCCGAATTGCCGGCAATGGTGACATGCAGAAAACGAATGTCAGGCGTGCCAATCGTAAAGACGCCGCCGCCACGACTAGTGGCCAGGTTACGACTGATCGTGCTATTGTTGAGCGAAGTCCGCATCCCCTCGATCCGCAGCCCGCCGCCATTAAGCGCCTGGTTGTCGACAAAGGTGGATTCGCGAATTAGCGCCAACGGTCTTGCCGTTGAGTTCACGAAGAGGTGAACCCCGCCCCCCTCAAAGGCGCTGCGATTGTGCGTGATGTTGACGCGCGTCAGGCTGGTGTTGCTCTGGGAAAAGATCCCGCCACCGCCACCGATGCCCAGCGTGGGTCGAGCCTCGGTCGCCTGGTTGTTGATCACCGTCGAATCAATCAGGATCAACCGGCCAGAAGGCGAGGTGCTGGCAATGCCGCCGCCATTGGCCGCCCGGTTGTTGGCAACAATGACGCCGCTCAATTGGAGCGACCGGGCCGTCGTAAGAATGCCGCCGCCAAAGTTGGAACCGGCATTGCCCTGACTGACGGTAAAGTTCGCGAAGATGACGGTGGCGTTTGGGCCAATCTCAAAGACGCGGTCATTCAGGGCAGCGGCGTTGACCACGGCGCGACCACGCCCCCCAGGCGGCAGGCGAATTTCCAGGTCATCGGTAATGTCCAGATCACCGGTGGCCTGTGAATCTTCACTGATCCTGCTCCGGGTTAGGCCATAGATGCGCGGTTCCAGGATGATCACCTGTTTGCCGCTGAGGGCATTGGCTTGCATAATCGCCGCCCGCAGGGTACACTGGCTCAGGCCATTCACCTGCGCGGCACAGACGCCATCGCCAAGATTGCTATCGGGCGCGTCAGCCGTGCTGTTGACAAAAAACGTATTGCTCTGGGCGCGAACCGGGTGCTGGGCTAACAGTGGCAGCAACGCCACCAGCAAAAGCACCCCTATGCGCCGTCCATATCGTTTGAACATGCTACTGCTCTGATTCGGGTACATCGGACAAAATCCTCTTCGCTTACTGCCACACTAGCTCGGCCTGACTCGGCACAATCGCCCCGCCGATCTGTTGGAGCAGGCTAAAGAAATCGGGTAGCGCCCAGTGTTCGACAATCTTGCCGTCCACAATGCGATCCAGCCCGATCACCATAAAGCTGACCTGTTTACCGGTGGCGGGGATGCCGAGAAATTCTTTCTGATGGGTGGCGCGCACGGTCACGACGGTGGTGATCATGTCACCGGCCACGATTTCCTGCTCCATCGTGCTCTGCATATCGGGAAAGGCAGCGTGTAGCGCCGGTACACTCTCGCGCGTTTCATAAAGGCCGGGATGCGCCTCCAACATCGCCCAATCGCCTTGGTCGATGGCCTGCATGAGCTGGCGCATAATGGTTTTGTTGGTTTCGGTGTTCATTTGCTTGTTCTCCTTTTTACGTTCACGGCTCAAGATTGACGAGTCAATTACTTGTGCAGTAGAGATTGAGAGATACGAGATTGCGCATCTGAATCTCTCAATCTCTGTATCTCCACTTGGTACAAATTGTTTACTTGCCACTCCTAACGAATTCAATTACCCTCTGTCGGCAAGGCCGGCAGCGAGCGTAGATAACGGTAGATCGCGCCCAACTCGTCGTCGGTCTGTTGGGCCAGCACCCACCAGGGCATGGCGGCGTTGATGGCTGTTCCATCCGGTCGCAACCCCGTGCGTAGGGTGTTGATAAACTCGGCCTCCGACCACTGACCGATGTTACCGCCGGGCGTGAGATTGACGCCTGGTGGCGCGCCCGGTTCGGCAGGCGCAGCCCCAGCCAGCCTCGTCCCATGACATTCGGAACAAGCGCCAATGCTGACGAGATACTGGCCATAGTCCACAGTGCGACCGGACGGCGGCGCCACAACAATCGGCGCATTGACATCGACCGTCTCAGCGGGCAATGGATATTCGCCGATCAGGAGCAACAGCCGCCCCAGCAGCCGCAGGCTTGATGGCTCCTGCTCATGATCCACCGGCGCCACGCTCTTGATGAAGGCGATGATGGCGCCCAGGTCTTCATGGCTCATCTTGGCAAAATGCTTGGACGGCATAAAGATCAGTGACTTGCCATTCGGTCGCACGCCGTAGCGGATCGCCCGCACCCAGTCGGCGTCGCTGTACTGACTGCCCACCCCACCGGCGCCACGAGTCAGATTGCTCGCCACAAGCAGGAACGGCGGCGCATCGGCAAAGGTATGGCCGGAGAGATCGGCGCCATGACAGTCGGTACAGCCGGTGACGGCGGTCGCCAAATGTTGGCCACGGGCGATGCTGGCGGCAATGGCGGGGATGGGCGGCGGCTGTACGGCGATGTCGTAGTGCCGGTTCAGCCGCACCTGGCTCCCGATATAAATCGCCGTCAAGGCCACGAGCAGTACGCTCACCAATCCCGCCAGCGTGAACAAGCTCATGCGGACCATTCGTCGCGCTCGCGTCGGCCCAGGCCGGCGGCGCTCGGCTTCCGCCGGGTGAGTAAGGGGTTGCGTTGCCATCGGTTTGCTCCTTATGCGGCGAGAACGCTGACCGTAGTTCGCACCTGTGGAAAGGCGTTGAAGCGTTGCAGGATCGCAAAGTTCAACGTCTCGCCACCGATGAGTCGCCCCAGCGGGTTGCTGGCCCGCGTCGTCAAGGTCAACTCGGCGTCGCCAAAGGTCGCAGCCGGCACGACCGAGTTGAGTTTGAGCAGACGGTTCCCCGCCTTGCCCCACCAATTGCCGTTGAAGGTGACCGGCTGGCTCGGTTCGCGGACGGCGCCGGCCAGGAGCAGTGGCGGTTGCCCCGGCGCCGGAACCGTGAGGCGGGTCGAGATGGCTTTGCCAACCAGGGTCACGTCAAATGCAATGGTCGGCACATGCTGGCTGTTGAGGCCGGCATTTTTCAGGGCGCGCGCCAGGGTGAGATGGGTGGTATAGTGCCAGAGCGTAAAGATGTTGATCTCGCCTGTGCCATCTGGCGGGGCGACGATCAGGCCGATCTGCACGAATGTGCCAGGGGTCGGCACGCCGCCGGTGACAGCAATGCCCCGGCACTCTGCCGCCAGCACCACCAGCGGCGTGACCGGCTCGCCGTTGTTCGCCAGCTTGAAGGGGGGCGGCAAGAGTGGCTGCGCCCGTTCGGTGCTGACCAGGCCGATGGCGACATTCTCCATGCCGTCGGTCAGATCAATGGTGAGGTTTGCTGGCGGCAGGACTATTTCTTGGTCTGGTGTTACCAGGGTTTCTAGGTTTATCATGTTCATTCTCCTTACATTTATTTTGTTATTGTAACTACTAACCCCCACCTAACCTCCCCCTGGTAAGGGGAGGGACAGTTCCTCCCCTTA
>QWII01000063.1 GCA_021405325.1 Caldilinea sp. CFX5 | reverse complement strand
CAAGCACAAGCGATTTCTATGCAAAAACTTCACAAAAATTCCACACTGCGCTCCGCTTGTTCTTTGGGCAAGAATAGCGTAGGATCAAAACAGCACTTCGTTGCCCGATAAAGTTGAAGGTGAGCGTGACCCCCATGCCCGTTACCATGACCCTGGCTTTTGGCCCCCTGCTCAAGCACCTGCGCAAACAGGCCGGCATGACCCAACGCGACCTCGCCGCCGCGTTGGGCTATAGCGAGTCGCTGATTTGTAGCCTGGAAAAAGCGCAGCGCCTACCGGATCTCCAGGCGGTAACCGAACGCTTTATCCCGGCACTCGGCTTGCAGGATGATCCCAACACCGCCGCCGATCTGATCGAGCAAGCGGCGTTAGCGCGTGGCGAACGCCCGCCCAGCGCGGTCACTTTTCAGCGTACCAGCCAACTGTCTATTCAAGCATCGCTCGTTGAGCCTGTCCATGCGCTACCCGCGCCGCCAACCGAGTTGATTGGGCGTGACGCGGCCCTCAACCAGCTTTGTAACCGCCTGCTGGGTCACAGCGGTCGTTTGTTGACCCTGCTGGGGCCACCCGGCATTGGCAAGACAACCCTGGCGCTGGCCGTGGCAAGTCGGTTGCAAAATTACTATGCGGATGGTGCTGTCTTTGTGCCACTGGCGGCGGTCACTGAGCCAACCCTGATGGCCGCTACCATCCTCACTGCCGTCGGCAGTCCTGACCTTAGCCCACCGCAAAAGAAGCTGATTGCCTTTCTACGCCACAAAACCTTGTTGCTGGTGTTGGATAACCTCGAACAAATCAGTGAGGCCGCCCCCCTGCTCGCAGAGCTAGTGGCGGAGTGTCCAACCCTCGCTATTCTGGCGACCAGCCGCGAACGGCTGCATCTGCGCGCCGAACAACGCTTCAAAGTGCCGCCGCTCGATCTTGCCCCTGCCGTTACGCTCTTTGTGCAGCGCGCCCAAGCAGTGGCGGCTGATTTTGCGTTTACGCCTGCCAACGGCGCAACCCTCGAAGCGATTTGTCAACGGTTGGACTGTTTACCGCTGGCGTTGGAGTTATGTGCGGCACAGGTGGAGCTGCTCTCACCCACGCAACTGCTGGCGCAACTGCAAGAACACCGGCTGGATCTGCTGGTCGAAGGGGCGCACGATTTGCCCCCCCGTCAACGCACCTTGCGCACCGCCATCGGTAGCAGTTACAGCTTGCTCAATCAAAGTGAGCGTCTGCTGTTACGCACGTTGGGTGTCTTTGTGGGTGGGTTTGCTTTACCCGAAGTCACAGCAGTTGCGGCGGATCGGCTGGAACCCGCCATTGTTCAATCCACGCTCCATGCCCTGATTGGCAAGAGTCTGGTGCATGCTGAAACGTTGCCTAGTGGCGAACAGCGTTTTCTACTGTTGGAGACGATTCGTGAGTTTGCCTTGGAACAGGCACGGGCGCATGGCGAGGAAGCATGGCTACGCCAACGTCATTTTGTGACGTATCTGCAACTTTTCCGCACCGGTGATAGTCACTTACGCGGACCACAAGCTGCAACCTGGCTGGCGCTCCTGACACCCGAACGAGACAATTTAAACGCTGCTTTTCACCGGATGTTTGCCGAAAAATACTATTCGGACGCCGCAAGGTTAGCGCTTGCTACCAGCTTCTTCTCGTTTCTAAGCGGTCAACGGTATGAGGGGGCAATGAGGGCGATACAATTGATGCCTCATCGCCAAACATTCGACACAGATTTACGTTTGCAGGTGTTGATTGTCTTTTATGCCTCGGCGGGTGTGGTGGAGGGGTTTGAGCCAGTGGCTAGCTATGCAAATGAAATGCGGCAATTACTGGACGATTCCTCAGACGCGCTTGTTCAATCAGCAGTTTGGTATTGGATTGCGGGTACAGGCGCAGATGCTTCCCAGGTAATCGCCAATTTGGAACGGTCAATCTCGTTTGCACGAATGGCCCAGGTATCATCAGGTACAAATCCTCACTGGAGTGCTATTGCGGATCGCGACTTCCGACTTGCCAGCAGTCTTCAGCAATGTGCTGCTGTCTTAACCGAACAAGGAGAAATTGACCGAGGAGAACTGCTTGCGATGGAGGGGTTGAATCTCTTCCGTACACAGCAGAACCAATATGGGATTGGCGATTGTCTCGGCACTTTGGGTCTTCTGGCACTGCTGCGTGGCGATCTTGTCGACGCGCACACACGCTTGCAAGAGGTGATCACCATTGCAACGACTTCTCATTTTCCCGTGATGCTGTGCGAATGGCAACCGCTTCTGGCTATCATCACCCTTTATGGCAATGACGGAATAGAGGCACGACGGTTGGTGACAGAGAGTTTGCAGCTCTGTATCGAACGAAAAGAAAAAAACTATCTGGCAAGAAATTATCTTTATCGGGCCGAAGTGGCATTATGGGAAAGGGAATTAGAGCAGTCGGAGCAATGGCTGAGGCAAAGCCTGGCCTATCACAGCGATCCCCACCAGATCACCATTTACGAGGTTATGCAGCTTTGGGTCGCTGCTCGTCTGGCAACGGCGCAACAGCAATACCCGCGTGCCGCCACGCTCTTTGGTCTGGCTGACCAGGCGCATCACCAAATTCATGATGCAATTGCCGGGCCGATGCGCACCCTGGCTAACGATGCGCTGGCAACGGTACGGGCGGTGCTGAAACCGGAAGAGTTTGACCTCGCATTCACAGCCGGGCAGCAGATGACGCTGACGGAGGCATTTGCCACGATTTTGCTGCCAGTCCCGGTGGCAGATGGACTGAGCGGTCTTGCGCCAAAATAGTCCGCTCACGAAGTAATCTTCTAAAAGATAAGTTACCGACCCACCTGTCAGGTTTTCGGAAACCTGACAGGTGTCGATCTTACAAATTATTTTTGAACACTCACGAAGACAACAGCAGAGGAGAAAACGATGGATCGCACTCGGGTCGAACAGGTGGCGGAGGAAGCGTTGGTGCAACGCCAGGGACATCCAGATCGCGAGCCGGATTGGTTATTGCATCACGGTCGCCGCACCGCACGCCTGGCCCTGTGGCTGTGTGATCAAGTGCAGGCGGAGGTCGATGGCGATACACTCTACGTGGGTGCCCTGTTACACGACATCGGCAAAGGTAACGAACCGCATAACGAGACCGGCGCCGCCATGACCCGTACCTTGCTGGCTGACCATTGCACTGACCACTGCACCCCGACCGAGTTGCAGGAGATCTGCGCGCTGATCCGCTGCCATACCCTCTATGGTCAATCGAATTTAGCGGTGGCCGCCAAACTCGTGCAGGATGCCGACATTCTCGATCATGTGGGCGTGATGGATGTCTGGTTAGCTTTTTATTGGAGTGGTGCCCATCATGAGAGAGTGGCCGATCATATCCGTTTTATCCACGGCGAGGAAAACAGGCGTTACCGCGCCAAGCTGCGCGCCCTGTTGAATTTTGCAGCATCGCAACAGCTCTTTGATGAGCGGATCGACGTGGAAGATGCCTTCTTTGCCCAGTTTCAGCGAATATACCAGCAGGGGTTGTGAACCTGGTTCAACGCTCCCGCTGGATTGCCAAATCCAGCGGGAGCAGGCTGCGGTCTACGGATCGTTGTCTACTTGGTTGACACCCGCTGATCAATGCTCGACACGTAATTGCCCGCTGGCGCCGTCGCGATGACCGAGATCGCCTCGCCCTTGGGCGCGATGAAGAGACCGAAGGATGGCCCACCATCAATGAGTACAGTATAGGCGCCTGTGCAATCGGCGTTGACCGTATAGCGAATGGGGACGACGGCATTCTCGCGCACGGTTTCGCTGCCGACGCGGACGGTCACGGTGTCTGTCCCCGTGCCGTCGCCATTGAAGGTATGAAATCCGGCGCTCGCCCCTGGCGTCGGCTCGGTAACGCCAAAGGCTGGGGGGAGAATCGTTCCATAGGTCGCAAACAGATAGCGCCCTTTTAGCGTGGCCAGGGTGCATTGCGCTTGCTCCGGTGCTGCCATCCCTGTCATGGCGGTAGTCACGCTTGCGTTGGCGGTACTGACCGCGGCGATGGGCTGGCAAGCGCTGAGCAACAGTGCAAGCACCAACCACAGAGCGACTGTTCGTATCGTTGTCTTACCTGCTGTGTTACCTACTGGTTTCAACATAGTGATTTTCCTTTTTGCATGAGATTTGGTTCACGTATTGGATTGCTTTCCTGCGGCCCGGCCCCGACGGGTGGGTTTACGTTGCCTGCCTGGCTTCGGGGAGACCCCATCAGGTGTTGGTGGCGCCGTGGGATCGCCATCGATCAGGGTGGTTTGAATGGTTCCATCTGCCTCCTCCTGTGGTTTTGGTTGCTCCTGCACAATGGTTGTCGTTTGCGGCGCCGGCTTGTCCTCCGCCCGGCCCGCCTCTGTCCAGACAATCGTCCAGCTTTCGGTGATGGTGATCGTAACAGTGCGCCGGATGATTCTGCCCATAGCACTACTCTAGCGGTGGCGGCGGCCAAGCACAAGCGTTTTCTTCACAAAAACTTCACAAAAAATCCAAACTGCGTTCCGCTTGTTATTTTGGCCAGAATAGCGTAGAATCAAAGCCGCACTTCGTTGCTCTATAAAGTTGAAGGTAAGCGTGACCCCCATGCCCGTTACTACGACCCTGGCTTTTGGCCCCCTGCTCAAACACCTGCGCAAACAGGCGGGCATGACCCAGCGCGACCTGGCCGCTGCCCTGGGTTATAGTGAGTCGTTGATTTGCAACCTGGAAAAAGCGCAACGGCTACCGGATCTCCAAGCGGTGACGGCGCGCTTTATCCCGGCGCTCGGCTTGCAGGATGATCCCAATACCGCCGCTGCCTTGATCGAACAGGCGGCCCTATCCCGTGGCGAACGGCCACCCGCTTCGGTCACTTGGCAGCGGACCACCCAACTCTCGATGCAAGAAGCGCTAGCAGAACCTGTCTATGCGCTACCGGCGCCGCCGACCGCAGTGATTGGCCGCAGTGTTGAAGTCAACCAGCTTTGTAACCGCCTGCTGGGTCACGGTGGGCGCCTGTTGACGCTGTTGGGGCCGCCCGGCATTGGCAAGACGACCCTGGCGCTGGCCGTGGCTACCCATCTGCAAAAGCACTATCCGGATGGGGCCGTTTTTGTGCCCCTAGCGGCGGTCAACGATTCAACCTTGCTGGCCTCTACCATCCTCACGGCTGTCGGCAGCACGGACTTGAACCCGCCCCAAAACAAGCTGATTGCCTTTCTGCGTCGCAAAACCATGTTGTTGGTGTTGGATAACCTCGAACAACTTCTCTCTCCTCCCTTATCAGGGGTGGGGTTGATCGCCGAAGTCGTGGCGGAATGTCCAGGGGTCTGTATTCTGGCCACCAGTCGCGAACGACTCCATTTGCGCGCCGAACAACGCTACAAAGTGCCGCCGCTCGAGCTGGCGCCGTCCGTCGAACTTTTTGTTCAGCGCGCCCAGGCGGTGGATCCTGACTTCCGCTTATCGCCACACAACCAACCCACCCTGGAAGCCATCTGTCAACGGCTGGACTGTCTGCCGCTGGCGCTTGAATTGTGTGCAGCCCAGATCGAACTCTTCTCCCCAACCCAATTGCTGGCGCAACTGCAAGTACACCCACTCGATTTGCTGGTAGACGGTGCGCGTGATTTGCCACCCCAGCAGCGCACCTTGCGCGCTGCCATCGGGCGCAGTTATGCCTTATTGAACGATACGGAGCGTTTGCTCTTGCGTAGTTTGGCTGTTTTTGTTGGTGGATTTGCATTGTCGGCAGTTGAAACCGTGAGCGCATGGGATCAAGCAACCGGCGCACCGCCGCTGGTTTCCACGCTGCATTCGCTGATCGGCAAGAGTTTGGTGCGCACCGAAACATTGCCCAGTGGCGAACAACGCTTTCTGCTCTTGGAGACTATCCGTGAATTTGCCCTAGAGCAAGCGTTGGCACAAGGTGAGCAAGGCGGCCTCCGCCAGCGTCACTATGCCGCCTATCTGCAATGCTTCCGCACGGGCGATCACCACTTGCGCGGGGCAGAAGCCACCATCTGGCTGGCGCGCTTGCAACCCGAACTGGACAACCTGCGCGCCGCCTTGCACTGGTCGCTCAACGCCGCGCGCACACACGATGCCGCATGGCTGATGCTTGCTGTCAGCTATTTTTGGGTAGCCGGTGGTCATGGCTATGAGGAAACCAGGTGGCTGGCACAACTGCTGCCCAGCCGCCAGACGCTTGCCCCGGATCTGCGTTTGGCAATCTTGCTCACCTTTTACCGTTCAGCGTTTGCCCTGGAAGAGTACCAACCAATTGAGCGTTACATGACGGAAATTATGGCGTTAACGGAGGGATGCGCCTACAAGATCTTACAGGCATCGACTTGGTGTTTTGTCGCCTGGACAACGGCTGATCATAGACAAGCTGCCGTTCACATCGAGCAGGGCATTGCATTGGCAGATGCGCAGGAGGATGGATTGGCGCCTGGTCCTGAATTTGGCGCGATTGCCGACCGCGATTTTGCGCTTGCCACGCATCTTTGGGGCTATGCCGTTTTTCTGTTCAACCACGGGGAGATTGGGCGGTCAGCGTCGATCATCACCCAAAGTCTTCAGCGTTATCGGCAGCGGGGCAACCGCACAGGGATCGGCGAATGCCTCGGCATGTTGGGGCGCCTGGCGCTGCTGCAAGGCGATCTCACCCAAGCACACAACCTATTTCAGGAAGTAGTGACCATTGCTACGTCTGTGAATTACACGGCGATGCAGTGCGAATGGCAATCGTTGCTGGCGATCACCATCCTGTATGGCGGTGATACAGCGGAAGCGCAGCGACTGTTAAACGAGAGCCTGCGCCGTTGTCTCGATCAAAAAAATACGATCCTCCTGGCGCAGATCTGCATCCATTTGGCCGAGGTAGCCTTGTGGGAAGGGGAGATCGCGCCGGCTGAGCAATGGCTGGCGCAAAGTGTGGCCTATCATCTTGATCAACAGAAGGTCACCATTTACGAAGTGGAGCGGCTCTGGGTCGCCGCCCGGTTGGCAACCGCGCAGCAGCAATCCCTGCGCGCCGCCACGCTCTTTGGCTTGGCCGATCAGGCGCACAGCCAGATTCATTACGCGATTGCTGGGCCGATGCGCGCCCTGGCTGACGCCGCCCTGGCGACGGTGCAGACCGCACTGGAGCCAGCAATCTTTGCCGAGGCATTCGCCGCCGGGCAGCAGATGTCGCTGGCGGAGGCGTTTGCTACGATTTTAGAGTGATAGCCCTTATATCCCAGTCCCTTTAGGGCTGGGATATAAGGGCTTCACAGGCTTTAGCCGCTTTAGCGTAAAGCTACGGGATTGTATTTAGGTGGATTTCGTCTATTGACAGATTTACCTAAATATGATACACTTGTTCTATGAAAACATTTAAGTATCGTATTTACCCAACCAAAGCGCAGGAGACCCAACTTACCCAACAGTTGGAACTTTGCCGTTGGGTGTATAACAAGACACTCGAGACTCGCAAAAATGCGTTTGAGCAAGACGGCAAGTCTATGAGCTATTACGATACCAAGAAAATGCTGCCCATCTGGAAAGCTGACAAGCCAGCGCTTAAACAGGTCCACTCAATGGTTATGCAAGATGTAACCATGCGGGTTGACCTTGCCTATCAAGCGTTCTTTCGTCGTGTCAAAGCTGGTGAAGATCCCGGTTATCCTCGTTTCAAGGGCTACGGTCGCTATGACAGCATGACCTTTCCGCAGTACGGCAATGGTGTGCGGCTGGAGGGCAATGCCCTGATTCTTTCCAAGCTTGGTAGCGTCAAGGTTAAGCTGCATCGAGATTTGTGCGGGATACCGAAGACGGTCTGCATTCGTCGTTCCAGCACTGGCAAATGGTTTGTTACCTTCGCCTGCGTTTGTGAATCCGAACGCCTACCCGACGAACCGAAGCGGATCGGTGTTGACGTTGGTCTGCAAACCTTTGCTACTTTGAGCAACGGGGAGAAGCTCGCTAATCCCCGCTTCTTCAAGAAAGAACAAGACGCCCTTGCCAAAACCCAACGGCGCATGAGTAAACTCGGAAAGGGCACGCCGGAAAGAGTCAAGGCGCGCAAGGTTGTCTCGCGCATTCACGAACGAATCGCCAACAAGCGCACGGACTTTGCTCACCAACAGTCGCGTCGCTTGGTCAATACCTACGGCGTGATTGTTTTTGAAAAGTTGGCCGTAGTCAACATGATGAGTAATCACACGCAGGTCTTTGGCAATAAACTCAACAAGAGCATTGCCGACGTTGCTTGGAGTCAACTGGCACAGTTCACAGCCTACAAAGCGGCAGATGCTGGTAGACTGTTCTTGCAAGTTGACCCACGTAACACCAGTAAGAAATGCTCGCGTTGCGGTTCGCTTGTCATCAAAGACCTGAAGGTGCGTACCCATGACTGTCCGCATTGCGGGTTGGTTCTCGACCGAGACCACAACGCCGCTATCAATATTCTCGCGCTGGGATTACAGCGCGTCAACGCCGATTCGTCGGATGAAGTTGTAGAAGCCCACTCCCTTTAGGGGTGGGAGTAGTCACCACTTGATCTCGCGCAATAGGGGGTTCACGATAGCACAGCCTGGCACAAGGAGGTCAATTAGCAAAGTATCATACCGATTTCACTAATCTTACACTATATTGAAGTCAGTTGCCCAGTCTTTTACAGCCTGGAGAAAGTCTACTCCCGTCTGGATGACCTGGAACGCGTCCGCGAGCGATGTCTCCAGCGGATAGTACCGCCACACCGCCTGGTTGAAGGTGCGAATCGTGCGGCCTAGCGGCTCATCTGGGGGGAGGAGGGCAATGACGGCCGGCTTTGGCAGTTGCCAGACCCGGATCGCATCCGCCTGGCGCAGGCAGCAGACATGATAGAGTGTCGGCCAGACTGTCTGGCAAAGCGTGCGAACGGTCAGTGCAAGCTGCCCCCGGCCGGTGCCATGTTGTAAAAGCCCTTCACTCACAAACGCCGGCAAGGGATCGAGCCGTGCCAAAGACCAGCGTGCTTGGGCTTGCACTTGCGCCAAAGTTGCCTCGGCCATCGGTTCTCGCCCCGCAATGAGATGATAGGTGCCAGGAATGGGACCGATATGGCCTTCAGGTAGCCGTCCCGTTTCGGCGCCGCCATCGATGTAGCGAAACGGCGCTGGGTTGATTTGGGCTAGGTCCGCTTGAATGGCAAGCGCGATATCGAGACGCAGTACGTCAGTGGCCGTGAACGCCGCCGCCGCCAGATTGAGATGAAAGTCAATATCACTGGCGCCAGGGATCACCCCGCCTTTCACTGCCGAGCCAAAACAGACCAGACCAACAAACCAGGGATGGGTATGTTTCCAGTAGATCGCCGCAACTTCCCTGGCGATGGCCTGGGCTTCCGGGATCAAGCCGGAGACATCAAATGTAACTTTTTTTGCAATGGTCATTTCTCTTTTGCCGCTGGGTAAAGGGGAGCCGGGAACGGGGGAACGCCCGGCCCATCACGGGACAAATTGCACTCTACTGCGCAAGCCCTTGCTGCAATTCTTCCACTGTGCCACCGAAGAAGCTGACATTGTGGAAGGCAATCTTGGCGATCTCGCCGGCCACGTTGCGCGCCTGTTCGCCATCGGCGCCAAAGACGATGATGCGCGTGTTGTGATCCTGCATGGGTAGGCGCTTATCGTCGCGGGCTTTGAGGACATCGTCCTTGTCGATCATGTTGACTGCTCCTGCCAGGCTACCGGCGGCGAACTGTTCAGCGCTACGGGCATCGACCCAGACGGCGGTCTTGTCACCGGCGAAGACATAGCGCGCCCCGTCCAATTCGATCTGCGTCAGGCCGACCAGCGCCCGCCAGGTGGGAATGCCCAGTTGATAGCGGCGCACATTGGTGAAGCCAGCTTCCAACAGTTCCCCGGATAGGCGTTTGCTCACGCCGCAAAAGGGACCGTTACAATAAAGCACAAGCGCCGCGTCCTTACCCTGCACGCCTTGGGCCGTCAAAACACGTTCAATTTCGGCCACGTCAGAGACATATTGCGACATTTCGACCCCTGGCTTGGGCGCCACGTTCAGCGAACCAGGGATGTGGCTGATCGAATATTCCAGGTGCGGACGTGAATCGAAGACAAGGGCCGAACCATCGGCCAAAATCTGGCGCAATTCGGCAGTGGTCACTTCGGCAGTCTTTTGGTCGGCTTCCATCAAGGTGGTCTGCTGCACGCCGGGCATGACCATGGCCTGGCAGGCTGTCACCAGACTCAGCACGAGGCTTACCAGCATTCCGGTCAAAAGTTTACTTGACAAAAATTTACGGTGTACCATGTTTATTCTCCTTGTGCTTCAAAGGAACACTCTAATCCAGTGGACCAGTGGGTCAGTAGCACAGTCCGGTCAGTCACTGTCTTACTGGCTTACTGACCCACTGGTTTACTTCCGCCGCACTGTACTAACCTTGCGGATCAGCATGGAACAACTTGCTGACGATCCACCAACGCCCATCGACCTTGAGCAGTTGGAAATAATCGGTAAAGTCGTGTTCGTGATAGCCATCCATCGCCATCTCGACCGCTGCCGCATTGCCAACCACGGAAATCGAAGTGATCGTGCAGGTATAGGCTTTGCCGACTGCCCCCGCCTTGGCCGGTGGCGTGGTGCTGGCGATGTAATCGTACAACCCCTGAATCGGCGTAATAAAGAGATCCTTCCCCTTGTAGCCAAACATTGAGGATTGCGGATGAAAGGCTTGACGCAGCGCATCGAGATTGCCGTTCTGGACGCCATCAATGTACAAATCGACGACCTTGCGGATGCTGGCTAATTCGGGACAACGTGTACTCATGGTTGTTCTCCTTATCGTAGATGTTTCGTAACGATTCATGCGCCTGGGAACGCCGACATCCTTGTCGGCAAGTGCTTCTTGCCGACAAGGATGTCGGCGTTCCCAGTGGCTACCTTAGTAAAGCACGTTTGCCGCCCGCTGGTAAGATCACTGGGTGAGATAGAAAGTGAGATAAAAAGTGATAATATGATATACTGGTCGCAGCCATTGAACATGTACCCTACGCAATGGCGGCATAGGAGACCCGGATGACAACAGAGACGACCTTTGGCGGCTGGCTGCGGCAACAGCGTCGCCGGTTGGACTGGACGCAAGCGGAACTGGCACAACGCGTCGGCTACTCGGTGGCGACCATCCGCAAGGTGGAGCGCGATGAGCTGCGCCCATCGAAACATCTGGCGGAGAAATTAGCGCAGGTATTGGAGGTGGCCGCTACGCAACACGCCAGCCTGGTCAATTTTGCACGGGCAACGCCAACTCTCGCAGTGGAGCCAGGGCCGCCGCTTGACGAGCCGCGCCGCAGCAATCTCCCGGCCCAACTCACCCCGTTCTTTGGGCGCACTGCCGAAATTGTCGCCCTGACCCAACATCTGACCAATCCTACCTCACGCCTAATCACCATTGTTGGCCCCGGCGGCATGGGCAAAACGCGCCTGGCCCAGGAAGTCGCGCAAGCGATTTACGAATTAAGAATTACGAATGACGAGAATGCAGACCAGAACAGTCACGCTGTCAATCCCAAATTTCCCGACGGCGTCTATTTTGTGGCATTGGCTCCGCTGCGCGTACCTGAACATATCGTGCCGGCCATTGCCGAGGCGATTAATCTGCGCTTTCAAGCTGATAACCGTCTGCCGAAAAAGCAATTGCTCGACTTTCTACGCTGCAAACAGTTGCTGCTCGTGTTGGATAATTTTGAGCATCTTGCGGCGGGAACCGAACTTATTCTCGAATTGTTACAGGAATGCCCCGATCTACGCCTGTTGGTGACTTCGCGTGAGCGTCTCCAACTCAACAGTGAAATGCTTTTTGTGCTGGAGAGTATGGCACTCCCACCCACGGCGACGCTGCCTGATGTGCTTTCGTACAGCGCCATTCAGTTATTTGTCGAGACAGCCTGCCGCCTGCGCCCTACCTTTACTGTGACCCCAACCAATGCACAGACGATTGTGCGCATCTGTCAGCTTGTGGGTGCCATGCCGCTGGGCATTATCCTGGCCGCCGCCTGGGTCGAAGTGCTTTCGCCGGACGAGATTGTGACGGAACTCAGGCGGAGCTTCGACTTTTTGGCCGCCGAACTGCGGGATCTTCCCGAACGCCAACGCAGTATGCGCGCCGTGTTGACCCAAACCTGGCAACGCCTGACCGATGCCGAGCAAGCAATTTTTATGCGCTTGGCGGTCTTTCGTGGTGGTTTCACCCGACCCGCAGCACAAAATGTCACTGGCGCGTCCTTGCGCGTGTTCGGCACCCTGGTCAACAAATCACTGGTGCAGTGCACTCCCAACGGACGTTACACCATCCACGAGCTTCTCCGTCAGTTTGCCGAAGCGGAATTGGCTGCGGCCGGCCAAATGATGGCGGCACGGACTGCTCACTGCACTTATTATACCGACTTTCTCCAACAGCGTGAGCCTGATCTCAAAGGGCATCGTCAAGTCGTCGGGTTGAATGAGATCGAGGCCGATTTTGAGAATGTACGTGCAGCTTGGCAATGGGCTGTAGCCCAGCGTAACTATACAGCCATTGATCATGCCCTGGAAAGTTTCTATTGGTTTTGTGAGATGCGCAGCCGCTTTCAAGAAGGGTTGGAACTATTACGTCTAGCCCGTGAACATTTAGCCCCACTTGATGGTGAAGCACCACACCCGGTTTGGGGGCGGCTATTGGGTCGGGCGTTCGGTCAAAATATGGCGTTTTTTGAATCACGCAGTGAAGCCAAAGCCCGTGTGGAGCTGGGGCTTGCGCTTGCCCAGCAAAACGAAAACCAAGCCGAGATCGCTTTCTGTCTGTGGCGGCTGGCCGTGGTCTTTTATGTGAGCGAGGATTCCATCGCTGCCATCCCTTATTTTACGGAGAGTCTAGCCCATTATCAGGCACTGGATGACCGTTTTTATCAAGGCTATCTACTCAAAGATTTGGGTATTCTCTACATGACACTAGATCAATCCGACCAGGCCACCTTCCTGAGCCAACAGAGTTTGCGGTTACGGCGTGAGACGGGCGCCCCCGATGGTCTGGCGACTTCGCTCGGCGTCGCAGGCTGGCTCAATTACAATCGCGGTCATTACAGCGAAGCAGAAACCTATTGGCAAGAATCGCTGCAACTGCGGCGCACCGCACGCAATTTGCCGGGCAACACGCTCTTTCAACTTGCCTGGCTAGCATTCTTTAATCGTGGCGATCTGGAAACGTTGCGGACGCTGGCGGAAGAGGTGCAGCGGGCGGCTCTCGCGATCGGCGATCCAGAAAATAAGCATCGTTCCTTGAGTATGTTGGGCCTTCTGGCAGGGATGCGGGAAGAATATGACACTTGCCGCCAATTCTTTCAACAGACGCGCCTGCTCAATTATGCTTATTTTCCGTTTACGACCTCTTGGGAGCAGATAGGGCTGTGTTTGGCGGCGTGTGGTCTGGACGATCTGCCCGCCGCTCGCCAACACCTCCAGGAAATACTCAGAATTAGTGTGATCCACCAGTGGCCGCCGAATGCGGCCAAGGGGCTAACCTTTGCTGCCATCATTGCGGCAAAAAGTGGTCAGGCGCAACGAGCGACTGAACTATTGAGCTTGGTCTTTCACCATCCACTCAGCCCCAAAGGGTGGCTGGGACAGTGGCCGCTGCTCACACGTCTGCGTGCCGAACTGGAGATCACATTGACGCCACAGGGTTTTCAAACAAGTTGGAACCGGGGAGAAATGTTGGACCTGTTGGCAACGGCCAAGGAAGAGTTGGCCGCGCTAACAGGAGCGATTACCTCCGGGGACATGCCTATATAGTTGTTAAGGTGCGAATTTCTGTCAACCCATTTACCCTGGCTGCACTCCAAGCTGCGGCATCAACGCCGCTGAATCAATCTGCATCCAGTGTTCGACAATCTTCGCTTCGTGGTTCTCATCCTTGGCGAGGCGGTAGATGATGATCCCCGGCACATTGACCTGTCGACCAGTGGCGGGGATGCCCATAAAATTGCTCTGGTGGGCGCCGCGCATGGTGAAGCGCAAGACCACTTTTTCACCCTCAATGATCAGAGCCTCGCCAATCAACTCGTAGCGGGGGAAGGCTGTTTCAACATCGGTAATGTGTTGTTTCAAGGCGTCGTCGCTATCGGCCACATAACGGTAACCTGTAGGTCAGGGAATCCTTGGCCGAAGCCATTGAAGGCATTTCGCAACCATTCCTGCCGATCTTCCGCCACAGTGCCACGCCTGCTTCTACATCATGTGCTTGACGCGCCGCCAGCCATGCACGAATAACAGCCTTGTTTTCTTCTACATACATAGTGACCTCTCCTTGTTTACGTGCCAACCCAAACGCAATGCCTGGGCAAATCCATCAGAATTCTGTGGTTATCAACCCCTGCTAACAGGATAGCCGGTGGGCGTTTCTGGGGCGTTTCATGGCGCGTTTCGTCCGCGAGCAGTTTTGAGAAGTGTGGAAATGGCATGAAACGCCGCTCGTTCCACGCTCGGCGTGGAATGCTACGGGAGACGCTCTGCGTCTTGTTGTAACCTGGATAGGGACGCGGAGCGTCCAGATCGTCATTCCACGCCGAGCGTGGAACGAGCAATGATCGTGGGGGTTAGAGGTAATGCAACTGTTGCGCCAGGGCGATTGCCTGTTGGAGCAGGGGAGATACACCTTCCGGGGTGTCATTTTCCCAAGCAGCGAGGACGTTTTCAAAGAGGATTGTTAATGCGTCGGGCAGGCGCTGTTGCGCAGGATCGAGCAAACACCCCGGCGTCGTCGTCGCCCGTACTGGCATCGGTGGGACGCGCGTGGTGGATATGCAGATTGGCGAGCAGTTGCCGCGCATTTGTTGAAATAGGATGATGCGTCTGGACAGCGAGCGCCATAACGGCAGCAACCTGTTTGTACTGTCGTTCCGAACGGGTCATTTCAGTTATAACGACTATACTGACCGACTGAGACAGTAGAGACAAAGGCGGTACAAACAGAAATAGTGGCCCCACCGCCGCAAGGTCTCAATGACCTTGCGGCGGTGGGGCCACTATTGGCAGTCACGTAGATAGCAGGGTCAACTAGCGTTCGACGAGTGGCAAAAAGCTGAACCAGCGTTGTGGTTCTTCACTTTCATCCAGGCTGTCGGGTGTGGCGAGGACAACGGTCGTTGCAGCGGTCGCGGTAGTTGACTGACCAGTGGCTGTGCCAGTGACGGTAACGACGTAATTCACTGTCTGTTGATTGTTGCCAGCCGCCCGCCAGTTCAACGTGCAGGAATGAACCGCCGCCACCGCGAGGGTGACCGGTACTGCGCACGCGGCTTCGACTGCTGCGCTATTCAGTACACTTTGCGGCGCACCCTGAATGCTGGTCAACTGGACGAGGATAGGCCCCACATTGGTGATTGTAACCGCATAGGTGACGATCTGCCCGGGCGCAACGCTGCCCACCCCCAGTCGCGCCACCGTCACCGAGATGTGCGGGGTGACAGTCAACGTAAAGCTGGCGGTAATCGCTTTGTTGGCGTCCATTGTCACCGTACACGAACCCGTGCCGCTGCACGCGCCGCTCCACCCGGCAAAGCTTGCGTTGCTGGCGGGTATGGCGGTGACGGTCACCACGGTGCCGTGGTTGTACAAGCCGCCAGCCGGGTTGAGGTTCAGCGTGCCGCTGCCTGTGCCAGTCGTAGTGGTGATCAAGGTGTATTGGTTTATGGGATTGAGTTCGAAGGTGGCTGTGATGTGCTTTTCAGCATCGACCGTGACAACGCATGCGCCCGTGCCGCTACAGTCACCGCTCCAGCCAGCAAAGGTCGAGCCACTTTCCGCAACTGCCGTGGCTGTTACTACTGTGCCCTGATTGTAGGTACTACCCGTCGGATCGAGTATGATTATGCCAGTCCCTGTGCCAGTTGTGGCGGTGAAGAGCGTATAAGAAACGATCTCGGCTGTTTCGTAAGCGCCCATATCGATGGCGTTGCCCTGAATGCGCGGGTTCCCATCCAGATCGGTGGTAAGCGTGATCACTGCGCTGTTGCCTACATCAATGGCAGGCGAACCAATCTGCAAATGTACATCACCTGGTGTCGGAGGAACGCTGCTAGCATTGCCATTCTGCACAAAGCGCGGATCAACGTCGAGATTGTTACCGCCATCGCTACCTAATGCAACCTGCCAACCTGCGCCGCTGCCGCCCGAACCCTGAATCAAACTATGGCGAATGATGGGGACACTATCAGTTGTGTTGGAGATTTGGCTGGAGGCTTGCACCGTGCCGCTAATCGTATTGCCCCACACAATGGCATTGATCAACTGTGGATGACTCGCTAGCCCATTGGCGATGCCGCCGCCATTGTCGGCGCGGTTGGCGTGAAAGGTGACATTCATCAGCGTTGGGCTACTGCCACCAAAGTTAAGCAGACCGCCGCCATCTAAGTTGGCCGAGTTGGCGTGAAAAACAATATTCGTCAGCCGCGGGCTGCTGACAAAATTGTTTATAGCGCCGCCGGCCCTTCCTGCCACGTTGCTCTCAAAAATCGCATTCGTTAC
Source organism: Caldilinea sp. CFX5 (assembly GCA_021405325.1). The sequence continues at coordinate 38,110 of QWII01000063.1, read as the reverse complement.
AGTTGGCGTGCTGGTGTTGTTATACATGCCGCCGCCGTAGTAGCCAGCCGAATTTCCGCGAAAGGTGAGGTTGGTCATCTTGGCAATGCTCGCGCTGTTGTACATGCCGCCGCCGCTAAGTCCAGCCGAATTGGTTAAAAACAGAAGATTGTTTAGCTTTGGGTGGCTGTTTTCGTAGTTATACAGTCCACCGCCGTCATTCGCTGAATTAGATTGAAAAGTTGCAATGGTTAGTGTTGGGCTACTGTTGCGGTTGACCATGCCGCCGCCGATGTTGCTTGCTGAATTGGCAGTGAAGGTTAGATTTTGTAAGATCGGGTTACTGAGATAGTTGAACAGACCGCCAGCATTTGTCGCCGTGTTGTTCTCGAAGATAACATTTGCCAAGCTGGCATTGCTGTTGTTGTTGATCAGCCCTCCGCCATCAATGAGCGCCGCGTTCGCGCGAAAAGTGATGTTGATCAGCGTTGGTCGACTGTTAATGATATTGTACATGCCGCCGCCAAACGTGGCCGAGTTTGCTTGGAAGATCAAATTCTGCAATGTTGGATGACCACTTTGGTTGTACATCCCACCGCCACATTCACCGAGACACGTATTATTCCGGTTATTCGCCCACCCGGCAGTGATGGTAAAACCATCCAACACCGCCGTGTTGGTGACGCCACTCCCCGTAACGACATGTAAGGCGTTGCCGCCGTTGAGGTTCGTGGTATTGGCGGCGACGCCCTTGCTATCCACGACGTCATTTTTATCGATATCGCCGCTGAGAACGGTGAGATTGGTTTGCCAATCGCGCTGCGTGCGCTGGCTTTCCGTGCCGACAAAGCCACCATAGATTGCTACATTGTTCTTGAGCTGAAAGGTCGCAGAACGGTTGTTGTCGGTTTGCCCCGTTCCTTCGTCTGGGTAATAAACACCTTTGGCTACCCAAATTTCGCAGCCGTTGATGACAGCCAGCGCATCCTGCAAAGTTGCAAAGGCGTTGTTCCAGCTTGTGCCATCACCACTGCCGGCGCCACCCATTTTCACAAATAGCACCCCACCCGCCGGGCAGGTGAACGGCGGCTGCACACCCGTGCCACGAATGGCAAAGGTATATGGGGTGGTATTGGGGGCATCGTTGGCGACAAAGACAGTAACGAGGTGTGTGCCGACAGCCGCGGGATCGAAGGTGATGGTAAAGGTCGTCTCGGTCGCGCCGGCGATCATGGCGCTCGCCGGTTGCCGGGTTACGGCGAAGTGTGTATTGTTAGTCAGCGTCACGGCCGGCGAGCCTGTCAAGGAGAGCGCAGCTACACCACTATTTTGGATCGTAAACGTCCGCACTACCGAAAAACCATTCGTCAAAATGCTGCCAAAATCGGTATGATCGTTCAGCGCCGGTGTCAGGTCGCCGTTGGCGATGATCTGCCCGTTACCCTGGAGGGTGATCGCAGCCGCTCCTTCGTAAGCGCCGCTGTCGCAACCTGCACCTAATGGGCGTGCCACACCGCGCTGATCAGTGCTGGTCTCAACGCCACAACCGTTGACACCGTTGGCTGAAACATCAACGGCTGGGCTGCCAGCCAACAAGGCGTGTGTGCGATTGGAACCGCCGTTATTCGCCAAGCTTGCTAGTTTGGGGTCACCATTGTTAGCGATCAATAACCCAGTTGGCGCACCACTGCTATCGGCAGCATTGGCTTCGATGATATTGCTTTGACTGCCAGTGATTGTGCCACCATCGTTGTAAAAATCGGTTTGTCCACTGGTCGTATTGGCCAAAATGCTGGTGTGCAAGAACACCGTTGCTGTCGCATTCAACTGTTTATTAAAGATAGCACCGCCATCCGCACGCGGCGCTGAGCCAGTTCCAGCGCTCACTGTATTACTGGTGAACGTGCAAAATTGCAAGGTAAGTACGCCATCCAAATTGAAGATGGCGCCCCCTAAGCCGTGTCCAGCCCCAGCTACAGCGCCGCTGGCGTTTCCCCCTGTCGCCGTGTTGAACGAGACAGTAGTGTTGCGTAATTCCACGTTGCCGCCGCGATTAAAAATGGCGCCCCCCATTCCTGCTCCACCACCAGCAGCACTCCTATCGCTATTACCACCGCCAAAACCACCCAGCCCCGTTGTCCCAGGGGCCGCACGGTTCCCGCCACCGCCGCCGCCAAAACCACCATCACCACCAGATCTACCAGCACCCGACGCGCCACCGCCCCCACCGCCAAAGCCACCATCACCGCCGTCTGCAAAAAAACTGCCGCTGCCACCGCCCCCACCACCGTTACCACCATTCGTCGGCGTTGCGAGGTTCCCCGCGCCGCCGTTGGGGCCGCCCCCTTGACCAGGGTTAGTGGCATTATTGCCACTTGTCCCGTCTTGACCGACCCCACCCCCACCATTGCCAGTTCCGCCGTCACCGCCAAAAGCGCCGATGCCGCCGGTCGCCTGGTTATTTGTTAGTGTGACATTTTCAATGGCTACGTTGCCTTCGTTGTAGATCGCACCGCCCATGCCTGCGCCGCCGCCGCCACCAGCTCCGCCGTCAAAGGCATTAAAGCCTCTTCCCCCTACCGCAGCGCCGTTATCAAGCGTGAGATTTTTTAGGGTCAAATCACCGTTGCTAGTGACCCGGAACAAACGAAACCGAAAGCTACTATTGCGAGTCAGCGTAACCCCAACCGAGTTTGAACCCACAATCGTTAAGTTAGAGTCGATTGTGAAAGCAGTCGGGCCAAACTCATCGCTATCCAGCCCAGTATCAAACAAGGTCAGACTAATCGTTGGCGGGCCGCCGCTTATCAGCGCAGGATCAAACTGGATGGTGTCATCGCCTGCGCCACTGGCACAGGCATCCACCACGGTATCAGTATTGGCTGCCTCAATCGCTTCGCGCAGCGAACAGTCGCCATCGGTGATGAGTTCATCAGTAACAGTATCAACCGTAATCATTGCCTGCGCCCGTGCGCTGTGACTTAAGGCGAAAAACAATGCAACAACGACCAGCGACAACGAGAGGCTCCGTCCACAGGCTGGTAGACGGACAAGTAGAATGGTTGAAAAAAAGTTCATAGCGAGGTCCTTCGGTTTACAGCGGTCCAACGAACGTATCTAGCGAGAAAAAAGCAACAGCCGTAGGCTTGTCCAGCGCCGACCAACTACTGCCATTCCACCTGGCGATGCGGCTGCCTGGGGTTCCGCCCGCTGTGGTGAAGTTTCCACCGGCATGCAGGTCACAGCCATTCAGTACTAATGCTTTTCTTATGTTTAGGAAATAGTATAGACTAATGATAGAAATCATACAAATTAGATAATTTCCTTACAATAATTGTGGAAAAACAAATTGGACTAACGAAATTGGAAATAAGGGAGACGGATTTACTGTTGTCAAATTGTTTTCCCTTTGGGTGGCATAGCCATTAGCGCAATAGGGGCCTAACGCAATCTGTGCTAAAATCAATGTAACTCTCAGCTCCTAGCCAGTCCGTGACTGGCGGTAGGGCCGCCAGTCACGGACTGGCTAGGAGCGGGCTGAGTAGTTACAAATCAATGTCAGTGGAAACGCACGCAACCGTGCAGGTGATCGGTGAATCGCGGCGACTGGCGGGTAGGATCGCCGCCGGCGAGGAGGAACGATGCAAGCGGAAAAAGTGACTCTCTACTTCAAACAGGGGACGAGCGATAAGGTCTATAGCGCCGCGATCGAAGAAGCGGGCAACAATACCTTTGTTGTCAACTTCGCCTATGGCCGGCGGGGTGCGACGCTCAATACCGGCACCAAGACCAAAGAACCGGTCGAGTACGCCGCGGCCAAGAAGATCTACGACAAATTGGTCAAAAGCAAGACCGCCGAAGGCTATGTCCCCGGCGCAGAAAGCGGCCCCTATACCCATACCGACAGCGACGCCAGAGCGACGGGCGTCCAGCCACAACTGCTTAACTTTATCGAAGAAGCGGAAGCGTTGGCGTTGCTGCAAGATGACAACTGGTGGGCGCAGGAAAAGTTTGATGGCAAGCGCATGTTGCTGCACAAGGCCGCCGCCCAATCGCCCACGGTGAGCGCCATTAACCGCTCCGGCACCACCATTGGCGCACCGGATGCCATTTTGCAACGCGCCGGCAACATACCCCACAGTTTTTTGCTCGATGGCGAAGCGGTGGGCGAGACGCTCTTTGCCTTCGATCTCCTGGAATTTCAAGAGCAGGATATCCGTAGCGTGCCCTATAGCCAACGCCTGGCCCACCTGGCGAGCCTGGGATTGGATGGCGCGATTGTCGTCGTCCCCACCGCCAAGAACACAGCCGAGAAACGCCAGCTCTACGACACGCTGCAAAGCAGCGGCGTCGAAGGGATCGTCTTCAAAAAGCAGGACGCGCCCTATAGCGCCGGTCGCCCCAACAGCGGCGGCAACCAGCGTAAATATAAGTTCTACAACACCGCTTCGGTCATCGTTACCAAGATCAACGATAAGAGCAGCATCGCCGTCGCCGTTTATGATGGTGATAAGCTCGTCAATGTGGGCAATGTCACCATCCCGCCCAACAAGGCCATGCCCACCCCCAACGCCGTGGTCGAGGTGCGCTATCTCTATGCCTACCCCGGCGGCAGTCTCTATCAACCCACCTACCTCGGTGTGCGTGATGATATTGGGGCGGACGACTGTGGTATCGATCAATTAAAGTATAAAAAGGAAGTATAGTATCACTACAGCGGATGATGGCGGGAACGAATAATGGCAGCCATTATCCGCTGTAGTGTTGTGGCTTGTTATACCTGGGCGTTACGCACAAATACCCCCAACCTTTTTCCCCCCTTGCATTCTTTCCCAATTCCAGCTAAGATCAGCGTGTAAACCCACCCAATAAAAAGTTCATTTACCATAGAATGTATAGAAACGAGGATGGTATGATTAAAATTGCCGAGGTGTTGCCCCCGCGCCCTTCACCGCTCTGGAAAATGGTCAAACAGTGTGGCGTCGACTATGTGGTCGGCGGCATGGATTTCAGCCCTGGCTGGGAAAATCGCGACAAGGACAATCTGCCCTGGGGCTATATGTCGCTGGTGCGCATCAAGAAAGCCTACGAAGATGCCGGCTTCCAACTGGAAGTGATCGAAAGCCGCCCGCCGCTGACCAAGGCCAAACTCGGCCTACCCGGCCGTGATGAAGAGATCGAAACGGCTTGCACCTTGATCCGCAACATGGGCGCGCTGGGCATTCCGGTCTGGTGTTATGAGTGGATGCCCGTCTTCAACTGGATGCGCACCTCCACCACCACACCGGAGCGCGGCGGCGCCGTTGTCACCAGCTTTGACTATGACCTTATGCGCAACGCCCCCATCACCGAATATGGCATTGTCACCGAAGAACAACTGTGGGAAAACCTGCAATACTTCCTGGAGAAGGTGATCCCGGTGGCGGAGAAGGCCAATGTTAAACTGGCCATGCACCCGGACGATCCGCCCTTGTCGCCGATTCGTGGCCTGGGCCGCATTATGCGCAGCGTGGAAAATTTCCAACGGCTGATCGATCTGGTGCCGAGCGAAGTCAACGGCGTCTGTCTCTGCCAGGGCAACTTTACGCTGATGACCGATGACCTGCCCAGCGCCATTCGCCACTTTGGCAAGCAGGAGAAGATCTTCTTTGTCCACTTCCGCGATGTGCGCGGCACGCCGGAGAAGTTTGCCGAAAGCTTCCACGACAACGGCAAGACCAACATGCTCGAATGTATGAAAGCCTATAAAGACATCGGCTTTGAAGGCGTCCTCCGCCCCGATCATGTGCCGACGATGGAAGGCGACAGCAACGAGAATGCCGGCTACTCGTCGATTGGTCGCCTCTTTGCGATTGGGTATATTAAGGGGTTGCGGCAGGCAGTTTACGCAGAATAGGTATTGCCCCAGAATAAGTTCACGAATTGTCACCCTGAAAGGATCTTCCTTCTACCCAAGGCGGAGACCCTTTCAGGGTGACAATTGCGTACTATTCTTCAATATCCAACACACGGATGGCGTGCTGTTCATCGAGGATTTCAAACCAGATCGTAATGTCACCAGGAATCGTAACCCCATAAAGGCTGGGATCTTGTGGATCGCTACGATAACTGACCTGATCAGGGTTTTCGAGCAGGTTGTCAATAACCGCCCAAACCTTGGCAACAAAGCGGCGATCAATTTGGCGTAACATGGCGGTTGCCAGGGGGGCAAAATAAAGGGTACGTTTCACGGCAACAACCCATCCGCTTTGAGCATTGTTTCCACCTGCTCTTTGGTGTAATAGTTGCCAGCGTCCATTTCCCGGCGCGCCCGTTCAATACGGGCAAGGCGCTTATAATGGCGGACATCTTCGACCATTTTGTTCCAAGTATCAGGGTGAACAAGGACGCCAGCACCATACCCTTGACGGGTTAACAGAACCGGGGCATTTTGTAAATCATCAAAAATTTCCGGCTGACGTGTCCGTAACTCGGTTACAGGTAGGGCTGTCATTGCGGTGTGAGTCACAAGCATCTCCTTTACGACAAGCATATGCCGTACTACTGCCATAATAACGATGTAATAAGGTCATTGTACTGTCACTTCTATCATTTGTCAAGCACATTGAGGAGAAACCATGTTCTTTGAACTACGCGAATACCACTGCCTGCCCGGCAAGCGCGCCGAGTGGGTCAAGTTTATGGAAGAAGAAATTATTCCCTATCAAATCTCCAAAGGGATGGTCATCACCGGCTCCTTCATCGGCGAACAGGATGAGGACACCTACATCTGGATCCGCCGCTTCGACAGCGAAGAAGAGCGCGAACGGCTCTATCAAGCCGTCTACCAGAACGACTACTGGCAAAAAGAAGTATCCCCACGCGTCGGTGAGCTGTTGGATCGCTCCAAGACCAAGGTGACGCGGTTGACAGCGACGCCGAAGTCGGTGATGCGGTAGATAGGGAGATAGGTAGACAGGTAGACAGGTAAATAGGTAAAATCAATGTGGCAGGTACTTGACCTGTCTACCTGTCTACCTACCAGTAGAATGCGAGAACTCTGATGCAACTCTTGATCACAGGCGGGGATTGTGCGCAGGCGCGTGTCGCCATTGACCATCTCCGTGCTGCTTTTCAACTGCGTGTGGTCGATACACGCTTTTCTGCCGCCTTGCCGGATGGCGTCGAGCAATGTACGGGTGATCTACGTGACGAAGCCTTTGTCACTGACTCTCTGCGTGGCGTTGAAGCCATTCTCCACTTTGCCCCCATCAGCCTGACCCTGGCGACCGATTTGGAAAATCTGGATCATACCTTGCTGGGAAGCTACCGGCTTGCACATTTGGCCCAGAAGCAGCGGATCGAACGCATTGTGTTGGGCAGTACCATGAGTCTCTTTGCGTCAGCACCCCAGCAGTGGCCGATCAGCGCGGATTGGCGACCTCAACCGCAACCCCACGTTGCTGACCTCTGTGCGTACTTAGGCGAATGCACCATGCGCGAATGGGCGCGCGACCGGGGCGTGCCGGTGGTCTGTGTGCGCTTTAGTGAAGCGGATTCTAGTGTAGCGAAAGCGATCCAACAAGCCTTTGTGGCGCGCTGTAATGGCTGGCGCATCTTGCACACCGTCACCCATAGCCCAACCAAGCCGTTGTTGACCCCAAAGTCGATGGCGGCGCAACCAATCAAAAACGTCGTCGTCTTTGGCGCCGGCGGCCCGATGGCGGCGGCGGCGGTGCAAGAACTGGCCCCCTATTACCGTTTGCGGGTCAGCGATGTCAAACCAATTGCCGACATCATCGCCGCCGGGCCGCGCAAAGACCAACGGCCTGATGTGCCAATGCCAAAACTGCTGGGCGCACCTCACGAGGAACAGGTGGTGGATGTCACCAACGCCGAGCAGGTGCTGGCTGCCTGTGAAGGTATGGACGCCATTATCAACTGTACCGTCGTTCGCCATGATGTGGTTGGCTCTTTTCGCGTCAATGCCATCGGCGCCTACACTGTGATGCAAGCGGCGGTGGCGCATGGCATTCAGCGGGTGGTGCATACCGGCCCCTTCCAAATGGGCATGGAAGGCCCGATCGGCTACAGTTGGGATGATTGGATTGTGGACGATGCCCCCGCCCGCCCTGGTCATGGCATGAACACCTACATTCACACCAAATATCTGGGGCAGGAGATTGTGCGTATCTTTGCGGAACATTACAAGCTGGTGGCGCCGTGCTTGTATTTCTGCGATTTTGCCGATTTCGTCAATCTGCGCCGGCCCGGTGATCACGTTCACCCCTTCACGACCACCTGGACCGACACAGCGCGCGCCATCCGTGCCGCCGTCGAAACAACGGCCATGCCCTCCCCCTTTGAGATTTTGCATGTCAACGCCGATATGCCGCAAGGGGTTTACCCCAATGCCAAGGCCAAACGGATTTTGGGCTGGCAGCCGCAAGATCCGACAGAATCATGGTGGCAGCGGAATTCTTAAGAGGGTGCAAAAGCAAGAAGTCCGACTTTTGACGAAAGTCGGACTTCTTGCTACTCAGGGAGAAACTTGTCTAGATCAAAGTTCTGGCTATTAAACTCGACCAAACGCGTCCAGTTGATAGAGCCGTCCGGATTACAAAAGCGGATGAGTGATTACTCCCCAGGGCTAAAGCCGGGGGCTTCTACAACTTCATCTGGCAAGCCAGCGTTGACGCGCTGTAATCCCAGCGCGAGAATATTGATAGCGGCATTGTGATCTCTATCGAGTCTCAACCCGCAATGAGGACAGTCATGAGTACGCACATTCAGGTCTTTCGGAACAAGCGAACCGCAACGCGAGCATTTCTTGCTGGTATTGCGGGGATCAACTTGCAAGAACAGTCTACCAGCATCTGCCGCTTTGTAGGCTGTGAACTGTGCCAGTTGACTCCAAGCAACGTCAGCAAGGCTCTGGTTGAGTTTATTGCCAAAGACTTGACTGTGATTACTCATCATATCGACTACGGCCAACTTTTCAAAGACCAGTACGCCGTAGGTGTTGACCAAGCGCCGAGATTGCTGATGAGCAAAGTCCGTGCGCTTGTTGGTAATGCGTTCGTGAATGCGAGAAACAACCTTGCGCGCCTTAGCTCTTTCCGGCGTCCCCTTAGCCAGTTTACTCATCTTGCGTTGAGCTTTAGCGAGCGCGTCTTCTTCTTTCTTGAAGAAGCGCGGATTGGCGATCTTCTCCCCATTGCTGAGAGTCGCAAAGCTTTCGGGAACCCACTGGGTGCCAACGTCTACGCCAGCGAATTTTTCGCTTGTGGGCAATGGTCGGCTTTCCGGGAACCCTTTGGGTGCGCAAGAAATGGTGACAAACCACTTGCCGGTAGCCGCACGGCGAATACAAACCGTCTTCGGCTTACCGCACAACTCCCGGTGCAGCCTAACCTTGACGCTGCCAAGCTTGGACAAGATCAGGCTAGAGCCTGCCAGCCGAACACCGTTACCGTATTGCGGATAGCACAGACTGTCGTAGCGTCCGTAACCCTTAAAGCGGGGATAGCCCGGTTCTTCGCCAGCTTTCACGCGCCGAAAAAAGGCTTTGAAAGCAAGATCAACACGAATGTTAACATTCTGCAAGACTTGCGAATGTACCACTTTCAGGCTAGGACGTTCCTTCTTCCAGTCTGGAATCATCGTCATTGTATCGTAATTGCCCAAAGAGATCCCGCTTTGCTCATAGGAGTTTTTGCGGGTCTCCAAAATCTTATTGTAAAGCCAACGGCATTCCTCAAGCATCCGCTCAAGGCTTGCCTCCTGTGCTTTAGTTGGGTAGATTCGATACTTGTACGTCTTCATGACTCAATTGAAACATATTTTATGCGAATAGCCAAAGTTGAAGTCGTCCGCATAAAATAATCTTTTTCGTCTTGGAGCTATATCCTGGCCGTACTCGGCCAGCGACCTTATATCCCCATAGCTGTAGCAAGGGGTCTTACGGGCGGAAAGCTGATAAACGCCGGCACAACGAAACGAAACCCGGCAAAGCGCACGCGGCCTAGCCTTTTGGCCCGCTTTTCCGAAAGGCGCGATGCTGCTATAATGCAGCCATCGAGTCAACAGCCCATCTACCAAGATCACAGGAGTCTGTCTCATGCTCATTATTGACGCCCATCTCGACTTGTCGATGAACGCGTTGCAATTGAATCGCGATCTCTTGCTTTCAGCTTACACCATCCGCACCCAGGAGCAGCGCACCCCCGGCAAGGGGCGGGCGCAAGGCACTGTCGCCTTTCCCGACATGCGCCGCGGTCGCCTCGCCCTCAGTGTGGCGACCTTGATCGCCCGCTCCACCGGTCGCCCGGTGCCCTATATTGATTTCCATTCAGCGGCGCAGGCGTATGGCATGGCCCACGGACAACTGGCCTACTATCGCGCCCTAGAACAGCAAGGACATATTCGCATTATTACTGATATTCCAGCGCTGGATGCCCACTGGGCGGAATGGCAAGCCTGGGACGCTGCGCACCCGGAAGAGACCACCCAAACCCCGCCACTGGGCTTTGTCATCAGCATGGAGGGCGCCGACCCGATTTTGGCGCCGGAGCAACTCTCGGCGTGGTGGGATGCCGGTCTACGTCTGCTGGGACCGACCCACTATGGCCCCGGTCGCTATGCCGGCGGCACCGGCACCGAGTTGGGCTTGACGGAGATCGGCGCGCCACTCTTGCGTGAGATGGAACGGTTGGGCATTGTGCTGGATCTGACCCATCTCTCCGATGAGGCGTTCTGGGAATCATTGGAGCATTACAATGGACTGGTGTTGGCGAGTCACAACAACTGTCGCGCCCTGGTGCCCCATCAACGGCAATTTAGCGACGCCCAACTGCGCGCCATCTTTGAACGGGATGGCGTCATCGGCGCGGCGATGGACACCTGGATGCTCCAACCCGGCTGGGTGGTCGATCAGAGCAGCAACGCCGGCATCACCCTGGAAACCGTCGTTGACCATATCGACCACATCTGCCAACTGGCCGGCAACAGTCGCCACGCCGCCATCGGCACCGATCTGGACGGCGGCTATGGCCGTGAGCAATCCCCCTGTGATCTGGATACTATCGCCGATCTGCAAAAGCTCACCGGCATCTTGACCAAACGGGGCTACCAACCCGCCGACATCGACGCCATTATGCATGGCAACTGGCTGCGGCTCTTGCGACAGGCGTGGCAGTAGAATTAATGTGAGCGCCATCAGCTATTGGCGAGATAAAGAGATTGAGAGATTGAGAGATTGAGAGATTTGTTGGCCGTAATCTATCAATCTCTTTATCTCTTTATCTTCAATTTATATTTTGATTAAGGACAAAGCATTAATGCACCAATTACCTTTTGCCCTGCCCGGTCGCTTCTGGCGGGGCAATCTGCATACGCATAGCACCAACTCGGATGGCGCGTATTCGGTGGAAGCGGTCTGCCAGCGTTACCGCCAGGCCGGCTACGATTTTATGGCGCTGACCGACCATTTCATGGAACGGTATAATTGGCCGATCACCGATACGCGCGCCTTCCGCACCGACGATTTCACCACCATCATCGGCGCCGAGTTGCATACCGATCAGACCGAGATGGGAGAAATCTGGCATCTCCTCGCTGTCGGGTTGCCGCTCGACTTTGCGACGCCGACCGCTGACGAAAGCGCCGTCCACTTGGCTCAACGGGCGATGGCTGCCGGCGCTTATGTCGCCGTAGCCCATCCGGCCTGGTACTGCCTCACGGAGCGGGATATCGAGACGCTTGGCCCGGTGGACGCAATCGAAATCTTCAACGGCATTGCCTACGACCACAACGACCACGCCGACAGTTGGCAGATTGCCGACATTATGCTGGGGCGCGGCCGGCGCTATGGCGCCTGCGCCACCGATGATTTTCACGGCACCGGCGCCCGCCATGATTTCCGTCGCGGCTGGGTCTGGGTCAAAAGTGAGACATTAGCACCGGCGGCTCTATTGGCTGCGCTCAAAGCCGGTCACTACTATTCCAGCACTGGGCCGGAGATTTATGACATTCAACTTTTCCCTGGCGATAAGGTGTTGGTCTCCTGTTCGCCGGCCAATCGCGTCCTTATCACCGGCAAGGGTAGCAAGTCGGTCGCCGTCGGCGGCAATGGCGAGGTTAACTTTGAACTGAGCTTGCGCAAATTTGATAGCCCCTATTGTCGTATCACTGTGCGCGGGGCCGACGGCGGTCGCGCCTGGTCGAATCCGATCTGGTTTTAACAGTGTTGGTGCGTGGCTCGCCGTGGCCTGAGCTTGTCGAAGGCCACGGCGAGCCACGCACCAACACTAAGTTCCGACAGGAGCATCACGAATGAGTGAAATTGGTTTACCTAAAGAAGCAATCGATACACCAGCGCTTTGGGTCGATCTCGACCGGCTGGAGAGCAACATTGATCGGTTGGCAACCCTGTTTTGTCAGGCGGGCGTTCAGTGGCGACCACACACCAAAGGGATGAAGGTGCCGGCGCTGGCGCACAAATTGATCGACGCCGGCGCCATCGGCGTCACTTGCGCCAAACTGGGCGAGGCGGAGGTGATGGCGCACGCCGGGATCAAGGACATTTTGGTTGCCAACCAGATTGTCGGCCCGCAGAAGATCGCGCGGCTGGTTAACCTGCGTCGCCACGCCGATGTCAAGGTGATTGTGGACAGTGTGGAGAATGTGATCGAACTAGGGGCAGCCGCCAGCGCCAAAGGGGTGACACTGGGCGTCTTGATCGAAGTCAACGTCGGCATGGAGCGGGCCGGTCTACCGCCGGGCGAACCGACCGTCGCCCTGGCCAAACGGATTGCGGACACGTCAGGGTTGGCCTTCCGGGGCCTCCAGACTTGGGAGGGCCACACGCTGACCATCACCGACAAGGCGGAGAAGCGCAAAGCAATTGAGCAGAGTATTGCCCGCTTTACCGATACAGCAGAGCAATGTCGTGCGGCGGGGCTACCAGTTGACATTGTCAGCGCCGGCGGCAGCGGCACCTACAACATCACCCCCTTCCTGCCCGGCATCACCGAAATGGAGGCCGGCGGCGCGGTCTACTGTGATGTCACCTACCAGCAGTGGGGCGTGGAACTGGAACCGGCGCTCTTTGTGCAAAGCATGGTCACCAGTCGTCCTACGCCGACACGGATTATCTGCGACGCCGGTTTCAAGACCCTGCCGCGCGGTTTCGCCACCCCGCAACCAGTGGGCATTGATGGCGTTAAAAGTGTCTCGCTCTCGGCGGAACATGGTATCATCAACCTCGCTGCGCCCAATTCCGCGCTCAAGATCGGCGCTGTCTTTGATTTTGTCGTCGGCTATAGCGACGCCACGGTCTTTCTCCATGATACGCTCTATGGCGTCCGCCAGGGGATTGTCGAAACCGCCTGGCCGATTCTCGGGCGCGGGAAGTTACGTTAATCGATAGGTCACAACCTAACCATAGTCATCACCAAAGGAGTCATCATGCGTTTAGGGGTGGTGGGCATGTTGCCCAATGATTTTCGGACAATTTCAGCGGAGAACTTGCTGGCGATTCGGGGGCTGGGCTTGACCAGCGCCTGTTTTCATGTCGGCAGCGATCTGCTTTTTGCGGTGCAGACAGCGGAATGTAATCAGGTGAAACAGCTTTATGCCGATACAGGCATGGATCTGGTGCAGGTGGGCATTGGCTATAGCGAATGTCTCTTTGACCCCGACCCGGCCGTGCGCGCCAATGTGGTGCGCAAGATCGAACGGGGCATTGAGATTGGACGAGCGTTGGAGGCCAAGACCTCACTCATTCGCACCGGCAGTTTGAACCCGACCGGCTCCTATCACCCGGCCCGCAAGAATCATGAACCGGCTTGTTATGAGCGGCTCATTGCTACCCTGCGCCAGGTGGCGGATAAGGCGGAAAAAGAGGGGCAGACCATTGTCATCGAAACCCATGTCTTGACCATTATGAACTCACCGGAGGTCAACGCCCAGGTGGTCAAGGATGTCGGTTCAGAGCGGATTCGGATTGTGATGGATTATGTCAACCACTTCCAGACGATCCACCAGGTCTATAACAGCGCCGAGCGGTTGCAACACATCTTCAATGTCATGGGCGCCATCTGCCCCGTCGGTCACTGTAAGGACATTAGTGTGGGCAATGGTTTTGTGGTTCACTTTAGCGAAGAAGTCCCCGGCGAAGGCGAGTTGGACTTGGGCGTCGCCCTTCGCCTCTGGCATGAACAGCACCCCGACGACTACATGCTTCTGGAACATCTCCCCAGTCAGCCGGCCACGCGCAGCGGCATCGACCAGGTAATGCAACTGGGCTGGACGCCCATGGGCGATCAACCGAATGAGCGCTATATTTTGGCGGCGCGCAATGTTCATCGCATCGCTGCGGAAGCTGGTGTGCCGATTTATTAGTGGTCGATGAGGGGCTGAAGATGCGCAAACTAAATTTTCAGCCCCTCATGATGAATCAAAATCGTAACTACCAAGCCACCCCCTCCTACCCGTCCCCCTGGTAAGGGGAGGAACTGTTCCTCCCCTTACCAGGGGGACGCGCCTAAAAGCGGGAACCCTCAGGGTGCGCCACTGGGCGCGGAGGGGGTTCGTAGTTACTCAAAATCTATCACCCTCTCGATCAAACTGTTGCAGGAAATACAGATGGCGCACAAGTTGTGCGGCGCCGTTGGGCCACCGGCGCTTTCAGGGTAGATATGGTCCACATGCATTCGTTGACCACAATTATCTTCTGATGTTTGGCAGTAGGCGCAACAGAAGTGATCACGCGCAATGATTAACCGTCGAAGTGCTTGAGAAATAGCCATACCACGGTCAATTCAGAGCGTTTGATTTAGGATAGACGCGAATGCCGCGCTGCGCTAAAACTCGTTGTGCTTCCGCCTTGCGCAGCATCAACTCCTGACTCTCACGCAGAAGTTGATCCAATTGACGTTGTTCGTGCTTGATCAGTGGTCGTTGTTTTTGCAGTTCTACCAATTCTGCTAATTTGTCTTGTTTCGCTTCGTCAAAGCGGCTTTTGGCAATCTCCCATAGGTTGGCATCACTGAGCAGCAGCCAACCGGCAAATTCAGAGCGCATCTCCAGCGGCAAATCATCATCGATCACAGGATAGGTGGTGGCGATAAATTGTGACAATAGATCCTCAATCGGTTGGGCCGCTGCCTCTGCACTTATGCGCACTTGTTGGTATAAAGTCTCCGGCAATGTGACTAATACAGTATGGTTTCCCATAAATTCCCTCACCTGTATCCCGATTCAATCTACTGGCAACAATTATAGCATAAGGAAGTCTATGGCGAAAAGAGGTGGGCAGCGTAGGTAACGAGTGCGGCCCACCTCTTCTTTTACCGCCGAATCACCGGCAAGTAGATCATCTGTGTGGCAGCCGTTGGCTTGCCTGGTATGAGGGCGAAGTCGATGGTCAGGTTGGCGTTGGCATCGAGGGTGCCGCGGCCATCATCGCCGGGTTGACCAATGGCGGTGGTTGACTCGTTGGTCGGTTCATTGTCACCAAGCGTGATCACGCCGCTGATGATGCCGTTGACGGACGGCGTCCCTTCATCCAGCCCATTGTCATTCTGGTCGCCGTTGTTATTCGGATCAACCTCCTGATCGGCGCCGGTGCTGGGGCCGTAGTTCGCCAGCACGCCACTGCCTATAAAGTTACTGGCGGCAATGCGCAGGCGATAGTTGCCGGCCGGTAGGCCGCTAAAGAGATAGAAGCCGCTCTTGGTCGTCGTGGTGCGCAAGATGGTGACACCGTCACTGCCTTCCGTGGTTGCCGCGGTCAGGAGCGCCGTGCTATCACCACTCAACAGTTCCAGCAACACACCGTCTGGGACAGGCATGGGCTTTTGCGTACTATCCAGATCAATCTGACCGTCATTATTCGCATCGACGCCGATAAAATTGCCGATGCTATAGAGTTTGGACGAGGGCGAGACGCCAAAGTCAACGGTCAGGTTGGAATCCAGATCGGCCGTACCGGCGCCGTCATCGCCCGGGTTGCCGGAAACGGTGGGCTGTTCACCCAGCGGCTCGTTTTGGGTCAAAGAGAATTTACCGCTCACAATGCCATCGACCGCCGGTTCGGTGCTGTCCAGCCCATTGTCATTCTGGTCGCCATCCAGGTTGGGATCACCCTCCTGATTGGCGCCGGTGCTGTGGCCATATTTTTGCAACAGGCCGCCGGGGGCAAAGTTGCTCGCCGCCAGCCGCACGCGATATTCACCGATATCTAAGCCGGTAAAGCGATAGTAGCCATTGGCCGTCTGTATCGTTTGGTTTAAGGACGAACCGGCGCCGCTCAACAGTTCAACCACCACGCCATCGGGAACCGGCAGATCGCTGCCGTCGGCCACACCGTCATTGTTCTCGTCGATCCAAACATAGTTGCCGACAGAAAGATTGACCGCCTGGAGTTGAATACGACCGGTGACGAAGGGGCCAGGCTGTTTATTTTTGTCAACGATGCGCACTCGCCAGTGATATACCGTCGATTTCATAGCGCTGGTCGGCGTGTATTTGGTGTTGTCCGTATCGGCCTTGATGGATGAATTGAACAGGGCATTATCCGCGATCTCAATTTGATAGTAGGCGGCTTCCGGCACGGCGGCCCATTCAAAGCTGGTCACACCGGAGATAGTACTATTTTGTCCGGGTTGCAACAAAGTCGGCGCTAGATACTCTTTGTAAAATTGTTGCACCGGGCTATAGGCGCGTACATTGCCCCCCTCGGTGTCGGCATAGAGAATAGCTACGCGCCAATACCAGGTGCCATCAGCCAGACTTTTGTTATTGTCAATGGTAAAGGCCGTGGCTTGGGTTTTGTAGGTCGCCGGACTGCCAAAATTGGGATCTTGATCGATCTGTAATTGATAGATCGGGGCAGCAATACGCGGTTGGGCCGTTGGCGTCAGCACAGCCGTCCACTTGAAGGTAGGTTGACCATTCACAATCGTGCCATTAATGGGTGAAAGCGCAGTCGGCGTTACCGATTGCATGACAAAAGACATGGTTGGCGTCCAACGGCCGATGATGGTGCTGGAACGTTTGATGGCGACGCGCCAGTAATAGGCGCCATCGCGCAACGGCACGATTGGTGTGTAACTGGTGCCGGAGAGATCAAAGTTGTCCGGGCTACTAAAGTTGGCATCATTGTCGATCTGAAGCTTATAACCGGAAGCGCCTTCAACCCGCTCCCAGAGGAAGGTGGGCGTGGTGTTGGCAACTACGCCGGTGGAAAGCCGTGGGTTGCCGACCACGCGACTATCCAATTTGAAGCGCATAATCGGCGACCAGGGGCCATAGTCAAAGTCTGCGGTGGTGTTGGTGTATCGTTCATACCGTGGCCGCACGCGCCAGTAGTAGCTTTCGTTATCGCCATAGGCATTGATCGACTGGAAGGTGGTAGGCAGAAAACTGTAAACAGGGCTAGTGTTCTGCTCGGCAAATTCCCAGGTCTCGACAATGTCCGTAAACTTGGCATCACGCGCCACTTCCACCTTATAACCATCATTCGAATCATACGCCGGCATACGCCAGCGCAACGGCGGCATATCGTAATGGATCATCGGGTTGCTCAGCGGTGTATCAAACGGGTAGAGCGGCGTCAACATGTGGGAGACGAAGGCCGGCCGGTTGAGCGTGGCCCCTTGAGGGGGAATCGTATCGATCATGCCCAGAGAGTCGTTGGCGGTTGTGCTAAAGAGCGTTACCGCCAGGCTGCCGGGGAACTCTGTCTTATTTGCGCCAATGGCGCCATAAGGAATTTGCAGTTGAATGGCGCGCGTACCATCTGTGGCATACCAGGCATCGCCACCAATACTGGTCAGTGATTTGCCGGCGTCCCAGCTTTGGGCGGATGGCGTCCAACTATAGAACATAATGTTGTCCGGGGTAATGGCGCCATTGGTTGCTGGCGTCACATAGATGACGTAGTCGGGCAGGTAAAGCGTATCAACCGTAATAGCTTTACCGAGCGGATCACTCGTGCCGCCTGAATTGGGCAGATGATCCCAATCGACATAGATGCCATATTTGACGGTGGTGGTGGGCGCCACTCTGGTGTCAAAGGCCAGGAGCCAGTGGGGGCTATCAACGGTTTTGGGAAAATCGACGGCTTTCAAATTGATGCGATTCGCCATGATATGGAGAGCGTTCAAATCGTAGTCGGCAGCAATCGCCGGGGACGTTACGGTACTCTCCGCAATATAGGTCATGGCCGCGGCATAGCGCGGCGAGCCATCTTTGGCCCCCATCAGGCTGCGCGGATAGGCCGGCGGCACAAAATCATACGGATTACCCATTAGCAGATCGACGGAAAGGTTGAAGCGACGCACTTCGCTCCACCCGCCCAAAGCGACGTTGGGCGCGCTTTCGGCGCGTACACGCCACCAATAGGCGCCAAAGGGCATCATGGTCAGACGCCCCTGCCAGGGCGCATAGTTGACGAACTGAGGCGCTGCTTCATCGATAATAGTGTTGAAGTTTGGATCAGTAGCGACTTGAACACGGTAGTTGGCAGCGCCATCCACCGGTAACCAGCCCAAGACCGGCGGTGACGTGACGCTTTCAAAAGCGTCGCGCGGGTAGATAGGTGTAATGCTGGTGGAAGTGGGCAACTGTGGCGTCTGCCGATCAATGCGCGTCAGCCAGATATGATCGACCCCAATCTGATTCGCGTTGGCCGTAAAGGCGCGCACCCGCCAATAGTAGAGCGTTCCATCCTGTAGATTGAAAGGCTTCTCCAACGTAGGCGCTGCGGCAAAACCGGTTGAGACAATTTGAAATTGGGGCGATTGGAAATCCGGCTTTGTGGCAACGGTTAATTCGTAGTAAGCGGGCGCATCACCGCCAACCGGGTCGACGTTGAGCGAAAGCCCACTATCCCAAACAAAGAGCGGCCAGGCAATGGTCCGATCACCAGAAACGGGCAGGTTGACGGTATCGGGCGGATAGTAGGGCAGCGGGTAGATCAGGTTGGGCGAAATTCTTTGCAAACCAAACTGAAAGGTATGCAAATCGCTCCAAGGCGTAAAATTACCTTGCGCATCAACGCCACGCACCTGCCAAAAATAATCACGATCCAGATAGATCGTCGTTGCTGATAAGCGGTTCAACGCGGCTGTCGGCGCATTGTAAAAGCGCTGATCGATCAACGGTCGATTAAACGAGGTCGAGAAGTCTAGGCGCACTTGATAACGTTCAGCGCCGGGAATCGGCGTCCAACTAAAAAAGGGCGACGATTGATTGATCGTATTGTGCACCGGCGCTAGTAGCTCGGTTTGAAAATTCCACTTGGCCCGGAAACGACGCACTTCACTCCACGGGCTGCTCACATCGGCGGCATCAACGGCTTTCACCCGCCAATAGTAATCCTGATCGTTGCTCAAAGCTCTTTCCGGGGTATAGGCGGTGTTGGTCGTCTCATAGGAATTAAATCTGCCAAAATCGGGTTGGGTGCTGACCTGTAACTGGTACTTGATTGCCGCTTCCACGGCGGTCCAGGCAAAGTCGGGGACAAAGGCCAGATCGACATCCGTCGCCGGGGTAAGCAACTGAGGCGCACTGTTCCAGCCAAAAGAGAAGGTGCGTACGGCGCTGGGCGCGCCAAAGTTGTCCTGATTGTCAACCGGGGTGACCCGCCAGTAATACTGGCTGCTGGCGAGCCGCTTGAGCGGTGTATGCTGCGCTTTAATGCTCTTGGCCGTATAGACGACATTGCTAAAGGAGGGATCCGTACTGATCTCAAAACGATAGTAAGCAGCCCCCGCCATCGGCGCCCAGATAAAGTCATCATTCGTAAAGGCCGATCGTTGCGCACCTTCCGGCGGCGAAACCAATTGCACAACCAGGGCGCCGCTATCGCTCCAATCTTTGGTAAAGGACCGAACTTCGGAGGAAGGGCCTAAATTTTTGCCGTCATAGGCGCGCACACGCCAGAAATACTCGCCATCCGCCAATGATTTTAGCGGCGTAAAGGTGGTGCCAAAGGTATCCATGCTCATAAGTATAGTGGCAAAACCGGCGGATACACTGATTTCAAGCTTATATTTCTGGGCGGCGGCCACCGGTTCCCATTCCAGTTTGGGGACCCCCAGCGGCGGATAGTTGAGACCTGTGGTTTTTGCTCCCGTTGCCGGGGCACGTAAGATAGGCGCACCAATGGTAAGCTCTTCCGCCAAGGGACCGGTCACTGGTTTGGCAAAGAGGCTGACTGGCTGCAAGAGCAACGAAAGTAAAACGAGGACATGTACAGCAACAGACCAGGGCTGTCGCGACCGAAGGGGCTTGTCGCCAAATCGCTTCATGAGAATCATACTCCTTTGATGCTACGCCTCACCCCTGCGCGTGGTCAGCCGCGACTGGTTACGCATAGGGGTGGGAGTTACGTTTTTGCTTATCCGGTCGAAATTTTCAAATGATCGCCAACCTGACTCTGGGTGCGGTTGGCGGTGCCGCTAGGCGCCTCGATGACAAAGGACGCCGTCGCCCGTTTATGTCCAATCCGCCAGGTTTTCATGGCGGGATCGATATCCACAATCCGGTGCTGTTCATCGACGTAAAAGACATCAATGGGTATCCGCATAAAATGGGTATGCACATTGTCGCAATGGGTGATCAACAAGCCATCACCCTCCGGCAGTTGACGCACCCCCATCAAGCCACGAAATTTGGTCCAGAAGTTATCGGCCACCCGCCCCCGATCGATCAGCTTTGTGTGGCGGGTTAGATTTTCAACTTGCAGCATAGCGCTCCTTTGCATCACAGTGTACCTCCAGCCGCACCGGTTCTCCGCCGGTGCGGCTGGGGACGGCTTTCTGTCTTACCAATGATTCGGGTTCATGCCAAAGATATTGGCCGGTAACTTAATACCGGCATCTTCAATGCGCTGATTAAAGCGGGGACGCAGACCGGTGGGCTTTAACCCGCCAATGATCTTGCCGTTGTCATCAAGCCCGGTCTGTTCAAAGAGAAAGATGTCCTGCATGACGATCGTTTCGCCTTCCATGCCCAGAATTTCGGACATTTGAATGGTGCGCCGACTGCCATCGCGCAAACGGGCGACTTGAATGATCACATCAACGGCGGCGGCGATCTGCTGGCGAATGGCACGTAGGGGGAGGTCAACGCCGGACATCAACACCAGGGTCTCAATACGATTGATCGCATCGCGCGAACTGTTGGCGTGAATCGTGGTTAGGGAGCCGTCATGACCGGTGTTCATCGCTTGCAACATGTCGAGTGTTTCGCCGCTACGACATTCACCGACGACAATACGATCCGGACGCATACGCAAACTGTTGACGACCAGGTCGCGGATGCTGATTTCGCCTTTCCCTTCAATGTTAGCCGGTCGCTTTTCCAGCCGCACCACATGGGGTTGTTGGAGTTGCAACTCAGCCGCATCCTCAATGGTAAGGACCCGATCATCCTCCGGGATAAAGCTGGAGAGGACATTGAGCATCGTGGTCTTACCGGAACCTGTGCCACCGCTGACAATAATATTAAGGTGAGCATAGACGCAGGCGCGGATCAGTTCACCAAATTCGGGCGGAAAACTGCCAAAGCGAATGAGGTCTTCGACTCTGAGCGGGTCTTTACGGAATTTACGAATTGTAATGCACGGCCCAACCAGCGAGAGCGGCGGAATGATCGCATTGACGCGTGAACCATCCGGCAGACGGGCATCGACCATTGGCGACGATTCATCAATCCGGCGTCCAAGCGGCGCGACGATGCGTTCAATCACCTGCTGGACATGTTCGTTGTCCAAAAATTTGACATCCGAAAGTTGCAGCTTACCTTTGTGTTCAATATAGATCTGTTCCGGCCCGTTGACCATCACTTCGCTAATATCATCGCGATCCAGCAGCGGTTGGATTGGTCCATAACCGACAATGTCGGCGATGATCATATCCAACATGCGGGTGCGATCAACACGGCTGATGACAATGTTGGCGTCGGCCAGCGCTTTGCTGTAGACTGGTTCCAGCACCTCGCGTAATTTGGTCGGCGCCATTGTACTCGCTACATAATTTTCTTCAACCAAATAGCGTTGTACTTCTTCGCGTAATTTGCGAAAATCGGCTTTCAACTCGTTGGGCAGGGTATAAATGCCCAGTTCTTGCAGAATACTGGTGCTGCCCCCTTTGGCGGCGCCATTCGTTGCCGGCGCTTCGACCTTTTTGGTCGCAGCGGCTTTGGCATTGGCTGCCGGCTCGGCCACCGGCGCTTCCGCTACGGCGGCTGGTTTAGTGGTTCGGCTACGGAAAAGTGCCATGGTTGCTCCTCTTGAACAATGGGCTGGTTAGCTGGTTGGTTGGTCTCGTACCCAAGGGACACCCGCTCAACCAACCAACTCCCTAACTTTTATGGTGACTATTTTAGCGAATCCAGGTCGGTTCCCACTCGTCAGCACTATTGCTGCTGATGTTGACTTGACTAGAACCGTCGCTGTTCATGACCCAAATCTGGCGGTTGCCGGTTCGATTCGAGTAGAAGACGATCTGCTTACCGTCGGGCGAGAAGGAGGGGTGCTTATCCCACGGCCAGTCGTTATAGGTTAATTGACGTTGGTTGCCGCCATCCTGGTTCATCAGCCAGATTTCATCATTGCCGGTATGGTTGGAGACAAAGACAATCGACTGCCCATCGGGCGACCAGACCGGGTCGTACTCGGTGCCGGGATAGTCGGTCAGCATGATATCGCGATCCCAGGTCGAGGGCAGGTCAGAGCGCACCTTGAAAATATTGGTGCTGGCCTGCTCAGAGACATGTTTGACATAGACGAAGACGATGCCGTCGGGCGACCACTGCTGCTGTTGGTAGGCTTGGGTCACATTATAGATCACTTCCGGCGGGGCCAGTTGGGCATCGCTGCCGTCACCCCGCATGATATAGGTAGCCTCGCCGCCATCGCGATTGGAGCGGAAAGCGATCCAGCCGCGATATTGTTCCTGCCAACTGGCAACCGGGGTTGGTTCGACGGCAACGGGCGCCGGTGCGGCGCCAACGCTGACCGGCGCCGGCACGGGGGTCGGCGGGACCAGCAATTGGTTCAATTCGGCCACCCGCTTGGCGGCAATGCCATTGCTGTCGAGGCCCAGGTCAACAGCCCGTTGATAGGCCGCCAGCGCCTTCTCCAAATCTTCGGTTTGCACATAACGGTCAGCCACGCCGATATAAGCCCGGTAGAGTAACTCAGCCACATAGCCGCCAAAGTAGTCCGGGCGTTCCTGAAAAATCGGAAAGAGGTAGTTGGCGCCCTCTTCATATTCATTCTGATTGACCAGCCGTTCGCCGGTCAGGTATGTTTCGAGCACTTTCTTTTCGGCTGCCAGTGTGGCGTCTTGTAAATCCATCTGCTCGGCTTTTTCATAGTATGTCTTGACCTGCTTCGGCGCCGTACTATCACCGGGGCGCACGGTGGTCATCTGCTGACCGGCTTTGAAATAGGCAGTAGCCAGATGTTCTTGCGTTGTCGCCGCTTCATATTCGCTGTCCAGGCGGCGTAGATCTTCATATTGACTAATGGCGCTCAACCAAAGGGCATTGCCAAAGGCGAATTCGGCATCGGCAAAGAGCTGCGGTGCACCCATATTTACCTTCACCTCTTCGATCCGATTGGCGACATCGCGATAACCTGGCGCTTCTTCTTGCAGCGCCAGCAATAGCGCCAGCGCTTCTTTGTAGTTGCCGGCCGCGATCCGATCCAGCGCCAGTTGATAATCATTGGCCCATTTCATCTGGCGCTTGGTTTCACTTTGCCCTTTGAGCGCCTCCGGTTGTTCCGGCACAGCGGCCAACACCGCCTCAAAGAGATCCAGCGCCTCCCGATATTGGGCGGCAGCCAATGCCGATTGCGCTTGCGCCAAGACGGCTTGCTGCTGATCAGAAAGGGCGTTGACGCGCTGAATGCGACCATAATAGACCACGCCGATGACCAAGAGCGCGCCCAACACGAGGATGGGGACAGCGGTCAACAAGGGGCGGATCGGCAAGGTAAACCCTTGCATCCCCTTCACTTTGTCGCTCCAGTTGCTCTCCAAGTTAGAGCGGAAGGTCGCCTCTTGCAGTAAATCGTTAATTTCGGTGGCATTCGGGTAGCGCTCCTGTAAAGCACGCAAGGTAGGCACAACCCGTTCCCATTGCCCCTGCTGCATGTCGCGCAGCGCTTCCAGGTAATCACGATCCTGCGTAAAGTGACCAGCCGCGCTTTTGGCATCAGCCGCTTGTGTGGTCAGCGCCAGTTCTTCATGTTGTGTCTCTTCAAGTTGCGATTGCTCGGTGTGTTGCATGTGATTACTCCCCTATCGATCGTTGTTCAGCGACTAACTCCGCGCTAGGTTGCCCCCGGTGGATACCCAGTGACCGGCTTAAAACGGGGTTAATCGTTACTGTTGCCCCAAAACTTGCACTGTCCAGTTAAGGAAACTTACGTTTATGAAACAAATTGATGCCGGCACCCCGGCGCTCTTGTTCCATGATCTATTCTTTAGCCTAAATTACGAAATCGAAAACAAAACTGCCTATACTCTAATACTGCTTGGCCAATTTTTCCGTTACAGTTTTCTGTCAATGGTCGCGGCGCCGGCATGACAATGGCGTCGTGGGTAGGAAAAACAAACCCGGAATCGGCGCCAGATTCCGGGTTTGTTTTTCCTACCTATGGTTAGAAGGCGTTCAACAACCTGGGGATGGCCGGCCCCAAAATGACGGCAAACATGGCGGGAAAGATAAAAAAGACCATGGGAAACATCATCTTTAACGGCGCTTTGGCCGCCGATTCCTCGGCCCGTTGGCGCCGGCGCATGCGCATCTGCTCGGCCTGGGTGTGCAAAACATCGCGAATGGCGATACCGAGGCGATCAGCCTGGATCAGCACCGCGACAAAGCTGGCAACATCAGGCACCCCGGTGCGTTCGACCAGGTTATGTAACGCTTCGCTGCGTGACACACCGACGCGCAACTCGCGAATGACCTGGCGAAATTCATAGGCTAATTCGGTCTCCCATTGAAAACCGACCTTTTGAATCGCCGCTTCAAAGCCCAAACCGGCATCTACGCAAATGGACATCATATCCAACGAGTCGGGCAGTAGACGGGTGATCTGGGTTTGCCGCGCCGACACCTTCATCTTTAACCACATATTGGGTAGATAGAGGCCGAGTGCAAAGCCGGCCATGGTAAAGAGCAGCGTCGAGGAAAGAGGGTAGCTGGCGACACAGTAGAAGTAAGCCAACATCCCCGCGCCGACGCCCGCCAATACGCGCAGACCCATAAAATCAGTCACCGAAAGTTTGTCAAGCAACCCGGCACGCATCAATTCTTGTTGTAATTGCGCCAAATTTTTACTCGGCGTCAACATCCGCCCCAAACCGTGGAAACGCCGCAACAATGGCTTCCAGATGCGATCGGTAGAAGAGCGGGTCATTTCCAATTCCCGCAACCCGACAGGACTCATCGCCATGTTGCTCATGGCGGCTGTTACCTCGGCCCGCTTGCGATTACGTTGGGCGTAAATGCCCACCATCAACGTAAAGACGCTTGCCGCCATGAGGAGCGCTGCGAACAGACTGTTTTTCTCCATTGCTCACCTCCTTAAAAGCTTTCCCACGCGTCGTCGATCATGACCGATTACGCACGCGCGATCCTAATTAGTACGACAATGTTACATTCGCGAATTGGTCGCCGCCAGACCGCCGGGCGGTGGCTCGAGGATGGCTTGAAGTTCAGCACCATTTTCGGCCACCTCCCGGCGGTCTGAGTTTAATCTAACATTGTCGTATTAGTAATCAATCTTCATTGCCCAACGCATCCCAAGATTCCCCATGATCACCATGATAAAAGCGACGACGGGAATCAAGAGCGGCCAGCCGGGTTTGAACATTTCCATCATGTAGTCGGGGTTGATCATCATCAAAAAGGTGCCGGTGGCAAAGGGCAACCCGGTTAAGACCCAACCGGTGGCGCGCTGTTGCGAAGTCATGACCCGGATCTGCCCCTTGATCTTGATCCGCTCACGAATGGTGCCGGAAATTGACTCCAGCACATCGGCCAGACTGCCGCCGACCTCATTTTGCACATGGATCGAGGTGACAATGAGGGAAAGATCCTCGTCATTGAGCCGGTCCACCATGTGATCGAGGGCGCTGTTGACACTAAAGCCGAGCGATACTTCCTTGATCACGCGGTTGAATTCACTGCTGATCGGATTGGGCATTTCGTCCTTCACCACATTACAGGCATGGAGCAGACCGTAACCGGCGCGCAATGAACCGACCAACAAGTTCAGCATATCGGGCAGTTGTGCGGCAAAATCACGGGAGCGTTTGGCCTGATAGTGCTTTAAGTACATGCCGGGCGCCACCCAGCCGAAGATGCTCAACAGCATACCGCCAAGCAGATAACCGGAGATCGTCCACCCTAACAAGAGCAGCGTGACGATCAGACCAAAGCGAATCATGAGAAACTCGCCGGCGCTGATCTTAATATCAGCCGCGGCCAGTTGGCGCTCCAGCCGGGCCGCCATCGACAGACGCCCCAATTTGGCATTGACTTGATCAGAAATGACATTGCGTCGTTTCAATTCAATATCATCATTGCCAAAGGCCGCCGTGAGGCGGCGCTCCACTTCACTCGAACTGCGAAGCCAACGATGGATGGCAGCGAAAATGAAGAGAACAGCAATGGTGGTAAAAAGAGGCACCAATAAGAGTAGTAGGTTCATAGACGCTCCAGATAGCTGTGTAACAACCGGATTCCATCAAATAAAACAATCCAGACGCCGACCACCAAATAGGGCGCGTAGGCCATCGTCTGACCACGCCAGGGTCGCCGGCGCAAGTAATTTTTCAGCAAAATGATGGCGCCGGCAATGCCACCGACCAAGATCGCAATAAAAAGCGCGGCGACCACATTGGATAACCCGGTCGTCAGACCGATGAGACCGGCCAACTTGACATCGCCCATACCCATGCCGCCGGGGGAGAGCAAAGCCAGCATCAAAAAGAAGCCAAAGCCGGTGACGGCGCCCAGCAAAATGGCGGTCATCGTCACTTCGCCAAGCAGCAGATTGGCCGCAAAAAAGAGCGGCGCCGCCACCAGCAACATGCGGTTCAGCACCAGCCGATGTTCCAAATCGATCACGGCAATGGTCAGGAAGAACCAGGCTTCGACCGCAATTAACAGCGCTTTCGGCGTCCAGCCCAGTCGCATATAGGCAAACCAGCCCAGGGTAAGCGCCAGCAGCCAAACAAGCAGGTAGCGCCGGGACGCCGGGGCGCCTTCACCCGGCGTTGCCATGCCCATGCGGAAGGAGCGGCGCAACCCTTGGAAGGGCCAGGCCCACGTTTCACGCAAGGTGCGCCGGGCGGGCGCCGTATCAGCCAATACATTCACAGCCCAGCCGGCCAAAAGTCCCAGGAGAATTGTGCCAAGTGCTGTCATCATGCCGACCTGCCTGCAAAACTCAAGAAGGAAAAGAACGAAGCGCGTTGGGGGGGCGGTTGGGGCGCCGCCGCCGCCATACTTTCGCCGGCTAAACGCTCAACCAATGCCATTAAGCGGCGAGTTACTAACGCCCGCGCATGGCTCACCACAAAGGGAATGCCGCGGTTAAAGGCAAAGGTGACTAAGGCGCTATCTTCGGGAATGCTGATCGCCACACTTTCGCGCAATTGATCCTGCACCACCCGCTCGTCGATCCCACCCTGGGCGCCGGCGCGATTCAAGATGATATGAATCTTGCCTTCCACGACGCTTTCATGGCGGAGCGATTGTAATAAGATGCGTGCGTCGCGCAGGCCCGCAATATCTGAACCGGTCACCAGCAGGATCTCATTCGCTTGCGCCAACATCTCGGAAAGGACGCCGTCAGCGTGGGCTGACGTATCAACAATCACATACTCAGCCGTCTCCTTTAAGAGCTGAATGATCTGTGTCCAGACCTCGATGGGCAGTTCGACCAATTGTGACGGATCCATTGGCGCGGCCAGTAAGCGCACGCCACTGCCATGACTTTGCAACAGCCCTTGCAATAGATCGAGGTCGATATTCGCTTCCCCCTCTAGGCTGTTGATGGTATGGCGGGGGTAGACATTGAGCAGCAGCCCCAAATGACCGAGACTGTGATGCGCCTCCACCAGCACAACGCTCTTGTTGGTGCGCTGGCGTAGACCGACCGCCAGGTTGGCGGCGATGGTGCTACGACCAACGCCCCCCTTCAGGCTGGTGACGGCGATCACTTTGCTCTGGCGTTTGACCAGCGCATGGGGGGTATGACCATGGTTGGGTTGATGCACCAACGCCGTCTGCTGGCCGCGCATAGCGCTATTGCGGGCGCGTTCCAGGGTGACGATGAATTGCCTGGCGTCAATCGGAAAGGCAATAAAGTTGGCGGCGCCGGCCAGCATGGCATCTTGCAATTCGACAATCCGTTGGGGGGTCGCCAGGGCAACCAACGGCATGCCGGGGAAGGTATAGGCCAGTTCTTTGATCAACGGAATGGCATCCGGCACATCCAGATCCACCACGATCATTTCAATGCCTTGATGCTTCATGAGCCAATCACGCGGGTGAGGTTGTCCGATGCAGGCCAGCAACCGCCACCCACGTTCTATCAAAATTTGATCAACGACTTGCGCGCGATATTCAAAATCGGTAACTATTGCCAGTTGCATTGTAAAATCTATCCTCTTCTTCGGGTCAGTTGGTTCGTTGGTTCGTTCGTTGGTTCGTTGGTTGGTTGATTGGTTTAGACAAGCGTTCGCGCCTGGAAGCGGGGCCTGCTGGGCGCGGCTCACGCCGAAGTCTCAACCAACCAACCAGCTAATATTACGGCAACACGCCACTTTCCCCGCGGTTTGTACCGATGCCGTAGCGCTCGGTCAGATAAAATTGATCAACCGGTTGAATATCGACAATCGTGTCGTCATCAGGTCCGCGTAGCGCCAGGTCCAGTTGACCACCCACGTCGAGAACGTGGCGAATGGTCAAGGCATCTTGTGGGTCAATCGCCAACAAAATCGATTGGCCTTCCTCATCGGCGGTGGCGAAAACGCCGCCTTCCGTGTTACCTTTCACCGCATCGGCGCCTTCACTCAAATTGGCGACCGGCAGGATGATGGCATGCACTTCCAGGTTCTGTAACAGGCCGACGCTGGCCGGCATTGGCCCACCCCCTTGGCGGCGACTAACTTCCACTTCAAAGGTCGCCAGCAGGTCGATATGATCGCCGGGGCGTATTAGCCGATTGGCAATCAGCTTCGACTCGGTCGGCACGGCGCTGACAATCTTGCCTTGGGGGACGGAAAGGGCCACTTGTTGCGTCACCACATCGGGCGTCACCATCTGCTGCACCAACAACGGCTGATTGGTAAAGACATCGACGCTGGACATTTTGCCCACAACTTGATCTAAGGTGGTTGCGGCCCCTTCCGGAATTGATTCAGCCGGCAACTCCTTAATGGCAACTTCACTCTCAGAGATCGAACGGCGGAAGGGTATATCCACTAAAGCCACCACTACCGGTCGTGTATTTAAATCCTTCGCCGCAATCGGCGCTTTCTGCTGCAACAGACCAAAGGTCAGCACGCCGGCTAACCCGGCAAAGACCAGGGCGCCAATCCACCAAAGAAATCCACCACTTTTCATTATGTCCTCCTCTTTCAGTGTCCGTTAGTTGGTTCGTTGGTTTCGACAAGCTCAACCAACGAACTAGCTAACTAACTAATTAGCAATCGCTCTAATTCTTGTTCGTTAATTTATCGCGTTGGTTAAGGTTTCTTAATCAAGAATAAAATTATCATACTTCTTTACGGGAGAGCATTACAGAACCCTGTCCGTTCGTGAGGCATGGATTCGCACAGTGGGCGTTCGCAATTCGCCCTGGCCGCGTGAAGAAAAATGCGCAGCCCGGCAGATGAGCTGCCGCGACTGCGCATTTTTCTTTACGGGGCTAAACCGAGGAGGTTCTACTTATTTCAGGCGAATCCCACGCAACCCATGATCTTCGGCATCGGGATCGGTCTCACCGCTATCGATGGCAAGTCTGAACTCGCCTTGAATCCAGGCCGGTAGATCGCCAAACTCGTAATCCGTCATGGTGAATTTGGCAAAGCCGCAGATCTGGTAACCATCCTCCTGGTTGCCGTCACTATAGAGCACCATGGTCATCGGTGTGTCCAACCACTCGTCCAACTCATTGGCCACGGCTTGCACATGCTTGACTTCCGGACCGGCAGCAACAGTGTCGCCCACGGCCCAAGTGCCACTACGGCTCGGATCAGCAATGTCATCGGCCAGTTCACTATTCGAGGAGGGATCATTCTTGTCCCAGTCGAGCCAGACTAGTTTACAGGGCGTGCTACCACCGTCGTCGCCATCGTCTTCACAGAGGGCGCCGATGTCGCCGCTAAAGGTCGGTTGATGCACTTCGGCGCTGGTGGTGAGCGATTTGACAGCCACGGAACCATCCAGGTTGCCGGCGGCGGTGACAGCCGCATAGGGGGCCAACAGGGCGCCCATGAAGTTGTACGACCCCAGGTTGATGCTGGTCGCCTGCGGGAAGTTCCAGATGATGTTGCCCCGCCAGTTGGTGCTGTTGAAGCTGCCCACCATATTGCCGCTGACCCAGTTGATGCTGCCGCCGGTGACATTGATCACGATGGTGTCCGCCCCACCGGGAACCAACTCGATCTGAGCGATGGCGCCGCCAAAGAGATCGGCGCCGGCCACCTGGAAGATGGCAACGCCATCATCCGTGGTCTCTGTCACCTGGAACTTGGCCGCGTTCCCGGCAATGGTAACGCCATTATTGGCCGCTTGCGCCGCCAGTGAGGCCGACGCTTCCTGCAACTTGCTGGTGATTGGCCCGTTGGAGAGCGAGGTGTCCGCAATCAAGGAGCCGCCGCCATTGAAGTTGATGATACGGCCATTGCTGCTACCGCCCAGGCGCAGACTGCCGGCGTTCAGGTTGATCGGGTTGCCGGCCACAATGTTGCCGACCACCACCAACATCGGCTCGGTAGAGGCCACACCGTTGGTATTGATGGCGAAGTTGGCCGAGCTAGTGCTCACCAGGCTACCGCCGACAAAGGCGCGATTCTCCACATCCGAGCTGGTCGAGAGATCATTCAACACGATCAGCGAGTAGCGCCCCATATAGCCGGCCACCTCATCCAACACACAACTGTCGGAAGGGGGCGGCGGCGTCACCGGCGGCGGCGTCACCGTAAAGGGTGTCGTGGTCGCCGTCGGCGTCGGCGAGGGGGTCGGCGTTTGCGTCGGCGTCCCGGTGGGGGTGGCGGTGTGCGTTGGCGTCGCGGTGGCCGTGGCTGTCGGCGGCAAGGTTGGCGTACGCGTCGCGGTAGCGGTCCCCGTGGCCGTCGGCGTGCGCGTCGCGGTGGCCGTATGGGTCGCACTGGCCGTTGGCGTCGGCGTCGGCGATTGGCTACACTGGGGGGCATAGCCTAGGAAGGTCGCCGTGATCCGATTCTGGTTCGGCAAGGCATAATCGGTGATGCGCACAACGGCAAAGTTCACTACACGGTAGAGCGAGTTATTGCCGTTGCCGGTGGCCTGATCCCAGACCGGCACCGTGATGTCAATGGTCTTTAACGTATCCAGAGCATTGCGCACCGAGCTGGCATTGGAGACGCCGGGACTGCCCTGCACCCAGTCGCCAATGGTAATCCAATAATCGGATGAATCATAGGGATTGACATAGGTGTCGCTATCCCCCGGCGGCGTCAAGCTGGTGGCCAGGGTCGGCACATTAGGCGCACCGGCCCAGGTCAGCCAGCCAAAGTTGCCGGATTGGACGCCATTCCAGATGTCACCCAGGCTGACGCCGACGGTGGCGCCGTTCAGAGTTTGCGAACTCAACGCAATCGGATAGAGGTTACAGGTCACCACCGACGGTGTCGGCTGTAACGTCGGTCCGGTCGTCGGCGTGCTAGTCCGCGTGGCGGTGGCGGTTCTGGTGGCCGTTGCCGTCGCGGTTGGCGTGCGTGTTGCCGTGGCGGTGGCTGTCGGCATGGGGGTGGCCGTCGGCACCAGCACCGAGGTCGGCGTCGATGTTGCCGTTGGCACAACGCCGGTTAGACAGAACGCGTCGACCTTGGCCCAGTCTACGTTGTTGGCGCGAATCGCCACCCGCAGCTTGGTTGTGCCTGCCGGCGCCGCACTTAGAGAGAGCGCATAGGGGCCGCCAAAGAAGTTCGTGTCGTCGACGTCCATACTAATGGTGTGCAACGCTGATGAAGCCAGAACGGTGTCGCTGGCATTGAGGTAATGAAGCTGTACGGTCTGCGACCCCGGTATATGCGACGACGAATAGAAGCTCACCTGATAGGCGCCGCCGGGAGCGGCTGTCACATCCTGGTACATCGTGCCGCTGCCGGAAACATAGCCATACTTCGTACCATGCGGAATGATGAAGCCATGATTGCCGGTGCCGGTGGCGTTCGTCCAGTTAATTATCCCCGACTCAAAGCTCGGATTCAACAGCAGATTGCTCGGACAGTAACTGCTCGTTAGGGTTGGCGCCGCCGTTGGCATGGGGGTGTTTGTGCGCGTTGGTGTGCGCGTGGCGGTTGCCGTGCGCGTGGCGGTTGATGTGCGGGTTGCGGTTGGCGTCGCCGTCGGTTGCGGACATTTCGCGCTCGTGATATTGCTCTGGTTGGTCGTCACCTTGATGGTCATGTGATCATCGTAGTTGGCTTCCCCATTACGCACCAGATAGATGCGATATTCGCCGCGATTGGATTGATTCCCGGTGCCGTTGGCCCGATCGGCATTGGTCATTGTCACCGTCGCGCCGCTGTTGAAGCTGGTCAATCGCCAGTTGACCGGATTGGTCTGGTTGTTGGCGCCGGCATCTGTATAGGTGAAGTAAAGATCGCTCCAATTAACGCTATTGTACTGGAGATCGCTGTCCTTATAGCGCACATAGTCACGGATGTTAAAGGATTCGCCAACCTTTACCTCCAGATTATAGGTGCAGAACTCCACTTCCGGCACAGCGACAAAGGCCAAGGCCGCACGTTCTTCCACCGGTGCGGCCAACCGCAGCGCCGACGGTGCAGCAAAGACTGCCGGCGCCGCCGTGAAGGGCATCGCCACGGAGGAGACGGTCAGACCCGCGCCCGACAAAGGCGAGGCGCCAATGGCGACTTCTGGAAGCGCGGGCAGATTCAACGTTGAGAGCGAGACCGACGTGGCGACTGCTAACAGCGGCGACATCGCCGGTTCCTTCGCTGCCAGATCATTTCCAGCGCCAGGGCGTGCCGCGAAGGCTGGCATTTCGGCAGCGCCGTAGGTGGAACAGGAGATACCGTTGATGGTGAAGCTGGTAGGCTCCCAGT
Source organism: Caldilinea sp. CFX5 (assembly GCA_021405325.1). Next base: position 4,775 of record QWII01000063.1, on the reverse strand, counting down.
TTACCCCGCTATAACTGGCCTGGAAGCCAAAGGAGACTTTCTTGTTATCGTCGACCGTGCCGTTATAATTCGCGTTGGTTACTTGCACATTTTTGCCGCTCTGCGTGACTGTACCATTCCAAAGATTGGTAATTGTCTGATCGCCACTAAAGGTCCAGGCAATTGTCCAGCCGTTCATAGTCACGCCAGTCTTGTTGTGGATTTCAACGTCAGCAGTAAAGCCTGTGCCCCAATCGTCTTTTGTTTTATACTTGACGCGACAATCGCCGTTGCCCGTCATTGTTGGCGTGGCGGTTGGCGCGACTGTCGTTGCTGTTGGCGCAGGATTCGTGGCCGTCGCCGTCGGCGCGATCGGTGTTGCGGTCGCGGTGACGCCGGGCAGCAGGGTGGCGGTCGGCTCTTCGGTGGGCGTGGCCGTTGGTAAAGTCTCTTCTTCTTCCTCTTTGAGGATCAAGACCATGTGGTTGGTCGCTTCATCGATGGCGGTTGCGAGCGTTACGCCGGTATTGGGTTGCTGGAGCACCTCCAACGACAGATAGCCCGCGGCGCCAAAGGAGCCTTGCGGGTTCTTCTGATGCGCGTTGGTGCCGACCTGGAAGGCGGCGCCCCGGCGTGTGACTTTGATGACCGCGCCGGCAAAGCGGGTCTGCGGCAGCCCATTCAGGGTGCCTTCCACCGTTGTATAGTAATGCCAATCGCTGGTGTCGGGGCACGGCCCGTCACACAGGGGGCTGTCACTATCGGGTACGGTAGAGGTGCGCCCGTCAAAGGTCATATCGACCAAAAAGCCGTCACCGTTGATGTTGGCGATCCAGTGTAGACTGCGCGCGGTGCCCTCGCCATATTCGGTAAAGGTTCCCGTATCGCCATAGGTGTAGAACATGTTGTAGGGCCGGTTGGCATTGGTGTTTGGATAGGCTGGGTCAATGCCGGCCAGATTCATACTGAAATCGATCCCGCTCTCTTTGACGTTGTCGATCTGGTAGATGCCCGAGACAATCTCACCAAAATCGTCTTCGTCAACCGAAACCGGGAAGCTCTCGAAATTCAGACAATCACAGCCGTTGATGGCCAGGGGCACCAGGTTATCAACCTTGACAATTGGTTCATACCCAGCCCTAGAGGCGCCGTTGGAGCGGAGCGTTTCGTAGCCTAAAATGCGGGCAAAGTAGGGTTCATAGTCGTGGGCGACGGTGACATTGATCTCTTTGTCGTCGTTGGCATACTCCCAAGTCACCTCCGCCTCGTCGGCGTCGGGCGCGATAATGCTCCTGCCATCTTCACTATGGCTCCAGCTAACGTCGCCGACACCGTTGGCGAGGGCAAAGGAGCGCACTTCACTTTCAATCTCGGCGCTACTGCCTTCCAAAGCGAGAACACGCGCCCCGGCCAAAGCGGCAGCATCAGCCGCGGTTTGCATGTTCCGTCGTTGTAAATAGGCGTTGCTGCCGTCCAAGGCAACCGCGCCCATGGCGAGCAAGATAAAGAGGGCCATGGCAAAATATAAGGCCGCTGTCCCTTTCTCGCGTCGCAAAAGCTGTTTGAGTTTTTTTATGATCATCAGTTCTCCCCTTGCAGTTGAGAAGCGTTGGTGCGCTGCAAACGTAACTACGAACCCCTCCCGCGCCTAGAAGCGGTTGCCTACCAGGCGCGCTCCCCTGCGAAGGGAGGGAACCGTTAAGCGCTCCACAGTTCCCTCCCTTCGCAGGGGAGGGTTAGGGAGGGGTGGCTTGGTAGTTACCTGCAAACTACATAGGTTTCAATCATGATGTTGTCAGTGACCGGTCAGCGTTGCGCACGCTGACCGGTCACGCACCTGCAAAGAACGGCGCGCAATGGCGTCGTGTAGCCTACTGGAAGCGAATGCCGCGCAAACCGTAATCGGGGGCGTCCGGATCCGTCCCACCACGTACAACACCAAGGGTAAACTGCCCTTGGAGCCACTTGGGCAGCGCTGCAAAGTCATAATCCGTCATCGTAAATTGTGCAAAACCACAGATCTGATACCCATTTTCCTGGTCGCCGTCATCGTACATGGCGATCAGGGCCGGTTTATCCAGCCATTGCGCCAGGGCATCGGTCACCTGTTTCACATTTTCCACATTCGGGCCGGCGGGCACCGTGTCCCCCACTTCCACAAAGCCGCTGAGGCTGGGGTTGTTCAAATAACCGGCTAACTCGCCATTGGAGGCGATGCCACCGTTCCAATCCAACCAGGCCACTTGACAAGGCTCACCATCGGTTGGCGGCGGCGGGGGCGGGTAGATGAAGGTCGTACAGGTGGTGTTATAGCCCAGGAAGGTGGCCGTAATGCGATTCTGGTTGGGCAACCGATAGTCCGTAATGCGCACATTGGCAAAAGCGGCGACGCGATAGTTCAAGTTGTTACCGGTACCGGTCGATTGATCCCAGACCGGCACGGTGATATCGTATTCCATCAACTCGTCTAACGCAGCGCGCACACTACTGGCGTTGGAGACGCCAGGACTGCCCTGCACCCAATCACCCACGGTAACGTTCGTGTCACTGCTGTCGCTGGGGTTGACATAGGTGTCACTGTCGCCGGGCGGGGTCAAGCTGGTCGCCAAGGTTGGCACATTGGGTGAACCAAACCAGGTCAGCCAACCAAAGTTGCCGGTGCCGGCGCCATTATAAATATCACCTAACGACGCCCCGGCCGCTTTGCCGTTTAATGTTGACGTATGTAAGGCAATCGGGTAGAGATCACAGGTCTCTTCAACGCCATCACTGTTGAGCGTCATCTCGGCGCGGCTGGCCTGGGTGCTGGTCTGGAGGGTAATGCCGCCGCTGCTGGGTTGTTGTACGACTTCTAAGGTTAGATCACCACCGGCGCCAAATTTCCCCGCCGGGCTTTTCTGATGGGCGTCGGTGCCGACCTGGAAGGCGGCGCCGCGCCGGGTCACGTTGATCACCGTACCGGCATAGCGTTGGCCGCTCACGCCGGTGAGGGTGCCGCTGGTTACAGTGTAATATTGCCAGTCGCTGGTCGCGGGGCAACTGCCGGCACATTTGGGACTTTCGTCGTCGGGGGCGGTGGTTGTTTGTCCGCTAAAGAGCAGCTCGACGACAAAACCATCACCGTTGACATTGGTTACAGTCTGCTCTAACAGAGCTGTCCCATCGCCGTAGACGGTGAATGTACCGGCGCTGTCCTTGTCAGAGAACATATAGTAGGCGCGGTTAGCGGCGCCGCTGGGGTAGGCCGGGTCGAGACCCTCGAGATAGAGGGTATAGTTCACCGAGTTCTCCGTGGCGTTCCCCACCTGATAGATAGAGAGAACCGCCGGCGCAAAGTCCTCTGCATCAATCGAGACCGGCATCTCATCAAAATCGACACAATCGCAGCCATTGATGGTGAGCGGGATCAAGTTATCGACCGTGACAATGGGTTCATAGGCGGCATCGGCGCCGGCCGTTGCCGTAATCGTGTCATAGCCCAGAATACGCGCAAAATAGGTGGGGGTATTATTGGCAATAGCCACATCAACCCCTTTTTGGTCTTGCGTATAACTCCAGGTCACATCCAAATTACTGTTGGCGGCATATTGAATGTTCTTGTCGCCATCGTGCGTCCATGCCAGATTACCGACGCCATTGGCAACGGCAATCGCCTCAACCTCGCCGGTAATGTCACCCTCATCCCCCCCCAGGGCTAAGATGCGGGTGCCGGCTAAGGCGGCGGCGTCAGCAGCGGTCTGCATCCGGCGTCGTTCCAGAAAGGCCGCGCTGCCATCGAGGGCAATGGCGCCCATGCCCAGCAGAACAAAGAGCGCAAGGGCTAGGTATAAGGCGGAAAACCCTTTCTCCTCCTGCCAGCTTCTTTTGATTTTGTGATACATTGACATTTTTTTCATGTAGATCATTCCTCTTCTCTCAATGAACTTCCGCAATCGGGAATGGGTCGAACTACCACTTGATTGACCCAAGGATAGGTGGGATCAGGAACGACAACTGCCCACGCTTACGGGTTCTGGACACGCACAGTGTGTTCCGTACGGATAGTAACGGTAGAAAAGCCAGTGATAGCCCCAAAAAGCAGATCGTAAGGATACGCGATTTTCAGAGTGACGAGATCACCTTCCTCATACGCTGACTTGTTGGGGATACGCGTAATCATCATGTTGCCGGCGCTCAATCCGACGTGGCTGAGCTCACTTTCGATGCGAGCATTCATGCCGGCCAGATCATCACCAGCACTTGCCAACCACATTGCGCCTTCACGCGTTGCATTAAGCATTCCGATATAGGTATTGAACCCCCGCCCCATATCAACCATGCCCAATAAGATTAGCAGGAAGACCGGCAGAACAAGCGCAAATTCGGCCAGGCTGATCCCTTCCTGCCGACGGGAGATCGTATGGAGCAGGGGTGTTAACAAAGAGCGTTGCTTCATAGCTGTTGCACTTTCTTTTACCCTTAGCTTGTAACAAAGAAATTACGGTAAAGGCAATGTCTTTGTTGACAAGCGGTAGGCGTGGCTCTGTGAACGCAATGACATCAGGAATTGTTGAGCAAAAAATTAGGTGTACCTTTTCTACTTTCTAAAACCTTAGAAGTAAAAAAGATACACCTAATTTATGATCCAGGGAATGGGGGCTTCCCTGTGTTCTTTTTTAGCTCTAAGCTTATTGGGTGGCGCTCAGTTCGGTCTGAATCGTGGTGAAGACACTGGTGATTTCAGTGCCGACAGCGGTCAGAGCGGCGACGACCGCAATCGAGACCAACACGATGATCAGCGCATACTCGGCCAACCC
>QWII01000179.1 GCA_021405325.1 Caldilinea sp. CFX5 | reverse complement strand
AGCGCTCGGCAATCGGCGTAAAACAATTGCGGATGACGGCGATCTACGGTATACTACCGACATGACACGCAAGCCGGCCAAACCAACGCAACCGCAGATTCATGACGCCGCGTATAAGAAGGGTTCTCAAATCGGACGATTTTTCGGCAGTTGATGGCGCTAGCTGCGCATCGAGGCATTAAAGGAAGAAGGATAGGTACGCAAGATAATGCCCGCTAAAGACATTTTTCATGATACAGTTAAACAGGCGCTGGTCAACGACGACTGGAAGGTGACGCATGAGCACTATTGGCTCAAACTTCCGGATAGTGATATGCACATCTATATTGATCTGGCGGCGGAGCCGATCATTGCCGCTGAAAAAGACGATCAGAAAATTGCCGTTGAGATCAAAAGTTTTGTCGGCAACTCCTGGATGACCGATTTTCATGAGGCGCTTGGTCAATTTCTGGACTACCGCTTGGCGTTGCGCGAAAAAGATCCGGAACGACGGTTATTTTTAGCTGTGCCACTGGATATTTACAATGCGTTTTTCTCGCGGCGCTTTATTCAAACAGTCTGTGCGGAATATCAGGTAAAGTTGTTGGTGTTTGACCCTAGCAAGATGGAGGTCTATACATGGATAAAGTAGCCACCTATCGCAGCCACATTCAACAAATACTCAAAGAGTTTGGCGCGGCCTTACCGACTTCCCAAGAAGTGGAGACGCAGTACATTTTCGATACCGAGCGGGATCATTACCAATTGTTTCAGGTAGGCTGGGAGCAGTTTGATTGGATTCATGGCTGTATCTTACACCTGGACATTAAACAGAATAAAATCTGGATTCAACATAATGGCACCGAGTTTGGGGTGGCGGATGAGTTAGTGGCGTTGGGTGTGCCGAAAGAGGACATCGTCCTGGGTTTTCAAGCTCCCTATAAGCGGAAATACACAGGGTATGCCGAAAACTAATCGTTGCGCGTAAGCAATAAACCAATCGGCGGCCAAAGGCGAGTAGCGATTACTCGCCTTTTTGTCATCATGGCGTCATCGTGCGGTTCATCCTGTGTTGATCGGCTCCACCCCATCGCCAGTGTCAGGGCGTCATGGGAAGCGCTCGGCAATCGGCGTAAAACAATTGCGGATGACGGCGATCTACGGTATACTACCGACATGACACGCAAGCCGGCCAAACCAACGCAACCGCAGATCCATGACGCGCGTACAAGAAATTGTTCTCGAATCGAACGATTTTCCGGCAGTTGATGGTGCTAGCCGCTCCGCTGCGCATCAAGGCCGGAAAGACAACTTTGTTCGGCCACTCGTAGGTGACGGCATATACCATGGACCAAAACCTAAGTGTGGAATCTATTTCAAGCTGAGAACAATAACCCTCCTTGCTGTTCTGCTATGATTGCAGCATTGTGTGGTAAAATAGCGAATCAAGTCGATATGACTGCAAGGCGGTCGCATAAAAGCTAAGGAGGCGCTCAATGGTAGTGACAATTGATGCAGTATTTGATGGTCGAGTTTTTTTGCCGGTACAACCTATTCGCTTACCACCCAATTCTCGCGTACAAATTGCGGTAACTGCTGAGGAACAGATTACTACATCCTTTCTTGATGTCGCGGAAGCGCTTGCCTTGGAAGGACCACCGGATTGGTCACGCCAACTAGATGAGTATTTGTATGGGAATAAGACGCGCGATGGACAGTGAAGTGTTTTTGGACACAGCTTACGCGATCGCGCTGGCGAATGCGAAAGATCAATTGCATCCCAAAGCCGTACAGTTGGCGAAGCAACTACGCACTCACAAAACAAAGTTAGTAACCACGCGGGCAGTACTGCTTGAGATCGGCAATGCCTTATCAGGGCAACGGTTTCGTGAGGCCGCGGTGAAATTGTTGGATGCGCTTGAAGCTGATCCAACCGTTGGGATTATCTCCTTGACCGATGGTTTGTATAGTCAGGCATTGAATCTCTACCGCACTCGGCCCGATAAAGAGTGGGGTCTGGTTGATTGTCTCTCCTTTGTCGTCATGCACGAACGTAAGTTGATAAGTGCCCTGACCATCGATATGCATTTTCAGCAAGCCGGTTTTCGAGTTTTGTTGCGGGAGTAAAAGGGAGAGCCTTATCCGAAGGTGTAGTGTGGCTGTGTCTGGTTGTATGCAGGATATAAGTGCCGTCCATCTCGGCATTATCGGCATCCAACCCCTTCCAGTTTCATGTCAGCATTCCTTCCGATTTCAACGATGCAACAAACCAATCGGCGGCCAAAGGCGAGTAGCCGCTACTCGCCTTTTTGTCATCATGGCCGTCATCGTGCGGTTCATCCTGTGTTGATCGGCTCCACCCCATCGCCAATGGCAGGGCGTCATGGACGATGACACGGAACCTGACTCCCTTTTTCCATCACGCGCGACTTGTCCCTAGCCGCCACACAGCGATCAGCGATCAGCGGGAAACAATTGCGGATGACGGCAATCTGCGGTATACTACAGACATGACATACAAGCAGGCCAAACCAACGCAACCGCAGAGCCATGACGCCGCGTATTACTTGTGTTTCATTGCTTTGATTTACAACAAAAGTAATTGCAAAATGCTTTTGGGAGCAAAAAAACATGCAAACTGTTACTTTACAAGCTCACTTTGACGGCAAACAAATTTTATTGGACGAGCCATACGAGCTTGCGCCAAACACAAAATTAGTTGTTGTAATCCAGTTAGAAGATGAAGAACGCAAAGAGTGGACACGCTTTTCTTTGGCAAATTTGGAACGCGCTTATGGCGATGACGAACCGGAATACTCGCTAGACTTAATCAAAGAGGTAAACCCGAAATATGAAGGAAGGTGATGTAGTCATTGTCGCAATGCCGCAAGCGAACGGCACAGTAAAAAATCGCCCGGCTATCATTCTTCGGGAAATGCCACCGTTCCAAGATATGCTAGTTTGTGGTGTCAGCACACAACTGCACCAAGAAGTAAAAAATTTTGACGAAACCATTTCACCGACGGACAGCGATTTTCTAGCGAGCAGTTTGGTTGGAAAATCGTTGATACGATTAGGTTTTTTGACCGTTGTGCCGCAAAGTCAAATTGTTGGTGCAATTGGTTCGATTTCATCAACACGACACCGAAGATTGCTAGAGAAATTGGGAGCGTACCTGATTAAATAACGGCATCTCGCCAAGTGGTTTACACCGGTGTTCGGCCTCTGGTATGGCAGATACCGTCCATCTCGGTATTATCGGCATCCAACCCCTTACCTTTTCAGGTCAGCCGTCCTTCCGGTTTCAACAATGCAACAAACCAATCGGCGGCCAAAGGCGAGTAGTCGCTACTCGCCTTTTTGTCATCAGGGCCGTCATCGTGCGGTTCACCCTGTGTTGATCGGCTCCACCCCATCGCCAGGGTCAGGCGTCATGGACGATGACACGGAACCTGGCTCCCTGTTTCCCTCACGCATGATTTGTACCTAGCCGCAACACAGCAATCGGTGATCGGCGTGAAACAATTGCCGATGACGGCGATCTGCGGTATACTACAGCCATGATACACAAGCAGGCCAAACCAACGCAACCGCAGATCCATGACGCTGCGTACAAGTTGTTGGTGTTTGACCCTAGCAAGATGAACAGAATAAAACCTGGATTCAACATAGTGGCACCGAGCAAGGCATCAGGTTTTGCCAATTTGTTAATGGAGAAACAATCTTGTATGCCAACTGCACTGCGCCGTGGGCCGTACCGGTTCTATTTCTATCCCTATGATTGTCGAGAACCCCGGCATATGCATGTAGATCGGGAGAATCTCAGCGCCAAGCTCTGGTTAGATCCCGATATACGAATAGCAGAAAATTTGGGCTATAGTCGGCATGAACTACGCGTGATTGAGCGGTTGGCGCGTGAGAATTTGGAGGTATTGCGCAATGAATGGGACGATTTCTGCCGTGGGCGTGCGAACACTCCCTAAAGTGATGGGCGTGACGGTAACGGATGACACGCTGAGTGTCGATTTGACCGATGGGCGCACCGTAGCCGTGCCGTTGGGGTGGTTTCCTCGGTTAGCGTATGGCAGTGAGGAAGAACGCGCCAATTTTCAGATTGCTGGCGCTGGCTATGGCATTCACTGGCCTGACCTTGATGAAGATATTGGGGTCGAAGGTTTGTTATTGGGCAAACAATCGATGGAAAGCGAGGCTTCCTTTGCCCGTTGGCTGGCCAAGCGGGCGCAAAGCCAGCAGGAGTTGCTGCCGCTTGCCGAAATGGTTCGGTAACTTCTGTCGTAGGCAGTCGAAGTAGAAATTTCTATGGAAAGTCACGGTATATGAGGCAAGAAATAGCCGGCCGAACTCGGCATAATCTGCATCCAACCCCTTACAGTTTCAGGTCAGCATTCCTTCCGGTTTCAACGATGCAACAAACCAATCTACGGCCAAAGGTGAGTAGCGACTACTCGCCTTTTTGTCATCATGGCCATCATCGTGCGGTTCATCCTGTGTTGATCGGTTTGCCCCCATCGCCAGTGGCAGGGCGTCATAGACGATGACACGGCACCTGGCTCCCATTTTCCAGCACGCACGACTTGTCCCTAGCCGCAACACAGCGATCGGCGATCTGCTCGGTACATCCTGCATCACAATCCAATCTGTGGTATACTATTCTGTAGTCGCTCCTGGGATCGAGAATATTGTGAGGGAAGAGAATGTCTCCAGAATTGACTCAGCTATTTCCAAGCTTACGGGAATTGAAGCGTGCCGAAAAACGATATGTGATTCAATTTTTGGTTTCTGAACTTGCCCAAGAAGAAACACCGCTCATTCAATCTGGTGTTGCTTATCCAGTGTGGTCGCCCTATGATGCGTTTGATGCAGCGGCAATTATGCTCAAAGCATTAGCAGAGACAGCGGTAAGTGACCATGCCTAATGCACAGCGTTACCCCTTCATATTCTGATCGAGTTTAAGTTTACCGAATCGCTCAATCGGGAGCGTTTTCAGCAGGCGCTGGGGTATGATTATTTCTACCGGCAAGCGCAACAGGTTGACAATACGGCGATACAAACGTTCATCTTTGCCGCAATCGCGCCGCGACCAGCCTTTTTGCAGGAGTATGGCTATCAAGTTACGGAACAGCCCGGCGTGTATCGCAGTGTCAACCCCATGTTGCAGCCGGTCGTGTTGCTCGTGCTAAATGAACTGCGCCCGGAGCTACACAATACCTTTGTGCAATGTTTTGCCAGCCGGGGGAGTGTGCGGCGGGCCGCCTTCCAACGCTTGATGGCAATGGAGTGGCAAGAGTTAGACGAGGCGTTCTGGGATTTCTTTAGCGGTCTTCAGAATCAATCCGTCGAAAAGGGAAAGGAAGAGAGCATCATGAGAAAACGTGAAGCCATCACACCGGAAACCGTGATGGAGGAAGGCAGGCTGTTGCGCAAATCCTTACTGGCCGTGTTAACCCCCGAAGAGCGGTTGGCTGGGTTAGCGCCCGAAGAGCGGCTGGCTGGGCTGACAGAAGAAGAGATGGTTGCGCTCATGAAGCAGATCGAAGTGCAGTTACAAAAGCAACCAAGCAAACCGCAGGGCGCAAAACGCAAATCTTCACGCCGGCAATCCAAATGACGCTCTATCGCGTAACACACAAGACTGAGTATCTCTACGAAGCGCCAGCCAGCCTTTGTTACAACGAAGTGCGGATGCTGCCGCGCGGCTTTAGCCATGCCCTCTTTGCCCAAGAGTGTCTTGATACTTATGCGATAGTGGAGCCGGCGTGGGGCGACCACCATGAGCGGGTCGATTTTTTTGGCAATCGCGTCCTCTTTTACGCCATACGCCAACCTCATGAGGCGATGACCATTCTGGTCAACAGCCAGGTGCGCATCACACCGCAACCGGGAACTGATGGGCGGCCCATCCGCGAAGAGTTATTGACACAAGCAAGCGCAATGAGTTGGGAAAGTGTCGCCGACCGGTTGCGCAACGAACGCACGCTGGTCTTGTTGGATGCTCGTCAATATACGATGCCATCCCCCTTGATACCGCTGACGGCGGAACTGACCGACTATGCCAACCCTTCTTTTGCGGCCAAGCGGCCAGTCATTGAGGCGGTCTATGACTTGATGGTGCGCATCTACCGCGAATTTGCCTTTATGCCGGGCGTCACGACGATCACTACACCAATGAGCACAGTGTTGGCCGAGCGGCGGGGCGTCTGCCAGGATTTTGCGCACTTGATGATCGGTTGCCTGCGCGCCAAAGGGCTGGCGGCCCGCTATGTGAGCGGTTACATCGAAACACTACCGCCCCCCGGCCAGGAGAAGTTGCAGGGCGTCGACGCTTCCCACGCCTGGTGTTCGGTCTATCTTCCCGCCGTTGGTTGGCTTGACTTTGATCCCACCAACCATCTCATTCCGGTTGACCAACATGTCACTGTCGGCTGGGGGCGCGATTTTGCCGATGTGACGCCGCTCAAGGGGGTCTTTTATGGCGATGGTCGTCATCAACTCAAGGTGAGCGTCGATATGGTGCGGGTAGCGTAACGGGTGACAGATAACTATACCTACTCCTAGCCGCGCCCACTGAATTTTCACCACCAATGACCGGCGAGGAGCAGGTGTAGTTACCGACAATCGTAAGGAGAGGTGATGCAGACAGATCATACAGCCCTGAATCTGCGGCTGCCGGCGGACTGGCAGGCGCCGTTGGACATTCAAAATCGCCTGGGCGCGCAAGTGGGTCGGCAGCGCGCCATTGTCGATGAAAGCGTAAGCGATGAAAAAAAGTCACCCCTCTTACTCGTCTTGCATGAGATTCCGGAGCGAGGCGAGCCACGCCGGGGGATCTTTTACTGGCGCAATCTTACCCACCAGTGGTTTGTCTATCGCCAGGGGCAACCCTATGAGGCACGGGAAGATGGCCTGGCTGCGCTCAACGATCACCTCCAGCGGTATGAGGCCGTGCAGCAGCAACTGCGCGAGGATTACGAAGAGGCGCGCCGCGCCCATCACTACCTGGCGCTTTTGGAAGAGGTCGCACTCCAAAGCCACGCCGCCGATAATTTATACCGCACCCTGGAGATGGCCCGCACCTTTATGCGGGAAAAGCAAATTGATTACGAGGTTGAGATCATCAATACACGCGACCGCGCCTATAATCTCAAACGAGAGTTCGATCTGCTCTATCTGGATACCCAAAACGCGCTCGATTATCGCGAAGCGCACGCCAGCGAAATCCTGAACTTGCTCATTCTGATCTTCTTCCCGCTGACGTTAGTTGCCAGCTTGATCCAAACCGGCATTACCGAACGGATGCCTACCCTGCTCCCCACAGTCGATCCGCTACTCATCCAGATTGGCCTGTTGGCAGCGGCCTTCTTGTTGGGCATTGGGCTGTATCTCTTCATTAGTCCAACCCGCAAACGGCAGCGACGAGCGGTCAGACCCGCAAGTCACCCCAGTTTACGCACGGGGACTGAACTGGCGCTAGGGCCAAACAGGAGAGCAAAAATCAACTCAGCCGGCAAGCGCTATCGCCATCCGCTTGACCGCTGGCGTCTGCGCAGAAAAACCATCACCTTGGACAAAGAAATGGCCCATTACGCAGTTGACACGGATGAAGCGGCGCGCGGAAAGCGGAAGCGGTAGCGAATCCGACAGCGCGCTTGTATGGTTGTGGTAAAATAGCGGAGATGGAAACGCCAATTTTAACCACTAAGCTCTATACACCCGTCCCCCAGGCCACAGTCATTCCCCGACCACTCCTGCTGGATAAGTTAAACCGGGGATTGGCCGGCAAGTTGACCCTCGTTGCCGCGCCCGCCGGCTTTGGCAAATCGACCCTGATCAGTCAATGGGTGCAAGCGGTCGGGCGACCGGTGACCTGGCTTACGCTGGATGAACATGATAATGACCCTGTCCGTTTTCTGGCTTATTTGATTGCAGCGCTTCAGCAACTTCATCCAACGTGTGGTGCGCAAACAGCGGCGTTGCTCCGTTCACCCCAATCGCCACCGATTGAAACCCTGCTTACGACGCTGCTCAACGAAGTTGCCTTGCTGCCGCAGCCCAGTGTACTGGTTTGCGATGATTATCATCTCATCACAGCGGCGGCGATTCATCAGATGATGAATTTTCTCCTCGCTCATTTACCACGGCAGATCCATTTCGTTCTCATTAGTCGCCAGGAACCGCCCCTGACCATAGCGCGGCTGCGTGTACAGGACGCCTTGACAGAAATCCAGGCCGCTGATCTGCGTTTTTCCACGGCGGAAGTGGCGGAATTCTTTGCGCGAACAACGGGCGAACCGTTGCCGACGACAGCCATAAGCACGCTACATGAGCGCACCGAGGGCTGGGCTGCCGGTCTACGGCTGGCGGCCGTCGTTCTGCAAGGCGCCACGCCGGAAGCACGCACCGAACACGTTGCAACGCTAGTAGCCGATTTTCGCGGTGACGAACGTCGTGTCTTTGACTACCTGACCGAGGAGGTCTTTGACCGCTTACGCACAGAACAGCAGGCGTTTCTCGTACAGACGGCGTTGCTTGATCGCCTGTGTGGCTCTCTGTGTGACGCCGTGACAGGCAACCGTGAAAGCCAGTCGCTATTAGAGGATCTGGTGCGCGCCAATCTGTTTCTGCTGCCGCTCGACAACCAACGCCAGTGGTATCGTTACCATCCACTTTTTGCCGATTTTCTGCGCCATCGGCTACAGCGATTACCGGCAGAGCAATTGGCCGCGTACCATCGGCGGGCGGCCGATTGGTATGCGGCGCATGGCTTTGCCGAGGCGGCCATTGATCATGCCTTTGCGGCCCATGATGACCAGCGAGCAGCCTACTTGCTCGAAGAAAGCATCTTTCGCCTGGCGCGCAGTAACGAGATCACGCGCCTGGCGCATTGGTTGCGCCGGCTGCCGCCGTCGCTCAGCCAAAGTCGTCCCTTGCTGGCGTTTGCCCAGGCTGGCGCCGCCTTGTTAACTTCGCAATTTCTTCAAGCTAGGCAATGGATCGAGATCGCCGAGCAAGCGTTGGCCACCCTGCCGACGACCGCAATCTCACCCTTGCCGACCACGACAATGCAAGGGTATTTGGATGCATTGCGGTGTACCGTGATGATCAATTTACGAGAACCGGCGGCAGAGGTCATCACCATTGCCCGGCGCGCCCTCGTGAATTTACCGGCAGATGAGACGTTTTTGCGCGGCGCCGTTGCCCTCAACCTGGGGGACGCCTATGTCCGCCAACAGGAAGTGATACTCGCCGCCGATGCCTTTGCCGAAGCGGTGGCGCTGACCGAAGCAGCAGGCAATCTCACCGTCCATCTGGCGGCGCTGGGTAGTCAGGGTGAATTGTTGGCGAGCCAGGGTCATTTGACGCCGGCCGCCGCCATCTTCCAACGGGCGATAGCGCTGGGGCAAGCATGGGGCCAAGCCACCGGTCAGCGCCACCCGGCCGCCGGCAAGGCGCATGCCTTTTACGCCAATGTGCTTACGGCCTGGCGCCAATGGGAAGAGGCGGAACAGCAGGCGCGTGCCGCGGTCGAGTGCTGTCAGCGCTGGGGCCATACGCAGCACTTGGTCGATAGCTATTTGGCGCTGGCCGATAGTTTATTTGCGCAAGGCAAGACGATAGAGGCCCAGGATGCCCTCATTGCTGCGCGGCGGGTCGCTGCCGAGAGTTGGCAGCGGGCGCAAGAACAAGGCTTCGACTCAAAGGCGGGGCGTGCGTTGCTGGATCGCGTTGACCATGCGCAACGACCGCCGCCACCAGCAACCGCTTTGGTTGAACCTCTCAGCGAACGGGAATGTGACGTGCTGCGCCTGATGGCCGACGATCTCACCTACGAGGCCATCGGCGAAACCCTCTTTATTAGTTTGAACACCGTGCGGACCCACGCCAAAAACATTTACAGCAAACTCAATGTCAACCGGCGCAGTCAGGCCATTGCGCGGGCGCGGGCTGTAGGTCTCTTATAGTTCTGCTTCTACAGTACGTGAAGGTCGTTAGGGAATTCGGTGATTGAGCTTGTCGAAATCACCGAATTCCCTAATGACCTATTACTCAATCACATGCTGAATCACATCATGATGTGATCCCCCCATCGCGCCGCCGTGCTACACTCTGTATAGAAAACTGGTGGTTAGCAGGACAGACAGGAGGTTGACATGGTAGCACAGCAAACGGCGACGGGTGTGCGACCGCTCGCCACACAACAGCGGACAGCGGCGCGTTTTGCTTATGTGGACAATTTACGCATCTATCTGACCCTGTTGGTGATCTTGCATCACGCGGCGATTGCCTATGGCGGTTCCGGTGATTGGGGCGTGAAGGATGTGATCACCGATGAGATCAGCCCGATTCTTTTGTCGATCTTTAACGGCATCAATCAGGCGTACTTTATGTCAGCGTTCTTTCTGCTGGCCGGTTACTTCACCCCGGCAGCGCTGGAGCGCAAAGGGGCGACCCACTTTCTGACCGACCGCCTGCTGCGCTTGGGGATACCATTGCTGCTCTACACGACGGTGATTGTCAACCTCAACGGCTATCTGCTGGATCGCTTTTATCGCGACACGGCGTACCATGTGCGTATCGGCTACTGGCCGGGCCACCTCTGGTTTTTGCAAGCACTACTGCTCTTCGCCGTGGTCTACCTGCTGTTGCGGGCGGCGATTGGATGGCGCGCGCAGCAAGAACCCAGACCATTTCCGGTCGATCGTTTACTCTGGGGTTGGATCGCCCTGTTAGCGCTTTTGACCTTTGTCGTGCGTTTGTATTTTCCGGTCGGCGTCTGGTTTTTGGGGGTGCAACCGGGACACTTTGTCCATTATCTCTTTGCCTTTAGCGTCGGCATCCTGGCCTATTGCAACGGTTGGTTTGACGGCTTGAGCCACGTACAAGCGCGCCGCTGGGGCATTGGGGTGGTGATCGGGTTGCCCCTCTTTGTCCTCTTGGGCGTACTGGCGGGGGCGTTGGAAGATCCGGCCATTTTAGAACGCTTTATGGGTGGCTGGTACTGGGAAGCATTCATGTACGCACTGTGGGAATCATTTTTCATGGTGGCGGCGCTTATTTTCCTAGTATACCTCTTTCGGACGCGTTTCAATCAAGCCGGGCCGCTGCTCATCTTTTTGGCGGCGAACGTTTATACGGTCTATATCATTCATCAAACGATTCTCTATGGCGTCAATATCGGTTTGCTGGCACTGCCGTGGCCATCGATTGTCAAGTTTTTCGTGGCCGCAGTTGTGACGATTCCAGTCTGTTTCCTGGTGAGCGCACTGATACGGCGGCTACCGGGGGCAACGCGAATTTTGGGCTAAGCTTCGATGAATTATGAAGGTTACGAAAATAAAGCGGTAACTGGAGGTCATCGCCGCCGGCGTGACAAGTTCCAAGGATTACCGAAACAAGTAGCTACCCTTCATAGACCCGGCAACCTAACCCGGAAAGCAGGTACATGATGGAAAAATATCTAATTGCCACCGATATTCGCAAACAGTACGGCGACGCCACTGCGTTACATGAGGCCACATTGACGCTGTACCAGGGAGAAATCCTGGCGCTGTTGGGGCCAAATGGCGCCGGCAAGACGACCCTGATCAAAATTCTGGCGACCTTGTTGGCGAAAGATAGCGGTCAGGTCAACTTGCTGGGCTATGATCTCGACCGCCACCCCCATGAGATTCGCCATCTCTTCGGCTATGTGGGGCAGGACACGGAGCGGTCGGCCTACGCCCGGTTGACCGTGCGCGAAAATTTGCATTTCTTTGGGGCGTTGCGAGGGATGCAGAAAGCGGTGATCAACCAGCAGATCGAGAAGTTGGCCGGTCACTTTGCCTTTGAACGCCACCTGAACCAACTCTTTGTCCATCTTTCCGGGGGACAAAAGCAGACGGTGGTGATCATGCGGGCGCTGCTCCACAACCCGCCGGTCATCTATCTCGACGAGCCGACCAAGGGCTTAGACCCGCTGATTGCCCAGAAGATTCGCACCTTTTTGCGCAATTATGTGGCGCAAGAAGGCAAAGCGCTCTTGCTCACCTCGCATATTCTGAGCGAAGTGGATGAACTGGCGGATCGAGTGGCGTTGATTCACCGGGGACGGATACCGCTGGTGAATACGCCCGCCGCCCTCAAAGCCGCCGTCGGCGCCAATGATCTGATCGAAATTGAACGCAGCACCTTGACACCCACGACCCAAACTCGGCTACAAGGGTTAGACTCGGTTCTCTTTCGTCTGGAACGGAACCCCGCTTGGTTGTCATTGGCCGTGGCCGATCCGCTCGTCGGCATGGAGGCGATCATTGGTGTGCTACGACAAGAGGGAGTGCGCCCCCGCTTCCGGCAACAGACCGTTTCGCTGGAAGACGCCTTTATCCATCACATCGGCGCTTTGAACGAAACGTTTGAGCAGTAAACAAGAGGAGCTATGGATGCAAATGCGTGCTATCGCCAGTACCCGGCAAAACACTGTTCCTGTCCCAGTCGCATTCCCAAGCCTTTCGCGCACGCCTTCCGCCTGGCAGGTGATGAGCAGCACGGTGATCAAAGATTTGCAGATTGCCCGGCGCTACCTGCCCAATCTGATCGGCACTTTTGTCGAGTTGGGGATTCGTCTGGCTTTCTTCTATTTACTGGCAAGCGTCGTTGCTATGAACGGGCGCGGGAATGCCGGTGTGGATCTCAGTGGGCGCAACATGTTTATCTTTTTCCAGGGGGCGCTCCTGCTCTTTGTCTTCCTTCGCGCAACGCTGGGCGGGCCGCTGGAGGCGGTGACGAACGATCTCTACAATGGCACACTGGAGTTTTTGTATAGCAACCCTGGCTCCCGCTATGCCTACTATGTCGGCACCGTCATCGCCAAGGTGATCGTCAGCAGTGTGGTCTTTTTGCCGCTCTATCTCTTTCTGGTCATCTATGCCGAGGCCAGCGCCTTCAACATGCTGATGGTGCTGGTGACGGGCGGCGTGGTATTGATCGCGTTGACGGCGTTGGGGATCATGATTGCGCTGTTGGCCCTCCTCTGGCGACAGGTAGGAGCATTGGTGACGGTGCTATCGATTCTGTTTGAGATGTTGAGCGGAGCGTACCTGCCGATTACCGCCTATCCACCGGCCGCCCAGATCGTGGCCTATTTTTTACCCTACACCTGGGGCTACGATCTCATTCGCTATTACAGCTTTGACCGTCAGTGGCAGCCGCTGTTGCCCGTTTGGCAGGAGTGGTTGCTCTTGCTGCTCTTTGCTGTTGTCTTTACGCTGATCGCGCGCGCTTTGTTAAAGCGCGCCGAGATACAAGCGAAACGGTCTGGGTTGAATGTGATCTAATTCATCAGGACTTTACGCAAGACGCCGGGAACGCCGCCATCTCTGGCGGCGTTCCCGGCGTCTTGCGTAAAGTCCTATTCATTTTTCTCCTTGCCTTTGGCTTATTGGTGCGCGACATGGAAGCCTTGCATAAGATTGACGCCTATCTCTGCGGCGTGATTGTGAACGAGCTATACTGAGTTCAGCGCGATCTATGTCATTCTGAAGTATGGGCTGCACCGTTGCTTGTCGTTAGATGCAACGTTGATTTTTTGAAAACGTTTTATTCGTCACACTTTCGTCACGGTTGCATTTCAAGTTTAGGGAACAGCGTAGGTGGTAGGCCGTCACGATAGCCATCTTGACGGCACGACAAAAGTATGAATATAATATTAAGATAACTTGCGAAAATAGAGTTAGCGCTTGTAATGCTATTAACTTGTTACACCATCATTCCATTCATCATAGCGACGTTCCGCCAGGCCATTGCAAGACTTAACTGGTGAAATAACCCACACCCCAACCTGCGTAAAGTCGGATGTAGAATGGAAGTTATGCAGAGAGTAAAACCTTTACGATATTGGGCGCCACCGCTTGCTTCCTCTCTAGCGCGCGGCGCATACCGGCTACCCTACTGGCGGCGGCTGCTTGACATCTTGTTCGCTTTCCTTGGGCTTTTGTTGTTGGCGCTGCTCTTACCGTGGCTCTGGTTGGCGAACCGTTGTTGGGCGCCTGGTCCCCTTTTCTACCGGCAGATGCGCCTCGGGCTGGGGGGTTGCGCACCTTGGGCGCCAGCCAACAATTGTTGGCTGATAGCCGCCGTGGCGGCGCACCGGTGGACATGGTGATCCATCTGGCGGCTAACGTCGGCGGCATCGGCGCTAATCGAGCCAGACCAGCCGAGTTTTTCTATGACAACTTGATGATGGGGACACAACTGCTCCACGAGTGCCGGC
>QWII01000218.1 GCA_021405325.1 Caldilinea sp. CFX5 | reverse complement strand
GCGATGGCGTCGCCGATCTCGGTGGTCGATCCGGTGTAGCGCTCGGGGGACTCGCACGCTGCGGCCACCTTGGGGGCCGGCCCGTGGACCATTTTTTGGCGGGTGACGCTGCCTCCGTTGATTTTGCCCTTGACCAGTGGGGCTTTGTTGAGCTTCGCCCGGGCCATCGGCGAGTTTGGCTCAATTGTGATTGTGGCCGGGAATATTCCCTTCTACTCCCAAACGGCGGCGGTGTACGTCTTTGGCGAGGTCGAGTCGGAAAACCGTATGGGCGCCAGCGCCGTATCCGTGGTGATGCTGGCTATCGCTTTTACCTTGATTTTGATTGTCAGCCGATTGCAGCAGCGATCGCAGAGAAAGTGAAATTCAGCCCGAGGGTTCAAGAAACGTGTAGGACAAACTTAAGTTTGTCCTACAAAAGTCATCTTCAAAAGAGGCATAGGCATGAATAGTAGCACTACTTCTAAAGCTGTCTCATCCCCCCTGGTTGTGATGCCGCGCGTGATTGGGTACGGGGTGTGGCGGCAGCGGCTCCTCATCGGGGTGGTGATGGCTTATGCCGCAATTCTGGTCATCACGCCGCTGGTCTCCTTGACGATGGGCGCTTTCCGGGAAGGGGTGGGCGCGGTCGTGGAGGCGTTGAGCCAGACGGATGTGCTGGCCAGCTTCTGGCGAACCTTGCTGGTCAGCTTAATTGTGGTGACAATCCATGCTGTTTTTGGGACAATTGTCGCCTGGGTCATGGTCAGGCATAAGTTCCCCGGCCGTGATCTGCTGAATGGCCTCATTGACATGCCTTTTGCCGTTTCACCCGTGGTTGTTGGCTACATGCTGCTCTTGCTCTTTGGCCGGAACGGCTTGTTTGCGCCGGTGCTGACCGCCCTCGACATTAAAATCGCCTTTGCCCTGCCCGGTATCATCCTGGCGACGCTGTTTGTCAGCCTGCCTTTTATGATCCGCGAATTGATCCCGGTGCTGGAAGCTTTTGGGATAAAGCAGGAGCAGGCAGCAGCCACGCTGGGAGCCAATGGCTGGCAGACGTTCTGGTATATCACCTTACCCGCGCTGCGTTGGGGGTTTATCTACGGCGTCACCCTGACCTTTGCCCGCGCCCTGGGCGAATTTGGCGCGGTCCTGGTCATCGGCGGCGGCTTGCAGGGCCGCACCGAAACCTCCACGCTCTACATCTTCCGCGCCCTCGACGAGCGCCAATATGTCGGCGCGTACAGCGCGGCTATAGTCCTGGGGCTGTTCTCCTTGTTGCTCATCATGGGCACCGACTTGCTCCGCAAGAAAGAGCACTGACACCCAATCCCCACTTTTTGTTGTGCTGCAACTTGAGTATAATAGGGGTTATGTCTGTCACAACAGTTGAAACCCCTTCGACCTTTCCCGAACCACGCCAGCCCATCGAAAATGCCCGTCTCCGCCCCCGCCGCACCCTGAACCGGCTGGCCCTGGCCCTGGCCGGGGTGGGAGTCGGCGCACTAGGACAGTTCTTCTTCAGCCGCGAGTCGCTGTGGGATGGGTTGTTGTTTTACATTGCGGCTGTTATTCTCTTTGCCCGCGCTCTGGCCGGCCATACCGGCGACATGGCCATCACCTCTGACCCCAAACCCCGTGTTCTGGCTCTGCGCCCTGGCTGGCGGCGTAATGTGGGTGTCTGGCTGCTGGTGCTGGCGCTGGGTCTTTCTGGAGTCGCTTTCAATTTCTTTGCGAATCATGAGTCTTATCCCCAAGCATGGTGGCAAATTCTTCGGTCCCCAACCACTCAAGGAACTTCGTGGCGGCTTCT
This sequence comes from Caldilinea sp. CFX5, assembly GCA_021405325.1. The sequence continues at coordinate 69 of QWII01000218.1, read as the reverse complement.
TTGTTCTTGGAATTGGCATTCATGCCAATTGCCGCGTCAAGATGGAAGGTCACAGCGCTTTCCTTCCCC